>NZ_JBVHFT010000019.1:0-141 GCF_055562215.1 Kribbella sp. NPDC020701 | reverse complement strand
GTCCGAAGTCCGGGAGTTGTCCGGGGTCCCGAGGAGTTGTGCGGGGTGTCGCTTGCCAGCGTGATGGGACCACCTCGTTGCCACGAGCATGGGACCACCTGGAGGTGTGAGTGAGCATCACCGGTCTTGGTCCTCTTGGTC
>NZ_JBVHFT010000018.1:0-223194 GCF_055562215.1 Kribbella sp. NPDC020701 | reverse complement strand
ATGGGCAGCGTGAGAACTCCCATCATCGGAAGACCTCGACCCCTACCCGGCCACCGACGCGCCCACCCCCGCTACACCCTCAACTGCGAAGAGCCACCAAAGGCCTCTTCGTCGGCAACGACGGCGGCGCCGGCGTCCTCGGCGGACCGGCGCTGTGGTCGGCCGGGCTGGACTACCTGACCGAGGACAACCAGTTCGGCTTCGACGACCCCGCCGCGGTCGAGTCGCTGCGCAAGCTGCGCGAGTTCTGGACCTCGAAGGTTCTGTTGCTCGGGGCACCGACCGACTGGTCCGACCCGTCCGCGTTCACGCAGGGCCTGACGGCGATGCAGTTCACCGGCCTCTGGACCCTGCCGGCCATCCAGAAGGCGTTCCCCGACGACTTCGGCGTACTCCCCTGGCCGAAGCTGAACGCGACCACCGGCAAGCCGAGTGTCCCGGTCGGCGCCTACGGCTCGTGCGTGAACGCGAAGTCGAAGAACGTCGACGCGGCGAAGAAGTTCGTCAAGTGGCTGTGGGTCGACCAGACCGACGACCAGCTCGACTTCGCGCAGTCGTACGGCTTCCACATCCCGGCCCGTAAGAGCCTGCTCGCGAAGGCGGACAAGCTCACGTCCGGCCCGGCCGCCGACGCCGCGAAGTTCGTCAACGAGAACGGGCACGCCCAGACCCCGATCCTGTGGTCGCCCAAGTCCGGTACGGCGTATTCCGACGCACTCAACCGGATCATCCGCAGCGGCGCCGACCCGGCCACCGAGATCAAGAAGGTCAAGTCGGTCGTCGACGCCGAGCTCCAGCGGATCGCCGGCTGATGGACATTCAACCCCTGACCGACGACGACCGTGAGCTGATCGAGCTCGCCCGCCGTACGGTCGACGCGAACACCGACGGACCGGACGGCGTCCACACCATGGGCGCCGCGGTCCGCGGCGTGGACGGGCGGATGTACGCAGGGATCAACCTCTACCACTTCACCGGCGGCCCCTGCGCCGAACTCGTCGCCCTCGGCCGGGCCCGCGCGGAAGGCGCCCGCGAACTCACCACCATCGTGGCCGTCGGCAACGAAGGCCGCGGCGTCGTCGGTCCATGCGGCCGGGACCGCCAGGTGCTGGTCGACTACCACCCAGGCATCCGCGTCATTCTCCCCACCGCGGACGGCGTCGGCTCAGTACTGGCCACCGACCTACTCCCCGGCGCCTACCGCTGGACCCCGAACCCGTAACCCCGCAGCAGTATCAGGCGACCTTCCACGTCCTGTCACCGAGCGTTGCGACGAGGTCCACAGTGCCGCCGAGGGCGGCGACGTATGCACGAATGACCTCGATGCCGGAGATCTCGCCGTTCTCGATCTTCGAGATGCGGGCCTGCGAGACATGCAGCAACTCCGCAAGACCTGCCTGGGTAATCCCCGCGGCCTTGCGCATCTCGGCAAGCTGATGTCCGCGAACGTAGGACTCCCTACGCTCGCGGGCTACCTCCTTACCCGCGGCACGCTCGGCGGCAGTGCGCGGATCGGCGGCGCGCGCCTTGGCCTTGACGTCCTTCCAGTTGGCGTTGTCGCTCATCCTCACCCCTCCTCCTTCAGCGCGATCAGGTGTTCCGCGAACCGCTCATCCGCCAGCGGAACGGCCGTCCGGTACCAACTCTCCCACCGACCCGACCTGTCGCCTGCCACCAGATGACGGCTTCCCGCGCCGGATCGAACGCAAAGAGCATCCGGATCTCACTCTGCCCCGCCGACGGCGGTCGCAACTCCTTCATATTCTGGAATCGACTGCCCTTGACCCGGTCGACCAATGGCCGCCCGGCTGTCGGCCCCTCGCGGACCAACTGATCGATCGCATCCTCGATGAGATCGCCTGTCTCCGGCTCACTCTCGCAGATGGCCAGGTACCACGCCTCGACCTCTCGATGGAGTCTGATCTCCCAGCTCACCTGTCAGAGTATAACCTATTTGTCATATCGTGAAGCCGAGTAACGACGATCTCACTGATCGGTGCGGCGGTCAGGCCAACCGGATCTCGCCGGCGCGGAACCACCAGGTGATTACCTCGGCCTCGAGGATGCCTGCCTGCACGGCCGGATCGTCGGCCGCGTGTCGGCGGGCCTCCTCGAGGCCGGTCCGATAGACACACAGGCCACGGAGTTTCTCGTCATCGTGGTCGCGGAACGGACCGGCCGCACCCATCACGCCCTCCTTCCGGAGCGCGTCGAGGAAGTCGAGATGGGCCTGCTGGACCCGGTCCTGCTCGTCGTCGGACAGCGCGGGTGGATGGGCCGGCCGCCGGAGCAGGACGAGCGCAAGGCTCTCCATCCCCGGCCGCGGTGGTGTGCTCACGACTCCCTGGCCGTCGGCCGTGCCACTTCGACCAGCCGCTGGGCGAGCATGAACGTGTTGCCGTCCGGGTCGTAGAACGTGGCCAGGCGCACCTCGTCCGCGATCTGCCGGGTCTCGCCGTCGAAGCGCGTCCCGAGCGACTCCAGATGCGCGCGGGCCTTGTCGATATCCAGGACCCCGAAGGTGACGACCACCCCGCCGTCGGTCTTCGGCTTCTCGACCTGGCCGATCCCGACCGAGATCCCCGGCAACGGCGTACTCAGCTCGGCCCAGCCCCAGGACTCCAGCCGGTGCACGACCTCGAATCCGAGCGCCTGCTCGTACCACCGGAGCGACTGCTCCAGATCGGCAACCTCGAGCGCGCACGTCGCGCGCCCGTCGTACTCGATGCTACTCATAGTCCTGTTTTTATACTAAGCTTACTTTCGTGTCAACGCTGGTGACCCTGGTCCACCTCCGCTGGGCCGTCCCGGTGCTCGCCCAACTGCACCGCGGCTTCGGCGGCCGCTTCGTGAACCTGACGCACACCCTCGGCGTCAGCCGCGAGTCCCTCAGCCGGACGCTCGCCTTCCTGATCGAGGCCGGCCTCATCCGGCGCAACCCGGGGCACGGCCACCCGCTGCGACCGGAGTACCTGCTGACCGAAACCGGCGCCCGGCTCGCCGAGCCTGCCGCCGCGCTGACGGACCTGCTGCAGGAGCTCGACGCCGGCGATGTCGGCCTGAAGAAGTGGTCCTTGCCGATCCTCGCGCTGCTCGTGGACGGCGAGCGTCGCTTCTCCGAGCTGCGCAACGCCCTGCCCGGTACGTCGAACCGCGCGCTGACGCTGGCGTTGAAGGACCTCGAGTCCGCCGGGCTGATCATCCGGACCGTGACCACGGGCTATCCGCCCACGACGTCGTACGGCGCGACGCCCCCCGGACTGCGGTTGGCGCGCGCGGCCGAGCGACTCCAGCTCAGAACGCCGGAATGATGTCCTTGCCGTAGGCGGCCAGCGTCTCTTCCTTGGCGTCGTGCTGGAGGTAGACGGCGAACTGGTCGACGCCGAGTGCCTTCAGTTCCTCCAAGCGGGCCAGGTGATTCTCGACCGGGCCGAGGATGCAGAACCGGTCCACGACCTCGTCCGGCACGAAGTCCGTGTGCGTGTTGCCGGCCCGCCCGTGCTCGGCGTAGTCGTAGCCCTTGCGGCCCTCGATGTAGTCGGTCAGTGCCTTCGGGACCGCCCCGGACGTGCCGTACCTCGCGACGATATCGGCCACGTGGTTGCCGACCATCCCGCCGAACCACCGGGTCTGCTCACGCTGGTGCACCAGGTCGTCCCCGACGTACGCCGGTGCCGCGACACAGAACTTGATCGCCGCCGGATCACGGCCGGCCTCCTCGGCGGAACGTCGTACCGCCCCGATCATCCACTGGGCGATGTCTGGGTCGGCGAGTTGCAGGATGTACCCGTCGCCGACCTGGCCGGTCGCGGCCAGCGCCTTCGGGCCGTACGCCGCGACCCAGACGTCCAGCGCGCCGTTCTCGACCCAGGCGAACTTGAGCTGCTGACCGCGGTACTCGACTGTCTCGCCGCGCGCCAGCGACCGGACCACGTCGACGCACTGCTTCATCTCGTCGATCGTGCCGGGCTTCGAGCCGAGCGTCCGCAGCGCGGAGTCGCCGCGACCGATCCCGCAGATCGTCCGATTGCCGAACATCTCGTTCAGCGTGGCGAACTGGGACGCGATCACGGTCCAGTCCCGGGTGCCCGGGTTCGTCACCATCGGGCCGACGATCACGCGCTGGGTCGTGGCCAGGATCTGGCTGTAGATGACGAACGGCTCCTGCCAGAGCAGGTGCGAGTCGAACGTCCACACGTAGTCGAATCCGGCCTCCTCGGCCTTCCGCGCCAGGTCCACGACCGTGGACGCGGGCGGATCGCACTGGAACACCACACCGAAGTCCACTGTCGCTCCCCCAAAGAATTCAACACAGCTACATCAAATACGAGGACAGGCCGCGCTTCAGGAACTTCCCCCGGCCCTTGCGACCATGGTAGTTGCCGTCAGCCACAATCACCTCGCCGCGCGAGATCACGGTGCCCACCCGGCCCTGGATCTCGACCCCTTCGTACGCCGAGTAGTCCATGTTCATGTGATGCGTCTCGACACCGATCCGCGTCGTACCGTCCGGGTCGTAGACGACCAGGTCGGCGTCCGAGCCGGGCTGGACGATCCCCTTCTGCGGGTACAGCCCGAACATCCGGGCCGGCGTGGTCGAGATCGTCTCGACCCAGCGCTCCAGCGAGAGCTTGCCGTCCACGACGCCCTGGTAGATCAGGTCGACGCGGTGCTCGACGCCGCCGATGCCGTTCGGGATCTTGGAGAAGTCGCCGACGCCGAGCTCCTTCTGGTCCTTCATGCAGAACGGGCAGTGGTCGGTCGAGACGATCGCCAGGTCGTTGCTCCGCAGGCCCTTCCACAGGTCCTTGGCGTGCGACTCGTGCTTGCTCCGCAGCGGGGTCGAGCAGACCCACTTCGCGCCCTCGAAACCGGGCGCGCCGAGCTGGTCCTCGAGCGTCAGGTAGAGGTACTGCGGGCAGGTCTCCGCGAACACGTTCCGGCCGGCGTCGCGGGCGTGCGCGACGGCTTCCAGCGCGCCGCTCGCGGACAGGTGGACGATGTAGAGCGGGCAATCCTGCGCGACCTCGGCCAGCGCGATCGCCCGGCTGGTCGCCTCGGTCTCGAGCGCCGCGGGCCGGGTGATGCCGTGGTAGATCGGGTCGGTCTCGCCACGGGCCAGCGCCTGCTGCACGAGTACGTCGATCGCGATGCCGTTCTCCGCGTGCATCATGATCATCGCGCCGTTCTCCCGCGCGGTCTGCATCGCCCGCAGGATCTGGCCGTCATCGGAGTAGAAGACCCCCGGATAGGCCATGAACAGCTTGAAACTGGTGATGCCCTCGTCGGCGACCAGTTGGTCCATCGCCTTCAGCGCGTCGGTGTCGACCCCGCCGAGGATCATGTGGAACGCGTAGTCGATGTGACAGTTTCCATCGGCCTTGGCATGCCATGCGGCGAGCCCGTCCTGCACCACTTCACCGGTGCGCTGGACGGCGAAGTCGATGATGGTCGTCGTACCACCCCAGGCCGCCGCGCGGGTCCCGGTGTCGAAGGTGTCACTGGCCGCGGTGCCGCCGAACGGCAACTCCATGTGCGTGTGCGCGTCGATCCCGCCCGGGATCACATACTTGCCGGCGGCATCGATCACCTCGTCGGCGGTGACCGCGGGCGTGTACGACGGGTCGAGCACGGCGACGATCTTCTCGCCCTCGACCAGCACATCCGCGACCCGCGTACCGGTTGGTCCTACGACCGTTCCACCCTTGACCAGCAAAGACATCCAGGCCACTCCCCTTTGAGCGGTTGTGTGTTACGGCTTGGTCAGATCCCCGTACGCATCCGGCCGGCGGTCGCGGTAGAACTGCCAGCGGTCGCGGACCGTGTCCAGCAGGCCGAGGTCCAGGTCGCGGACGATCAGTTCCGGATCGTGGTCGTGGCCGACGTCGCCGACGAACTTCCCCTCCGGGTCGACGAAGTACGACGTACCGTAGAAATCGTTGTCACCGAAGTCGGACTCGATGCCGACCCGGTTGATCGCGCCGATGAAGTACTCGTTGGCCACCGCACTCGCCGGCTGCTCCAGCTTCCAGAGGTACGCCGAGAGCCCACGGCTGGTCGCGGACGGGTTGAACACGATCTTCGCGCCGGCCAGGCCGAGCGCCCGCCAGCCCTCGGGGAAGTGCCGGTCGTAGCAGATGTACACGCCGATCCGGCCGACCGCGGTGTCGAAGATCGGATAGCCGAGGTTCCCCGGGCGGAAGTAGAACTTCTCCCAGAACCCCTTCACCTGCGGGATGTGGTTCTTCCGGTACTTGCCCAGATACTTGCCGTCGGCATCGATGACGGCGGCCGTGTTGTACAGCACCCCCGGCTGCTCCTGCTCGTACACCGGGAGCACCATCACCATCCCGAGCTCCTTGGCCAGCGCGGCGAACCGCTCGACCGTCGGCCCCGGCACGGCTTCGGCGTACTCGTAGAACTTCGGATCCTGCAGCTGGCAGAAGTACGGCCCGTAGAACAGCTCCTGGAAACAGATCACCCGCACCCCGGCCGCAGCCGCCTGCCGCGCATACTCCTCATGCGCCTTGATCATGGACTCCTTGTCACCAGTCCACGACGTCTGCACCAACCCAGCCCTGACAACCTCCGCCACCAGAACCTCCCCTATAGCCGAGCCCCCATGCTCTATCTCCCGCCCCACACCCGTCAACGGATGCCCAGCATCGCCACCAACCCGGAACACTCGTTGCTCCACGAACCCACCCGACGTCCGTGCGTAACGCTTACTGTCTCAGCGCGGAGAACTCTTCGTCGTTCATCTCGAGGTAACCGTCACCGTCCACGAAGAAGATCTGCTGCTCGAACGCCTGGGCGAGGGTTGCCAGCATCGCGGCGAGCGACGGGTACTCGATCTCATCGCTCGAGTTGGATGGCGTGCGGGCCGGCGCCGTCGGCTACCTGCGTCGCCCCGGGCCGACAGCTCCTCCAGACCCAAGAGTCTGCTCGGGGATCGGTGCCGGGTGGTCGGCGGGAGTGTCCGGCTCCGCGCCGCTGTCCTTCGCCCAATACACCATGCGACCCCGCCAGACGCCCCAGTCGATCTGAGGCGAGCCGACGACCATCTCGGCCTCGAGCGGCGGGTCGTCGGGGAGCTGCAGGGCGTCCAGGTCGGAGAAGGCATCGTGGACGATCTCCCGGACATCGGCGGAGTCCCGTCGTACCCAGAACTTCAACGTCACATGATCACCGGGAAACTCCAGCCCCACCGCCGTGATGTCAGGCGTAATCAGCCTCAGCAACGCCTGAACGGCACTCACGACATACCCGTTCTCCAGCGCCATGCCCCGCTCGACGCTCGCCAAGCTCGATCTCCACCTCAATCCACGATCTCGGTACTTCGGCTGCCGGCCTCGTTCCTTAGCGTGGTAGATCGTCCGCCCCGCCCACGTCTCCCAATCCACCTGGCGCGGACCGACGACCACTTCACGCTGGATAGGCAGGCCGTCCGGAGTGGTCAGAGCCTCCATCTCGAACACAGCCTCGTCGACCAACTCTCGTATATCCGCGCTGTCCTGCACCACCCAGAATTTCATCACGACGAAATCACCCGGAAACTCGGGACCGACCGCCGAGATATCCGGAGTGATCAACCGAGAAGCGCCTCAACGGCCATCAAAACGTAGCCGTTCTCGACCCGAAGATCCCGATCAACTGCCATCATTTCCGCACGACCCAGTCGTACTGGCGAGTGCTACACCTGCACTCACGCTTCCCTTGATCAGATGAACATCCCCTTGACGCCCTACTCTGCCGGCGATCCCGAGGAGTCGCGGGACCGCAACTCCCTGATCTCCGCGACAAGGAGGGGCAGGAATGTTCGAGCCGCCGCTATGAGATCCAGGTATGCCGCATCGGCCAGTCGTCCCTCGCGTTCGACATAGATATCCTCACCCCGGTCCTTACCACTCCTGACCATGATGAAGCTGTCTCCGGAATCCTGGTCCCGTCCTTCCACGATCGAATGCCACGGCGGAGCATCACAGGCATCGGACAATTCCTGCAGATAATCCAGCGTCTCATCTGGAATCGCCATCAGCGCTCCTTCCATGGATTCCGGATAGTTGGCGTGAAGAGTTGGCTGAATTTATCTGCCGTGCACCCGCTCAGCAAACAGTGATACGGGTTGTTTCTTGTCGGATCTGGCGTGACAGTACCACCAGCTCGGCGAACGTCTCCAACAGTGGTAAATCCGACCTGGCCGTTCAGGATCCCGGCCGATGCCTCCTTGACAGTTCTCCCACGGGTCACGGATACGCCAGACAGGCGGCCGTCTGCGTCGGCCGTGACACCACTGCCATTGGTGAAACGCTCGGGGACGTTGGTTCCGCCTCGGACTAGGATGACATCGTCAGCGAGTTCTGGCTGCCCGCCACCTCCCCTAGCACCGCCCTTGCCTCCGCCGAGCTTGCCGCCTGCACCGGGGCCGCCGCCGAACATGAAGCCGCCGGCTACGCCTGCTTGGATTGCGCCTTGGAGGGGGGTGGGGCGGTCGCCGGCGCAGTAGATGCCGGGTTGTTTGCAGACTATTTCCATGAAGTAGCCGACGTCGAGCCAGCCGGAGCCCATGCACAGTTGTTCGTCGGCGTTGATGCAGGCGGTCGATGGGAGATGTGCCTCCTGGCTGCCGTGGCTCATCTTCTTGCGCCAGATCTTGGCCGAGGTCTCCCAGGCGACGCCGAAGGTGTGACTGCTCTCGGCGACGAGCGAGACCCGCCCGACCTTCCGCTTGGTCGGTTTCGTGTAGTAGTCGACCTGCTCGTCGTGGCTGCGGGTCAGGCCGACCCGGCCTTCGTGGTCGCTTCCGGGGTCGACCGCGGGCGGTGGGGACCACGGATCGCCGTGGCTGCCGCCCTCCGTGTCGTTCATCAGGCCGGTGGGATCCGAGCCGGTGACCGGGTTGTCGTTCGCGTAGGTGTACCCCAGCATCTGCTGCGGGTCGGTGACGTCCAGCAGCGGATCGACGCTGATGAAGCGGCCGATCGAGGGGTCGTACTCGCGAGCTCCGACAGTCGTGAGGCCGGTCGTCTCGTCCTCGGGTTTCCCGAGGAATCCGTGATTGTCGGGCCAGTCCGTCGGCGCCGCTCCCCGGAGGTCGCCGAACGGCGTCGCATAGCGGACGCTCGCATCCAGGGTCGCCGCGTTCACCGCCACATGTGACGTCTGGTGATAGTCGTTCACCAGCCAATACACGTCCGAAGTGGCCGTCCCGTTCGCGGAGCGGACCGCGATCGCCTGTCCGTTGAACTCGTACTGGCGCTTGCCCAGGACCTGCCTGGTGGCCTTGTTCAGCGTGAGCTCGAGCTCGCCCAGGAACAGAGTCGTTTCCGTCGGTCCACGACGCACCAGCAGGTTGCCGCTGGCGTCGTACACGTAGTCGGTGTCGCCACTCGAGCCCGATACCTTGGACAGCTTGCCCTGTGGGCTCCAGGTCAGCGTCTGGCCGGGACGCACGGTCGTGTTGCCACGGGCGTCGTACCCGTAGTTCTTGTCGGCACCGGCACCCGTCACCTTCGCCAGCGTGTGGGGCTGGGCGGTGTTGTAGGTGTAGGTGCTGGTGACGTTACCCGTCGTCGAGTGGTCGACCTGCGTCTGCCGTAGACCCGTCGCTGTGTAGGTCCACGACTGCCAGTACGGCGCCGCGCCGCCCAGCGAGGTCGCGTTCGGTGCCTGACTGCAGTCCCCACCGGCCGGCGTCCACGCTTCGGTGAGGCGTTGGTGCCCGTCGTAGTCGAAGCACTGGGTGTCACCGCCCCTGACCAGGTCCTGGTCCTGGATGATGTTCCCGGCCGGGTCGTAGTTGTAGAGGTGGTCGGCGAAAATCGTTCCCTTGCCACCGGTACTGCGGCTGAGCCGGCGCGTGTCGTCCTCGTACAGGTTCACGATGTTCATGTCGCTCGCAGAACCGAGGTCGTACAGCGAGGGCTCGCCCAGCTGCGTATATTGCGCCCCGTTCACATAGGTGCCACGCGTGCTGTACATCCGAGACGGCAGGCCTAGCGCGGTGTAGTCGAACTGGACGTCGTCGGCCCCCAGACCGCCTCCGCCCGAGTACGAGATCAGGCTCGGTGATTCCTGGTCCGGCTTGTAGGTGAAGTAGGTCGAGTAGGCGCCGTCCAGTTCCGTACCCTCGGCCGACGGGATGTTCCGGATGATCGTCGTCGGGTTGTAGAGGTTGTTCCGGGCGAAGATGATCTCCTGGTACGCCGGTCCGCTCTTGCCCGCGGTGTAGCTCGTCGAGGTGTACGGCTGGCCCAGCAGACCCGCCTTGTCATAGGTCCACTCGGACAGCTGGTTCGCGGGATCCACTGCCGATTTGTAGAGCCCGGTCTGTCGGTCGAGCGCGTCGTAGGTGTGAACCAGCGTGTTCTGGTCGGAATCCGTCGTCGAGATCAGCCGATCCGCGTCGTCGTACGTCGAAACGGTCAAGCCCGAGTCGGGATCGGTGCTGCGGATCTTCCGTCCCTGCACGTCGTACGTGTTCGTCCACGTCCCGCCCGCACCGACCATCTGAGTCATCCGGCCGGCCAGGTCGAAGGCGTACTTCGTGATGTCGGGCGTCCCGGTGACGGTGTTCCCGCCGTACTCCCGGCTCTCGATCACCTGGCCGCGGACGTCCATCACGGTCGCCTTGGCGCTCCCGCCGTCCGGCGGAAGAACCGTGGTCGTGTCGCCACCGTAGAGAGTCGATGTCGACCATTTCGGCTGCAGCACCGACTGGAAGGTCGCTTTGACCACGCGACCGGTACCGTCGTACTCGTTGTACGTCTGCGTCGGCACGGATGCATTGGGAACGTTGACCATGGCAGCAGCCGGCGCCCCCGAATCCCAGATGTTGCTGTTCTGGTACGTGACCAACCCGCGCGAGTCATAGCGGGACTCGGTGATGACCCGGCCGCTGTTGGCACCCGGTGCCTGCGTCTGCCTCGGCCGCAGCAATGAGTCGAACTGCGCATACGACGTGTTGTAGCCATCCGCTGTGACGTTCAGCTCGTCGGTCCGCACGACCGATGCGGCGGTCTGCGACAACGTGTAGGTGTACTTGGTGCTGGCGAGTTTGCTGGACGCCGGGGCCTGGCTCGGCAGCCACACAGTGGTCAGCCGGCCGAGTGCGTCGTACGCCAGCTCGGTGACCTTGCCGTTGGGGTCGACCGTCTTCGACGGCAGTCCCCACTCCGGTCGCAGAGTGGTAGTCGTGGCGAAGTTGGCCGTCGTCCCGCCTTGGACTGTGACAGTCGGCGTCTTCACCACCGTCTGCGTCAACGGTCCGCTGGCGGCCGGCGTGTACGCCGTGGTTGTGACGCGTCCCAGAGCATCGGTGATCGACGTCGTACGCCCCAAGGCGTCGTACACCTTCGTGCCCGTGGTGAGGTACGACGGCACACCGCCGGTGTAGTCGTGCAGCCGCTGGACGCTCGTTGCATCGCCCTTCGTCGCATCGCCATAAGCGAGGTTGTCGTAGAAGGTGCGAACGTCGGAGATGACGCGGCTCTCCGGCGGATTCGGTGAGGACGTGTCGCACACCCCCGACGAGGACACCACCCGGTTCGCAGTGGACAGCAGCCAGACGTCGGGCTTCTTGGCGAAGCTGGTGATCGTGCAGGTCTCGTCGACCTTGGTCGAGTCGCCGTAATCCGTCACCTTCGACGGCAGGTTGTTGTCGGGGTCGTACTCGGTGTTGATGATCCGGACGAGATCGGCCCGGCCACCGTCGCGCGCCGTCCGCGCCTTCGTTGCCGAGTCTCCGACGAAGTTGGCGGTCAGCGTGCCCCACGGCACCGTCTGGGTCGCCGTCGGCCGGATCACGTGATCGGTGATCGTGGCGGATACCTCGGCCGTGGTCGACGCGTTCTGATAGAGGATCTGCTCACGCGGACGACCGGCCAGCGGCGCGGCGTCGGCACGGACCGTTCCCTCCGAATCCGTGACGTCCGCACTCTTCAGCGCGGTCGACCCTTCGAGCTTGTCGCCGTCCATGCCGCGGAAGTACGTGGTTGTGGTCTTGCTGCGCTGGCCCGGACCGGCCGGGTCACCCGTGTAGGTGGTGACGGTGCCGTAGCCTCGCCAGTCCGACCAGGTCTTGTCCTTGTCCTTCAGCAGCGCCGTTTCCTGGTAGTGCCAGGCGGCACCACCGGAGTAGACGTAGTTGGTGACCATCGTCTCGCCGTTGCCGGTCTGGTCGGACGTCACGACGCTGTCGAGCACGTACTTGTGGAACCAGTCCGTCCGTTCGACCTCGCGCGGAGGCGTCCACGTCACCGGGTAGCAGCGCTTGGTGTTGCTGTCCTTATCCGGCTTGGCGCCGGCCATGCACTCCTTGCCCGCGTAGTTCAGCATGATCTTCGCGCCGGTCTCGGTGTTGATCTCACTGACCCGGTACCGAATCAGCCCGTTGAGGCCGTCCGATCCGCTGTCGACCCGATTGGCGAGACCAACGGCCTTGAACGTCACGTTCGGCACGCTCAACGTCGTACCGACCTTGCCGCTGTGCGAGATCCCGGCCAGCCACATCGGGGCGCCGGTACTGCCGTCTCCGGTCGACGGGAAGGTCAGGCTCGTCTGCCAGAAGTCGACGGCCTGGTACGCCGTCCCGTTCCAGACCTGGGTCTGGATCTGGTAAAGGCGTTTTCGGCTGAAGAAGGTCGGTGCCAGCTTGTTGGTACAGGCCGCGCCGGTGTCACAGACCTGGTCGAAGGGCACGTCCGGCCAGTTGCCCTTGGTCGTGCTGTTCAGCACGGAGCAGTTCGCCAGACACCGCTCCGCAGTCGTGAAGACGACCTGCTGCGGCGCCTTCGCGGCCAGGTTGTCGGAACGCTGGCCGTAGTCGATCCGCAGGAGATAGCCGCCCCGGTCGTACGGCGTACCGGGCGAGGCGACACCGTTCTTCGCGTAGTTGTTGGTCTCCTTCGCGTAGCTGTAGGTCATCGCGTTGCCATGCAGGTCGACGACATAGTCCAGGTTCCAGCGCCAGGCCTGGGTGCAGAACGAGCTCGCGAACACCGCGTTGTAGCAAGGCTCGCCGCTGTCGTCACTCGAGATCGGGGCGGTCCAGACCGAGTTCTGCCCGAGTGTCTGCAAGCCGAAGTAGTACTGCGTTCCGTCGGTGGTCGTGACCTTCCAGTACTCCTTGAAACGGTCACCGTTGTCGTTGGTGCCGATCACCTTCTCGACCCGCGAGCCATCGTCGTTCTTGAGTTTCCACGTGCTCGCACCGATCGTGGCACCGCTGCTGCGGACCAGTTCGTTGGCAGCGCCGTTCAGCACCAGGGTCGCGTTGTCGTATTTCCAGCACAGGTCGAACTTGTCGGCGTGCCCGTCCTGGTCGCAGCTCACGTACTTCCGCTCGACGTAGGACTCCGTCAGGTCGAATCCTTCGCCGACCCAGGACGCCTGGTTGTTGCTCGCCGACGTACGACCGTCGACTGCCTGCGACGAGTACTGGAACGCCAGCTTCGGTTGCGGACCTGCTGCGGGCGGCGGCACCCGCAGTGGGTACGACCAGTTGAAATCTCCGCTGGCGCCGCCACCCGACCAGCTGGCCGACGGTGACAGCTGTGTCGCCGCATAGTCTCCGGTGCTCGACTCGGACCCGGCGGTCACCGCGAGCACCGCTGCGGTCGGTCCGACCGGGACGGCTGCTGTCACCTTGCGGACGGCGGTGTCGTTCTGCGTCACCAGCGGGGTTGCGACTGTGCAGGCGGGCGCCTTCGGTGTGGTGAGGATGCACGCTGGCAGGGCAACCACAGTCAGCCGCGAACTCCAGTCCGCACCGAATGCGTTGGCATAACCCGAGTAGTCGAACGTCAACTCCACATCGCCGCGGGCCGGGGCTTTCGCGGTGACCAGGACGCCGCTGATACCGGCTCGCAGGCTAGCGGCCTGGTCGAGAAAGTCCAGCTCGACGGTGCCCGTGGGCCGCGCCGACTTCGATCGCGCCGACACCTGAGCTGCCGTCGCCGAGTCGACAGGCGTGACCGCGAGACTGCGGCGCCCGGGCGCCGGCCACACCACGGGCTTGGCCGCGTCCGCGGCCGTCTTGTCGACCGCCTTCTTCATCTCGGCGGACTCGGTGGGTGCCGCGACCGGCTTGACCGGTTCGACATCGGCATCCTTGAGATCGGCCGGCTTCACCTTGGCCGGCTCCGGCGTCGAGCCTGCCTGTGCCGGGCTGGTGGCTCCGGCGAGCAGAACAGCTGCCGTCAACGACAGGGCCAGAACTGCCGGCAGGACGCGGGTTCGGAGATCGCGATGGATTCGCTTCATCACGAGCAACTCGTTTCGTCGCCGAGGTCGGTGCAGAGCTGGCGTTGGGGAACTACTCCCGCATAAAGCCGGAAGTCATCGACGTAACCGGCGAACGGCAGTGCCGTTCCACTGGTGGGGGCCTTGCCGACGACTGTCGATCCGGACGTCACAGGGGTCGTGGTGAAGGATGCGAGGCCGCCATCCTGGGACCGGTCCGCGACCTTGAGAGAGATGGTGTCGCTGGCCGCGTCGTACTGACCGACCAAGGCCGTCCAGTCGGTGGCGGTGAAGACGTTCGTGGATTGGGTCACCTCGGTGACCGTCCCCGAGCTCGAGTCACTGCTCGTGCGTGAGAAGACCCAGAGTCCCTCGTCGGTTGTCTCGCCGAGCCGGTACTCCAGACGCCAGGAGTCTTTCGTCGTGCCGGCCTGGCGCACGATGACGTGAGGTGTGGAGGTGTCCGAGAGCTTGACCCAGACGGTCATGGTGAAACTGGCCGACGCATCAATGATCGGGCGGGGCAGCGAGACCGCCTCTGTGGCGGCACCGGTCATCGCCAGGACTTTGCCACGGTCCGGATCCTCGACAATGGCGGACGACTGGTCGGCCGTCCCGCCGAACCCGGACACCACCATGTTGGCGCCGTACACGGTCTCACCGGTCCGCCAGACCTGATCGGTGCCGGCGGCAGAGTTGTTGAACGGGTAGTTCGCGGTCAGGCCGGCGACGGGTTCGTCGTTGCCGGAGGGGCCGCCGCGCGGATCGGCCGCCTGGTTCGCCTCGGCGGCCGTGAGAATGCGGGGGTAGATCTTGACGTCGTCGACTCCGCCGGTCATGACGCCCTTGTAGGTGCCGACCCGGTACGACCCGACTTCGACCGAGCCGGTGGCCTTCCATGGTGTGTGGGTGAAGGCGGCCGTGCCCTGCAGGCGACCGTTGACGTAGAGCTGGATCGTCTTGCTGCTGGCGTCGAAGACCCCGAGCAGGTGCGTCCACGTGTAGAGCACCGGGGGCGCGAGCGAGTCGACCCGGGCCTGGGCCGCGGTCGTCGAGTCGGAGACGTTCTGGATGAACGTCCACCGGCCGGCCGAGGCGGCGTACCGCAGGATCGCGCCGTAGGCCTGGGTTCCGGTTACGGCGACCACGCCGAAGTCGTTCAACGCGGTCGGCCGGACCCAGGCCGAGATGCTGAAGTTCGCCGAGGTGTCAACGATCTGGCCTGGGACGGTCGCCCGGTTGTCACCGTCGTTCTGCCCGTTGAAGACCATCGACCCGGCGATCCGGCCGGCGTCGTCGAACTGGGCGCCGGTGACTGTCAGGGGATGATTCTTCCCGGACGAATCGGCCACCGTCGTACCGCCGCCCTCGTCGAACGCCCAGGCCGCCACGGGCGGCAGTCCTGGACCGACGTTGATACGGAAGATCGACGTCGTGCTGGTGTGATTGGCGGCGTCGTGGCTCTTCGCTTCCAGGTCGATGAGTGTCTGGCTCGGGGTGACCAGCGAGACCGTCACCGATCGTCCGGTGACCTTGGTCAGCTGCCCGTTGAAGCCGTAGCTGAGGGCAACGACATCGGTGCTGGTCGACGAGATCGTGTAGGTCACCTTGGCACCGAACGGAACGACCTCCGGGCAGATGTCAGGCGTGGAACTCTTCGCGCAATTGGTCAGCGCTGTGCCGTTGTAGGTGGCAGTAATGGTCGGAGCGGGTGGCGGAGTGGTATCCACCTTGAAGTAGCAGGTGCCTGACCATGCCGAGACCAAGGTTCCACCCGGGATTGCATAGAGCGTCCGGGCCCGGTAGGTGTACAGGGATCCGGAGGCGAGGTTCGACGGGGCGAGCATCTTGACCAGAACGCCTGGGGCGACAGTCGTGCCCTGGAACTCCCAGATCTGCTGGGACTGGCTGATGATCTGGAACTGGACGACGATCCGCGCGCCGGTGTCGCCGGTTCCGACCCGGCCCTTGGCCGAGATCTCCGGCCTCGACGACGCGACGATGGTGGGGTCGTTCGACGGCGCGCACGGGTTGGGCAGATCGGTCTGGGTCGCGGCGCCGAGCTCGTAGGCCGGCAACGGGTAGGCGACGTACTCGATGGTCAGGATGCCCGTGCTGTCGAACTGCTTCCAGGCGATCTCGTCCGCCTCGTTGGCCGCCCGGAGGCGGAACGTGGCCACGCTGCCGTTAGCGGTGGACGTGTACTGGATCGAACTCGTCACGCTGAACTCGACGAAGGCCGCTGGACAGGACGAGTTGTAGCCGTTCGCACCGACGTAGGTCGCGACGTCGGCCTGCCACGCCGGTTGCTTGTTCCACGTCGTGGCCGACGAGATCGGGCCGGTCCGCGACAAGGTCACCTGCCGGTCCGAGCAACTCGCGGAGTGGATCTCGTAGGTCCGCAGCGACGCGGAGATGATCTTCTTGCTGGTGAACGCCCTGGTGTCGAACTGGAAGAACGACCGGACGATCTTGTCCTGCTCGAATCCTTCGTAGCCGACCCCGAGGCTGTGCGTGGTCTTCCAGAACGACGTGGTCGGATACAGCTCCCAGGCCGCGGTCCAGCCGGTCTTGGGCGCGGTGCCCGTGATGGTCGGATCGAGCACGACCGGGAAGACGGTGGCGGCGTCCTTGAGCATCCGCTGATCCGGCGTGACGGTCAGCCCCTTCGCGTCACCGCCGAACTGCATCAGGGCTCGCTTCGCCTGACCGGACGGACCTTCGTCGACCGCTGCGGCGGCGTTCGACTTCGACTTGCTGCTCGCGCCGGCCGAGTCCCACATCAGTGCCTCGCCGACCGTCAGCACCTGCCGCCCCTCGCGGTCGACGTACGCCGGACGCCCGGCCTGCGTGGTCCGCAGTTCGAGGTTCCGCGTCGTCACCGGGAACGTCAGCGTCCGCAGCGCCGGGTTCGCCGCCGCCGCGCGTGACTTGACCACGAGGTTGTAGCTGAACCCTTCCTTGGTGGCGTCGACCACCAGGTCCACGCCGGGAAGTACGTCGGCGTACGTGGCGATGGAGCCGACGATCACCGGTTTCGCCAGCGGCCAGGGCGACTTCATTTCGAAGACGCCGTCGCTGTCGGTGTACCGCGCCAGCACGCCGTCACCGCCGCCCGAGAAGGCGACGTCAATCGTCGACGCCTTCGGCGCGATCATGCCGTCCGGCCGGGTGGCCAGGGTGGTGTCGATCGACACCCAGCCCGAGTCCTTCTTCACCCGCACCGGCTGGTTCGACACCTCGGCGCTGAGCGTCCCGTTCGGCGTCGCGACGGTCCGCGAGTACTCCGTCGTCTTCTCCTCGACCTCGACCGAGGTGCCGTACTGAGCCGCGAGCCGAGTTGCCTCGGCAACCGTCTTGGCGGATGCCGGTGGACTCACCGGCTTGGCGGCAGCGGGAACCGCGACCAGCCCCGCGGCGATGACCGAGAGAATTCCGACCTGGCGCACGAGCGCGCGCAGAAACCACCCGTTGGATGACATAACCCCACCCCTGAAAGTGACAACAGCCGAACTGCGAGCACCCCCGAGGTGCGCCACCCAGCGACGCTGAGGGCGGACTAAGAGTGACCGGCCGTTACCCGACGCGTCAACGAAATTGCAACAAGTGACAGACCTCGTCCGGACCCCTGGTGTTTTGGCCGCAGAAATGCTGTCAGACGTCGATGGTGCGGGGTTCTGCTGGGAGGACTCGGCCGCCCACGGTGGCATGGGCCGGGGGGTGCCAGGTGGTGTGGAGGTGGGAGCCAGCGCCTTGGATGACGAGGAGGTCGCGGCAGAGTCGAGCGGTTAGCTGGGTGACGGCGGAGCCGGTGGCTTCGTCTTCGGGGACGTTCATGGCGGGGGCGAAGGCTCGGGCTCGGACGGTGGCGGTGGGCTCGTCGATCCAGGACCAGAGGAAGGTGTGACCGGCTGAGTACGTCGTGGGGTCGGCGGACAGCACGTCATCGGGGGTGGGCAGCTGGTGCCAGTCCCAGGTGCTGCCCCAGGTGGTGTCGGCTTGGACGAAGATCAGGTCGCCGGTGCGGGTGACGGGGATCGTGCCGGCGGGGACGTGGAGGGTGTCGACCGGGTGGCCGTGGTGGTGGAGCCACCAGGCGGCGCCGACGGTGGGGTGGCCGGCGAAGGACATCTCGCCCGTGGCTGTGTAGATGCGGAGAGTGCCGGTCGCCGGATCGTCGACGTACACGGTCTCGCTGTAGCCGAGTTCGGCGGCGACGCGCCGGCGGTCGGCGGGTGGGACGAGGTGGCCTTCGACGATGCCGAGGGGGTTGCCGAACCGGCCGTCGGGGTCGGCGAAGACCCTGACGACCTCGACGTGGAGGGTGGTCAACCCGTCAGAAGACGGCGATCGCGGCGATGACCGCGATCAGGACCACCGCGGCACCGACGACGGCCAGGACGCGGCCGTTCAGCTTGGGATCGGTGGCGGCCTCGGTCTGGCCCTCGTTGACGAAGGCGCGGAACATCTGGGTGTTCGCGCCCGGGTCCTGCTCGTTCTCCAGGTTCTGCGGGACGTTCTGCTCAGCCATGGCCACAGACCCTACCTGGCACCGGAACGAGCGCGACGGACGCCCGTCGAAGCCTGACACAGTGCTGACCTTTCTCTTGGCCTGATGTACCATTTGGTACATGCGCTTCGATCATTCCAGCACGATTCAGGCCTCCCCCGAGCGGGTGTGGCAGGTGTTCAGCGACGTCGAGCGGTGGCCCGAGTGGACCCCGACCGTCGAATCCGTCGAGCGGCTCGACGCGGGCCGCATCCACATCGGCGCCAAGACCCGGATCCGCCAGCCGAAGCTGCCGGTCGCGATCTGGGAGGTGACGGAACTCAAGGAGGGCGAGTACTTCGAGTGGGTCTCCAAAGGTCCCGGCATCAAGACCACCGGCGGTCACCGCGTCGTCAGTACGCCGGAAGGCACGGTGGCGACCGCGACGATCATCCAGGAGGGTCCGCTCGGCTGGCTGTTCGGCAAGCTGTACGCCGGTCTCACCAAGCGCTACATCGCGACCGAGACGGCAAAGCTGAAGCAAATCAGTGAGTCGTGAGTCTCTGCTGTCCGAGGCCGTCGAGCACTTCGCGAAGAACGGCATCGGAGACGCCAGCCTGCGTAGTATCGCGACCTCGATCGGCACCAGCCACCGGATGCTGATCTACCACTTCGGCTCCCGCGAGGGATTGCTCGCCGAGGTGGTGCGCACCGTCGAACGACAGCAGCGCGATCTGCTGGCCGAGGTGATGGCAACCGACCTACCCCTGGCCGAGCAGAACGAACTGTTCTGGCGACGTGTCACCGAGGCGACGCTGATCTACGGGCCGTTGTTCTTCGAGCTCAGCGCACACGCCATGCAGGATCTGCCGCACACCGAGGCTCTGAAGGCAGATCTGATCAACGTGTGGCTTCCACCGGTGATCGAGTTGTGCATCCGTGCGGGCATCCCGCCGGAGGAAGCACCGGCGTACGCACGGCTCGGTCTGGCCGCGTCCCGTGGGTTGTTGTTCGACTTGCTGCTGACCGGCGACCAGGCGGGCGTCGACGAGGCGTCCGCGCTGCTCAACCGGCTGTTCAGTCTCCCGGCCGAACCGGCGTCCTAAGCGCCCGGTTCGGTCGGCGTCGCGACCCAGCCGGCCACGATCGGCAGGCGGGACTCCCGAAGTACGGCGGCGAACGCGAACGGCCGGTCCAGTACGACGTCGAGCCGGCGGGCCTGGCGGGTCGGCATCGAGGCGCGCATCAGGCCCATCGCCGTGACGGCCGCAGCCTCGAACCCGGTCGCGAAGAACCGCGCGAGCACCTTCTGCTTGGCCTGCCCGACGGCGAGCGGGGTCGGACTGATCGCGCTGAAGTGCCCGCGCTCGCCCGGATCCGTGGTGACCGCGCTCAGCCCGAAGAGCTCACGCAACGCCAGCAGATCGTGCTCCGCCTCGACGTTGAACGACGGCAACGTCAGCTTCAGATCCGGCCGCGGCGCCGTGGTCTGGCCGATCTTCACCCCCGGCGCGACCCCGGACCCGGCGTCCGCTTGCTCGATCAATGCGCTCCCTGGGACGCCGTCGGCCGGACGCGCGGCGACATCCAGCAGACCGGCGAGTACGTCGGCCTGCGCGACCTGCGGCTGCCCAATACCGAGGAGGACGTCCACGTCGGCGTCACCTCTGACCGTGACGACCGTGAGCCACGCGGCAGACGGGTGCTCGTACCGACGTACGGCGTCAAGATCGTTGTCGACGCGGTCCAGCCAATGCCACGAACCGGCCCATGGACCGTCGCCCACGCGCCTGATCTGCTCGGTGAACGGGCGGACCCACGTGGTGCGCAACGACAGCGCCGAGGCGAGCACGAGCATGACATCCGGCGTGATCTCGAGCGGCATCTCACGGATCAGGTCGTTCGTATGCCGCGCCGCCCACGCGTCGAGCTTCGGCTTGTCGACAGCGGCCTGCCCGGTGAGCATGCCGACCAGCGGAGCCGGCATGACGATGTCGAAGGCCTCGGAGAGCTTGAGGTGCTCGCTCACCCACACACCCAGCGCCGCGTGCAGATCGGCCGACCCCTCGATCGCCTGGATCAATGCGAGCGCCTGCCGGGATCCCTGGTCAGCCGGAAGACCGGCAGCGGCAGCCAGCTCGGCGCGGCCCGGTTCGTCGGCGGCGGTCGCCAGGATCGCGAGCAACGGCCACAGGCCGAGCCCGGACACCACGGTGTTGCCCGCCGGGAGTTCGCGGGCCCAGCGGGTGGTGAGGTCGTTGACTGCGCGCACCACGTCGGCATCCATACCTCCACCCTGCCACACGGCTCCCGACCGGGATGACGCTGATTTTCATTTGCAAATACTTTGTGTCAGGATGCCGCCCATGACGACGCCGTCCGGCACCGTGAAGGAGCCTGAAGGGTCCTCGATCGCCTTCACCACGACCTTGGTTCTGCTGGTCGGGCTGGCGTTGTTCGGACGGCGGATCTTCAACGACCTGTTCACCGACGACGGGGTGCGGACCTGGGCGACGATGTTCGTCGGTGTCACCGTGCAGGCGCTGCCGTTCCTGGTGCTCGGGGTCCTGCTGTCGGCGGCGCTGACCGCATTCGTCCCGGCGTCGTTCTTCGCGAAGGCGTTGCCCAAGCACCCGGCCCTCGCCGTACCGGTGGCCAGCGCGTCCGGCGTCGTACTGCCCGGCTGTGAGTGCGCGTCGGTGCCGGTGTCGGCGGCGTTGATGAACCGGGGCGTGACGCCGGCCGCGGCGATCGCGTTCCTGTTGTCCGCGCCGGCGATCAACCCCGTCGTACTCGCGTCGACCGCGGTCGCGTTCCCCGGTCAGCCGAAGGTGGTGGTCGCGCGCGCGGTGACCTCGCTCGCGCCGACCGCGCTCGCCGTCCGGGACTACGCCGTCTGGGCGGTCTGGGAGAAGGAGAGCATGAAGGGCCGCGCGTTCCAGCTGACCGGCTTCGTCACCCCGGCCAAGAACGGCACCTGGTACGTGACCCGCATCGGCCTGACCTGCTGCGTCGCCGACGGTACGGCGTTCATGGTCGAAGCCCGCGGCCAGACCGCGCCACCGAAGAACCAATGGGTCACGGTGACCGGCCAGTGGGCCGAGCCGACCAAACGCGTCGACGGCGACGTCGCCGCCCTCACAGTCGAGACGGTCAATCCCGTCACCGCCCCATTGAACCCCTACGAGTAGTTCACCCAGCCGGCCACAACGGGCACACCTGTCGGCCGATGTACGGCGATGAACCCGAACGGCTGCTCCAACGACACCAGCAGCGCCTTCCCACCCGGCATCGGCGCGGACCCGGCGGCCATCGGCATCGCGGTCACGGCGGCCGCTTCGAACCCAGTCGCGGAGAAGCGTGCCATCACCGCCTGCTTGGCCTGGTCGATCGCCAGCGGCTGCGAGCTCAACCCCGGGAAATGCCCGCGGCTGTTGTCCATCGCCGTCCGCAGCCCGAATACGTCGGGATGCTCGAGCAGATCGTGTTCCGCGTCGACCTCGAAGTACGGCATCGACAGGATCACGCTCGGCTGCGGCGACATCGACTCGATCACCTGCAACGCGGGCGCCGTCCGCTCGCCGGCCAGCAACTCCGCCCCGCTCACCCCGGCGCCGCTCAGCTCGAGCGCAGCCGCCAGTACGGCGCCCCGACCAGCCGCACCCGCCACCAGGCGTACGTCGAACTCCCCGACGCCGACGACCGTCACAACCGTGAGCGGACCGACCGCGCTCTCAAAAACCCGAACGCTGGAGAGGTCAGAGTCGGTCCGGCCCAGCCAGCGACGATCTCCGCGTGGGTACTCGGTGAAGGGCAGGGCCCACTTGGTCTTCAGCGCCAGCGCGGACGCGAGCACCAGCATCACATCCTGGGTGAGCCGGATCGGCATCCGGCGCAACAGACCGTCCGTCCGCTCGACCACCCAGGCATCCAGCGCGGCCTGATCGGTCAACGTGCCCCGCACGTCCGGCGGCAGGAACCGATCGACGCCCGGCTGCAACACGATCTCCGGCCGGGTCCACAGCCCCAAGGCCATCCGGAGTTCGGTCGTGTGCGGGAGACCGTCGTACCGTCCACCGGCGGCCGCGGCGAGCTCGCTGCGCGCCGGGTCGCTGGCGAGCTCGGCGAGGATCGCGAGCAGGGGTTGGACTCCGAGGCCGGAGACGACGGTGCTGTCCTCGCCGGGAAGGCTCTCGATCCAGCGAGCGGTCAGACGAGCGACGTTGCCGGCATCCATCGCCTCAGACGTCCGTGAAGTGCTCGACGTGCGGCGGGTTCGCGAAGTGCGGGCCGATCAGGCCGCGCCAGACACCGAACGCGTCGCTCGCGCGGAACGCCTCGTGCGCCGCGACCGACTCCCACTCGACCTGAAGGACGAAGCGGGTGGACGTCTCGATGCCGCGGACCATCCGGATCTGTCCGCTGCCCTCCGCGTTCTCGAGCTGCTTGCGGGCTTCCAGATAGGCGGTCGCAAAGGCGTCCTCCTGGCCGGCGATCACATCGAACAACGCGACTTCGAGCACCATGCCGCCAACCTTCTCACGGCTCAGGCGGCCGACTCGCTGAGGATCCGTTCCCCGGACTCCGCCGGGCGCCGCGGACGCCGCCGGATCACGGTGCAGGCCATGCCGCCGATCACCAGCGCCGCCGCGATCGCCTGCTGGAGTCCGACCGTCTCGCCGCGGACGAGCCAGGCCGTGGCCATCGCGACGATCGGGACCAAGAGGGAGAACGGCGCCACCGTGCTGGCGTCGTACTGGCGCAGCAGATAGCCCCACGTGCCGAAACCGAACAGGGTGGCGACAAAGGCGAGGTAGCCGATCGCGCCGATGCCCGTGAGCTGGATCCCGCGCAGCGCGTCCAGGTCCTCCCGCGGTCCTTCGGTGAGCAGGGACAAGAGCGTCAGCGGTACGACGGCCACCGCGCTGACCCAGATCATGAAGCGCAACGTGTCCTGCGGCTTCGCATGCCGGGTGATCGTATTGGAGACGCCCCAGCAGGCGCCGGCCGCGATCACCAGGACGAGCCCTCCGAGCGGAGCGGAGAGACCGTGGTCGAGCATGATCAGGAGCATTCCGACACAGGCGATCACGATGCCGGCCACCTGCGCCCGCCGCGGCCGTTCGCGCAGTACGACGATCGCGAAGACGACCGTGAAGATCACCTGGCTCTGCAGCACCAGCGACGCCAGACCCGCCGGGACGCCGTCCTTCATCGCGATGAACAGCAGGCCGAACTTCGCGACACCGAGCGCGAGGCCGACGCCGATCACGTACCGCCAGGCGACCCGCGGCTTGCCGAGCAGGAAGATCGCGGGCACAGCGGCGAAGAAGAACCGCAACGCCGAGAACAGCAACGGCGGGAAGTCCTCCAGCCCGACCTCGATGACGACGAAGTTCACGCCCCAGACGAGGACGACGGCGAGCGCGAGCAGCAGGTCACGGGGTTTCATGCCGTCCAGTCTCGGCGGGACTACACTTAAGGACCAGCACCGATTTCTACTGCCTTCGATGTAGGAGCGCTACATGATGGATCTCGGCCGGCTCCGCGCTCTGCAGGCCGTCGCGCAGTACGGCTCGGTCAATCGCGCCGCCGAGGTGCTCGGGTACACACCGTCGGCCGTGTCGCAGCAGCTGGCCAAGCTCGAGCGGGAGACGCGCACGACGCTGGTCGAGCGCCAGGGACGCGGGATCGTGCTGACCGACGCGGCCCGGCAGCTGGCAGCGACCGCGACGCAGATTCTCGAGCTGGTCGAGGACGCCGAGCTGACATTGGAAGAGCAACGGGGACAGGCGATCGGGACGCTGACCATCGCCGCGTTTCCGACCGCGGCCCGAGGATTGTTGCCGCATGCCTTGGGGCGGTTGATGGACGACAACCCGGGCCTCGATGTCGGTCTCGTCGAGACCGATCCGTTCGAGGCCGTTGCCGCGGTCAACCGCGGTGAGGTCCACGTCGCCGTCGTGCACGACTGGCACAACGCGCCGCTCAGCCTGCCGGAGGGACTGTCCCGCGTGAAGCTCGGGTCGGATCCGGCGGATGTGCTGGTCCCGGAGACGCATCGCCTGGCCGGCAAGGAGTTCGTCCGCGCCGAGGACCTGGTCGGCGAGCGCTGGATCTGCCAGCCGGCCGGTTCGGTCTGCTACGAGTGGCTGATCCGGACAATGCGCCGCGCCGGCGTCGAACCGAACGTCGCCTACTCGGTCGCGGAGTACCAGACCCAGCTGGCCATGCTTGCCCGCGGCATCGGTATCGGCCTGCTCCCGCGGCTCGGCCGCGGCACACTCCCCGACGGCGTGGTCGTGATCCCGCTCCAGCCCGCCCCGAGCCGCCGCCTGTACGCCGTCTGGCGGACGACGACCTCCCGCCGTCCGGCGATTTCGGTCACCCTGCAGACGTTGAAGACAGCCTGGCCCGACCGCGACACCGCATGATCGAATGTGATCACCTTGCGCGACCGGTTGACAACATTCCGGAGTGACCACTAGGTTCGCATGAACTATTAGGAAACCTTCCTAACCATCCTCTCGTCACCGCCCCGATCGACCGCACCAACACCATCACCGGCGGCAAGGCCATCACCAACCCCGGCATCCCGGTCACGTGACCGGCCCTCGCGCTACCCCGGCCGCCCTGCCCGGCGGCCGGGGCACGGCCGGCCGGCTGACCGCCCCTCAGCCGGCCCTTGGTCCGGCCTTTCAGCTGGAGCCGACGAGGGTGCGGAGTTTGGTTTCGGTTTCCTCGTCGGCGGCGGTGTAGATGTTGGCGCGGAGTTGGCCGGCGCGGGTCAGCCACATGATCGCCGGCTCGATCCGCAGGATGCCGGCCTTCGCGTTGTCCAGCACCTTGATCCGGGTGCTCGGCGCGGCAACGTCGTACCGCTCCCACAACTCCGCGAACAGCGCCGAACTGGCCAGCAGCCGCTGGGTCAGGTCCTGCCACACCGGCTCGCCCAGATGATCGGCCAGCGCGGCCCGGTACGCGGCGACCATGTGGTGCTTCATCGACTCCGCCTCCGTGAAACTGCACCGCCACTGTTTCGACACGAAGGTCAGCCAGAGGATGTTGCGCTCCTCGACCGGGATGACGCGCAGGTCGAGGATCACGTCGCAGTACGCGTCATTGAACGCGAGGATGTCGTAGCGGGCGTTGAGTACGAGCGCTGGGTACGGCGAGACCGTGTCGAGCATCTTCTGGATGGACGAGGGCAGGACCGTGCACTCGCCACGGGCGGGGCCGAGTGGGAGACCGGCCAGTGTGTAGAGGTGGTCGCGCTCCAGCTTGTCGAGCCGCAGCGTGTTGGCCACGGACTCCAGCACCTGCGCCGACACGTTGATGTCGCGCCCCTGCTCCAACCACGTGTACCAAGTGACGCCCACGCCCGCGAGCAACGCCACCTCCTCCCGCCGCAGCCCAGGCGTCCGCCGCCGCCCACCCGGCGCAAACCCGACCTCCTCCGGCTGAATCCGCTCCCGCCGGCTCCGCAAGAACACCCCCAACTCCCGCCGCCGCTCCCCCTTACCCACACCGTCCCGGACCGGCCCGGCCGACTCCTCCACACCGCGGCTCGTGGTGCGCAAGGAATTGTCCGTGGTGGCTGGAACAGTGGTCATGACACCATCATGGGCTGAAGTACAACCTGGTTCCAGGTGGTGTGAATACCAGGATAAGTAGACTCTCACCACCAGGCTGCGAGTGAGCGCAGGGTGGAGGCATGACAGACCAGCTCCAAGCTGCCACCGCCCGTGACACCCCCGCCACGCCGCAGCCTGCCGTCGCGTCGCCGCTGGGGCCGGTGGCTCTGACCACCCTGCTCTTCGGCGCCTTCCTGCCGATGCTCTCCTTCTTCATCATCAACGTCGCGCTACCCGCGATCGGATCCGACCTGCACGCCAGCTCCGGCGAGCTCCAACTCGTCGTCGGCAGCTACGGCATCGCCAACGCGACGCTGCTCGTGGTCGGCGGCAGGCTCGGCGACGGCCTCGGCCGCAAGCGCCTGTTCCTGATCGGCCTCACCGGCTTCACCGTCATGTCGCTGATCTGCGCCATCGCACCGACCATCGGCGTACTCCTGGCGGCCCGTGTCGCCCAAGGCGCAGCAGCCGCCGCGATGACCCCACAGGTCCTCGCCTCGATCTCCAGCCTGCTCACCGGCGAACATCGCGCCCGCGCGATGGCCATGTTCGGTGTGGCCGGAGGCGCCGCGGCCGCACTCGGTCAGATCCTGGGCGGCGTACTGGTAGAGGCCAACGTCTTCGACCTCGGCTGGCGCGCAGTGTTCCTCGTCAACGTCCCAGTCGGCATCGTCGCCGTAGCAGCCGCGATCCGGCTGCTCCCGGAGACCAAAGCCGACAAGGCACAGCGCGTGGACCTCGTCGGCGCCGCACTGCTCGCAGTGACCCTGGTGCTCCTGCTGCTGCCGCTCACCGAGGGCCGACCACTCGGCTGGCCGCTGTGGACCTGGCTGTGCCTCGCCGCCACCATCCCGGCCGTAGCGGTGCTCGCCGTACACCAGCACCGGTCTGAGCGGTCCGGCCAGTCTCCGCTGATCCCACCGACCGTGCTGCGGCTGAAGGCGATGCGGATCGGTCTACTGCTCGCGGTGGCGTTCTTCACCACGTTCGGCGGCTTCATGTTCGTGTTCGCGCTCGCCACCCAGGGTGAGGCGCACATGTCCCCACTGGAAGGCGGTCTGAGCCTGCTGCCGATGGCGGTCGGGTTCCTGATCACCTCGATCTACGGCCCCCGCCTGCAGGTGCGGTACGGCGCCGGCCTGATCCTGCGCGGGTGGATCATCCAGGCCGTCGGGTACGCCGTACTCGCGGTCGTCGCCCTCACCCTGTGGCCGGACGTGGACCCGTGGAGGCTCGCCGTACCGATGCTGATCGCCGGATTCGGTTCCGGCCTGGTCATGGTGCCGCTGATCGGCGTTGTGCTCAGTCAGGTCCCGCCGACCCAGGCTGGCCTGGGCAGCGGCATCCTGCTCACCAGTCAGCAGACCTGTCTCGCACTGGGCGCGGCTACGGTCGGTACGGCGTACCTCGCGCTGGCTGGCACGTCGTGGGGCCAAGGCAAGGCACTCGCCGCGGTAGCGCTGGCCATCACCGCGGTGTCACTGCTGATGACTCCGATCACGCACCAACTGCGCTCACGCGCCTGAGCGGTGCTCACCAGTGCGGCGGGCGGCTGACTGCCTGCGGGAGTTTGGTGGCCTGGTCGCCTCTGGCGGCGTTGACCTGGGATTGCGTGAGGAAGAGGGCGCCGGTCAGGTCCGCGCCGCGCAGGTCCGCGTCGCGGAGGTCCGCCCCGATCAGGTCCGCCTGGCGGAGATCGGCGTCGCGAAGGTCCGCGGCGATCAGGTAGGCACCGCGCAGGTTGGCCTTCGCGAGGTCGGCGCCGCGGAGACGGGCGCCGATCAGGTCTGCGCCGCGGCGCTCCTTCTTCTTGCTCTGCTTGCCACGGACCAGCTGACTGGTCTTCAGTAGCAGCTCGTTCACCGCGGCCCGCTCCGCCATCACGTCGACCGTCGTGAGGTCCGCCGTACGGCTGACACCCTCGACTCGCTCGATGGCCGCCCGCACCTCCGCGTCGAAGGCCTTGTATTCAAGGGCTTCCGTGAGATACCAGAGCAACTCGTGCAGCTGACGCAGGATCGGCAGCGCCGCGAACATCTGCTGACCGGGCTGCTCCCGCCAGCTCTGGCCGGCCCGGCGTGAGATCTCCTGACCGGCGCCGAAGCAGTCGTAGACCGTGCATCCCTGGAAGCCCGCCGTACGCAGCTTGCTGTGAATCGTGCAGCGGAAGTCCTGGCTGAGATTCGGGCAGGCCTCACCCGCGGGCTTGTCCAGAGCGAAGTCCGCCGACTTCGCGAACGTCAGCGCGACGCAGCAGAGGCCGAAGCAACTGCCGCAGTCGGCGCGAAGATCAGTTCTGCTCAGCAACCGTCTGGCCGGTGCGGCGCCAGCGGATGCCGGCCTCGATGAACTCGTCGATCTCGCCGTCGAAGACGCCGGACGTGTTACCGGACTCGTACTGCGTGCGCAGGTCCTTCACCATCTGGTACGGGTGCAGGACGTACGACCGCATCTGGTCGCCCCACGAACCCTGCACGTCACCGCGCAGCGCGTCGATCTGGGCCCGCTCCTCGGCCTTCTTCAGCGCCAGCAGCTTGGCCTTCAGGATGACCATCGCGGAGGCCTTGTTCTGCAGCTGGGACTTCTCGTTCTGGCAGGAGACCACGGTGCCGGTCGGGATGTGCGTGATCCGGACCGCGGAGTCGGTCGTGTTGACGCTCTGACCACCCGGGCCGGACGAGCGGTACACGTCGATCCGCAGTTCCTCTTCGGGTACGTCGATCTCGTCGGTCTGCTCGAGCACCGGAACCACCTCGACCGCGGCGAACGAGGTCTGCCGGCGGCCCTGGTTGTCGAACGGCGAGATCCGGACCAGCCGGTGCGTGCCCGATTCCACACTCAGCGTGCCGTACGCGTACGGCGCCTTGACCCCGAAGGTGGTCGACTTGAGCCCGGCCTCTTCGGCGTACGACGTGTCGTAGACCTCGGTGGGGTAGCCGTGCCGCTCGGCCCAGCGCAGGTACATCCGCTGCAGCATCTCGGCGAAGTCGGCCGCATCCACACCGCCCGCGCCGGAACGGATCGTGACCAGAGCCTCGCGCTCGTCATACTCACCCGAGAGCAGCGTGCGGACCTCGAGGGACTGGATCGACTTGCCCAGCGAGCCGAGCTCCTTCTCCGCCTCGGCCAGGCTCTCCGCATCGTTCTCCTCGCGACTGAGCTCGACCAGGACCCCCAGGTCGTCGATCCGACTGCGCAGCGCGGTCACCCGCTCCAGGTCGGCCTGCAGGCTGGACAGCCGCGACGTCACCTTCTGCGCGTTCGCCTGGTCGTCCCACAGGTCCGGCGCGGCGACCTGCTCTCCGAGGTCGGCGATCTCGCGGCGCAGAGCGTCAAGATCGAGCACCTTCTCGATCGAGGTCAGCGTCGCGTCGAGCTGCTTGAGCTCCGCGTCAAAATCCAGTCCAGCCACAACCAAGCAGCGTACCCGCTAGGCGGTAGTTGTCGCTAAACCGTGCCTTAGTACTGCGAAGACCTGGGCGACGGCCGGCTCGAACTTCTGCTGTACCTGGTCCGGCTCGACCGGGGTCGACTCATCGGGCAGCAGCCGCATCAGCTCGTCCTCGAGCACCTTCATCGCCGCCGCGAACTGGGCCGCGATCAGACGGTTCCGGAGCCGGCCGGGGTGCCGCTCGTCGAGCGCGGCGGTGAGGAGTGTCTCCATCTCGGCCGCGTTCAGCCGCCGGCGGGCCTGCAGCGCGGCACTGCCTTCGATCGTCCGGACGAACTGCTTCCAGGTCGCCAAGTGCCCGGCCTCGAGCCGTTCCCGGATCCCGGTCAGGTAGCTCGCCTCCAGCACATCCATCGGATCCGCGTCCGCCGGTGCCTCCCGGATGGCCCGCGCCGGGCCGCGCCACCAGCCCTGCTCGTCGAAGAACAGGTCCTCCTTGGCGGGGAAGTGGTTGAAGACCGTCTGTACGGCGACATCCGCGGCGCGCGCGACCTCCGCCACGGTCACCGCGTCGAACCCGCGCTCGATGAACAGCGTCGTCGCGACGTCCGAGATCGCCTGCCGCGTCTGCCGCTTCTTCCGCTCCCGGCGCCCGCTCTCCTCCATTGGACAGAGGGTAGGGCATCCTGCTTTACTTCATCCAATCTTGTAGTCACTACACTTTTGGAGCAGATCCAATGACGATCCTCGTCACCGGCGGCCGCGGCAAGATCGCCCGCGCCGTCACCACCGGCCTGGCTGCCGCCGGCCACGACGTCCGCGTGGCCTCTCGCGAGCCATCCGCCGTACCCGCAGCTCCTGGCATCACCGTCGTCGGGTACGACGCAGCCGACCCGGCACCCGCCTTGGACGGCATCAGCCAGGTCTTCCTGTACTCCGACCCGATCACGGCACCCGCATTCGTCGCGGCGGCCGACGCGGCCGGGGTGAAGCAAGTGGTGCTGCTCTCGTCGCTGTCCGCGCTCGGAGGTCCCGAGGATCCGCATGCGAAGACCGAGCACGTGATCGCCGGTGGGTCCTACGCGATGACCCGGCTGCAGCCCGGCGCCTTCATGAGTAACGCGATGTTCTGGGCCTACCAGGTCCGCGCGACAGGGCAGATCCGGCTCCCGTACCTCGACGCCGAGGAGGCCCCGATCCACGAGCAGGACATCGCCGACGCCGCGCTCCGCGTGCTCCTCGACGGTCCGGGCAACGGCCACGACGGTCGCGGTTATCCCCTGACCGGCCCGGCGTCCATGACCCGGCGCCACCAGATCGAGCTCGTCACCCAGGTCACCGGCGTACCGATCGAGGCCGTCGATCTCACTGCCGACCAGGCCCGGGCCGAGCTGCAGATGCGCGACGCCGGCCAGCGCGAGACGCTGCTCGCCTACTGGGCCTCCCGCGTCGGCGTCCCCCAGCCCATCGAGCCCGGCGTCGAACTCCTCACCGCCCACTCACCCCGCACCTTCACCACCTGGCTGACCGACCGCCCAGGCCTCTTCACCTGATCGGTACGACGGCCGCGGCCTCTGAGGCGATGTCGGCGGAGCCTTGCCAGCCTGGGGGCTTGAAGGGGAGGTCGACGGATGAAGTGAGGCGTACGGTGACTGTCGTGCCGGCGACGTCGGCCGACCAGTCGAGGCCGTCGAATCTGTTGCTGGCGGCAACTTGGTCCAGGTACGCCGCGGTCAGTCGGCGCGCCTCGTCCGGATCGAGCTCCGCATTTCCGTCCGCCGCGGGCTGCGCGTAGATCGCCGCCAGGCCGTTCGCCGCGGCCAGTACCGCGCCGTCCGCGGTCGCGTCCAGATCGCGGCGTACCAGGAACACCTTCGAGATGTCGGTCACCACCACGATCATCAACAAGATGATCGCCGTGAACCCGATGATCAGGACGGTCATCTGACCTTCCTCGTCGCGGCGCCTCATCCGTTGCCCTTGGCTTCGCGGTAGTCGCCGTACGGCTCGGTGTGGGAGGCGCTGACGTGGATCGCCGGGGGTTCGCCGCCGAGGGCGTCCGGGATCAGCGGCAGGCGTACTGCGGTGTCGAGGGTGACCGTCACGGTCGAGCCGGGCTCGAGGCAGGCGGGGCTGCAGGTGATCGTGAGCTGGTCAGGGCTCAGCTCCATCCCCTGGTCCTTCATCGCCAGCCGTGCCGCCTCGAACGCCCGCGCCCGGGCCTCGTCCTCCGACAACCCGGCCGGCACGATGATGAACGCCCGCCCAGCTGCCCGGGTCGCCGCGGTCGCGCCGTACGAGGCCCGCTGGACGTCGAACACCGCGAGCATCACGTACACCAACGGGACCATCAGCAGGATCGCCAGCCAGGAGAACTCCACCACCGCACTCCCGCGCTCATCCCGCCGGCGAAAGGTCCACCAGGCGGCACGCGGACTCATTCGCCGGTCTCCTTGATGGCGTGTCCTTCGACGCTGAAGTCGATGCCCGGCCCCCACAGACCGAGCGGTGGCATGTGCGCCTTGACGACGACCTCCACCCCAGGCTGCCCGTCGAGGTCGGTCGCCTCGGCCGACACCGAGTCGATCAACTGGTCGCGAACCACACCGCTCACCAGCTCGCGCGTCCGCGCCTCACCGTCGCCGGGCACCCGGTTCAGCACGGCCGCATAGTGCGCCCCCTCCGACGCCGCCGCCGTCACCGTGTTGCGCACGTACAGATACAAGCCCACCTGCAGAATCCCCAGAAACAACGGCACGACGAGCGTCGACACCAGCACGAAGTCGACGACCGCCGAACCACGCTCCTCCCGCAGACGTGGTCGAAGGAGCATCACTTGCTGCCGACGGAGTCCAGGGCGTCTTGGAGCATCTGCTTGAGCTGGGTGCCGGCCAGTTGCCAGATCGCGACGACCAGGCCGGCGGTCATCACGGTGATGAGCACCCAGCCGGGCACATCGCCGCGTTCCCGCCGCGCCGGGCGCGGCTTCAGCAGCAACGCCAGGAACACTCTCGTCAGTAGCAGGGACATGACCTCTCCTCAGTTCATCCGGCGATCAGCCGGATTCCGACAGCGCCCGGATAGAAGGCGAAGGCGATGGTCACCGGCAGAACCAGAAAGATCACCGGGACCATCATGGCTACCTCACGTCGCGCGCCGGACTCGATCAGCTCGCGCCGCCCGGCCTCACGGATGTCGCCGGCCTGCGCCCGCAGCACGTCGGCCAGCGGGGTGCCGCGTTCCAGCGCCACCGCCAGCCCGTCCGCGAATCGCGACAACGCCAGCAACCCCGTGCGGTCCGCGAGCGCGTCCAGCGCGCGGACCAGTGTCTCCCCCGCCCTGGTCTCACCCAGGACACGTTTCAGCTCCTCGGCCAACTCGCCCCGGCACGACCGCGCCACCCGGTCGAGGGCCGCGGCCGGGCCCTCACCGGCCGCCACCGACAACGCCAGCAACTCGGCCACGGTCGGCAGCTCGACGAGCAGCCGGCGCTCGCGGCGCCGGACCTGCGAGGTCAGATAGGTGTCCCGGGCAAGCACTCCGAGGACGCCGAGCAGAGCACAGAACACCAGCATCCCGAACGGATTGCCCTTGCCGAGCGACAGCGCTACCGCCGACGCGAACAGACCGGCGCCGAAGGCAACGGTCCCCCACAGCAACTGCTCGATCCGGAACTCCTCGATCGTCCGCTCCAGCCCCGCCCGCACCAACCGCCGCCGGATCGAGGCCGCTCCACCGAGCAGTCGCTCCAGCCGCCGGGCACCCGCCCGCAACGACGGCCCGAACAACCGCAGGATCGCGTAGAACGGTGAACTCGAGTCCACCACGCCGACGAACACCTCGGGCCCACCGAGATCGCGCAGGTACGGCGAGATGCGCTCGTCCGCAGTCGGCTTCCGCAGGAACGGCAAGCGCCGTACGACGACCAGCAGGCCGGCACCGAAGACCGCACCGACCAGACCTCCCATCAACACCGGGCTCATCGCAGCACCCGCTCGGGCTCGGGCAATCGTCCGATCCGCAACATCAACCGGTACGCGATCACGCAGACGACGGCCCCCGCACCGATGATCAATGCGCCCATCGGCGAGTTGTAGCGCTGGATCACATCGCCCTGGAAGGACAACAACGCCAGCACCAGCCAGGGCGCGGCCACCGCGACGCGGGCACCGTTGACCGACCACGACTGCCGCGACTCGAGCTCGGACCTGGTCCGGGCGTCGTCGCGCAGGAACGTCGACAACGAGCGCAGCAACCGGCCGAGGTCACCACCACCGACCTCGCGGGCGATCCGCAACGCCTCGACCACGCGATCGCCAACAGGATCCGCGAGCCGCGCCTTCAACCGATCCAGCGACTCCGCGAACCGGCCCGTCGACGCGTAGTCCGCGCCGAACCGGCGGAACGGCTCCCGCAACGACAGCGGCCCACGCTCGCCCACCTGCGCGAGCGCCTCGGACAGCGACAGCCCGGCCCGGACCGCCGACGCGATGTTGTCCACCACGTCCGGCCACAGCTCCCGGAACTCGGCGAGCCGCTTCCGCGCCCGGCTCCGCAGCAACGCGATCGGCAACCCGCCGGCCATCAGGCCGAACACCACGCCCACCGGCCACGCGCCCGACACCAGGAACATCGCCACGAACCCGACGAGCCCGGTGATCACGCAGGCGCCGATGAAGGCACCAGGCGTCACGCCTTCAACCCCGGCACTCGCCAGAAGCTCGCGGCTGCGGGCGATCAACCGGCCGTCCGCAGCGGGCCCGGTCTCGGCCGGCGCCACGAACGTCGCGATGATCAGCAGCAACCCGATCCCGAAGAACAGCCCGAGCAGCAGCCCCATCAGCCCACTCCTCGCGGCAGCTCGGTGAGCAGCCCGGCCAGGTTGTATCCGGACTGCAGGAACCGCTCGGGATGCGGCAGGTGCCCCTCGGCCCGGCGCAGCAGCCCGTCGACCGTGCCGAAGATCGTCTCGGTCTCGATCGTCTGCTCCTCGATCCGCCCGCTGACCCCGACGATCTCCCGCACCCGCCGCTGCCCGTCCGGCCCGATCCCGAGGTGGATGACGAGATCCACACACCCGGCCACCGTCGGCAGCACGAACCGGCTGCCGATGTTCTCCCCGGCGAGCAGCGGCAGCGTGCACATCTTGGTCAGCGCTTCACGCGCCGAATTCGCGTGGATGGTGCACATGCCCGGCAGCCCGCTGTTCAACGCCAGCAGCAGATCCAGGCACTCCTCGCCGCGCACCTCACCGACGATCACCCGCGACGGACGCATCCGCAGCGACTCTTTGACCAGGTCGCGCAACCGCACCTCGCCGGTGCCCTCGAGCCCCGCCTGCCGCGTCTGCATCGACACCCAGTCGGGGATCGGCAGCTTGATCTCGAAGACCTCCTCGCAGCTGATCACCCGCTCGCTGCCCGGGATCGAACCGGCCAGCGCGTTCAGCATCGTGGTCTTGCCCGCCTGCGTGCCGCCGGAGACCAGGATGTTCAACCCGACCGCGACCGCTGCCTCCAGCACCGCGCCCGCGTGCGGCGTCAGCGAACCGAGCGCGACCAGATCGGTCAGCCGGGTCGCGCGCACGGTGAACTTGCGGATGTTGATCGCCGCGTACCGCTGGGTGATCCCACCGAGCACGATGTGCACCCGGCTCCCGTCCGGCAGCCGCGCGTCGGTGAAAGGCTGGGACACGTCGATCCGCCGGCCGGTCGTCTTCAGCATCCGCTCGACCAGATCGCTGACCTCTTCCTCGGTCAGCACGGTCGTGGTCAGCTCGTGCCGGCCGTCCCGGGCGATGAAGACCCGGCTCGGCTCGTTGATCCAGATCTCTTCGACCGCCGGGTCGTCCAGATACCGCTGCAGCGGGCCGAAGCCGGCGACCCGGTCGTGCACCTCGCGGCTGACCGCCTCCAGGTCACCGATCGGCGGGACCACGCCGGTCAGGCTGCGCTCGTCGTACTCCCGGACGACGGTGGCGACGATCACGTTCACCGCGGCCGGGTCACGGAGCGGATCGATGCCCTCCCGGCGGACCACATCGCGCACCTGCGCGTCGATCAACTCGACCGCACCGTCCCAGCCCGACGACCGGCGCGCGGCAAGTCTGTCGGCTGTCATCGGTCTCCCCGTGTGTGTCCCGTCTGGCGACCACGCGGTCACCATGCGCGACCATCCTTTCAACCGTGGGGCACCCGGCGCCACTCGCCTCCGACGCCCTGTGGACAACCGTGACATGCGAAAGGCTCACCGAGCGTATCCGCCAGGTCACGGCGAGACCACGAAATTGCAGCTTGTTGCAGATTCAGCGATGGACGAGCGTGTGCTCGAAGGAATAGCGGCTCGCCCGGTAGAGGTGGGAGCCGTACTCGACCGGCTGACCGTGGTCGTCGTACGTGATCCGGGTCGTCGCCAGCAGCGGTGAGCCCGGCTCCTCCGACAGCAGGCGAGCGTGCTCGAGTGAGGCGGGGACGGCCGAGATCGTCTGGTGCGCCACCTTCAGCCGGACGCCCTCGGCGCGCAGCAACTGATAGAGCCCACGCTCGGCCAGCGTGGCCGGGTCCGTTTCCAGGAGATCCGCCGGGAGCCAGTTCCGCATCAGGGCCAGCGGCTCGCCGTCTGCCCGCCGCAGGCGCTCCAGCCGAAGCACTCGGTCGCCCTGCTCACACTGCAACGCGGCAGCGACCTCCGCGGTGGCCGGAGTGATGCCGAACCGCAGTACGTCGGTCTCCGGCTTGCGGTGCGCCGCGGCCAGGTCGTCGTACAGGCTGGTGAGCTCGAGGGAACGTCGTACCTGGCCGGAGTTCCCCACGACCTGCGTGCCGACGCCGCGCTTGCGCACCAGCAGTCCCTGGTCGACCAGTCGCGCGATCGCCTGCCGCACCGTCGGCCGGCTCAGCCCGTACGCCTCCGCGAGGTCGACCTCGTTGCTCAACCGGGATCCGACCGGCAACTCACCGCCCTGGATCGCCGCTTCGAGCTGCTGCGCCAACTGCACGTGCAACGGCGTACGGCTGTTCCGGTCGACCTGGACCTGGACGGTGCTCATGCGCACATCCTGCGGCCTCGGCCCGATTCCGTCGAGCCACCACCCGGATTTGATCAGATGGCTTCCTTTGTGAACGCGTCCCGGAAACGGCGCAGCGCGAGCTCACTGTCGGTGGCGGCGAACGCTTCCAGCCCGACAGTGCCCTCATACCCCAGCTCACGCAGAGCAGCCGCCACCGCGGGGTAGTTGATCTCGCCGGTCCCCGGCTCACACCGGCCGGGTACGTCGGCCACCTGGATCTCACCGAGCTGCGGGAACGCCTTGCGGAGCAGCTCGATCAGGTTCCCCTCGCCGATCTGCGCATGGTACAGGTCCAGCATCAGCTTCAGCTGCGGGTGATCGACAGCCTCGACCAGCGCGAGCGTGTCGGCCGCCTTCCCGAACGGCACGCCGGGATGGTCGACCTCGGCATTGAGGTTCTCCAGCACGAACATCACGCCGTACCGCTCGGCGAGCTTCGCCAGCTTCTCCAGCGTGTGCGCGGCCGTCAGCCACATCCGCCCGGTCACCTCGTACGCCGGTACGACGGACAGCCCGCGATCGTCGAGCTCCGTGCGGTGCAGGTTGAGCCGTGGACACCCGAGCTCGAGGGCGACGTGGACGGACTGCTCCGCGGTCTCCAGCAGCCGAAGCCGACCTGGAAGGCGACCCCGGCGGCGTCGGTCGCGGCGATCGCCTGGTCGATCTCCTCGAGCGTCAAGGAGGCAGGCTTCTCACACCAGACCGGCTTGCCCGCGGCGGCCGCGCGCTGGATCAGGTCCAGGTGGGCGGCCGCGATCGAGGTGATCACCACGCCGTCGACGTCCTTCAGCAACCCGTCCACGTCCTGGGCCTCGGTGCCGTACCGCGCCGCGAGCTTCTCCGCTGCCTCCGGCCGGGCATCGGCGACCGCGGCCAGCTCGGCGCCGGGCACGTGCCGCGCGATGTTACCCGCGTGCATGGTGCCGATCCGGCCGGCTCCGATCATCCCGAGCCGAACCAGCGGCAGTCCGTGGTCTGTGCGCATCCGCCACCCCTTCAGCAGCAAGGACTAGAGCGCTCTAGTCATCGCTAGCGAACACTGCTTTGATGGTCCTGGTCAAGACCCTGGGAGAATCGCCGAGATGAACCACCGACCGACGATGGAGGACGTCGCCGCCCGCGCCGGCGTGTCCCGTGCGCTGGTCTCGATCGTCTATCGCGACGTACCGGGGGCGAGCGACGAGACCCGGGCCCGCGTGTTCGCGGCCGGCGACGACCTCGGGTACCGCCCGGATCATCGGGCCCGGCTGCTCGGACGTCAGCGCACGCGGCTGATCGGCGTGGCGTTCGACGTTCGCTATCCCTTCCACGGCGACCTGGTCGAGGCGCTCTACCCGGCGGCCGAAACCCTCGGCTACGACCTCACGTTGAGTGCGGTCACCGGCTCCCGAGGAGAGGCGGTCGCGGTCCAGTCCCTGCTGGACTACCGCTGCGAGTCGCTCGTGCTGCTTGGTCCTACCTCACCGCCGGCTGCGTTGGCCGCTCTGGCCGAGGCTCAGCCGACGGTTGTCGTCGCGCGCAAAGTACGGGCCGCAGGCGTTCACGTCGTACGCACGGACGACGCTGCCGGCTCACGTCTGGCGGTGGAGCACCTGTTGTCGCTCGGCCACACCCGGATCGCTCACGTCGACGGCGTGCGGGCTCCCGGCGCGGCCGAACGTCGTACGGCGTACACCCAGACGATGCGCCGCGCCCATCTCGAACCACTCGTGATCCCCGGCGGCCTGACCGAGGCCGCGGGCGCAGCCGCCGCGCGCGAGCTGCCACCCGAGGTCACCGCCGTCGCTGCCTTCAACGACGCCTGTGGGATCGGCCTCCTGCATGCGCGGAGATCTCCGGAGCTGTCGATCATCGGGTACGACGACTCGACGCCGTCGCGCTTGGATCACATCCAGCTGACGACCATCGCACAGAACGCCGACCGGCTCGCGTCGGCCGCACTCGGGCTCGCGATCTGCGAGGACCGCGATCCGCCGCAGGAGATCATCACCGACCCGGACCTGCTGGTGCGTGCGACCACCAGGCCGATCTAGACCCGACTGGATCGCCGGTACGCCGATGGCGACTGGCCGGTGTGGTTGGTGAAGACGCGGCTGAGGTAGAAGGCGCTGCGGTATCCGCTGCGTACGGCGATCGCCTGCAGCGTCTCGTCGGTCTCGGTCAGCAGCTCGCGTGCCTTCTGCAGTCGGACGCCTCTGAGGTAGGCGACCGGTGTGACGCCGTGAACAGCGTGGAACCGCCGCGTGAGTTGAGAGGGGCTGATCCCCAGCGCTGCCGCCAGTTCGCCCAGGGAGAAGTCCGGCGAGGTGAAGTGGTCGAGGATGAACGTCGTCGCATTCCGCACCACCTGATCCCCGCGGACACCCTGGCGCTGCATCATCAGGATCAGATCGGTGACGACATGAGCGACCACCAGCTCGCTGTGACTGTCGAGCATGGAGAGATTGGTGCGGAGACGTGCGAGATCCTGCACCCGGCTGCATCCGGCGGGCGGCACCACGTCGGTGCTGAAGCGTGCATGGAAGAACGAGGTCGGCGACGTCATCCGGCGGTGCAGCGTGCCACCCGGCGGGCAGACGACGATGTCGCCGAACCTCGCCACCCCGCGGATGTCGCCGACCTCGTAGATGAACGAGCCGGTCCGCGGCAGCAGCAGGCACCAGTTGTCGTAGGTGTCGAAGCTGAGGCTGAACTGCGTCCGGCGCGGCGCGAGCAGGTAGCCGTCGAGCGTGAGCACGGCAAGAAAGTACATGTGCATGCTCAGATCCGCCATACTGCTGGTACTTGCGCTCTTCTTAGAGTGCATGAGTGATCGATATCTGTGTCTACGGAGGAACGCCCGCGGGCTGCGTCGCCGCGATGACGGCACACCAGGAGGGTGCGTCCGTGATCCTCATCGAGCCCAGCCGTTGGCTCGGCGGGATGCTGAGTGCGGGGATCAAGCCGGCGCAGGACTGCCCTGTCCCCGCAGCCGTCGGCGGCCTCTCGCGCGACGTGGTCTTCGGCTTCGGGGACAACCCGTACGACGTCATGCGCGCCTTTCACGACTGGATCGCCAGTGCCGGCATCGAGGTGATCTTCGAGCGCCGCGTTCGCTCGGTGACCCAAGAGGGCAACCGCATCACCGCCCTCCACCTGGAGACGTCGCCGCCGGACCAGTGGGGCGTCCCGCTACCGTCCGCGGAATCGGTGCCCGACGGTGAGGTGCAAGCGAGAGTCTTCATCGACGCGTCCTACGAGGGCGACCTGATGGCGCACGCCGGTGTCCCGTACCGCACCGGACGCGAGTCCCGCGATGCGTTCGGTGAAGAGGTTGCCGGCGTCTGCCCGGTCACGAACTGGACGCCGATCGACCCGTACGTCGTACCCGGTGACAGCACCAGCGGACTGCTCCCACTGGTCGAGCGAGATCACGGTCTGCCGGTCGGTGCGGCCGATGACTACACCCAGGCCTACAACTACCGCTTCTACGTGACCACCGACGCGGAGCGCCGTGCTGAGCTCACGGCCCCCGACGACTACTCACCCGATGACTACGAGCTGGTCCGGCGGTACGTCGAACATCTCGACCTCGAGGGTCTCCGGGGCATCTTCCCCGGCTGGCTCAACTCGGGCGAGTACAACTACCAGCGTGCGTCTCTGGTGACCAACGCTCCGCTCGGAGTGAGCCGCGAGTACCAGGACGGCGACTGGGACGATCGCTCGCGGATCTGGCGCCATCACATCGACTATCTGCGCGGACTCCACCACTTCCTCTCCACCGACCCCGCCGTACCTGCGGAGTTCCGTGCCGAGACGGCGGCGTACGGGCTGGATGCGAGCGTCTTCCCCGATACCGACGGCTGGCCGCCGCAGCTGTACGTGCGGGTGTCACGGCGACTGGAGGGCCGCTACACGATCACGCATGCGGACGTGATCAACCAGACCGATCCGACCGACAGCATCGGCCTCGCACTGTTCGGTGTGGACATCTATCCGGTACGGCGGATCCCGCATCGGGACGCATCGGGGCAGCTGGGGGTGGCGACCGAGGGCGATATGTTCATCGGCGGGCACCTGGGCACCGGTCGGCCGTATCCCATTCCCTACCGGGCGATCACGCCGAAGCAGGAAGACTGCGGCAACCTGCTCGTACCTGTGTGTCTGTCCGCGACGCACGTCGGCTATGCGGCCACCCGGATGGAGCCTGTCTTCTGTGTGCTCGCCGAGTCGGCCGCTGTCGCCGCAGTGCAGTCGCTTCGGTCGCAGATCGACATACAGGAGCTGGATGGGGCGGAGTTGCAGCGGCGAATCGTCGAGCGTGGTCAGGTCATCCAGGCAGGTTGTACGGCGTGATCGGGTGCAGGTTGCTGGGCGTCGTACGAACCGCTGGGAGCAACTGGTGAGCCTGCAGGAGGTGCTGGCAGGCGTGGTGGAGATCGGTCGGGAGGTCGTGGTGCAGGACGACGGACAGGGCGCCGGAGCGGAGTAGCGCGACGTTGTCGGCGTCGAGGTCGTGGGCGACGAAGCAGCGGTACGTGCGGTCGAGATCAGTGAATGCCTGGACGATGGCACTGTTGCCGCCACCGATGGAGTAGACCGCGTTGATGGCCGGGTCCGCGGTCAGTGCGGCCAAGGCTTGCCCGTGCATGGTCGTGTCGAGCCCGTCCGTCTCGGCCAACTCGACGACCGACCGGTCCGGTGACAGCCGGCGCAGCGTGGACCGGAAGCCCATCTCACGTTCCTCCTCACCCCGGAACGAACCACGGCTCAGCGTCACGAGCACGTTGCCGGGCTCGGTGCCCAGCCATTGCGTGAGGAAGTACGCCGCGGTCGCGCCGGCGGAGCGGTTGTCGATCCCGACGTACGCGAGGCGCCGGCTGGTGGGCAGATCGGTGACGAGAGTGACGACTGGGATGCCGGCGGCGACCAGGCGGTCGACGGCCTCGATCACTTCGGGTTCGTCCGGCGCTTTGAGGATGACGCCCTGCGAGCCGCGCTTGCGCAGCTTGTCCAGAGTCGCGGTGACGTCGGCGGCGGAGGCGGTCTCGCTCAGGTCGAACCGAGCTCTGATCACTGCCGGACGCAGACCGGGCAGGGCCGCCTCCAGGGCGGTGCGGACCGCTTGGGAGAAGCGGCTGGGGGCCTGCATGACCAGGTCGATCACCAGCGTGCGCCCGCCCAGCCGGATCTGGGTCGCCTGCCGGTCCAGATCGTGCACCGCCTGGTCGACCTGACGGCGGGCGCGGGCACTCACGCCGTCGCGATCGTTCAGCACCCGGTCCACGGTCGTCTCGCTCAGCCCGGCCTGGACCGCGATGTCGCGGACCCGATGCTCGCGTGCCATCGCGTTCTCCTTCCCGCGAACTGCTGTCTGGAATGACGGGTTTTTGGTGGATTCAGGGGATTCCAAACCCACCAGGAAACCCCCACGCTAGAACAACCAGGCAGAGAGGAGCCACCCCATGTGGTTGACAACGTCCGACGTCCGGCTCGAGGACCTGCTGACCGTGCTCAAGCAGCAGACCGACCCCGCGGACTACCCGCACGCCGAGCGGATCGAGCAGCAGGTGCCCGTGTACGACGCTGCGCGGCTGCGGAGCGCGGATCCCCGGGCCATGCAGGCCGAATTCGTCACCGCGTTCGCCGACGGGCCCGGGATCGTCGTCCTGAAGGGGGCCTTCGGCAACGAGGTGGTCGATGCGACGACGACCGAGTTCAACCGGCTGATCGGCGAGCAGCGCCGCTCCGGTACCGCGGCCGGTGACCACTTCGCCAAGCCGGGTACGAACGATCGGGTCTGGAATGCCCTCGAGAAGCTGGCGGTCGGTGCGCCGGAGGTGTTCGCGGCCTACTACGGCAACGACCTGCTCGCGCTCGTCGCGTCCGCTTGGCTAGGTCCGGCGTACCAGGTCACGTCCCAGGTGAACGTGGTGAACCCGGGTGGCGACGGGCAGACGGTCCATCGCGACTACCACCTCGGATTCCAGTCCGACGAGGTGGCGGCGCAGTACCCGGCTCACGTGCACCGGTTGTCGCCCGTACTGACTTTGCAGGGGGCGGTAGCGCACTGTGACATGCCGGTGGAGTCAGGGCCGACGCTGTACCTTCCGCACTCGCAGAAGTACGAGCTCGGGTATCTGGCGTACCGGCGGCCCGAGTTCTCGTCGTACTTCGTGGAGAACCATGTGCAGCTGCCGTTGGAGAAGGGCGACGCGGTGTTCTTCAACCCGGCGCTGTTCCATGCGGCCGGCAGCAACCACTCGGCCGAGATCAAGCGGATGGCCAACCTGTTGCAGATCTCGTCCGCCTTCGGCCGAGCGATGGAGAGCGTCGACCGGGCCCGGATGATCGACGCCGTCTACCCCGTCCTGCTCCGCTTGTCGGATCGTGCGATTGTCGACAACGTCATCGCGGCCACGGCCGAGGGGTACGCCTTTCCCACCAACCTCGACCGCGACCAGCCCATCGGCGGCCTCGCACCGCATTCCCAGGCCGACCTGCTCCGTACGGCTTTCGCCGAAGCCTGGCCCGCCGACCAGTTGCGGGAAGCCCTCACCGACCACGCCACCCGCCGCCACACTCAGTGAGTGCCCACGGCAAGGACGTGAACGTTGGGTGAACCCGGTCCGGATCTCGGGCAGGTGGTGTCCGGGCGGGGTGATCGTCAGGCAGGATGGCACGTTCGCCGTCGTGGAGTAGGGCTACCCTTACCTGCGCGCCAATCGAGGACCCCGCCGGACGCCGCCCGTACGGCCGACCATCGAAGGAGAAGGCATGGAACCGCTGCGTATCGGGATTCTCGGGGCTGCCCGGATCGCCGACCGGGCGATCGTGGCCCCGGCCAGGACGACCGGCGCCCGGTTGGTCGCGGTGGCGGCCCGGGACTCCGGCCGAGCCGGGGCCTTCGCGGCGGAACACCAGGTCGAACGGGTGCACGCGTCGTACCAGGACGTGCTGGACGACCCCGAGGTCGAGGCGATCTACAACCCGCTGGCCAACGGCCTGCACGGGCCATGGAACCTGCGGGCCATTGCCGCGGGCAAGCATGTGCTGACCGAGAAGCCGTCGGCCAGCAACGCCACTGAGGCAGTGCGGGTACGCGACGCCGCCCTCGAACGCGGCGTGGTCTTCATGGAGGCCTTCCACTACGCGTACCACCCGGTGATGCGTCGCCTGCAGGAGCTGCTGGCCAAGGGCGAGCTCGGCGACCTGCAGCACGTCGAGGCCACCATGGTGATGCCTCCGCCACCGGACCAGGACCCGCGCTGGTCGCTACCGCTCGCCGGCGGCGCCGTCATGGACGTCGGCTGCTACGCCATCCATGCGCAGCGGATGTTCGCGCCGTACGCCGGTGGTGCGCCGAAGCTCGTCAGCGCCCGCGCCGGCGAACGCAAGCGACTGCCAGGCGTCGACGAGTGGCTGAACGCGGACCTCGAGTTCCCCAGCGGGGCGAGCGGCGCCGTCCGTACGAGCATGGCCGCCGAGAACGTCGAGTTCAGCCTGAAGGTCGTCGGCACCCGAGGCGAAGCCTTCGCCCCCTTCTTCGTCCTCCCCCAGAACGACGACCGCGTCATCGTCACCACCAAAGAGGACACCTGGGTCGAACACCTGGGCACCCGAACCTCCTACACCTACCAACTAGAGGCCTTCACAGCGGCGATCCGCAACGGCGCCCCGGTACTCACCGACGCCGAGGACGCGCTGGCGACGATGGAGCTCATCGACGCCTGTTACCAGGCCGCCGGCCTCCAGCCCCGACCCGTCTCCGAGATTTAGGCGGGCCACGCCGGGCAGCGCCAGCTGTAGCCGTCCCACTCGACGAGGAAGGGCGCCGCGTGGGGTAGCGGTGCTCCCCACACGGTCGCGCCGAGGTCGCAGAGCTGATCGAGTGCGAGGGTGAGGCTGGCGACATGTCCGACTACCAGCACGGTCTCGTCCGTGTGACGTTCGATGATCTGCTGAAAGGCTGCCGCCATGCGCTTCAGGACCTCGTGGCCGCTTTCGCCGTCCGCGACCCGCTGACCGAGGTCGCGCTCGACGATCCAGGAGCGCAGCACCTCAGCTGCCCGTCGCCGGACGGCGGGATCGCTGCTTCCCTCGTGCCTGCCAACGCCACCCTCCGCCAACTCCGGCACGGCCTGGACGTCGACGCCGGACGCGACTGCGAACGGCTGTGCGGTCTGTCGAGCGCGTACGGCGGTGCTCGAGTAGACCCCGCTGATCGACTCACCCGCGAGGCTCCTGGCTGCGATCAGGGCTTGCTCATGGCCGCGTTCGGTCAAGGGCTCACTCGGCACTGCGCCGGCCATCCGCTTGATGACGTTCTCCGACTCGCCGTGCCGTAGGCACCACACTCGAACACTCACACGCCCAAGCATTGCTCACCGCCCTTGCTGGCTGGCTGCGCGGGCGAAGGCTTGGATCAGGGCGTGGGGGCGGGTGCCGTCGCCGGCTAGTTCTGGCTGGAAGAGGGTGGCCAGGTAGAACGGGTGGTCGGGGAGTTCCGCGATGCGGGGGTCGCCGGCGTCGTCGTACCCGCTGAAGACCATGCCGTGCTCGCGGAGCAGATCCATCCGGCCGCTGTCCAGGCCGTAGGAGCAGTGGTACCGCTCCACGGTCCGCTCGACGCCGAGCAGCTCGGCGGCGCGGGTCCCCGGGGTCACCTGGATCGGCGCCTCGTGATCGACCAGTGAGCACGCGAGCGGGACGATGAGCAGGTCGTCGGCCGTCGGATTGTTCTCACCGTGCTGCACGGCGGCCGCGCCACACACGGTACGGGCGAACTCGAGCATCGCGTGCTGGAAGCCGGCGCAGGTACCGAGGAACGGGATCCCGTTCTCCCGCGCGATCCGAACCGCGGTCAGCGCGCCGTCCTCGTCCTGGTACGGGCTCCCGGGCAGCAGCCAGATCCCGTCGAACTCCTTCAGTGCCTCGTCTGCCTCGCCGGTCGGCACCCAGTACACGTCGAGATCGAGCTGGTCGCGATCCCGTAGCCGGTCGAGCAGGCCGGGCACCCGGGTGTGCGAGCGAACGTGCGGCGAGCGGTCAGCGACCAGGGCGATGCGTCCGGAGTATGCGTTCATGGCACTCATCCTGGGCGCTCGACCAGCATCAGTGCCAACGATGATCTCTGCACAGTCGATAAGCGATACTGATCGGCGTGGATCCTCACCTGCTGCGGACCTTCGTCGCGGTCGCCGAGTGCGGTTCGTTCTCCGCCGCCGCGGCCCGCCTCGGCTACACCCAGTCGGCCGTCTCCCAGCACATCGCCGCCCTCGAACACGACCTCGGTACGCCGCTCCTGCACCGCCGTCCCGTGGTCCCGACCCCGTCCGGCGAGCGTCTCCTCGAACACGCCGGCCCCATCCTTCTCCGCTTGGACGCCGCCCGGGCCGACGTCCGCCGTACCATCGCCGACCCACCCGGCGCGCTCACCATCGCCGCCTCCCCCTTGGCCGCCGGCCACCTGGCCATCGCGTTGCGCGAGGTACGCCGCTCCCGGCCGGGCACCGAGGTCGCGCTGACGGTCTGCGGCCGCGCGGCGGTCACCGAAGGCGTCGCGGCCGGCGAGTTCGACCTCGGCCTGGTCGACGGCATCGCGGCCCCCAGCGATCCACTCCGCTTGTCCGACGCCGGATCACTCCGCACCACGGCCGTCGCCCACGAGCCGCTGGTACTCGCGCTCCCGAAAGACCACCCGCTGGCCCGCCGTCGCGCCCTCGCCCTTCACGACCTCGCCAACGCCCGCTGGATCGAAGCCCCCGACCTCGCCGCGCCGCTGTCCACCCTGCGCACCGCCACCGGGTCCGACGCCTTCCGTCCCGGCCTCACCTACACCGGCACCGACCTCCACAGCCTGCTGACCCTGGTTGCCGCCGGCCACGGCTTGGCCGTCCTCCCCCAGTCAGCCGCCTCGGCCGGCATCGCCGCCGTACCTGTCACCACGCCGCGGCTCGTCCACCGGATCGAGCTCCTGCACGGCCACCTCACGGAACCGGCCGCCGCCGCGCTGGCGTCCGTACTCTCGGGCGAGTCAGACGTCGAGTAGTTGCTCGAGGCCGGCACGTGTCATCGGCCGGTCGAGGAGACCGACGGCCTCCCGCTCGAGGAACCCGGCGCGCTCCGGATCGTTCGGACCATCCGGATCGATCGCCTCGCAGATCGCGTTGTAGGTCCAGTTGAGCCAAGCGGTCACGGCGACGCCGAACGAGCTCAGGTCGAGCTTCGGCCACTCCGCGACGTCGAGATAGCCTTCGCGGAACGCCGCAACCGCTTTCGGGTTGATCGACGGCCGCATGGTCCAGTGCGTCAGCGCGATGCCGACCTCCAGTTCGGCGGTGAGCGACCCGGCGAAGTCCCACTCCATCACGACGAGCTCGCCGTGACGGCCTAGCCGGACGTGCGACGGGATGCAGTTCTGGTTGCAGACGATGAGCTTGGCAGAAGCGACGTCGGCTTCGATCCCGTGCAGATCGAGGAGAGCCGGAAGCAACGCGTCGAGCTGCTCGGCCCACGGTTTGCCGGCCGCACGAGCTCTGTCGCGCAGCTGATACCAATCGGCCTCGGGACGGCGCCAGATCACGTACGGGTTGATCGGCGTCTCGCTCGGGATGGCCAGCGCGTGCAGCGTCCCGTACGTCGTACCCGCCCGTCGCGCCAACGCCGTCGAGATCGGCAAGGTCGGCGACGGCCCCACCTCGATCCACTCGTGAACGCGCCAACTCTCGTCACGCACACGCTCGATCAGCCGCCCTTGCGGACTCCGTACGACGACCGGCGCGGTCACGCCGGCCTTGACCGCGGCATCCCGCAGCCGGGCACCGATCGCCGCCTGCTCCTCGGTGATCCAGTTGTAGACCGTGACCGCAAGCCAGCGGCCACGGTCGGTCATGATCGCCCAGCACCGTCCCATCGGCGTGAACGAAACCGGCCTCGCCGGCTCGCTCAGCGAGCCCAACCCGAACACACCAGCCAGCTCCTCAGCCAGCCCATCAGGAGCAGTCGGCGTCGCCCCGGCCCGCCGCTCGACCTCGGCCTTGAGCGCCGGCCAATCGCGCTCGCCATACTCGGCAGCCAAGGCCCGCTGCGCGTCCGCCAGCGAGGTGTCGGGATTGGATTCGCGCAGTACGCCCTGCAGATCCTTGGCCTCTTTGCGCAGGTACTCGATACTCGGTCGATCCGGCAGCAGTCTCACAACGCGTCCTCTCGCACCCGGACTCGCACAGGCCACAAGAGAGCGTTACCCACCGCGCTCGACCAAGGAACCGTGAGGTGGCTTCCAGCCTTCCGGCGAGTCTCGGCGCGTCCTCACAACGCCCGCGAAACGCTACCCAACCTCTCCCCACCGGTCAACGGTCCCAGCTCAAGCCGCGTGCACCGAGCGGCTGTCGACGCCGGGTGGTTGACCAGCTCCGATCAGGTGACCAGCGCGTCCAGCCGACAACCGACGAGCTCCCCGGCCGGGGCCAGAGAGCTCGGGCTGCTCGGCCGGGCCGAGGAGTTCGCGACGATCGGTTACTTCCGCGCCTGCTTGGTGGGCGGGATGGTCCCGCTGTCGGCCGGGTTGGCCTTCGGCTGTTTGGGTTGCTTGGGTTTGCGGACTTCGCGTCCGCCTTTGTTCTTCGCCATCACGCACTCCCGGGGCTGATGTTCGCTGGGTTCGGACGGGCCGACCGGCCCTTCGTACGCCGCGGTACTCCTGATGCCCCGGGGGTTGCCTTCGACGCTACACCCAAGCAGCCCGTTTCAGTCGTGGGTCGGGAAGCCGAGGTTGATCCCGCCGTGCGACGGGTCCAGCCAGCGCGACGTGACAACCTTGCCCCGGGTGAAGAAGTGGACGCCCTCCATGCCGTGTGCGTGGGTGTCGCCGAACAGGGAGTTCTTCCAGCCGCCGAAGGAGTAGTAGGCCATCGGGACCGGGATCGGTACGTTGATGCCGACCATCCCGACCTCGACCTCGTTCTGGAACCGCCGGGCCGCGCCACCGTCGTTCGTGAAGATCGCCGTGCCATTGCCGTACGGGTTCGAGTTCACCAGGTCGAGCGCCGCGTCGTACGACGCCGTGCGAACGACGGACAGCACCGGGCCGAAGATCTCGTCGGTGTAGATCGACATCTCCGGCGTCACCTTGTCGAAGAGTGTCGGCCCGAGCCAGAACCCGTCGGCCGCACCGTCGAAGTCACCTTCCCGCCCATCGACGACGAGGTCAGCGCCTTCCTCGACGCCGGCGGCGACATACCCGGAGACCTTGTCCCGGTGCGGGCCGGTGACGAGGGGGCCCATGTCGCAACCGCGCGTACCGTCGCCGGTCTTGAGCTTGGCCATCCGGTCCTTGATCTTGCCGATCAGCTCGTCGGCGATCGGCTCGACCGCGACCAGCGCGGAGATCGCCATGCAACGCTCACCCGCCGAGCCGAAGCCGGCGTTCACCGCGGCGTCCGCGGCGAGGTCGAGGTCAGCGTCGGGCAGCACGATCATGTGGTTCTTCGCGCCGCCGAGGGCCTGCACGCGCTTGCCGTTCTTGGTGCCGTTCTCGTAGACATAGCGAGCGATCGGGGTCGAGCCGACGAACGAGACCGACTTGATGTCCGGGTGCTCGAGCAGCCGGTCGACCGCCTCCTTGTCGCCGTGCACGACGTTGACCACGCCGTCCGGCAGGCCGGCCTCCTTCCAGAGCTCGGCCATCGCGTTCGCCGCCGACGGGTCCTTCTCGGACGGCTTGATCACCACACTGTTGCCACAGGCAACCGCGATCGGGACGAACCACATCGGCACCATGGCCGGGAAGTTGAACGGCGAGATCACCGCGCAGACGCCGAGCGGCTGGCGGATCGAGTACACGTCCACCTTCGTCGACACGCCCTCGCTGAAGCCGCCCTTGAGCAGGTGCGGGATGCCGCAGGCGAACTCGATCACCTCGAGGCCGCGGGTCACCTCGCCGAGGGCGTCGGACAGCACCTTGCCGTGCTCGGCGGTGATCAGCGCGGCGATCTGCTCCTTGCGCTGGTTCACCAGCTCGCGGTACGCGAACAGCACCTGCGTCCGCTTGCTGAGCGACGTCTGCGCCCACGCCCGGGACGCCTCGTGGGCAACCTTCACCACCTCGTCGACGGTGGCCGCCGAGGCGAGGTCGAGCTCCCCGCTGACCTCACCCGTCGCCGGGTTGTAGACGTTGCTGGTGCGCTCGGCGACGCCGGTCCAGCTGGCGCCGGCGACGAGGTGGGTGATGCGCTTGATCTCAGTCACGATGCTTCCTTACTGCACGAGTGGACGGGAGGCTGGTCAGCCAAGGACTTTTCGGCGGTCGGCCAAATCGACGTCGACGGGACGGCCGGTGCTGAGGGACTCGATACCGGCTTCGCAGACGGCTGCGGCCGCGTAGCCGTCCCATGCGCTCGGGCCGTCGATCTGGCCGCGGGCAGCGGCCTCGATCCAGCGCTGGACCTCGATGTCGTACGCACGCGCGAAGCGGACCCGGAAGTCGGCCGGCATCGCGCCGCCCCACTGACCTCCGGCCCGGGTGAAGACGCCCGAGCCGAGCCCGATCGTCGCGCTGCCGCGCTCGGCGACGGCTTCGCAGCGAACCTCGTAGCCGACCTGAAAGTTGACGAACACCTCAACGTCAGCCATGGCGCCGTTCGCGAGCTCGAACACAGCCAGCTGCGGATCGAGTACGCCGTCGCCGACGAGGCTGGTGGACTTCGGTGCCCGCACCGTGATCCGGGTGATCTCGTCGCTGAACAGCCAGCGGGCGACATCCACCTCGTGCACGAGCGAATCCCGCACGATCATCTCGCTGCGGAACGTCGCCGGGACCGACTTGTTCCGGTGCACGTTGTGGAGCAGGAGCGTGCGGCCCAGTTCTCCGGAATCGAGCAACTCCTTCAGCGCGGCGTACTCAGGATCGAACCGGCGCATGAACCCGACCTGGATGATCGATCGTCCCGCCTTGTGCTCGGCTTCGACCACCTGGAGCGCAGAGGCCGCGTCCATGGTCAGCGGCTTTTCGCACAACACGGGCTTGCCGTGCTCGAGACAGGCGAACAACTGCTCCCCGTGAGCAAACCCCGGCGACGCCAGAATGACCGCATCCACGTCATCGGCGGCGATCAGATCCAATGGATCCTCGACCACCCGGACGCCATCACGAGACGACGCGGCGAACGCCGTACCCGCGGCCGGGTCCGCTGACAGTTTCGCCGCGAGAGCCTCGGCTCGCGCGATGTCAGGGTCGGAGACCGCGACGAGGCGAGCGCCCACGGTGTGGCGCGCGACTCGCTCGGCATGGTCGGCGCCCATCACCCCGACGCCTACGATGCCGATCCGGAGTGTCATGGCCCCTCCTTCTTCTGTTCATTGTCCACGACCGCGCCCACCTGACGATCCTGGACGTCGCTGTTCGCCACCGAGGCCGGGTCGACGACGGCACCGGGGTTGGCGTCTCGCAGCTCGTGACTCAGCGCCTCGAGCTCGGAGCCGCCTGCCATCTCGGTCGTCAACTGCTCCAGCGTGATGTCCGCCCGGTGCACGTCCAGCGCGACCCGGCCGAGCTTGAGCACGACGAAGTGGTTGCCGACCAAGTACGCGTGGTGCGGATTGTGGGTGATGAAGATGACCCCGATGCCCGCGTCCCGCGCCTTCACGACGTACTTGAGGACGATGCCGGACTGGTTCACGCCGAGCGCCGCGGTGGGCTCGTCCAGGATCAGCACCTTCGCGCCGAAGTGAATCGCCCGGGCGATCGCGACGCACTGCCGCTGACCGCCGGACAGCTTGCCGACCGGCTGCTCCAGGTCGGGGATGGAGATCCCCATCTTGGTCAGCTCCTCCTGGGCGATCCGCTTCATCGTGGTCGTGTCGAGCTGACCGAACGGACCTCTGGTGATCTCGTTGCCGAGGAAGAAGTTCCGCCAGACCGACATCAGCGGCGCCAGTGCGAGGTCCTGGTAGACGGTGGCGATGCCGCTGTCCAGCGACTCGCGGGGCGAGGAGAAGTGTCGCTCCTCGCCGTTCACCGACATCCGGCCGGAGGAGTAGTCGTGCAGGCCGGCGATGATCTTGATCAGCGTCGACTTGCCCGCACCGTTGTCCCCGAGCACGCAGGTGATCTCGCCCTGCCGAACCGACAGCGACACCCCCCGGAGCGCGTGGATGTTGCCGTAGCTCTTGCCGCAGTCCTCCAGGTGGACGATCGGCGTGGTCGGGCCGGCGGCCGCCTCGCTCGCGAAGCTCTCCGTGGTGGTCATCGTGCTTCCGCCCTGTTCTTGACGACGAGGTTGACGATGGTTGCCAGTAGCAACATCGCGCCCAGGAAGGCCTTGAACCAGTCCGGGTTCCAGCCGGCGTACACGACCCCGAGCTGGACCATGCCGAAGATCAGCGCCCCGACCGCTGCACCCACGACCGAGCCGTAGCCGCCGGTCAGCAGGCAGCCGCCGACCACGGCCGCGATGATGTACAAGAACTCCTTGCCTACGCCCTCACCGGACTGCACGACGCCGTTGGAGTTGAACAACAGCTGCATGCCGGTGAACCAGGCGAAGAAGCCCACGGCCATGAACAACCCGACCTTGACCCTCTTCACCGGGACGCCGACGGCCCGGGCAGCGGCGGCGTCTCCACCGACAGCGAAGATCCAGTTCCCGATCTTCGTCTTCTGCAGCACCCAGGCGGCGATGACCACGAACACGATCCACCACACGACGATGATCTTGATCGTGATGCCGCCCAGCTTGAACTCCGACGCGAACACCGCGTGCGCCGTGCTGAACCCGTCCATGTCGCTGATCGAGTTCGATGCCACCGCCCCGGAGGCGATCCGGGTGACCGCGATGTTCAGGCCTTGCAGGATGAAGAAGGTGCCCAGCGTCACCAGGAAGCTCGGCAGACCGGTCCGCATCAGCAACCAGCCGTTGAACGCACCGATCAGCAGCGAGAGAACGAGCGCGGCCACCACGCCGACCCAGACGTTCAGGCTGAATTGGTAGGCGAGCAGCCCCGCGGTCAGTCCTGCGGTTGTCACCGCGACGCCGGCCGACAGGTCGAACTCGCCGCCGATCATGAGCAGCGACACCGGCACGGCCATCACACCGATCAGCGCGGCCTGGTACAGGATCGTGCCCGTGTTGTTGATGTCGCGGAACGGCGGCGCCGTGACCAGGAAGAACACGAGGATGACCGCAGCGCCGACGAGCGACCCGATCTCGGGACGGCTCAGCAGACGGGCGCTGATCGACCGCGTCGTGACGCGATCATCAGGCGTCGTGGGTGATGTGATGGTCGATGCCATGGCGATGCCTCAGCGCGTCCCGGCCGCGGCGAACTTCTCGACGGCGTCGATGTTCGACTTGTCGATGAAGGCCGGCCCGGTCAGCGTCGCCTCACCACCGCCGATGGTGTTGCCGTTGGTCCTGTAGAGCCAGATCGCGTCGATCGCGAGGTAACCCTGCAGGTACGGCTGCTGGTCCACGGCGAATTGGACGGTGCCGTCCTTGACCGCCTTGGCCATCTCCTTGCTCATGTCGAAGCTGCCGATCTTGGCCGACGACCCGGCGTCCTTGGCTGCCTGAACCGCGGTCAAGGCAATCCCGGCGTTCAGCGCGACCACGTAGTCGGCGGTCTTGTCCGCCTGGAGCTTGGACGTCAACGTCGCCTGTGTGCCCGGCTGGTCGGTCCCGTTGACGTTCACGTTCTCGACGGCGCCGAACTTGTCCTTGATGCCTTGGCAGCGGGCTTCGAGGCTGACGTTGCCCTGCTCGTGGATGACGCAGATGACCTTCTTCGCGCCGAGCTGCTTCAACTTCTCACCGGTCGCCTGGCCTGCGATCCGCTCGTCCTGACCGAAGTACCCGACTGCGCCGGTGGACTTCCATGAGTCGAGACCGCCGTTCAGGACGCTCACCGGGATGCCGGCCGCGATGGCCTTCTTCACGTTCGGGATCACCGCGTCCGGCTTGTTCAGGGTCACCGCGATGCCGTCGACCTTGGAGTCGATCGCCGTCTGCACCAGGTTCGCCTGCGCGGCGCCGTCCGGGTCGGACGAGTACGTCAGCTCGATGTTGTCCTTCTTGGCCGCGGCTTCGGCACCGCGCCGGACGATGTCCCAGAAGGTGTCGCCAGGCCCGGAGTGGGTGATCAGCGCGACCTTCATCCGCGGAGTGTCGGCTACGTTCCCGCCGCTGCCGCTCGAGCTCTGCTCCTCCTGCTTGCCCCCGGAGGAACTGCAGGCGGCCAACGCCGCGGCGAGCGCGAACGCCGCGCCGGCAGCTGCCGCCTTCTTCTGCCACCTAATCATGACTTCAACCAGCCTTTCAGATGCCGCGACTACGCCGCGGAGTTGCGTGGGACCAGAGAGTTTCACACTCTGCTGGTCGTCATCTCGATTCGCCACCCCCGTGGGATCTCAGATAGGCCAGCGTGCGTTCCGCGATCGGGAGCGGCACGTCGGGCGGGCACGGGAACATGTCCTGCTCGACGATCGCGAACAGGTCGACGTCCAGTGCTGCGAGCGCGTCCAGCACCGGCGGCAGCTCGGGCACGCCGTACGGCGGCTCGCACATCACACCGCGCCGGACCGCCTCGTCGAGGCCGATCCCCTCGGCCTCGACCTCGGCCAGGACCTTCGGATCGACCTGCTTGAGGTGGACATAGCCGATGCGATCCGGGTACTTGCGGATCAGATCGAGGTTGTCACCGCCGCAGTAGCTGATGTGACCGGTGTCGAGGCAGAGGTTCACGTAGTCGCTGTCGGTCTCGTCGAGGAAGCGCTCGACGGTGTCCTGCGTGTCCACATGCCCGTCCGCGTGCGGATGGTACTGCGTCTGGAGCCCGAACTCCTCGGCGAGGCGCCGGCCGAGCTCGGTCACTTGCCGGCCGTGCCTGGCCTGGCCCTCGTGGTCGAGCCGGTCTTCGACGACTTCATCGTTGTCACCACGCCACATCGACGGCATGACAACCAGATGCTTGGCGCCCATTGCGGCTGTCAGCTCGGCGGTCGCGGCGACGTCTCGCCAGGTCGTCTCCCACCCGTCGGGCCGATGCAGTTGCTCGAACGTGGTGCCGGCGGTCATCGTCAGCCCGCGCCGGTCCAGCTCGTCCTTCAGCCGGGCCGGGTCGGTCGGCAGGTAGCCGTACGGTCCCAGCTCGATCCGGGTGTACCCCGCCGCCGCCACCTCATCGAGGAACCGGGTCCACGGTGTCTGCCGCGGATCGTCGGCGTACCAGACTCCCCAAGAGTCCGGCGCCGTACCGATGCTGACCTCGCCCATCTCAGTGGTTTCCCTCGGTCGGGGCCAGGTACGGCCGCTGGGTCTTCTTGGATTCCTCGTATGCCGCGGACGCCGCGCGGGTGGATCCGAGCTCGGACACCTCGCTGACCGGGACATCCCACCAGGACTCGCTGTCCGGGGCACCGATCAGCGGGTCGGTGGTGACGTGGATCGCGATCGGCCCGGTCGCGGCCTTCGCCGTCTCGATCGCCTTCTCCAGCTCGGCCCGGCTGTGCGCGTCCAGCACCTCGATGCCGAAGCTGCGCACGTTCGCGGCCAGGTCGACCGGAAGGTGATCGCCGTCCAATCGACCGTCCCCGGTGCGCTTGCGGTACGACGTACCGAAGCGCTGGGAGCCGAGTGACTCCGACAGTGCGCCGATCGAGGCGAACCCGTGGTTCTGCACGAGAACCACGATGATCTTGAGGTTCTCCTGGACCGCGGTCGCGAGCTCGCTGGACATCATCAGGTACGACCCGTCGCCGACCATGACGAACACGTCGCGGTCCGGCGCGCCGAGGCGGACGCCGAGACCGCCGGCGATCTCATAACCCATGCAGGAGAAGCCATATTCGACGTGGTACCCCTTCGGGTCGCGAGTCCGCCAGAGTTTGTGCAGGTCGCCCGGCATCGAACCGGCCGCGCACACCACCACATCAGACGGCGCCGACAATTCGTTGACCGCGCCGAGCACCTGGCCCTGGGTGAGCAGACCTTCGGCCAGCTTGGCAGTCACGTCCTCGGGAGGGTTGTAGGCGGCCTGCACAATGCCGTCCCAGTTCCTTGCGAGTTCCGTGGCCGAGGCCGTGTACTGGTCCGACACAGACCAGTCGCCGAGCGCGGATCCCAACGCAACAAGGGCTTCCCGGGCATCGGCCACCACCGGGAGGCCGGCATGCTTACCACCGTCGAACCGCGCCACATTGATGTTGACGAACTTGACCGCAGGGTTCTGGAAGACCGTCCGCGACGCGGTCGTGAAGTCGCCGTAGCGGGTGCCGATGCCGATGACCAGGTCCGCCTCCCGGGCGAGCGCGTTCGCGGCCGTGGTTCCGGTCGAGCCGATCGAGCCGACCGACTGCGGGTGGTCGTAGCGCAGCGATCCCTTGCCCGCTTGGGATTCCGCGACCGGGATGCCGGTCGCCTCGGCGAACTCGCGCAGCGCGTCCTGCGCGCGAGAATAGGCGACGCCGCCGCCGGCCACGATCAGCGGCCGATCGGCCGCCTTGAGGAGATCCGCCGCTCTGCCGACAATCGATGCCTCAGGCAATGGACGGGCGACGTACCAGGTGCGCTCCGCGAACAGCTCCTCCGGCCAGTCGTGGGCCTCGGCCTGCACGTCCTGCGGCAACGCGATCGTCGCCGCCCCGGTCTCGACCGGATCCGTGAGTACGCGCATCGCGTTCAGCAGCGCGGACGGCAGCTGTTCCGGTCGCCAGACCCGGTCGAAGTACTTCGAGACCGGACGGAAGGCGTCGTTGACCGAGACATCGCCGGCGTTGAAGGCCTCCAGCTCCTGCAACACCGGAGTGGCGACCCTGGTGGCGAACACGTCCGATGGGAGGAGCAGCACCGGCAGCCGGTTGACCGTAGCGAGTGCTGCACCAGTGATCATGTTGGTCGAGCCTGGCCCGATGCTCGCCGTGCAGGCGTAGGTCTGCAGCCGGTCACGGGTCCTGGCGAAGGCGGCGGCGGTGTGCACCATCGCCTGCTCGTTCCGAGCCAGGATGTAGGGCAGCGCGGCCGGATCCTCGAGCTCGGACTGCAACAGCGCCTGGCCGACCCCGGCGACATTGCCGTGGCCGAAGATCCCGAAGCAGCCCGCGAACAGCTTCTGCCGCTCGCCGTCGCGCTCCGAGAACTGGACGCTCAGGAATCGCACCAGCGCCTGCGCGACCGTGAGCCGTACCGTCATCGCTGTCCTCCGGGAAGAAGTGCGCGGGCCTCGGGCCGGCGCGGGTCGGTTGGGTCACTCATCGCCGGCCTCGCTACGCTCGAACGGCAGCCGGGGATCGATCTGCTGGGAGTTCCACAGCTCGCGGATCCAGGCGTGCCGGGGGTCGTCGCTGATCAGCCACGCACGTTCGGTGCCCGGGCCGGCCATCACGTTCAGGTAGTACATGTCGTAGCCGGGCGGTGCCATCGCCGGACCGTGCCAGCCGTGCGGGACGAGCACCAGGTCGCCGCTGCGGACCTCGGCGAGGACGTCGATCGGCCGGTCCTCGGTGCCGTACACCCGCTGGTAGCCGATCGGATCGTTGCTCTTGACACCTTCCGGTACGTCGTCGGACAGCTGCAGCTCGAAGTAGTAGATCTCCTCGAGCTCGCTCTCCTTGCCCGGCCGGTGCTCGTCGTGCTTGTGCGGTGGGTACGACGACCAGTTGCCGGCCGGCGTGATCACCTCGCAGGCGATGATCGAGTCGGCGTCGAGGACACCGGGGATGCCGAAGTTCCGGACCTGCCGGGAGGCGACGCCCGCACCGCGCAGTTCGGTCTCGACCTCGTCGGCCGCGATCCGCCGGAACGGGAAGTCCTTGGCGGCCTTGGCGTTCGGGAACGCGACCCGGGCGCCGCCGGCGCTGACGACGGCGAACGTCGTCTCGCGGGGGACGTAGGCGAGGTCGGTCGCGCCGGCGAACACGTCGGCACGACCGCCGAGCGGAACCGACTCGCCGTCGATGATGACCTCGGCCGATCCGCTCAGCGGGAGCACGAGGTACTCGCAGTCGCCGGTGTCGATCTCGACCGACTGGCCGGGAAGCAGGGTGCGAATCGACAGGCCTGTGTGATGCCAGTCGGCCTCGCCCGGGCGCACCACCAACTCGAACCCGTCGCGCGCAGTCGACCCCGCCGGCCTGAACCATTCGGTCATGCGGCACCTCCGTGGACGAGCGTCGCGGCGTGGTCGACGGCGGCCGCCACGTCACCGTCGGGTGGGAAGAGCAGCGCCCGGCCGACGACGAGACCGCGCACGGAGGGCAGGCTCAGCGCCTTGCCCCAGGACGCGTACGTCGCTTCCGGTGCGACCGTCGGGTCGCCGCCGAGCAGCAGCGTCGGGAGGGTCGTTGCCTCCATCACCCGCTCCAGTTCGTCCACGACCGGAAGCTTGAGCCAGGTGTAGGCGCTCGTCGCACCCAGCGCGGAGGCGATGTGGATCGACTTGATCACCGAGTCCGGGTCGAGCAGGTTCGTCACCCGGCCGTCCTCGGTGCGGGTCGACCAGAACGGTTCGACCATCGCCATCAGCTTGTGCTCGGCCAGGCCGGTGACGGCGGCAGCGCTGGACTCCAGCGTGGCCACGGTGCCGGCGTCGCCGAGGTCGATGCGGGTCAGCATCTTGCCGCCATCCAGCCGGCGGGCGGCGATCTCTTCCGCGGAGCGGTAGGCGGTGAAGCGGTCGTCGACCTCGAACGTGGCGCCCTGCAGGCCGCCGCGGTTCATCGAGCCGATGACGACCTTGCCCTCCAGCGCTCCGAGCAGCAGCAGGTCCTCCAGGATGTCCGGGGTCGCGAGGACTCCGTCGACGCCGGGGCGTTGCAGGGCGGTCATCAGGCGCGCGATCAGGTCGGGCCGGCTGGCCATCGCCATCCGGTCGCCACGGACACCGAGCGCACCGCGCGCCGGGTGGTCGGCGGCGACGATCAGCAGCCGGCCGTCGTCGCCGACGAGCCCCCTGGTCCGCCGCTGCTGCCAAGCCTCGGCCAGCCGCTCCGGGTGCCGCACCCGGATCTCGGTGAGCTCCGCCAGCCGATCGCCGTACTCCTGCCACCGCGGCGAGCTGACCAGCCGCCCCGGCTCGTCGACGGGCAGCTCGAGATCACCGATCACCGTGGTCTGCCCATCCGCCGCCCGCGGTACGGCGACCTCGACGGTGGGGTCGTTCGCACCCGGACGCTGGGCGACCACCGTCGGGTCGTTCGCACCCGGACGCTGGGCGACCACCGTCGGGTCGTTCGCACCCGGACGCTGGGCGGCGACCGTGGGGTCGTTGGGGCCGGGCTGGAAGACGGTTGGTCCGTCGTCGGGGCTCGCCTGTGGGCGCTGGATCGGGATCGGGCGCGCTTCTTCGGGGTATGGGTCCTGTGTGGTCATGCTTCCTCCCCCATGGATGTCAGGACTTCCTGGGTGGTGGGCATGGCGGTGGAGCACTCGAGGCGGGACGCGACGATCGCGCCGGCCGTGTTGGCGAAGCGGATGATCTTCTCCAGCGGCCAGCCGGAGAGCAGTCCGTGGCAGAGAGCACCACCGAAGCCGTCACCCGCGCCCAGGCCGTTGACGACCTCGACCGGGAACGGTGGCACCTCGACCCGCTCGTCCCGGGTGCGCGCGAGCGTACCCTTCGGTCCCTGCTTGACGACGGCGAGATCCAGGCCGCGGTCCAGCAGCGCCTGCGCCGCCTTGTCCGGGTCCGTCTCGCCGACCGCGACCTCGCACTCCTCGCGGTTGCCGACGGCAACGGTGCAGTGGTCGAGCGCGCGGCTGACCTGCTCGTGCGCCTCACTCGGATCGGCCCAGAACATCGGCCGGTAATCGAGGTCGAGCACGGTGATCGCCTTGCGGCCACGGGCTTCCCAGGCGGCGAAGTGCGCCGAGCGCGACGGCTCGGCCGACAGCCCGGTCACCGTCGACCAGTAGATCCGGGCGTCCCGGATCGCCTGCAGATCCAGCTCGGAGGGGTTGATGACGAGATCCGGCGCCTTCGGGAACCGGTAGAAATACAAGGGAAAGTTGTCCGGCGGAAAGATCTCGCAGAACGTGATCGGCGTCGGCAGCCCGTCGACCGGACTCACGAACCGGTCGTCGACCCCGAGCTCACCAAGCGTCCGGTGGATGAACGTGCCGAACGGATCGTTGCCGGTCCGGCTGATCACGGCCGACTTCCGCCCGTGCCGAGCCGCGGCCACCGCCACATTCGTCGCGCTGCCACCGAGGAACTTCCCGAACGACTCGACGTCCTCCAGGTGGGTGCCGACCTGCAACGGATACAGATCGACCCCGATCCGCCCGATCGTCAGCACGTCGTCCACTCGGCCGGCCATCACACGCTCCCCGCGATCTCGTGCAGGTGGGCGATACTCGCTCGTACGTCGACCACCGGGCCCTCGTCGGCCGGGCGATCCGGGAGAATCGTGTCCTGCTCCAGCACGTACCAGCCGTCGTACCCGGCCTTCTCCAGCGTGCTCACGATGGTGGCTAGGTCGATGTCGCCGGCACCGAGTGGGCGGTACATCCCCTGGCGGACGGCGTCGGTGTAGGTCACCTCACCGGACTGGACCTTCGCGGCCCACTGCGCGTCGACGTCCTTGAGGTGGATGTGCTTGATCCGGGCGGTGCTCCGGACGGTCAGCGCGACGGGGTCGACGCCGCCGATCAGGAGGTGGCCGGTGTCCAACGTCAGGCCGATCGACGAGCCGGCCAGTACGCGGTCGACGTCGTCCGCGTTCTCGACCATGGTGCCGACATGCGGGTGGATCGTGGCCAGCACTCCGCGGTCGGCGGCCAGCGCGGACAGCTTGTCCAGGTTGGCGAACAGGGTGCTCCAGCCGGTCGCGTCCAGCACCGGGCGGCCGTCGTACCCGTCCTGGCCGGTCGCTGCGGCCAGGACCAAGGTGGTCGCACCGGCGGCGACGAACCCTTCGAGCGCTGTGGCCACCTCGGGTGCCGGGTCGTGCGACGGATCGTGCAGGACGACCGGAACGAAGCCGCCGACGGCGCGCAGGCCCTGGTCGGCCAGCGTCTTCGCCTTCTCGGCCGGGTCGTCGGGCAGGAAACCGTCCGGGCCGAACTCGGTCGCAGCGATGCCGACGGCGCGCATCTCGGTGAGTACCGTCTGCGGGTCGTACTGCCAGCCCCACCCCGGGACCTCGCACACGCCCCACGAAATCGGGGCGCCGGCGATCCGGAGGCCAAGGTCAGTCATCGGTCGATCTCCCTACTTTTGGCCGGGCCTTCGGCGCCGGCGGGGTCATGGGGCCTTGGCTCCCGGCCTTCCCGCGTCGCTCCAGTCGCTTCGCTCCCTGCGCTCCTCAGTCCAGGCCGGGAGGCCCCATGACCGCGCCCGTTCGTCGACACTGTCATGCGATCTCGTCCAGGGTGACGACGCGGTTCTCGCGGCGGGAGAGTTCGCAGGCGTCGGCGGTCCGGAAAGCCTGGTAGGCGTCGCGGACCGTGCAGGGCACTCCGCGGCTGCCGGCGACGACCTCGGTGAATGCGGTCAGCTCGGCGACGTAGGCCGGGCGGAAGCGGTCCATGAACGTCGCGTGCGGCTCACCACCGGGGAAGCTGACACCGGCCTCAGCCGAGCGCAACGCGGTGTGCTCGTCCAGTCCGACCGCGACCGAGCCGAGGCTGCCGAGGACCTCCATCCGGACGTCGTGACCGGCGGCGTTGTACCGGGTCCCGCTCACTGAGACGAAGGTGTTGTCGTCCAGCGTGAGCAGAGCAGCCGCCGCGTCGACATCGCCGTACTCGCCGAAGAAGGCCTCACCACGGTTCGCGCCGGTCGCGAACACACTGACGACCTCGCGACCGGTGACGAACCGGAGGATGTCGAAGTCGTGCACGGTGCAGTCGCGGAAGAACCCGCCGCTCGTCGGGATGTACTCCTGCGGCGGCGGGAACGCGTCGTTGGTGTTCGCCCTGATGTGGTGGATGAACCCGAGCTCACCGGACCGCACCTGCGCGGCGACCGCCTGGTACCCGGCGTCGAAGCGGCGCTGGAAACCGATGTGCACCGGTACGGCGGAAGCCTCGACCAGCTCGACCACCCGCAGGGTCTCGGCAAGGTCGGTCGCGACCGGCTTCTCGCAGAACGTCGGGATCCCAGCGGCGACACCGGCGGCGATCAGGTCCGCGTGGGCCGACGTCGTGGCCGCGATCACGAACCCGTCCAGCCCGCTCGCCAGCAGCGCGTCCACGTCCGGGGCGAACTCCAGCCCCTGCTCCTTGGCCACCAGCTCGGCGCGGCTCGGGTCGGCATCCGCGACCACCACCTGGTCCACCGCCGGCAACCCCTTCAGCGTCGCGGCGTGGAACGCCCCGATCCGCCCGACCCCGACCAACCCGATCCGCATACGTCGACCTCTCTGCTCATCCCCGCACACCCCGGCTCCACCCCTTGTTGCCCGCCAGCTTCCCGGCCGCCGGAAGAGGTGTCAAGAGTTTGTTAACACATTTTGACGTCGAGACATACATACTGCTCTGTTGTAACATCCGTTCATGACTGTGCTATTGGCCTCGCTGCCGCTCGGCGGGTCATGGGGCTTCGACTCCCGCCCTTCCCTCGTCGCTCCGGTCGCTTCGCTCCCTGCACTCCTCAGTCCAGGGCGGGAGGCCCCATGACCGCCGCATTGCCGATCCAGCTCGATCGGTCGAGTCCGGTGCCGCTGTACCACCAGCTCGCCGAGCAGCTGACCGCTGCCATCACCGACGGCAGGCTGCGCCCCGGTGACCCGTTCGAGAACGAGCTCGGCATGTCCGACCGGCTCAGCCTGTCCCGCCCGACGGTCCGCCGGGCGATCTCCGAGCTGGTGAACCAGGGCCTGCTGATCCGCCGCCGCGGTATCGGCACCACGGTCGCGAACCAGATGGTGCACCGCAAGGCCGAGCTCACCAGCCTCTACGAGGACCTCCAACGCGAGGGCCGGACACCGCGCACCGAGGTCCTGTCGCTGGACTGCGAGGCCCAGGACGACCAGGCCGCCGCGGTCCTGGAGCTGCCGCCCGGCACCCCGCTGGTCTCGATCGTCCGGCTCCGGTACGCCGACGACCTGCCGCTCGCGATCATGCGCAACTGGTTGCCCCCAGCCCTCAACGACCTCACGCTGGAGCAACTCACCGCCTCCGGTCTGTACGCCGTACTCCGGGCCCGCGGGATCCGCCCCACGGTCGCCCGCCAGCGGATCGGCGCCCGCAACGCCACCGCCGACGAACGCCGCACCCTGCACATGTCCAAGGCCGAGCCCCTCGTCACCATGACCCGCTCCGCCTACGCCGCCGACGGCTCCCCCGTCGAATACGGCAACCACTGCTACCGAGCCGACCAATACTCAGTAGACGTCATAGTCTCCGAACGCTGATCACTCGATCGGCTCGGAGTCGTCGACCACGAGGGTGTAGTCGGGCACGTCCTCGGTGCCGGAGAGCGCGCGCGGCGCACCGGGAGGCACCACGGCTCTGAAGGGCATCAGGCCGAACAAGCAGTGGCTGCACCAGAACACCCCCGATCCGGACTCCGAGGCTTCGTCCAGGACGACGTACAGCAAGTTCAAGCAGGTGTGGCCGCAGTGCGGACAAGGCACAGATCGCACCTTGTCCGCACTCGCGTACACCACCTGGTAGGCATCCATCCAGGCCGCGAACTCCACACCCGGTTTGTAGGTCATACACCTATCCTGTCGGACCCTGCTGCGCAGCCCACCAAGCATCCTCGAACTCGTGTGCGGCCCGCTCCCACGCGTTGCCCTCGTCGTAGCTCTTCGGATACCCCATCCCGGACCGGATCTGGTCGACGTGGAAGCGCTCGTGAGCAAGCGTCCGAGCCAACTGCTCCTCGTTCTTGAACGCGTCCCGGTACAAGGTGACCCGCTGGTTCGGAGCGGTCGAGCCGGCCAGACCCGCCTTCGACTTGTCGATGCCGACCTTCACGTCCGAGATGTCGACCCCGTACTTCTTGGCGACCGCGCAGACGCACTCCATCGTCATCGGCAGCTTGGGGCCGCTGCCGGATGCCTTGGTGCTGCGGAGCGCGGGAGACTTGGCGGCCTTGGACGCGACCGACTTCGCCGCCGTGGCGACCTTGCCGGCCCCGGCCTTCACCGCGCCCGAGACGGCCGAGGTCGCCGATCTGGCGGAGTTGGCCAGCGAGGATCCGACCTTGCTCGCCGCGGCCGTGACAGCCTTGCCGGCCGTAGTACTGGCCAGGGCTCGGGCTCCGGCGCCGACACCGGCACCGATGCCCGCGCTGAGCCCGCCGATCGCGGCTCCCACGCCCACCTCGGTGGCGAATCCGCCCCAGGAGAAGTCCTTCTTGCCGTCGGCAACGTCGACTCCGTACCCGGCCGCGGCCCCGGCCGCACCGGCTGCCACGCCGGCCGCGATCACGCACCCGACACCCGTTGCGCAGACCGCGCCGATCGCGATGCCGACCCCGATGCCGACGGCGATGTTGGTGATCAGGCCCTTGTGTTCATCGACCCAGTCGACGGCGTTGCTGACGCCGCTCTTCACCGCGTTCCACGCTCCCGACAGACTCCACAGACCGGTCGGGTCGAGGTAGGTGACGGGGTTGTTCTCCGCATAGGAGTAGGCGTTCGCGGCCTGTGCGCTGGTGACGTCACTTGCCGGGTCGGTGGACAGGAACCGGCCCAGGTCCGGGTCGTAATAGCGAGCACCGAGCGCGACAAGTCCGGTCGTCGGATCCTTGGTCTTGCCGAGCCAGCCGTGCTCGGTGGGCAGGGCCGGCAGCAGGTTCCGGATCTCGCCGAACGGCGTGTAGTAGGTCCGGGCGGCAATCGACGTACCGTCGGCGACCGAGATCTGCGCGGAGCCCTGGGTATCGTTGAGCTGCCAGACCTTGTTGCCGAGGGTGAGTCGTTGTGCGACCCCCACACCGGCCTGGTCGTAGAACCGGGTGGCGGTCTTCAGCACCCCGGCCACCACGGTGATCTCGGCGCCGTCGATGTACAGCGTCGCCGCGATCCCGAGCGGATCCACCCGGGCCATCCGGGTGCCGTCCGGCGAGTACACGAACTCGGTCTTGCTGACGAGCGTGCTGGTCTCCGACTCCAGCTGGTGCTGCGAGTTCCAGGCGAGCCTGGTCGGGATCAGCCCACCGAGCAGTCCGGGCCGCTCGACCATCGCGCCGTTGGCGTCGTACGCGAACGACTCGACGCCTGCCCGGGTGACCGCATGCGGATGCGCGCTGTCGCCGTACGTGTAGTTCCTGGTGTGACCGAGCGACGTCGCGGACAGGACGTTCCCGTCCGGTGAGTAGGTCCACGACTGGTTGAATCCGGCTGGGCCGTCGTGGACCGACTGCTCCGACGCGTCGGAGCAATCGGTCTGGTACGTCGTCCAGCCATGCGCCAGCCTGTTCAGTCCGTCGTAGTCGAAACAGGTCGCGACCGGCTTCGCACCGGTCGTGTCGGTGATCTGCTGGATGTTGCCGGCGGGATCCCAGCCGTAGGTGTCGTCCTGCTCGGACTTCTCGTCGCCGGTCAGCGGATTGCCCACCAGAGTCTGGATCCGAGCCAGGCGCTGGGTGTCCTCGGCGTATCCGTACGCGCGCCGCAGGGAATGGTTGGCGTTCGCGTAGACTCGCGCGCCGAGCTTGCCGTCCGCGGCGTAACTCGTCGAGTCGATGTAGGCGTCGGTTCGCTTGTCGCCGGTCAGCGGATCGGTCAGTTCGCCGGACAGTGTCGAGGGATTGCCCAGTGCGTCGTACCCGGTGGTGACAGTCTCCTTCGGTGTGCCGAGCACGGCGTCCGCGTAGGTCTTGGTGACCACGTGATCCGCGTCGTCGTAGCCGTAGGCCACCGTGAAGTCCGAGCCGTGCAGCAGGCCACCGACGCCTTGCGGGAAGCTCCAGCGCTGCCCGCTCGCGCGGCCTCGCTGGTCGTAGCCGACGACCGATCGGGTGAACTCCCTTCCGTTCGCGATGGTGGTCTGCGCGGCGGCCCGGCCGATGCCGTTGGGAATCTCGGTCGAGTCGTAGCTCCACGTGGCGACCTGCTTCCCGGTGCCGACCGGACCGGACCAGCGAGCCGTCGGCCGGTTCAGTTTGTCGTACTGGGTCGAGAGCGTGGGTCCGCCGCCGGTGGCCAGCGCCTTGGCGTCCCAGGTGGCCACCGGATTGCCGACCGCATCGAACTCGGCGCGGGATCGTCCGGCATCGGGATCGGTCGCCTCGGTGCGGCGATCGAGGAGGTCGTAGCTGAAGGTCGAGCGGTGCCCGGCCGGGTCGGTGCTGGTCGCGAGCTGACCGGACGGGTGATACGTCATCGTGGTCACGGCCTTCGCCGCCCCGGCGCCGTCCTCCGAGCGCACCGGCCGCCCACGCACATCGGTCCAGGTCGTCTTGACCACACCACCCGACGGTGGCGTGGTCCGCGTGTGGTCACCGAAGTACTCAGTCGCCGCGGACCACTTGTCCGTGCCCTGGGCAACCTGGGTGGCCTTGGTCTCCCGGCCCAGCGGATCGTAGTCACGCCGGGTCTCGACCACCTTGTCCGCAGGGGCGGCCTGCAACCCGCTGCCTACGGCGGCCGGTACGACGAACGGAAGCGTCTCCGCCGCGACATGCCCGGCGTCGTCGTACCGGGTGTCGGTGACGATCATCTTGGGCTCGCCGGACGTCGAGGCCGGTGAGACCTCCTGGTCCTGCCGGTCGCGGCCATGGGAGTCGAGGAAGGACCACGTGGTCACGTAGGTCGTGCCTGACTGGAGTTGCTTGCTGACGATCAACGGCGGATTCTGGTGGGCCGGATCGAGCTTGTACTCGTAGGCCTTGGCGGCCGGTGCGTCAGCGGCTTGGCCGGGCAGGCGCACGGTCGCTAGTCGGCCCAGAGCGTCGTAGGTCGTGGTGGTGACCTGGTTGTTGGCGTCTTTGACTGTCAGGGGTTGCTGGCGGTCGGGGTCCGTCGTCGTGATGTCGACCTGACCGAGTGCGTTCGTTTCGGTGACCGTGGTCGGGCGGCCGGTGGCCGGGGTGTAGGCGGTTGTGGAGGTGTTGCCGTTGGCGTCGGTCTCGGTGAGGGTTCGGCCGTAGGCGTCGAAGGTGGCTGAGGTGGAGGTGGACTTGGTGATGTCGTTCGGGCCGGACGCGGTGACGGCGGAGACGGTCTTGGTGACGTCGCCCTTGGTGACGGGACCGCCGGCCGTGTCGGAGCCGTCGTAGGACTGGTCCTTCGCCGAGATCAGGCTCTTCGGTGCGGAGCAGCTGCCTTCGTACGTGCGGATCCGATACGGGAAGGCCAGCATCCAGTCGCTGATGGTGGCGTCGTCACGGGCGTAATTGGTGCGTGTGCAGCGAACGTCGTCGCCGGCCGTGTCGACCACGTCCGTGGCTTGGCCGTAGGCGTCGTACGTCGTGGTCATCGTCGTCGTCCGGGTGCTGCGTGCGCCACCGGACTCGGGTACGACGGCCTCCCGCTTGACCGACTCGCTCTCGACGACCAGGTGGGCGTCGTCGTCGGGATTGGTCTTGCCGGGATCGAGCGGGGTCGTGTGCGCCGAGATGTAGCTGTGCAGTGAGCCACCGAGCTCATACGAAGGTGCACCGGACGCGTCGAGCTGGAACTGCTGGGTCTCGCGATCCTTACCGCGCAGCCACGGCACGTCCTTCACCGAGGCGCCGGTGGAGTCGACCACGTCGACCGACTTGGTCCCGCCACCAGCCAGCCGGTCGCCGTCCATGCCCTGGAAGAACAGGTTGCGGGTGATCTCCAGTGGGCGCGCGGCCTGCTCGCCCCGGAAGCCCGGGTCGGACAGCTTCACCACGTCGACCGATCCGTACCCGCGCCAGTCACTCCACGTCTTCCGCTTGGCCGGCGTGACATCGTCATCGTCGTAATGCCAGGACGGCTTGCCGCGATAGCGATACTCGTTGACCTGCGGCGGTGCGCCACCAGCCTGGTCGACCACGGTCACCTTGCTGACCAGGTACCGGTGCCACCAGCCGAAGCCGGAGCTGTCCCCGTTCGAACGCCAACCCGGGAAGCAGGTCTGCGTGTTGGTGTCGGCCTTGCCCTCGGGGAAGTCGTCGATCGTGCACCCGTCCGGCTGGCCGTAGCCGACCTCGACCCGGCGGCCGAGCTCGTCGGTCACCGTGGTGACGCGCAGCTTCTCCAGCTTCGGTACGCCGCTGCCGGGCGCGGCGTCGACGCGGTTCGGCGACTCGCGACCGGCGATCACGACCGCAGGCAAGGACTCGGCGCCAGACCCACCGAGCCCGACCTGCTGGAACTTCTCCAGCCACAACGACGCACTGGTCCCGTCGGACGGCTTCGGGAACGAGTAGGTGAAGTCGACCCGGTCGACGTCCACGAAGTCGCTGCCGTCGTTGCGCTGGGCGCTGACCGAGCGGAGCAACTGATTGGTGAAGAAGCTCGGCGACTTCTGCTCGTCGCCGGTGCAACTGCCGGTGCACACCTGGTCCATCGGTACGTCGGGGTACGACGACGCGTGGTCCTTGTCGAACGCGGGACACGTCCCGGACCCGTCGGCGGCCTCGATGCAGCGCAGCTCGGAGGTGAAGTGCAGTCGGGCCGGTGCCGTCGTACCCTCGTCGCCGGACCGTTGCGAGTAGACGATGTCGCGGACGTGACCGCCGCGGACGTACTCGGTGGACTTGCCCGACTCGCCGTTGCGCGCGTACTTGTTCTTCTCGACGTCGTAGAAGTACGTCGTACTGTTGCCGTGGGCATCGACCACGCCGTCGAGGTTCCAGCGCCAGGCCTGGGTGCACCAGGAATCCTCGACATTGCCCTGGTGACACGGCTCGCCGTCGTCGTCACCGAAGACCGGAACCGTGAAGACCGAGTTGGTCGCCGTCCCCGTGGTCGCCTGCTTGCCGCGGCCGAAGGTGAACGTCATCCCCTGCGGCGTCTGGACGACCCAGTACTCGCCGTCGTTGTCGCCGTTGTCCGCGTCCTTCTTGCGCTCGACCCGCCAGCCCGGGTCCTGCTTGGCCCGCCAGACGTCACCGCCGGCGGCCTTGTCCTTCACGAGTTCGGACGACGTACCTTCGAGCGACAGCATCAGCTGGTCACCGGCCCAGCACAGGTCGCCGGTGTCACCACCGTCGTCCGAGCAGCCGTTGTACCGCCGCTCCAGGTACGGCGTCTCGAGGCTCCAGCCGAGGCCGGCCCAGGAGGGCTGCGCGTTCTCGGCCGCGGTCATGCCGTCGACTGATTGGGAGGAGTACGAAAGGTCCAGATCCGGAGCCTTGCCGGAGATCGCGGCGACCTTGGGGATCGGGTAGCTCCAGTTGAAGTCACCCGATTGCAGGCCGACGGACCACTTGCTCGACGAGGACAGCTTGGTCGCCGTGTACGAGCCGGCTTCGCCATTCGCTGCGGCGGCGACGACGTACACCATCCCCTGCTGCGCGGCCGGCAAGGTCGCGGTGAGCTTGTGGTCGACCAGGTTGATCTTGCTCGGCACCGGAATGCTCCTGGTGCAGGCGGCCGACGCGGGTGTGGTCAGCGCGCACGCGGGCTTGGCGATCAGGCGGAGCCGGGACTCGAAGTTCCCGCCGTACGCACCGGCGAAGCCGGCCACGTCGACGGTCACACCGACGGGTGCGGCGCGGCGGCTGCCGTCGGCGCGGATCAGCTTCAGCGCGACACCGTGACCACCGAGTTTCTCGGCGACCTGGTGGTCGTACGTCGCCACCGTCACCTGCTCGGGACCGCCGGCGACCGGTTGCAAGGAAACGGCTCCAGCGCTGCGAGAGCTGCTGGAGCCGGTGAGATCGACGGTCGTCGTGCCGGCGGACGGCCAGACCACTTTGACCGGTGTCGCCTGCGGACGAGCGGTGCCGGCGGTGGACGGATCGAGTTGCTGCGGGACCGATCTGCTCGGAACGGTGATGACCGAATCCTCGGCCGACACCGCCGCCGGTTTCTTCGGATCGGCCGCCGCGGCGGGTGGTATGCGAAGCCCACCGGTCAGTACGGCGAGTGCTACGACACCTGCAGTGATGGCTTTCGGACGGGACGAAACCATGCCTCACTCCCCCAGAGTGTTGGCGTCACATCGTGTTCGGGCGTAAACACGATGTGACCAAACCTCTCCGAGGTTGGAGGTCATTGTCAACTGTGGCCTAGACAAGTACCCCGCGCCGCCGAGGGGGGTCACTGCCGGCCAGGTGAGGCAGAGCGTCATTTCTCCCCTCGCCGCTGCGATGGTGTCCGCTGACGTGCCCATCGACCAGATCTGGGGACACGTCATCGCCGTAGGTTGACCAATGCCGCGACCACGCTGTTGGCCGATCCGGGTTGGCGGGTGGAGCCGACTTGGGTCCACGCGGGTGGGCAGTGCCTGAGGCCCTCCGATGGGCGTGGCGAGCATCGGCCTGATCCAAGCCGGCCTGCTTGTGACGAGCCAGTTGCTAACAGCCGGGCTGCCGGCGGCTGATAGCAACCCGGCACAGGGCTTGCGGGTCGGGCAGCCCAACCTCGCTCCTGGCCAGGCCGCCGGGCTTACGCCGCGGTGGTGCCAGCACCACGAAGCTCCGTGGAGTCGCCCCATGGGTCGGGGGTGTGGCGGTCGAGCTTCGGACCGTCGCCACCAGGAACGGGGTCGTCGGCGGACTCCGATTCTCCCCTGCCTGATGGGTCTGCGGTGCGGCGGTCGAGTCTCGGACCGTCGTCAGCACGGCGGGGGCCAGTGGCGGAGTCGGACACAACATCACCCCACGGGTCGAAGGCGCCACGGGTATCTGTGCAGGACTTGCTGCCGCGATCACCGTCCGGGATCGGACCCACGGCATCACCCCAGACATCGACGCGTGTACTCACCAGCCGTTTGCCGGCTGGCTCGTTGCCGGCTGGCTCGTTGCCGGCTGGCCCGTTGCCGGCTGGCCCGGTGTCGGCTGGCCCGGTGGGTACCCCGCCAGGCGTGCCGTCGGAGCCTTCGCCCCACGGATCGAAGTCGGTGGCGGATGAGCGCGGCCGGGCACGCGCGGGTCGTTCGTTCGGGGTGTCACCCCAGGGGTTGAGGCAGGCGGCGTCCTCAGCGGTGATCCAGGGTGGGTCGGTGTCGCGTGGCCAGGCCCGGGCGGGCCTGCTGGATGCGTCGGCTGCAGTCACGTCGGCTGTGGTCGCGTCGGCTGCTCGGCGCGTGGTTGAGCCGGGTGTCGGTTTGGTGGTGTTGGGTGTGTTGGTTGGTGGCCGGTATCTGTCGCGGGGGATGGGGTCGGAGGTGGCCCAGGCGGGGCGGTCGACGTGGACGGTGCCGTTGGTGATGTGGATGTTCCAGTGGCCGGCGTGCAGGTCGCGGTGGCAGCGTTTGCAGAGCAGGACGAGGTTGGTGATCTTGGTTTCACCGCCGTCGATCCAGCTGATCACGTGGTGGGCGTCGCAGTAGATCGGTGGGGCTCCGCAGCAGACGCAGCCCTTGTCGCGGGCGATGAGGGCTTTGCGGATCGGGCCGGTCGCGAGCCGCACGGTGGTGCCCACATCGAGGGGCTGGGAGTCCGAGCCGAGCACGATCGGCAGGATGTGGGCGTCGCAGGCCAGCCGCCGGATGGTGGCCGCCGACAGGCCGTCGCCGTAGGTCAGGTGGCCGATCTTGTCGGCGGTGGCGGCCTTGAGGTCGTTGAAGTCGATCGTGACGGTGATGTGCGGCTTCGGGCCATGCCCGGGAGCTGACCCGCCGCTGTTCGTGCGGCCCGCATCGCTGACCGAGCCGCCCGCACTGTCCGTGGTGGTGGCGGTTCCCGCGGGCACAGGGGCGCCTGAGGTGGCGACCGTGGTGCCGCCTGCGGCGCCTGCGGTGGTGAGGATGGTGGTGAGGGCGTCGGCCTGGCGTTTGGCGCGGGGCCGGGGATCCAGCGCGCCGTCGATGGTCTTGTGGGGTTTGGCGTGGGCGTGGATGAGGGTGCGGAACAGTTCGGCGTTCTCGTTGGCCAGGTACCTGGTGAACGCGACGCCGTTGTCGGCGTTCTTCAGGGTGAGTGTTTCGCGGTCGTAGGCCTCTTGCTCGGCGGGCTCGGGGCCGTCGGTGTCGAGCCGGTCGCGGACGAGCCGGCCGGCCCTGCGCAGGTCGAGGGGGCCGTGAGTGCGGCCGAGTTCCACCAGCTGCTGCTCGGCGACCCGCAGGTCCTCGGCCGGGACCGTGGCCGGAACCTTGTCCAGCGCGGACACGATCGCCTCGGCCTGCGCCGGATGCAACAACACACCCGCCCCCGCACCATCCACGCCCGCACCATGCTCGTCGTCGTGGGCGGTTTCTGCCGAGTGTGGGTCGGGGTCGGGGAGGGCGGCGGCGACGGCGGGGTAGTTGGGCAGGGCGGTGGCCAGGTGGACGTCGCGGCGGGCCTTGGTGGCGTCGATGCGGTAGCGGAAGGTGAGGAGCCGGGCGGTGGTGCCGGCGCCGAGTTCTTGGGCGTGGCCGGTGGTCTCGAGACCGGCGATGAGGTGCAGGGCGGAGGTTTCCAGGCGGGCGATCTCGGCGTACACGGCGTCGAGGGTCGACAGCATCTCGCTGCCGCTCATCGACCACACCGGTCGCTGTCCGAGAATCTCCATACACAAACTGCAGGCGGCGCCACCGACAGTTTCAAACCCAGAAGCCCTTGTTTTCAAGGGATTCCAGCCACCACGGCTATCCACAATGATGCAGACGCGTGGACAACCCCTGGAGTGACACGAGTTATCGCGTTGCCGCTAGAACGTAGGTTCCACGACTGTTGTCATCGGCAACAACTTTGATCAGTGCACCGATGTGGGTACTTCGACGTGTACTGCGCCGGTTGCCCGTTCGCAGCACACCGCGATGGTCAAGCGGAGCACGGTGCGTCGTCGCCTGCGCGGCCCTGTGCCCAGGTCGTGAGTGGCGCGAGTCCGGCCTTGACCGGCAGCACCGGTCAGCGCTGGGTCGCGTCCGCGAAGCTCGGAGCGTCGAGCGGCACCACGAAGAGCCCCACCCGCAGCTCCGGGTCGAGCCGGCCCCAGACGAGATCGGCCGCCGACGTCCAGGCCGCGCCGATGGACACGAGTGATGGGATGCCGGACGTGATCACGTCGGCGGCGGTTCCGGCGTACGTGCTGATGGTGACGGCCGTGGCCGGCGGCAGCGCCGCGATGTACAGCGACAGGTGCTGCACCAGGTCCTCCGCGCCAGGCACGGCCCGGGCAGAGCCGATCGTCACGCCGGTCCCATCGGCCGACGCGGTCGCGAAGATCCGCGGTGTCCGGATCGGCGGGTCCGGCTCGTAGGCGTGATCGCGTAGCGCCACCTGTGGGTCGCGCCCGGCCCTGCGCGCCTCCGCCAGCTCGCTGACCTGCGTCCCGTTACCGACGACGATCCAGCCATCGGCACGGACCGCGGCGGTGTAGTGCCGCAAGTCGTCGGTGGATCCGCCCGAGACGTCCTGTACGACGATCTCGTCGTCGGACACCACCAGCTTCCGCTGCTTCGACGCCGGACTGCGCCCGGTCAGCCAGTACGCGGCGAACCCGGCACCGTCCCGATCCCTACCCAAGGCGAGACCGCGCCCTGGGTATTCAGCCGCGCCAACCAGGTCCTCGAGTGTTCGCACACCCCCATTGTCGCAAGCCGGGCGAGGAGGTCGGCGCGGCGACGGTCAGGCCTGGTTGGCGATCAACGTGCGGACGAGCCGGAGGCCGACGGACAGGTGCGCGAGCTCCGGGCCTTCGGTTTCGACGATCTCCTCGAGCATGGAGGCGGCGCGGGACAGGGCGGCCGCGTTCTGGTCCTGCCAGGTGATGACGCGGTCCTCGGGCCCGGCCGAGGCGTCGGTCGTGGCGAGCACCTGGCGGGTCAACCGGGCGTGCACCGCGTGCAGGTCGTCGCGCAGCGCGGCGCGGGCCATCGTCTGCCAGCGGTCGGTCCGCGGCAGGCCGATGATGCGCTCCAGGAAACGGCCCAGCTGCAGCCGCTCACCGAGGGCGAAGTGCACCTTGGCGACCTCGAAGATGTCGATGTCGTCGCGCGATGCGGTCTCGACCACACCCAGACCCGCGTACGCCGGTGGCAGCACGGCGATCCTGGTCGCGAAATCGGCCGGAACCCCCTTCTGCACCAGGGATTCACGCCGCTGCTCGAACAACGCCAGCTCACGGCCGCGCAGCACGTCGGGCAGTGCCTCGGTGAGCTTCGCGATCCCCGGACCGAAGAAGTCGATCAGGTCCGCGATGTCCAGCGGTGGCCGCCGGTTGCTGACCAGCCAGCGGGTGGCGCGCTCGACCAGCGTGCGGGTCTCCAGCCGCATGTGCGTCTGGGTCGCCGCGTCGACGACGTTGTCCAGCTCGGCGTTGCGGGACAGCAGCTCCGGCTGGGCGAAGATCCGCGACGCCGCGAGGTTCCCGCGGACCACGTCCTCGACGCTCCCGCCGGTCTCCAGCGAGAGCCGGTGGTACGCCGTGATGCCGGAGGTGTTCACGAACTCGTTCACCACCTGGGTGGTGATGATCTCGCGCCGCAGCTGGTGACTCTGCACCTGCTCGGGGAACCGCTCGTGGACCGCCTTCGGGAAGTAGCTGGCCAGCTTGTGCGCCAGGTACGGGTCGTCCGGCAGCGTCGTCTGCAGCAGCTCGGCTTCCATGACGATCTTGGTGTAGGCCATCAGCACCGACAGCTCCGGCGAGGTCAGGCCTTTACCTTCGGCCTTGCGCCGCTTGAACTCGGCGACGCTGGGCAGGAACTCGAGCTGCCGGTCGAGCAGTCCTTGCTTCTCCAGCCGCCGTACCCAGTCCTGGTGGACGTGCATCAGGGCCGGCGCCTGCGCGGTCGCGTTGGCCAGCGCGATGTTCTGCCGGTAGTTGCTCTTCAGCACCAGCGCCCCGACCTCGTCGGTCATCGACGCGATGATGTCGTTGCGCTGCTTCTCGGTCAGGTCGCCGTCGGCGACCACCTTGTCCAGCAGGATCTTGATGTTCACCTCGTGGTCGGAGGTGTCCACGCCGGCCACGTTGTCGATGAAGTCGGTGTTGATCCGGCCGCCGCCGGCGGCGTACTCGATCCGGCCCAGCTGGGTGAAGCCCAGGTTGCCGCCCTCGCCGACCGCGCGGGCGCGCAGGTCGGCGCCGTTGATCCGGATCGGGTCGTTGGCCTTGTCGCCGACGTCGGCGTTGGTCTCGCCGGACGACTTCACGTAGGTGCCGATGCCGCCGTTCCAGAACAGGTCGACCGGCGCCTTCAGGATCGCGTTCATCAGCTCGGCCGGCGTCAGCGTCGCCGGGCTGCCCTCCAGCCCGAGCACCTCGCGCACCTCGGGCGAGATCGGGATCGCCTTGTCCGTGCGCGGGTAGACCCCGCCGCCGGCGGAGATCAGCGACGGGTCGTAGTCCGCCCACGACGATCGCGGCAGGTCGAACAGCCGTCGCCGTTCGGGGAACGACGTCGCCGCGTCCGGCGCCGGGTCCAGGAAGATGTGCCGGTGGTCGAACGCCGCGACCAGCCGGATGTGCTCCGACAGCAGCATCCCATTGCCGAACACGTCACCGGACATGTCGCCGACACCGACGACGGTGAAGTCCTCGTTCTGGCAGTCGTGGCCCAGTTCGCGGAAGTGCCGCTTGACCGATTCCCACGCGCCGCGGGCGGTGATGCCCATCGCCTTGTGGTCGTAGCCGACCGACCCGCCGGACGCGAACGCGTCACCCAGCCAGAAGCCGTACTCCTTGGCGACCCCGTTCGCGATGTCCGAGAACGTCGCCGTGCCCTTGTCCGCGGCAACGACCAGGTACGCGTCGTCACCGTCGTACCGGACCACGTCGCGCGGCGGGACGATCTCCCCGGCCACGATGTTGTCGGTGATGTCGAGCAGCCCGGAGATGAATGTCTTGTACGACGCGATGCCTTCGGCCAGCCAGGCGTCCCTGTCGACGGCCGGGTCGGGCAACTGCTTGGCGTAGAACCCGCCCTTCGCGCCGACCGGCACGATCACCGAGTTCTTCACCATCTGCGCCTTCACCAGGCCGAGCACCTCGGTACGGAAGTCCTCCCGCCGGTCCGACCAGCGCAGACCACCGCGGGCGACCGCGCCGAAGCGCAGGTGCACACCTTCGACCTGCGGTGCGTAGACGAAGATCTCGTACGCCGGCCGTGGCTCCGGCAGCTCCGGAATCGCCTTCGGCTCCAGCTTCAGCGAGATGTAGGTCCGTGGCCGGCCGTCCGGGCCGGGCTGATAGTAGTTCGTCCGCAGCGTCGCCTTCATCACGGTCAGGTAGGACCGCAGGATCCGGTCCTCGTCCAGGCTCTTCACAGTGTCCAGCGCAGCCAGGATCTCCTTCTCCAACTGGGCCACCCGGCTCGTCCGGTCCGGGTCGTCCGCGGCACCGCGCGCCGGGTCGAAGCTGGTCTCGAACAGCTGAACCAGGAGGCTCGCGATGTCCACGTGGGTCAGGAACGCGTTCTCGATGTAGCTCTGGCTGAACGGCGTACCGCCCTGCCGCATGTACTTGCGGTAGGCGCGCAGGATCGACACCTGGCGCCAGCTGAGGCTGCCGCGCAGCACCAGCGCGTTCAGCGCGTCCGACTCGGCCCGGCCCTCCCAGACCGCCTGGAACGTGTCGGAGAACAGCCTGCGCAGCTCCTCGCGCTCATCGGCGTCCTCGGGTGCCTTGAGCCCGAAGTCGTAGATGTACGCCGTACTGCCGTCTTCGCAGCGGATCTCGTACGGGCGCTCGTCGATCACCTCGACACCCATGTGGGTCAGGTGTGGCAGCACCTGTGACAGGGACAGCGCCGTACCGGTCCGGAAGACCTTGAAGCGGCGTTCGCCCTCCCACTCCTCGTCGATCGGGCTGTACAGCGACATGGCCAGCCCGTTCTCGGCCGGCAGGCTCTCGAGCACGCTGACGTCGTTGACGGCGACGCGGGCGTCGAAGTCCTCCTTGTACGCCTCGGGGAAGGCGTTCGCGTACCGCCGGGCCAGCTTGGCGACGGCACCGTCGCCGCCCTGCAGGTGCAGAGCCGCGGTGAAGTCGTCCGCCCAGGCCCGGGTCGCGTCGATCACCTTCTGCTCGAGCAGCTCGGAATCGTAGTCCCCGACCGTCTCGCCCTGCTTCATCCGGACGACGAAGTGGACGCGGGCGAGCACGGACTCGGTCACGTAGGCGGCGTAGGTGACGCTCTCGGCGCCGATCGCGTCCTTGAGGATCTGCTGCATCTTCAACCGGACCGCGGTGGTGTAGCGGTCACGCGGCAGATAGACCAGGCAGGACAGGTACCGGTTGTAGACGTCACGCCGGACGAACAGCTTGACCGCGCGCCGCTCCTGCAGGTGCAGCACGGACTGCACGATCGGCAGCAGGTCCTCGACCGGCGCCTGCAGCAGCTCGTCGCGCGGATAGGTCTCGAGGACGTCGAGCAGACCCTTGCCACTGTGGCTGTTCGGGTCGAAGCCGGTCAGCCGGAACAGCTCCAGCGCCTTGCGCCGCAGCACCGGCACCTGCATGACGCTCTCGGTGTACGCCGTGGACGAGAGCAGACCGATGAAACGGCACTCCCGGACCGGCTCGCCGTTCTCGTCGAACTGCTTGATCCCTACATAGTCCAGGAACGTCGACCGGTGCACGGTGGACCGGGAGTTCGCCTTGGTCAGGATGAGCAGCTTGCGCTCCTGCGCCTTCGCGCTCACCTCGGGCGGCAGCTTGCCCGAGCCCGGCTTCGGGTCCGGGCGGAGGATGCCGAGCCCGGTCCCGGGACTGCCGCGCAGGATGCCCTGCTCGCCCTCCATGGTGAAGTCGTACTCGCGGTACCCGAGGAAGGTGAAGTGCTCGTCGGCGAGCCACTCGAGCAGCTCGCGCGCCTCCTCCACCTCGTGCTCCCCGACCGGGAGGTCGGCCGAGTCCAGCCCGGCGGCGATGGAGACCGCCTTCTCGTGCATCTTCGGCCAGTCCTCGACCGCCTCGCGCACGTCGTGCAGCACCTTCTGCAGCGCCTGCTCCAGCGACCGGTGCTCGGCGACGTCGGCGATCCGGTCGATCTCCAGGTGCATCCAGCTCTCGCGGACCAGGTCGTGCCCGTCGGAGGACTCGGTGTCGTCCAGGACCTCCTGCAGGGTGCCGGCGATGTCGCGGCGGACGACGAACTGCGGGTGGATCAGCAGCAGCAGCTCGAGGTTGTGCTCGGTGATCGCCATCGAGGCGCTGTCGACCAGGAACGGCATGTCGTCGATGACGATCTCGACCACGGTCCGCCCGTTCGCGGACCAGCCGTGCTCCTCCAGCGTGGGGGTGAAGACATGCACCTTCGCCGTACCCTGCGGGCGGGACGCGGCGGTCTTGTAGTGGTGCCGGGCCGCGCCCAGGCAGTCGTTCGGCTGGCGCTCGGCCACGTCCTCGGCGGCGACGTGGCGGTAGTACCGCTCGAGGAAGGTTTTCAGCTTCGCCGGATCCACCGACTTGTCGTGCCCATGTGTTCCCGCGGCCACCGCCTTGGCGAGCACATCCGCCTTCTGGACGTCCAGCTTGCTCTGCATTCCCCACCGTCTCCACACGTGATCTCGGCGCCACTCACGCCGTACCGCACGACATTGTGCGATCACTCAGAGACTAGTCCACCTTTGTCACTGGTGTGATCTCGGGACGAGCCTGTCATCGTTTGTTGAGGCGTAGTGCGAGAGCGGGACATGCGAGGACTGCGCGACGTGCATCCGGTAGCTCACCGGCGGTGATTTCACGACCTCTCAAGACCGGGAAACCCCACTCGTCGAGGACGACGTCGTCCGGCAGCAAGGTGGCGCAGAGGCCGTGTCCGTCGCACCGCGTCCAGTCGATCTCGACCTTGTTCACCAGGCACCTCCGGGGACGGACAGGACACCCTTCGCCGGCCGGCCGCAGCCGCCGTCGAGGTGCAGTCGTACGTCGTCGCCGAACACCTCGAGCGCCGACGCGAGGAACCGCGCCGAGCCGTCCGGGTGCGCACAGGCTCCCCGGCCTGGGACGAGACCCAGGTGGCGCTGGGCGTCGTGCCAGCCGGCCGGGTCGCCCCTGAGCAACCTGTCGAAGTCGTCGACGAGTGCGGCCAGGCCGAACACACACGGGCCACACTGGCCGGCCGACTGACTAGCCAGCCACTGGGCGACCCGGTGCACCTCGCCGAGCGGGCAGGTTTCCGTGCCGAGCGCCAGGATGATGCCCGCGGACACCTCCGGTCGCTGCAGCGTCAGGCCGTCGGTCCGCGGCAGCCAGCGGCCGTGGTACCCGCCGAGCAGTACAGGCCCGGGTTCCGCGCCGGCGAACTGCAGGACCGTGTCGAGCGGCACACCGGTCGGTGTCTCGATCACACCGGGCCTCTGCACAGCCCCATCGATCGTCAGCAGCTGCGTCCCCGGCTCACTGATCAGTCCGGTACTGCTGAACCCCCTGGACCCGAGCCGCGCGAGTACTGCGAGCTGGGCGAACGTCTCCACATTCGACAAGAAGGTAGGCCGCCGGTGGTAGCCCTTGCGCGTCGGCAGCACCCTTCGACCAGGCGGTACGGCGGCACCACCTTCCAGCGCACTCAGCACCGCACGGGCCTCGCCTGCGACGAAACGCCCTGGAGTGTCGCTCACCTCGATCGCCAGTCGGTCGTCGCGCTCCATGAGCGCCTCACGGATGGACGTAGCGGCAGCACCGTCGTGTACGGCGATCAGCACGTGGGATGCACCGAGTGCGCGGGCCAGGCCGGTGGCACCGTCCAGGACGAGGTGCGGCGCAAGGGTGAGGAGCAGACGGTCCTTGCGGCTGACCGGCTCGCTCTCGGAGCCGTTCACGACGACGGCCTCGATCCCCTTCGCAGGGAGATCGGCGAGCTTCAGCGCGACCGGGAACGCAGCACCACCGCGTCCCCTGAGGCCGACTGCCTCGGTGAGCCGGAGGTAGTCCCCGCGGTTGAGGTCCGGCTGCGGACCGTGCGTCCAGAGGTGCCGCTGCCGGTCCAGCCGGCCTTGGTCGAGTCCGGCCAGCACTCGGGCGTCACCGATCACTCTGGTTTCCTGCATGGTCATCGTCATCGGATCCTCCCGGCCCGTGCGAGGTTGAGGGGCGTCGTGGCACGGGCGCGGTAGGCACCGGCCGCGCCGACTGCGGCCAGACAGCCGAGGGTCAGGGCGAGCATCCACGGCGTACCCCGGTCGGTACCGGCCAGGAGCGCGTGCCCGATGGACAGCAGCCAGCCGACCGATGCGGCGATGTGGATCTTGCGCCAGTGCTTGGTGAAGGACTCGGAGCCGGCGAGCCGGCCGCGGGCAGCACCGACGACGGATGCGAGCACCAAGCCGTAGAGCGCGAGTACACCGACGACCATCGCGAACGGCCGGTAGCCGGAGCCGAACGGCCAGACCAGGACGGTCGGACTGATGTCGACGTAGCTGTCGGCCATGACGGCGATCACGTGAGCGGTCAGCAGGACCAGTCCGGTCGCGGCGGCCGAGCGGTGCACGTACTGCAGCCAGAACCGGCGCTCCGGCCGGCGATTGCCGGACATCGCGAGGCCGAGCGTGGCCGACAGCGTGAACATGATCATCGCGACCACTCCGGCCGCCCGGGCCAGGTACCACAAGGTCATCAGGCGGCCCTGCTCGCTGCCGGCCACCCCAGCAACTCGGTGACCTCACCGTCGTCGGCGACCAGCCGCGCCGGGTGACCCGCCAGCTTCAGTCGCCCGAGAGCACCTTCCCCTGTCGCGACAAGCGCCGTACTGAAGGTGTTCGCGCGTACGGCGGTCGGAGCCCAGACGGATGCGGTTCGGTAGGGCCCGTCGGCCGGGCGTCCGGTGCGCGGGTCGATGACGTGGTGGCCATAGCCGGACGGGGTCTGCCAGCGCCGTACCGTCCGCGTCGAGGTGGTCAGACCGCCGTGCGAGAGGGTGACCAGGACGCCGGTATCGCCGGCGCGTTCGGCGACCGTGATGATCCACGGCTTGGCCGGCTGGCCGGCGGCACGCAGGTCCCCGCCGATCTCGACGAGTACGGCGCAGCCGTAGCGCTTACTGAGGATGTTCGCGGCACGGTCGGCGGTCCAGGCCTTCGCGGTGGCGCCGAGGTCGAGAGCGGAGTCCTTCGGGACGCCGAGCAGCGCGAGCTTGCGGTTCAGCTGGACCGCCTGCCAGCCGGCGACCGGCTTCGGGTCGTGCGGTGCCTGCGGGAAGCGCCGTCGGACCGCCTCGATGTCGGCGTCGTACCCGGCGGCGATCACCGCGGAGCCGACGGTCGGGTCCACGGCGCCACCGCTCATCGAGGCCGCGACCAGGCTGACGTCGATCAGATCGATCAGCAGCCGCGACACCGGTACGAGCGCACCGGCCCGATTGTTGACAATCGACAGCTCGGAGTCCGGGCGGAACCGGCTGGCCGCCTTGTCGACGCGATCCATCAGAGCCTTCAGCTCACCGCACGCTGCCCCGAGTACGGCGGGGTCGTCGACGGTCAGGCGGACCGTGCAGCTCCACGCGGTCCAGGTCCGGGAGGCGGTCATGATCCGTTGCTCCCGCCCTGCGACGTGGAGCCCGAGCTCGACGACCCCAGTCCGCTGCTGGAGCTACTCGAGTCATCGGAGCCGGAGCTGGAGGAGCTGGATCCCGAGCTGCCCGCGCTGGACCCGGAGCTGTCAGAGCTGGAGCTGCTCGAGCCGGAGCTGCTCGAGCCGGAGCCGCTGCTCGTGCTGCTCGAGCCCGAGTCGTCGTCGGATCTCGTCGAGCCGGCCGTCGTACCGGTGCTGCCGGAGTCCGAGTGTTTCGCGGACACGACCGCGACGGACAGGCCGGTGCCGCCGATCCCGAGCACAGCGGTCGCGATCGCCGCGGCCCCGGCCCGGCGCAACCAGCGCCGCCTGGATGAATGGGAATCGTCGAACGCATCTGGGGTGACCATGCCGTAAGCCTCGCCGGAGGCTCCTCAGCCGCACTCCAAGAGAAGGTCAAGCGACCATCAAGTTCTCCTGAAAGCTCTCTGAGAGCGATCCTCAGGGATCACTGGTCGAGGCCGCTGACCGCCGGTGGGCAGTCGGTGTGGCAGTGCTTGCCGATCGTCTCGACGATGTCGTCCGACACCTCGCCGAGCACGGCCAGCCGGTCCGGACCGAAGACGTCGACGAAGAACTGACGGACCCGGGCCGCGTGCGCCGGCGCACACGCCTCGATCGCGGCCAGCCCCTCCTCGGTGATGGCGATCTCCGGGTAGCGGGACTCGCAGGACTCCTTGCGGATCAGCCCGCGCTTCTCCATCCGGGTCAGGTGGTGCGACATCCGGCTCTTCTCCCACTGGGTCGCCTTGCCCAGCTCGAAGGCCCGCATCCGGCCGGACTCGGACTCGGACAGGTTGACCAGGATCTCGAAGTCGGATTTGGACAGGCCGAACTCCCGCTGGAGGTGCCGCTCCAGGTGCGTCTCCAGCGTCCGGTTCATCAGCAGGTAGCTGCGCCACGCCTGCTGCTCGTCATCGTCCAACCACGGTCCCTTGCCCACGACATCCATCCTACCGGGTCGGGTTGACACATCAACCAAACGAGCTACGATCGGTTGGGTTGACACATCAACCCAAGAACTTTCCACTGCTGAGGAGCTGCTGGATATGACCGATAAGAAGCTGATCGCCGTCGTCGGAGCCACCGGGTCGCAGGGCGGCGGACTGGTCCGGGCGATCCTCGAGGACCCGACCGCCGAGTTCGCCGTACGGGCGTTGACCCGGAACCCGGAATCCGCCAGGGCGAAGGCGGTGGCAGCGGCCGGCGCCGAGGTGGTCGCCGCTGACCTGGACGACGAGGCGAGCGTGCGTGCCGCGTTCGACGGCGCGCACGGCGCCTTCGTGGTGACGAACTACTGGGCCGAGCGGACCCTGGAGCAGGACGCGGCCCAGACCCGCGCCGAGATGGAGCTGGCCCAGGCCGAGACCGCCGCCCGCGCCGCGAAGGAGGCCGGCATCGCGCACCTGATCTGGTCGACCCTCGAGGACACCCGGCCGTTCTTCGCCGGGCGGGACGACGTACCGAGCCTGGACGACGGGCGCTACAAGGTGCCGCATTTCGACGCCAAGGGCGAGGCGGACGCGCTGTTCCCGAAGTACGGCGTACCGACGACCTTCCTGCGTACGACGTTCTACTTCGACTCGCTGATCGCCGGGATGGAGCCGAGCCGGAACGCCGAGGGCAAGCTGGTCCTGAACATGCCGATGGCCGACCAGCCGCTGTCCGGCATCGCGTCGGAGGACATCGGCCGCACCGCGCTCGGCATCTTCAAGCGCGGCGCCGACCAGCTCGGAAAGACCGTGTCCATCGCCGGCGACCACCTCACCGGCGACCAGTACGCCGCCGCCCTGACCGCGGCCCTCCGCGAAACCCTCGGCGAGGAGATCACCTACCAGCCCCTCACCTGGGACGAGTACCGCGCCCTCCAGTTCCCCCTGGCCGTAGAAATCGCCAACATGTTCCAGTTCTACGCCGAAGACTCAGCCCGCTTCACCGGCGACCGCGACCTCGCAAAGGTCCGCGAGCTCAACCCGGCACTGCAGTCCCTCGAAGAGTGGCTCACGAAGCGCAAGGCCGACTTCAAGCTCGAGCCCACGCTGTAAGGGGACAACAGGATCGAGGGCAGCTCGAAGGCTGCCCTCGATCCAGTCATCCGCACCCACCAAGTCGCGCCACTGACCATCGTTTGGCAGCACTCCACGGAACAGCGACGGGAGTCCCTCGGAGTTGGGCAGCGGATGTTCGATCGAGTCGAGAGCAGAGCATGGTGAGAAGGTCCGGAGACCCCGAGGTCAAACCTTCCGGATCCGGTCGGCGATCTCCTGCCTCGCCGCGAACCCGGCCGCCTTGTACGTCGCGACGCCGCCGACGTTAGAGCTCGGAGTACACACGCGCACGCTCGACGAGCCCATCTCCCGCAGTGCGGCCGCCCCGGCGACGGTGATCGCCCGGCCATAGCCGCGGCCGCGGTGGTCCGCATGGACGCCCATCGGCTCGACCAGTCCCGGCTTCCCCGGGCCGGCCGACCAGACCGTCACCACCGCCGCAGCGTTGCCCTGGTCGTCGTAAGCACCAAGGCATCGGGCGTCGGCGTAGAACGGTCCCGCGGACATCTCGTGCCGGTACTCGCGCGTGGGCCTCGTGGTGTTGAACGCGGACCGCAGGACGTCGGCGAAGTCCTGCGCCTGCTCCAGGCCGATCTCCTTGATCCACACGCCGGGGTCCTCCACCGCTTCGGCGAGGTCGCGGAAGAGCGGCGTCCATGGCTCGTCGACACCCCAGCCCTCCTTGGTCAACAGGTCGTGGAGCAGCAGGCCCTGCGGCGCCTCGATGGACACCGCTCCTTCCGGCAGCACGCCGCGCTCAGGCAGCGAAAAGTCCTCGACGAGCCGCCGCGCCAGATCCTCGTCCTGGAAAGCGTCAGGAGCGACCGTCATCCGCACCAGCGTCGGCGAGTCCAGCATCCCGACAGCGAGGATCCGTCCGTTCCGGCTCCAGGTCCGCACCACCGCGGCCGTCTCGGCCGTTCCGAACCGGTAGTTCCAGCCGATGTCCCCGGGATGCAGCTGCATCGGCGCTTCGTCGTGCTGCCACTCCCGCAGCGCCGCCATAGCCTCGCGCACCCCGCCGGCCGTCGGCGTACTCAGCTCAATCGTCATAGCCGGGATCTGACACCCCCGTCTCGGCGGCGTGCAACCGATTAACTGAGAACGCCAGCCACCCCACCGCGCTCTCAGCACGAACTCACCGCAGCCTTCCGCCACCGGGTGGGAGGCCTGCGGCTGGAAGTCAGCGGGTCCGTGTGTCAGGTCCAAGCGGCTGCGAGGCGCTCGTACTCTTCGGGGGTCACCGGCAGTACTACGCCGTGGCAGGGATCTTGCGGCAACCGATGGTCCTTGGACGGGATCCACGAGCCGCCGGCGAGGTCGGTTGTCTCGAAGGGGACGTAGCGGCGTTCCGGGGTGAACTCGTCGATCCAGAGGTACCACTTGTTCTCGGTGTTCGACTTGTAGACCAGCGGTCCCTCGCCCTGGGTGATCGCGCCCAGGCCGATGCCTTCGGTCAGCGGCTTCCAGTCGGCGGCCGTCAGCGAGGTCGATGTCTCAGAGAACACCGTCTTGCCGAACGGCGCCTCGCCACCGCGGCTGCGTTCGTCTTTCAGGAAGCGGTAGTAGACGCCGTCATGATCGATCACCGTGGTATCGATCGTTTGCCAACCTCGGTCGATCCATACGCGCGGCTCGGAGAACTCGCGGAAGTCGCGGGTGGTGGCGTACATGATCCGGTTGTAGCTCTCGCCCTCGTGTTCGGCGTTGTCGTAGAGCGTCGAGGACCAGTGGACGAGGTAGGCATCTTGCTCAGGGTCCCAGACCGCCTCCGGGGCCCAGGTGTTGCCGGCCTCGGGCGGTGCGACCTCGACAAGTCGGCCTTCCCCCCAGTCCACCAGGTCCGCCGACTCCCAGACCATGATCGAGCGGCTGCCGCGGCGCTGGTGCCGGTCCCAATCGAGGCTCACGTAGAGGCGCAGATCGGTCGCGACCAGATAGAACCGATCGCCGTCCGGGGAACGCACGATGTGCGGGTCGCGGACACCGCCTTCACCAAGGGTGGAGTACAGGACTGGCTTGCCGCCGTTGAGGTCGTCGAAGTGCAGCGGGTCGTCGCCGTCGCTCAAGGCGAAGTAGATCTGCTCGCCGTCGACCGATTCACGCTTGAAATGCGCGAAGAGGTAACCCGCGAATGTCTGCTGCTTCATCTCCACTCCGGTCAGCCTGCGCGAAGCTCGATGGCGAGGCAGTTCGCCACCTCGAGCGGCGCCGACGAGGGCAGCCGGACGACGAGGATGCCGTGGGCCTGCTCGAAGGGTACGGCGCCGTGGCCGAGCAGGCGGACGCCGGTGACGGATTCGCCGGCGATGCTGCGGATCACGGCCCGGCCGTCGTCCGGCCAGGCCAGCTGGAAGGCGTACACGGTGTTGTCCCGGCGGGTGAAGCGGTAGTCGGAACTCGTCCAGCTCACGCGGTCTTCGGTGAAACCGTCGATGATCACGCTCGAAGGCCCCTCACCGAACACCGTGAAGGGTCGCGTGCCGTAGATGCCCTCGCCGCAGACCTTCATCCAGGCGCCGAGCTCGTCGAGCAGGTGCTTGCATTCGAGGTCGAGCGAGCCGTCCGGCAACTGCGGCACGTTGAGCAGGAGGTTCCCGTTCTTCGACACGATGTCGACGAGCATCTCCACCACGTGGCCGGCGGTCTTGTAGACGTCGCGAACGTTGTAGAACCAGTCTCCGACCGACGTGTCCGTCTGCCAGGGCTTCGGCTGGATCCCGGGCGTCTGGCTGCGTTCGATGTCCATCACGCCGACGGCGCTGATCGCGGGCCGGCGGTCCTTCTGCTGGTAGACCGCACGGTTCGTGCCATGGATCCGCGCACTGGTGTTGTACAGATGGGACACCGCCTGCAGACCGGGCGTGTAGTCGATCTCTCCGAAAGGCAGCGGCCCGTCCGAGTACAGAACGTCGGGCTGATAGCGATCGATCATCTCGGTCGCGGCCTCGAGCCAGTGCCGGTGCCACCCGGGGTCGTCGCAGTACCACGGATCGGGCACCTCGACGTCTTGCTGGTAGCGGCTGTTGTCGAGGTACAGGTCCCGGTTGGCCGGATCAGTTCCGTCGTACGGCACCCCGGCGAACGGTCCGTGGCGGTCACTGCCCTTGTTGACCGACAACCATCCCAGTGCGGCACCGAGGTGTTCGGTGATGCCGAACGGCAACCCGTGATCGTCCGCGGCGGCCTTCCAGAGCGCGAGGATGTCCTTGCCCGGCCCCACCTTCACCGAGTTCCAGCGGTGGATGGCCGACTCGTAGTTGAAGAAGTTGTCGTGGTGCACGGCCTGCGCCACGAAGTAACGGGCACCGGCCGCCGTGAAGCGCTCCATCAGCTCGTGGGGGTCGAACTTCTCGGCCTTCCACAGCTGTACGACGTCCTTGTAGCCGAACTCCGACGGGTGCCCGTAGGTCCGCAGGTGGTAGCGGTACTGATCGCTGCCCTCCCGGTACATGTGGCGTGCGTACCAGTCGCCGTACCGCGGCACCGACTGCGGTCCCCAGTGCGACCAGATCCCGAGTTTCGCGTCCCGGAACCAGTCGGGGCATTCGAACGTTGTCAAAGACTCGAAGGTCGGGTCGAAAGGCACTGGTCGCTCCTCGTGGGATGGGAAGTTGGACCGGCCGGAGGGGCTCCGGCCGGTCCGGACGTGACTTACTTGCCGGGCATCTTGTCGTAGGCGGTTTGCTGGATCTCGAGGTAGCGCTTGAGTCCGAGGCCGTCGAGGCCCTTCACGTAGGCGTCCCAGTCGGTGTCGATGTTCTTCGAGCCGGTGACGAACTGGAGTGCGTTCTGCTGCACGTAGCTGTCGATGTTGGTCTGCATCGTCGCGACCTCGTTGGCCAGGGACGGATCGATCCACACCTTCCAGTACGGGTAGATCTTGGCCTTGTCCTCGTGGCCGGCGTACAGCTTGGTCGCCTCGTAGAGCCGTCGCTCGTAGCCCGCCTGGGAGTAGAGGTCGGTGCTGATCGCCTCGGAGTTCCGGAACCTGGCCGTGTTGTTGTACTGCGCGAGCGCGCCCCAACCCGAGTTCGGCGGCTTGGTTCCGACCTTTTGCGGGATCTGCTTGAAGATCGGCGTCAGCGACTTGTCCAGCGCGACATCGCCGGTCGCCGGCTTGGTCCAGGTCTTGCCTTCGGTGCCGAACTGGCCGTTGATCTGACCCTCGTCGGTGAAGATGTAGTCGAGCAGCTTGATCGCCTGGATCTGCTCCTCCTGCGTCGCCTTGCTGGTCAGTACGAACGTCGCACCCGGCGCGCTCGGGAAGTTGTAGCCGGTGAAGTTCGCGCCGTCCGGCCCGGTCAGCGGCGGTACGGCGTCGTACTGCTTGTCCCGTCCGTCCGGCGAACCGGTCGTGACGAAGATGCCCGGGTGCAGCACGGTCGCGGAGCCGAGGACGACCGTTCCGGCGTGATTGCCCTGCTGCTGCAGGGCGTCCGGGTTCTGGGTGAAGGCGCCCTTGTCGATCAGGCCTTCCTTGTAGAGCGAATTCAGGTACTTCAGGCCGGCCCTCCAGCCATCCTTGTTCGCCTGGATGTCGACCTTGCCGTCGTTCAGTACCAGGGTCGAGTTGTTGTTCCCGCTGGTGCCCTGCGGGTCGTAGATGAACGCGTTCATGAAGTACGGGATCAGCACGTCCCGCACGTCAGCACTGAGCGGGATCTCATCGGCCTTGCCGTTGCCGTTCGGGTCCTGGGTCTTGAACGCCTGCAGGACCTTGCGCATGTCCTCGGTGGTCTTCGGCTGCTCCAGGCCGAGCTTCTTCAGCCAGGCCGAATTCATCCACAGCTTGTCCTGGTACGTGCAGTGGAAGCAGTCGACCCACTGGGGTATCCCGTAGATCTTGCCGTCCGGCGCGGTCGCCATCGCCTTCCACTCCGGCGTGGCGTCCAGCGCCTTCTTGATGTTCGGCGCGTATTGATCGATCAACTGGTTCAGCGGTACGACGACACCCTGGGTCGAGAGCTTCAGCAGGTCGGTCTGGGTGAACTGGTCGACCCACGGGATCAGCAGATACAGGTCCGGATAGTCACCGCTGGCCAACGAGATCTGCCGCTTCTCCTTGGCCGGGCCGCCGTCGAACGTCGTGTTCTGCCATTTGATGGTGAGGTTGAACTTCTCCTTCACAGCCTTCGTGAAGTCGTTCGTGCCCAGGTTCCAGTCGGCCGACTGCGGCGCGAACACATCGAGGGTGACCGCAGGATTCCCGGTGATCGTGGGCAACGGCTTACCCTGCTGATCGTCCGATCCGCCGCCACCGGAACAGGCGGCGAGCGTGAGTGCCAGGAGACTCAGGCCGGCGATCGCGGCACGCCTCCGCTTTGTGAACTGTACAGACATTAGGTCCCTCACAGGGGTCGAGGTGATGCGGAGGATCAGCCCTTGACGGCGCCGATCATGATTCCCTTGGTGAAATAGCGCGCGACGAACGGATAGATGAGCAGCACCGGGACGCTGGCCACCACGATCAGCGAGTACTTGAGCAAGTCAGCCAGTTGCTGGCGTTGCAGGACGACGGAGGCGTCGACAGCTCCACCGCCGGTCGTGTTCAGGATGAGGATGTTGCGCAGGACCAGCTGGAGCGGGAACAGGTCAGGGTTCTTCAGGTAGATCAGCGCGTCGAAGTACGAGTTCCACTGCATGATCGCGTACATCAGCGCGACCACCGCGATCATCGGTTTCGCCAGCGGGATCACCACCGACCACAGGAACCGCAGGTCACCACACCCGTCCAGCTGGGCGGCCTCGACCAGTTCGTCGGGGATCGCGGTCCGGAAGTAGGTTCGGGCGATGATGACCTGCCAGACCCCGATCGCCTGCGGGATGATCAGCGCCCACCGCGTGTCCAGCAGGCCGGCCGACTGGACCACGAGGTACGTCGGGATCAGGCCGCCGGTGAACAGCATCGTGAACAGGATCAACGTCATCACGACGTTCCGGCCGACCAATGTCCGCCGCGACATCGGGTAGGCGATCGCGATCGTCATGATGACGCTGACGATCGTGCCGACCACCGTGTAGAACAACGAGTTCAGGTAGCCCTGGACGATCTGCGGGTTCTGGAACACCGCGTGGTACCCACGGAGCGAGAACTCCACCGGCCAGAACAGCACCCGCCCCGACGAGACCGCCGCCGGACTGCTGAACGAGCTGGCCACGATGTACAGCAACGGCAGCAGGACGACCGCGAAGAACACTGCCAGCAGCAGATACACACAGAACAGGAAGATCCGGTCGGTCCGCGGCTCGCGGATCCGGCGTGCCCGCGCCGCACGGCGCTCGCCTCTCTTGCTCGGCAGCGTTCTCGCTTCAGTCTGAGCGCTCATGACCACAATCCGTTCCCGGTGATCCGCTTGGCGATCGTGTTGACCATCAGCAGCAGCACCAGGTTGATCACCGAGTTGAACAGCCCGACCGCGGTGGCGCCGCTGAAGTCCGCGTTCAGCAGACCCGTCTTGTACACATAGGTGGCGATGATCTCGGACTGGCTCAGGTTCAGCGGGTTCTGGAACAGGAACGCCTTCTCGAAGCCGATCGCCATGATGTTGCCTACAGCAAGCACCAGGATGATCACAGCCGTCGGCATGATGCCCGGAAGATCCACGTGCCGAATCCGCTGCAAGCGGCTGGCACCGTCGATCCGGGCCGACTCGTGCAGCGCCGGATCGATGCCGGACAACGCGGCCAGGTAGATCACCGCGGAGTACCCGGTGGTCTGCCACACGTCGGACCAGACATAGATGTGCCGGAAGTAGTCCGGGTTCCCGAGGAAGTCGATCGCGGGAACGCCGAAGAACCCGAGCCCCTCGTTGACGATGCCCAACCGCGGCGACAACACCAGGATCGTCATCGATACGACCACGACCGTGGAGATGAAGTACGGCGCGTACGTCACCATCTGCACCGTCCGCTTGAACACGCCGGTGCGGATCTCGTTCAGTGCCAGCGCGAGGATGATCGCGATCGGAAAGCTCGCCGCGACGGTGTAGACCGACAGGATGAAGGTGTTCTTCACCAGGGTCCAGAACACCGGGTTGTGGAAGAACAGGTCGAAGTTCTGCCAGCCCACCCACGGGCTTCCCCAGATGCCCTTGATCACGTTGAAACTCTTGAACGCCAGGACCGCGTTCGACATCGGGATGTACTTGAAGACCGCGAACCAGATCAGCGGCACGACCATCAGCAGGTACAGCGTCCAGTGCCGTTGAAGGCTGCGCCGCAGCCCCTTGATACCGGGGCGCTCCCGTCCCCGTCGTCGCCTGGGCCGCGCTGGTGTCTCACCGGCCGGTGGCCGGATGGTTGTCAGGGTTGCCATGAAACCTCCTCGTCCAAGCCGGCGATCAACTCGAGCTCACGCGGTGGCCGACGCCGGCCGTCAACGTGACCGGCATCCGATCGTCGCCGTGGCGTACGACCCGCTCCTGATCCCGATCGGCGGTCAGGACCGCTTCGACGCCGCGTGGCGTCCAGGCGATGTCGACGGTGACCCCGCCACGAGCCCTCAGACCCGTCACCCGCCCGCTCGGCCATTCGGCGGGCAGAGCGGGCAGCAGTTCGATCTCGCCGGTGTGACTGTGCAGCAGCATCTCCGCAATTCCCGCCGTCGCACCGAAGTTGCCGTCGATCTGGAAGGGAGGATGTGCACAGAACAGATTCGGGTAGACGCCCGCGCCGCTGCCAGGTCGCCCCGTCGCGGAGTCGTCCGCGGGCCTCAGGAACGCCTGGACCAGGCGGTGCGCCGCTACCGCATCGCGAAGACGTGCCCGCAGATTGATCTTCCACGCCAGCGACCAGCCCGTGGCCTCGTCGCCCCGCAGGTCCAGCGTCCGCGCCGCCGCGGCCGCGAGGACCGGTGTGCTGTCCGGCGTGATCGCATCGCCGGGATGGAGACCGACCAGATGTGACATGTGCCGGTGGTGCGGATCTTCTTCGAGCAGGTCCGCTGCCCACTCCTGCAGCTGTCCCTGCGCACCGACCGGCGGCTCGGGCAGTCGCTTGCGGGCAGTGGACAGCTCAGCGACAAGGGAGTCGACGACATCGAGCAGCTCGGCAGCCTGTTCGACCCGCTGGAAGAGATCCGAGATCAGGGTCAGGTCCATGGTCGCCGACCGGGTCACCGATGCGGGCTGTCCGTCGTCGGCGATGTAGTCGTTCTCCGGCGATGTCGACGGCGCCGTACCGAGGGTGCCGTCCGGCATCTCCACCAGCCAGTCCAGGCAGAACTCCGCGGCCCCCCGCAGCACGCGCCACGACTCGCCGAGGAACTCCAGATCCCCGGTGAACTCGTAGTGGTCCCACAGATGGCGCGACAGCCAGGCACCGGCCATCGGCCAGTTCGACCACCGCGGATCACCCTCGACGGGGAAGGTCCAGCACCATGCGTCGGCATTGTGGTGCGCGGTCCAACCGCCGCAGCCGTACCGCTCGCGAGCCGTCCGACGACCCGCCTGGGCAAGCTGATCGATATACCGGAGCAGCGGTTCGTGACACTCGGACAGGTTGGTCGTCTCCGCCGGCCAGTAGTTCATCTCGGTGTTGATGTTGATCGTGAAGTTCGAACTCCACGGCGGCCGCAGGATGTCGTTCCAGATCCCCTGCAGATTCGTCGGCAGGCCACCCGATCGCGAACTCGCGATCATCAGGTAGCGACCGTAGTTGAACAGCAGCGCCGCCAGCGCAGGATCCTCGGCATCGCCCGCTCGCGCGACCCGCACGTCGGTCGGCAGATCGGCCTGACCTGCCGGACCGGCCAGCTCGAGCGACGAACGACGGAACAGCCGCTGGTGGTCCTGCCGATGATCAGCCAGGAGTTGGGCGTACTCGCGATCGCGCGCCCCCAGCACCGTCTGATCCGCGGCAGCCCAGCAGTCCGCTGCCGATCGAGTCGGCGAGGTCGACGGCCCGGCGTACCCAGTGCCGGTGGAGAGGATCAGCGTGACTTCGGTTGCGTCTTCGACCGTGAGCTCGGCTTCCCCGGCTCGGATCTCCCCGTCGCTCGCGGCACGCAGCGCGATCGCCGCTGCCATGCCGCGGTCCGCGCCCTCGGAGTACCGGATCGGTTCCGGAACATCGCGATGCGGAGGAGCGACATCGGCCGGAGCCTGCAGCAGCAATCCGAGCCCGTCCTCGACTGCGTGCGCTCGCGAGTGCAACTGCGATGTCAACCGGCAAGTCAGCGCCAGCACCGGCTGGGAGGCGGTCATTCGCACAACCAGGACACCGACCGGCGCACTGACGAAGGCCTCCTGCCGCACCACAACTCCGCCGATGTCGAACTCCGCCGTTGCCGTCGCGGTATCGAGATCAAGCTCCCGCCGGTAGTGCGCCACATCGCTTGCGGCAGGCGTGGCGCCATCGACACGAAGGTCCAGCAGGAGATCACCCAAGGGCAGGTACGCCTGGCAGTAGCCGGAGTGAAGACCGCGGGCCAACTCATGCGCCCGGCGAATGTCGCCGTCCCCGAGCGCGTCGCGCACAGCCTGTACGGCGTCGGCGCCGGTCGCACCGAGCGGAGTCGACAACGAGCGAGCGGTCTCCGGACCGCCGGACCACAGAGTCTCGTCGTTCAGTCCGATCCGATCCCTGCCGATACCACCGAAGCACATCGCCCCGATCCGCCCGTTGCCGAGCGGCAACGCCTCCAGCCACGTTGCGGCCGGCCGGTCGTAGAACAGCCGCTGCATGCCGGAGCGGTCCGAGCTCACCAGGTTGCCCATACCACGGTCCTCCGTCGAGATGACGAGGTATTAATCCTATGAATTGTCGGGATCGTAGCGCTCGCTCGCACACTGGTCCATACTGAACGGCATCAAAGCTCAGAAAGATCCCATCTATCGCTGATCGACAGGGGCCTGCCATGCCACGCATCACCTCGGTGGAGGTCGTCGACGTCCGCTTCCCGACCTCGCTGACCAGCGACGGATCCGACGCGATGAACAAGGACGGCGACCACTCCGCGGCGTACGTCGTCCTGCACACCGACGACCCGGATCTCGCCGGGCACGGCTTCACCTTCACCATCGGGCGCGGTAACGACCTGTGCGTCGCGGCCGCCGCTCAGCGCGCCGAGCCACTGGTCGGGCGAGACGTCGGCGAACTGTGTGAAAACCTCGGCGGGACCTACCGCGAACTGCAGTCGGACAGTCAGTTGCGATGGCTCGGCCCGGACAAGGGCGTCATCCATCTGGCCCTGGCCGCGGTGATGAACGCGGTCTGGGATCTGGCTGCGCGACGGGCCGGCGTACCACTGTGGCGGCTGCTGACGGACATGTCGCCCGAACAACTCGTCGAGGCCGCCGATCTGCGGTATCTCACCGACGTGCTGACACCGGAACAAGCTGTCACCCTGCTCGAACAGCAAGAATTGGGCCGCAAGCAACGAATCGGGGAACTCGAGGCATCCGGCTACCCGTGCTACACCACCTCTGCCGGCTGGCTCGGATACTCCGACGCCAAGCTACGCAGGCTCTGCGAGGAAGCCGTTGCCTCAGGCTACAAACACGTCAAGCTCAAGGTCGGTGCCGACCTGGACGACGACATCCGGCGCTGCGGCATCGCCCGCGAGGTCCTCGGGCCGGACGGTCACCTGATGATTGACGCGAACCAGGTGTGGGACGTGCCGCAGGCGATCGAATGGGTCAAGGCGCTGGCCGAGTTCGACCCGCTGTGGATCGAGGAACCGACCAGTCCCGACGACATCCTCGGTCACGCCGCGATCCGCAAGGCCGTGGCGCCCATCGGCGTCGCCACCGGCGAGCACGGGATGAACCGGGTGCTCTTCAAGCAGATGTTCCAGGCCGGCGCCATCGACTACTGCCAGCTCGACGCAGCCCGCCTCGGCAGCGTCAACGAAGTACTCGCGGTCTACCTTCTCGCCGCGGTGTTCGACGTACCGGTCTGCCCACACGCGGGTGGTGTCGGCCTGTGCGAGCTCGTCCAGCACCTCGCGATCTTCGACTACGTAGCCGTATCAGGCAGCCTCGACCGCCGCGTGACCGAGTACGTCGACCACCTGCACGAACACTTCGTCGACCCCTGCGTGATCCGGAACGGTGCGTACGTGCTTCCGACCGCACCGGGCTACAGTGCCGAGATGTACAGAGCGTCACTGCAGACCTATCAGTTCCCGGACGGTGCCTACTGGGCAGCCCGCACGGACAGTGAGCCACTTCCATGACCCCCGGCAAGCTGGCCGAGCAGTCGCGCACCCCCGGCGTTTCACAGACCGATGTCGTAGTCGAGAGCATCCGGCAGATGATCATCGACGGCCGGCTCCGGCCGGGCGACCGGCTGCCCGTCGAGAAGGACCTCGCCGCGGCATTCGGCGTGTCCAGGAACCCCTTGCGCGAGGGGGTGCGCGCCCTGTCGATGATGGGGGTCCTCGAGACGCGCCAAGGTGACGGTACCTATGTCACCAAGCTGGATTCTTCGATGCTGCTGGCCCCGCTCGGCTTCGTTGTCGACCTGCAGGACGGCAGTGGGACCCATCACCTGCACGCAGTACGCCGGATCCTGGAGACCGAAGCCGCCGCCGCGGCCGCGCTGCGGATCGGCTCCGCGGAGCTCGACGCCGCCGCCGAACTGTTGCGCCACAACGAGGCCCAACTGACACTCGACGAACCCAACCACGAGACGGTGATCGAGAATGACATCGCCTTCCATCGCATTATCGCGGAGGCGGCCTGCAACCCTGTGCTGGCCGCGCTGATCGACGCGCTGGGTGGACGAACGATGCGCGACCGACTGCGCCGATCCATCTCCCAGCCCGGCGCCGACGAGACCGCCCACCGCGAGCACCTCTCGATCCTCGCCGCGCTCACAGCCCAGGACCCCGACCGGGCACGCACCCGCATGGCCGCCCACCTGTTCACCGTCGAGGACTACCTCCTCGAACGAAGCATCGTGAGCCCGACCACGAAATGAGGGCTGTGGATGAAGCTGCTGCGCTGGAGTACGCCTGACCTGACGCTCACCTTCGCGCTTGACGACGGCCCGGTGCGGCTCATCGCCGTACGCCCAGCCTCACAGCCGGACGGCAGAGCGGCGGACCCCAGCCAGCCACTCGTCGAGGTCTCCGCCGTCGGGCACGGACTCTCGCCGAGCACCAACCGGCACGTCGACACCAGTCTTGGGCAACAGTTGCGCTACGTCCGTCACGAGGAAACCCAGACGACGTTGCGCATCACTCAGGAGGAGCCCACCACCGGTCTGCGCGTTACCACTGTGTTCGAAGCCCGCGCCGGCGTACGCGCCTGGTCCGAAGCCTCGCTAGCCGGCCCGGGGAGGCTTGAACTCACCTTCCTGTCGTCCCTGGTCGTCGGCCTCGCGTCGATCGACGCCGAGCTGTACTCCGCCGCCAACAGCTGGATGGCGGAGAACCGATGGTCAGCCCAACCACTGCGCGCTGAGGCACTGGCGAACATCGTCCGCGATCCGCATCATCACGTCGCCCGGAGCCGGCAGACGGTGACCAACACCGGCTCATGGTCGAGCGGGGAGCGGCTGCCCGTCGGTGTGCTGGTCGAGTCGGGTACGCCGTACGCCCTCGGCTGGCAGATCGAGCACAACGGACCGTGGCACTACGAGATCGGCGAGACCCGGCGCGGCGGCTACCTGCTGCTCAGCGGCCCCACCGACCAGGAACATCAATGGAGTGTCGAGCTCACAGCCGGCAAGCCATTCACGACGGTGCCCGTGTCACTCGTCGTCGGAACGGATCGAGACAGTGTGTTCGCCGCACTCACCCGTCAACGCCGCGCCGTACGCAACCGACGTCCGATCGACGACCGGATGCCGGTGATCTTCAACGACTACATGAATACCCTCGTGGGTGATCCGACGACCGAGAAACTCCTGCCGCTGATCGACGCGGCCGCGGACGTGGGGGCGGACTACTTCTGCATCGACGCCGGATGGTACGCCGACGGTGACTGGTGGAACACCGTCGGAGCCTGGCAACCGTCGACCACCCGGTTCCCGAACGGGCTCACCGAGGTGATCGACCGGATCCACTCCCACGGCATGGTGCCCGGCCTCTGGCTCGAGCCCGAGGTGATCGGCGTACGCTCACCGATCGCACGTGAACTCCCCGACGAAGCTTTCCTCACTCGCCGCGGCACTCGGGTCGCAGAGTCCGGCCGCTACCTGCTCGACCTCCGCAGCACAGCCGCCCGCAAGCATCTCGACGACACGGTCGACCGCCTGGTGTCCGACTTCGGCGTCGGCTTCTTCAAGTTCGACAACAACACGATGACCGGTCCCGGCACCGACAAGGGCGGTACGTCGCTCGGCCACGGGCTGCTCGAACACCAACGGGCGCTGCTCGACTGGCTCGACGGCCTCCAGACACGCCACCCGGACCTGCTGATCGAGAACTGCGCCTCGGGTGCGATGCGGATGGACTACGCGATGCTGTCCCGCCTTCATCTGCAGTCGACTTCGGACCAGGAACATCCGTTGCTCTACGCACCGATCACCGCAGCGGCTCCTGCCGCGGTACTGCCGGAACAGGCCGGCCACTGGGCCTACCCGATCAGCGGCACCACCCGCGAGGAATTCATCTTCGCCCTCGTCAACGGCGTCCCCGGCCGCCTCTACCTGTCGGGCCACCTCAACCACATGACGCCGACCGAGCGCGACCTGGTCCGGTCCGCTGTTGCCGCGCATCGCGTCGTACTCGACGATCTCGACACCCTGGTCCCCGCCTGGCCGCTAGGTCTCCCAGCCTGGACCGACGAGTGGATCGCCCTCTCACTCAACGGCCCCGACGTCTCGTACCTGACCCTCTGGCACCGCGCTCCCGGCCCATCCACCATCACTCTCCCCATCCGCCGAGCAAAGATCGATCCTCATTTCCCCACTCGCCTCACCGACTGGACCCACACCTGGACCGACGACGCACTCACCATCACCACCAACACTCCCGAACCCTCCGCCCGCGTCCTCCGCCTGACACCCACCACGGAGCGAACGTGACCGACTCCTCGCACCGCAGTGTCAAGATGTCGCCGGCGTCCCGTCGGTGGAGAAACCTTCGGTGCGTGGGGTGTCGCATCGGCGGTCCGGCAACGCCGTCAGCCAGCTCTCGACCAGATCGACGAACTGCGTCGGGCGCTCGTGATGGAGGAAGTGTCCGCAGCCGTTCCACAGGACGACTCGCGATCCGTACGGCAGTGAAAGGCTGAGGTCCCACGCGGCCATCGAGGGAACCGGCCGGACGCAGAGCAAGGGCCGAGTCAACGCCGCGAGCCGCGCGGCAGCGGCCGAACGCGCACCGAAGGCGTCTGGATCCGTGTACATCCCCGCATAGCTCTCGGCCAGCACAGGTCCCGGCGTCGCGAGCAGCTGGTCGCGAACCTCGCCGGCGAGCGCCTCCAGCTGACGGAGAGCTGCCTCTGGTCCGTCCTGCCTGAGCGCTGCCAGGCGCTGCCTGAACGTCGCTGCTTCTTCCTCATCCGCGCCGTACGCAGGATCAACGACGACAACCGCTGCGACCAGCTCCGGGTACTCGAGGGCGAGCTCGGCGACGATTTGCCCACCCATCGAGTGCCCGATCGCCACGACCGGACCAAGATCCAGCCGTTCGACGAGCGCCGCGAGGTCTCGTGCGTAGTCCGATGGCCGATACCCGTGCCCGGGTACGGGCGAGCGTCCGTGACCGCGCAGGTCGACCGTGACGACCCGGTGTCGCGCGAAGCTCAGGCCGCTCCAAGCCCGGCCGTCACCACCCCAGCCATGCACGAGCAGCAGCGGGTCACCGGCGCCGGTGTCAGTCAACCAGAGCGGGACCGTGACGGGATCCGTCATCAGGACTCACGAGCTTCGACAACCGCCGCCATGAATGGCAGCATAGTTAACGTTTTCTACGCGGTGCCAGGACAGAAATTTTCGACCGGGACAAAGGGGTGGCGCGTGGCCAGAGTGAGCCTCGGGAACCGTCCGACGGTGAAGGACGTCGCCGCGGCCGCCGGCGTCAGCGCCACGACGGTTTCGAGGGTGCTCGGCGGCACCTATCCGGTGAGCGCCTCGACCCGCAAACGGGTGCTACGGGCCGTGCAGGACCTCGATTACGTGATCAACGCGCAGGCCCGCGCCCTGGTCGGTGGCTCGACCCGAACTGTCGCGTTCGTCGTCCGCGACCTGGTCGGCCCGCTGTTCGCCTACATCGGGCAAGGCGTCGAGCAGCAGGCCACCGCCGAGGGCCGGCTGTGCCTGGTGTGCACTCATCACGGCGATCCGGACCGCGAACTGGAGATCATCGAACTGATGCGCGAGCAACAGGCCGAGGCGGTGGTGCTGGTCGGCGGCGGACTGCGTACTGCGGAACACATCGAGCGCATGGCACAGATCGCTCGGTCCCTGGAGCGGGTCGGCTCCCGCCTGGTGCTCTGCGGACGTCCGCCGATCGGCCCGGATGCCCCGGCAACCGTCGTCGAGTACGACAACGAAGGCGGAGCGTTCGCGGTGACGAACTACCTGCTCTCGCTCGGTCATCGCCGCATCGCGTTCGTCGGAGCCGCGGAGCCTGAACACACCACGACCAGCGCGCGTTTCCACGGCTTCAGCCGCGCCCACGCGGCACACGATCTGGCCGTCGATCCCGACCTCGTTGTCGGCGGCAACTTCGATCGCGAGTCCGGTTACCGTCACACCAAGGCGTTGCTGGCCAGGGACACCGGCATGACCGCCGTCATCGGAATCACGGACATGGTCGCGACCGGTGTCCTCGCCGCGCTCCGCGAGGCGGGCCTGCGGGTTCCCCAGGACATCTCCGTCGCCGGGTACGACGACATCCCCCTCAGCGCCGACCTCAGCCCAGCTCTGACGACGGTACGCATCCCCCACGAGGAGCTCGGGCGTGCCGCCGTACGGCTCGCACTCCATCGCGACGAGTACGCGCTGGATCAGCACATGATGCTCGGGACGCACGTGGTGATCAGAGAGTCGACCGCTCCGCCCAACGGTCACACGCGAAACTAGACTCGGCATCGACGGCACGGGAGAGCGAGGACCATGGCACGCAGGAGTTCGGCGGGGACGGGCGCCGACGACCGCACCGTCAGCCGTCGCAAGTCCTCGACCTCCCCCACACTGGCCGATGTCGCCGCGCACGCCGGAGTATCGCCCGCGACGGTTTCCCGCGTCCTGGCCGGCAACTACCCGGTCTCCCGTTCGGCGAACCAGCGCGTTATGCGATCGATCCGCGAGCTCAACTACTCCGCCAACACCCACGCCCGAGCCTTGGCCGGAGTGCAGTCGAAGACCATCGCCTTCATCCTCGCCGATGTCCGCGGGCAGTCTTTCGCGGACGCGGCACACGGGGTCGAGCAGGAGGCGTCACGCCGTGGATGGCTCAGCCTGATCGGAACCACCCAAGGCGATCCGGTGCGTGAGCTCGCCCTGGTGCAACTGATGCGCGAACAGCGCGCCGGTGCCGTGATCCTCATCGGTGGTGTGACCGCTGAAGCCGCCGATTACCGCACGAAGATGAAGGATCTGGCCCGCTCACTACACTCCGCCGGTTCGCTTCTCGTGCTGTGTGGACGACCTCCACTGGGCGAGGACGTGCCCACCGCAGTGATCGAGTACGACAACGAGCAGGGCGCCTACGCGATGACCAGCCATCTGTTGTCGCAGGGCCACCGCCGGATCCTCTTCCTTGCCGGTCCCGAGCGCCAGAGCACCAGCATCCAGCGGCTGTCGGGACATCGGCGAGCTCTCCTCGACTTCGGCGTACCGGACGCCGCGGGGCTGGTTGAGCACGGTGTCTTCACCCGGGCGTCCGGCTATCAGCTGACGAAGGCCAGGCTGACCGCGGGTCAGGACTTCACGGCGGTTTTCGCGGCCACCGACGTCGTGGCCGCTGGGGTCTACGCGGCCGCCGCCGAGTTCGATCTGAGCGTTCCCGGGGATCTCTCGGTGGTCGGTTACGACGACGTCGAGCTGGCGCAGGACCTCCGCCCCCGCCTGACCTCGGTCCACGTGCCTTACGAGGAGCTCGGACGAACGGCGGCGAAGATCGCGCTGGACTCCCGGCACCAACAGCCCGACTGGACCGGAGACCACCGGCTCTTCAGGACCCATGTGGTGGTCCGCGACTCGGTCAGCAGGCTCGGCTGAACGGGCGACCGTTCAGCGCCTTCGCCGCAGGTCAGCCAGCGGCCATGGATCGTGCCGGCGGCGCGCCGTCGAGGATCGCCGCGAGGACGTCGGGGAGCGACAGCTCGGCACCGGCGTGGAGCATGACGCACGGGATCTCATAGGCCGCGAGATACGCCCGCTGGCCGTCGGTGAAGTCGGCGTCGATGCCGATGACGCCACGGGTGCCGCGGGCGAAGAGCTGCTCCAGCCACAGCCGGGGTACCGGCTCCCCGGCATCAACCATGGTGACGACGACGGCCAGCCCCGGCTCCCGGGCGAGGCCGGCCAGGCCGGCGAGAACCTCGCCGGCCCAGCCGTTCCGCTGAGTCGCGACCACAACGTCGACCAGGCTCGACTCGTCGCGCCGGTTGCCCGTAGCACCGGAATCCAGCGCGTACCCGGCACGGCGCAGTGCGTCACGCACCCGGGCCCTGGTCGCCGGCGCGACGTCCGGATAGGCGCGCAAGACTTTCGAGACCGTCGAGATCGACACACCGGCGTCACGGGCGACCACTGCGAGCTTCCTCCGTGGGGCGGACATCGAGAACGACCTCACTGACCCTTGAGATACGCGTTCGCCTGCTTCTCCATCTCAGCCTGAAGGTCGGCGAGTCCGGCTTTGTCGACCGCCTTCTTCAGCGTGTCGAGGCCTTTGTCGACGTCGACCGCGCCGATCCACAACGGATTGCCGTACTGCGTCATCGCCGCGCTCACCTGACTGTCCTGCCGTTTCACCGCGGTCACGTCCGGGACGAACGACGCGTACGGATCGAGGGTGAAGTTGTCGTAGCTCTGCGCCCATTCGAACCAGGCATCCTCGGTCGGTGTGATGTCCTTGATCTTGAGCTCGAGCTTCTGTCGCCAGCACAGCGCGTAGCCGGGGAATCCGTACTGCGAGAGCTGCTCGAACTTGTCCGGCCCGGCCGGCTTCCAGTCCTTGCCCTCGACACCGTAGCTGAGCAGATCGTGGTTCTCCTTGATGGAGACCCAGTCCTCCAACTGCATCGCGCGCTCGTTGCTCTGTCCCTTGACGTTCAGGACCACGAAGTTGTCGGCCTGGAAGGTCTGGTTGGGCTTGGCGTCCTTCCCACCGCGCAGTGGTACGACGTTGGCGATCTGCGCCGCCGGGACGGCCTTGCGCAGCGGGGCCAGCGACTGGGACGACAGGCCGTCGGTCATCGCCCACCGGGTCGCGATGCGGCCGGCCTCGAACTGCGAACCGATCGTGCTCGAGTCCACGTTCAGTGCGTCCTTGTTGATGATGCCGTCGAGGTAGTACTGGCGTACCTTGCGCAGCGCGTCGACGACCCCCGGAGCCTCCCAGAAGGGAATCGGCCGGGCCGAGCCGGTGCTCTTGCCGTCCTGCGCCAGGAAGAACGGGAACGAGCCACCGCTGAAGGTCTGCACGCTGACGTGCGGGTTCTCCCAGTCGTGCTGATTCAGCCAGCCGACCGGCGCGAAGGCGACCAGCAACTTGGGCATGTTGGAGGAGATGCCGACCGGCGTGATCTTCTCCTTCTGCTTGACGTCGTACCAGTACTTCTCCAGCTGGACGTACGTCGAGATCTCGCCGAAGCCGAGCTTGTCCGCCAGGTCCTGGCGCACTGTGAAGTGGTGGAACCGGGCGGCGGAGTTCACCTGCGGGATCCCGTACAGCTTGCCGGACCACTTGTTCTGCTCGAGCAGCTGTGGATCGAGGCTCTGGCTCAGATTCGGGTACTTCTTGATCAGGTCGTCGACCGGAACCAGCGACTTGCCGGCGACCAGCTGGATCATGTTCAGCCAGCGCGCTTGCAGCGCGGTGTCGAAGTTCTCGCCGGCGGTGAACTTCAGCAGCGCCTGCTGCTGGTAGTTGGACCACGCGATGAACTGTGGCGCGATGGTGAAGCCGAGATCCGTCTTGAGCTTCTCGTTGACCTTCGCAAGGACTGCGTCCCAGCCGGTGGGGGCGTCACCGGGCAGCAGCAGCGCGAGGGTGTCTGTGGCCTTTCCGGAGCCGGATGACGAGTCTCCACAACCGCTCAGACCGAGCATGGCTGCGAGGGACAGGCCACCACCGGCGGCCAAGAAGCCGCGCCTACTGAGGCCGGCTGGAGATGTGGCGGGCACGATGCCTCCTGAAGAGTGGTGGGAACCATCAGCCTTTGGTGGCTCCCAGGGTGATGCCTTTGACGAAGTAGCGCTGCGCGAACGGGTACGCGAGCAGGATCGGGCCGATGGTGACGACCGTGAGTGCGAGCCGGAGCTGGTAGACCGGCGTCGTCTGTTGCGCCGCTGTGGGCAGCATCTGCGAGAACGACACGTTCGAGATCAGGTTCTGCAACAGCAGCGGTAGCGGGTACTTGTGGACGTCCGACATGAACAACAGTGCGGTGAACCACTCGTTCCAGTAGTGGACCGCGTAGAACAGGCCGACGACGGCCAGGATCGGCTTCGACAACGGCAGACCGATCCGGAAGAAGATCTGCATCTCCCCCGCACCGTCGACCCGCGCCGAGTCGAGGATCTCCTCCGGCAACTGACGGAACGCCGACACCTGGATGAACACCAGGAAAGGTGCCACCAGCAACGGCAGGATCACCGCGAAGTAGCTGTTCTGCAGTTTGAGGTACTGGGTGACCAGCAGGTACAGCGGCACGAGCCCGCCGCTGAACAGCATCGGGATGTAGGCGAAGATCGCCAGCGGCCGGCTGACGTACGGCAACCGCCGCGCGATGACCCAGCTCAGCCCGGACGTGAAGCTCAGCGCCAGCATCGTGCCCACGACGGTGATGAAGATGCTTGCGACGTAGGCGCTGACGAGTGTCGGACCGGTGAAGATCAGCTGGTACGCCGCGGTCGAGAACGGGTGTGGGAGCAGGCTGTATCCCTTGACTGCCAGGGTCTGCTCGTCGGTGAACGATCCCGAGACGATCACCCAGAACGGAACCAGGCAGACGAGCATGAACAGGCCGACGCCGACGATGCTGACGACGGTGAACGGTTCCAGGCGACGGGAACGTCGCTTGACCGAGGTGCGCTCGGTCGCCTTGGCCAGGCTCGAGGTCATGGTGGTCACAGCAGACTCGTCTCCTTGGAGTACCGGCGCTGGATCAGCACCGCGGTCGACACCAGAACGAAGCCGACCACCGACTGGAAGAGGCCGATCGCCGCGGTGGTGCCGAAGTCACCGATCTGGCGCAGGGACCGGAAGACGTAGGTGTCGATCACGTCGGTGGTCGGGAACAGCGTGCCGTTGTCCCCGACAATCGCGTAGATCGTGCCGAAGTCTCCGTAGAAGATCCGGCCGACGCCCAGCACCAGCAGGACCGCGGCCGTCGGCTTCAGCAGCGGGAAGGTGATCCGCAGCGCCATCTGCGCGCGGCTCGCACCGTCGATCTGGCCGGCTTCGTACACGTCCTCGGGTATCGACGTGATCGCGGCCAGGAAGATGACGCTCAGATAGCCGCCCAGCTGCCAGACCTTGACGAACGTCAGGATCCACGGCCACGGTCCCGGCTCCGTGTACCAACTGACCGTCGGTAGACCGAAACCGGCGAGCGCGTCGTTGACGACGCCCCCGGATCCCGCGGGCCCGGACAGCAGGACCTGGAGCATGATCGCGATGACGACGGGCGAGACGAAGTACGGGAAGAAGATGGTCGACTGTGCCGCTCGCTTGAAGAAGCGGCCGCGGATCTCGTTCAGCATGATGGCCAGCGTCACTCCGGCGGCGAGCGTCGCGGCGAGGAACAGGACGTTCAGCACGATGGTGTTGACGAGGATCCGCTGCGCATCGCCGGAGCTGAAGAAGTAGCGGAAGTTGTCCAGCCCGTTCCACGGACTCCCGAAGATGCCCTCGCGGATGTCGAACTCCTTGAACGCCACCACCAGGCCGGCCAGCGGCGCGTAACTGAAGACCAGGAAGAACGCGACCGCGGGCACTGCCAGCAACCCCAGCCAGAGGCTGGAGCGAACAGGGGTCCGAGTGGTCATGGCGAAAGGCTCCTTCAGCGGAAGATCTAGAAAGCGCTTTCCATCTGCCGAGAAGGTAGCGCTGGCATGTAGACGTGTCAAGGCGTAGCAATCGTTGTCTTTGTTCTCAGGCTGCGCGGTCGAGATCGGCAGCGCCGATCCCGAAGCGGAGCGGCTCGCCCGCCACGAACCGGCCCAGCTCATCCGCGACGCAGAGGCCGAGACGCGCGAGTTCGTTGCCGTGTGAGCCGGCGATGTGCGGGGTGACGAACGCGTTCGGCAGCGTGAACAACGGTGAGTCGCCCGGCAGCGGTTCAGGTTCCGTGACATCGAGGACCGCCGTGATTCGCCCGGAGATCAGCTCCGCGGTCAACGCCTCGGTGTCGACCAGTTGCCCCCGTGCCGTGTTGATCAGCGTCGCACCGTTACGCAGCAGAGCGAGTTCGGATCGCCCCAGCATCTGGTGCGTTTCCATGGTCAACGGGGCGTGCACGCTGACGATGTCGCTGGTGCTCAGCAGTGTCCGGAGATCGACGGCCGGTACGCCGAGATCCTCGGCGTACGGGTCGTACACCTGGACCCGGAACCCGAACGGTTGCAGCAGATCGAGCACCTGCCGGCCGATCCGCGAGGCACCGATCAGTCCGACCGTACGGCCATGATTGCCGACGTGCGAATGGATGTAACCGAGCTGGAAGGTTCGATCGCGGCGATATCGCTCCCGCAGGCCGAACGCACCTTTGCCGGCGAGCAGGATCGCGCCGAGCGTGAACTCCGCGACCGGCACGGCGTTCGCCGCCGCGGCGGACGAGACCGCGATGCCACGCTCCCAGACTTCGCGGCTCAGGTGACCCTTCACGCTCCCGGCGGCGTGCAGCACGGCCCGCAGCTTCGGGGCCGACTCCAGGAACCGGTGATCGACGACCGGGCATCCCCATCCGGTGACCAGAACCTCCACGTCGGCCAGGCGATCCAGGGCCCGAGGGTCGTCGAACCGGTCGACGGGGCCGGCCGGATCGAAGAACACGAACTGCTCGAGGCGCCGGCGGACGTCCTCGGGGAACAGCAGCGGCCAATGCTCAGCGGACATGGCGACGAGCGCCGGCAGTTTTTCGACTACGGGAGGCATGCCGTCAGGTTGGCATAGAAAACGTTAACTATCAGGGGAGCAAAAATTTCGGGAGCTGCTGCGCGCTGGCGGCCGCGGGGCGCCGGTGCGAGGCTCCGACGCGTCCGATCCCTCCCGCTTCCGGACCGTCACAACGCTGGAGAGTGTCCCGATGGCTTTTCTGAGATCGACCGTACTGGCCGCCGCCCTCGCTGCGCTGCTCGCAGCCGTCGGCGTCGTACCGGGAACCGCCACGCCCTCGGCGGCGACCGGTGATCGGCTGCCGACGCTGACGCCGGTGACATCAAGCGCCGGCTTCGTCCATCCCGGGCTGGCCGTGAGCGCGTCGTCCCTGGAGCTCGCTCGCAAGCAGACGCGCGCCGGGGTCGAGCCGTGGGCGTCGTACTACGCCGCGATGACCGCCACATCGTACGGCTCCCGGACCTTCAGCTCCCGCAACCAGGGGACCGTCGTCGACCGGCCGGCCGGCAGCGCCTTCAACTCGCAGGGCATCGAGTCGCGATTCATCGACGACGCGTTCCGTGCCTACACGCAGTCGATCCTGTACTTCATCACGGGCGATCCGGTCTACCGCGAGAACAGCCTCAGGCTGATCCGGATCTGGGCGCACATGGATCCGGACGGCTACGTCTACTACCCGGACGCGCACATCCACAGCGGCACGCCGCTGATGCGCATGCTGGCCGCCGCCGAGATCCTGCGCTACTCGACTGTCACGGGACCGGCCGACGACGGTTACGACCTCCGATGGAGCGACAGCGACACCGCGGATCTCACCAGCAACCTGATCGTGCCGCTCACCCAGACGTTTCTCTACCGCAACCGCAACTTCATGGGCCAGCACAGCTACTCGCTGATCGGCGCGATCGCCGGCTACATCTTCACCGACAATCTCGTCCGCTACCGCGAGGCGGTCGAGTGGTTCTCGGTCAACTCCGGCAACCCCGACGACGACACCAATGGTGCGCTCAGCAAGGTCATGCCGGTGATCGCCAAGGACGATCCGCGGAACCCGTACCACACGTCGTTCGTCCAGTTGCAGGAGATGGGACGCGACCAGGCCCACGCCTGGGACGACGTGACCATGCTGACCCAGCTCGCCCGCGTCATCGACGTCCAGGGAACCGAGCTGGATCCGGTCCGCGGCACAGTATCGACGCGGCGGGACGCGGTCTCGGTCTACGCCTTCGGCGGCAACCGGCTGCTGCGTGGCTCCGAACAGTTCTTCGCGTTCATGATGGGCAAGACGATCCCGTGGATCGACACCACCCAGCGCGGCGGCGTGCTGTCCCAGGCATACCGCGGACGGATCTTCGACCCGACCAACGAGCTCTACACCATCTACCAGCAGAAGCTGGGTCCGGCGATCGCCGCGGTCGCGCCGAGTATCACCGAACTGGCCACCACTCAGGACGCGGGCGCACAGTTCTACTGGGGCACTTCGCCGTACAACTTCTGGAACAGCAACCCGGACTTCAACCCGGACTCGTGGCTGTCCTTCCCCGCCTCCATCGCCGGATCGACTCCTCCCGTCCAACACGACGCACTTGTGCAGGCGGAGACACGGACCACTCCCCTCACACCTGGTACGTCGGTTGGCGGCGGCTTCGTCCGGATGCGACCCCGCTCGACCGGCACGACGATCGCCGTACGGACGTTGCTGTACGACAATCGCAATGGCTACAGCCCAGTCGGCGTCCGGATCCGCACGAACGGCACAGCCACGCTGCAGATCCGGAAAGAACAGGGACTCGATCCCTACTACACGCTGACGCTCCCGGACACGCACGGCGCATGGCGGTACATCAACTACGACATGGACACGAGCAAACTCCGCGGAAGCACCGGCGGTGAGTACCTCGCGTACTACACGGTCGTCGGATCACCTGCGGTCACCGTCGACATCGACGCGATCAACCTTCAGGCGAAGACCCAGCTCTCGCCTCCACGGTTCACGCAAGGCTCTGACGTCCGGCTGCTCGCGATCGCCGGTGAACCGCTCTCTTCGACGCTGCCGGCTGCCGGCTCCGACCAACTGTCCTATGCCGCCGGGACGGGGCTACCGGCGGGCGCAACTCTCGACCAGACAACCGGCGCCCTGACCTGGCAGCCGACCGCAGGACAGGTCGGTGATCACGACACCTTCGTCGTCGCATCCGACGCCACCACGGACGCCGTCCTCCGCGTGCGACTGACCGTCAGCGCGACCCGCCACGACGCTGTGAACGCCGCGCTTACGGGATACGACAGCGGTACGACGTACGTCCGATCCGCACGCTCTGCGGTCGATACGGCGAGGGCAGCCGCCGAGGCAGACATCGCAGTCGCGGACCCGGCAACCTTCGCAGCAGATCTCGTCACACTGCAGACCGCGGTGGCGCGGCTGGAGAAGCTGACGCCGACCATGGCCGACGACGGCTCGTTCGACTATTGGGGCCGTGCCACCTCCGCCTCGCTGTCTCAGGTTGCCCTGGGCAACATGCTTGACGGCGACTTCAACACCATCTCCGGCGACCTGACCGCTCCGGCGATCATCGACCTCGGTGCCGGCTTCCGGGTCACCGCCGACGCGTTCGGGCTGCAGGCCCGGTACAACTTCGGCAACCGCACCCAAGGCGCCAACGTGTACGGCGCGAACGACGGCAGGACCTGGACCCTGCTCACGTCGCGCGAGACCACCGACACCTCCGATCAAGGTTTCGCGCTCGAGAGGATCCCGGTCCGTGACGAGGTCAAGGGGATGAGCTTCAGGTTCCTCAAGATTCAGGTCGACCATCCCGGCGTGCCCACGGACCCGGCGTACCCGGGACTGTCGAGCTTCAGCGAGTTCCGCATCTACGGCCAGCGGCTCGAGATGAGTACCGCGATGAACTCGGTGTCGATCGCATCCGACGACAGCGACCCGAAACGCGCCCAGAACCGCGACACCGTCACACTGACGATGACCGCCACCGAACCACTGAGCCACGTCGACGCCTCGGTCGAGGGTCTTGAAGCTCAGGTCACCGTCCAGGACAGCCGGCACTGGAAGGCGATGGTCACGCTGCCCGACGACGTCGCCTACGGTCGCACGCTTCGCTTCACCGTCGACTACACGACCGTGGCCGGCCAGACCGGCGCAACGATCGTCGACACTACCGACGGCACGTCGCTCGATCTCTGGAACACGCGCGTCCGCACAGTCGAGGTGCAGCAAGGCTGGGTGGTTGCCTCCAGTCCGGCCTTTCCCGGCGTAGGCACTCCGGAGGCCAACGGCTGGCGGATGTTCGACGGGAACCTCAACACTTTCACCGACACGACATCCGGCAACGGATGGGTCTCCGTCACTCCCCCGACCGGCACGAACCTGACCTTCGACACCGTTCGGCTCCACCCCCGCAGCAATCTCCCGGGCCGCGCCAACGGCGACCTCGTCCAGGGGTCGGCCGATGGCGGCACGACCTGGACGACCCTGACCACGATCAACGGCATCACCGACGGCAACCAGTGGTACATCTTCCCGCTGGCCAGTCAGGCGTCGTACCCGATGATCCGCATCACCGACCCACACGGCGGCTTCACCAACCTCGCCGAGGTCCAGCTCCTCGTCGGCCCATAGCCTGCCCCGACCACTACGCGAAAGCCGCCGCGGTGGGCGCTGGGATTCGCCGCAAGATGACCAGCGGGATCGGGCGGTCTGTCCGCGAGCCGAACCGTCCGACATCCGGGTAGCGGGCCACCACCTCCTGCCAGAGTTCGTCGCGCTCGACCCCGCCCGCTTCTGTCGTGTGAACCGCAACGATGTCGGTGCCGATCTCGACTGCGGCGTCCGGATGGGTTCGGAGATTGTGCAGCCAGGCGGGATCGCCCGGCTGGCCTCCGTTGGACGCGACGACGACCACGCGGTCGCCGGCATGGCAGGAATACACCAAGGGCGTGACCCGCCGCGTGCCGGTTCGCGCCCCGACGTGGTGCAGGAGCAGGACGGGCGTTCCAGCCAGGGGCCCGCCCAGCCGGCCGCCGTTCGCGCGGAACTCGGCGACCACCTGGCTGTTGTCCGGACCTGTCATGAGGCGAATCCGTAGGTCAGCGCGACCTTGCCACGGTCGAGCTTCCGCACCTCGAGCAGCTCGGCACTGCGGCGTGGTGAGGTCGCGAACAGCGCGGTGCTGTCCGTACCGGCGACGAGCGGGTACGTGATCAACCGCAGCTCGTCGACCAGGCCGGCGTCGATCAGCGACGCGGCGATGCGCGCTCCACCGACAAGGTAGATGTCCTTGCCCGGCTCCTGCTTGAGCGCAGCCACGTCGTCGACCGAACGCAGGAAGGTCGTGTTCGGCCACGACGTGGTCTGCAGGGTGCTGGACAGCACGTAGTGGGGCGTCTGCTTGATGAAGTCGGCCCACTCCCGCTCGGCCGGCGTCGGCGGCTCGCTGGTGAGCCACGCCGGCGTCTGCGGCTTGGTCTGGATCCCGGTCCAGTACGACTCGTAGCCGGGGTACATGCCTCCGCCGAGCAGGCAGGCGTCGATCTGCGGCGTCAGGCCGTAGTCCTCCGACCAGGCCTCGACCCAGTCGGCGGTACCGTCCGGGCCCTCCACCTTCGCGTCGAGTGACATCTTCATGGCGGCGATGAGCTTGCGCATTGTGTCCTCCGTCTGCGGTGCGGCCACCCGTCCGTCGGACGGCCTACACAGACAGACCCGCACCGGTCCGCCGATTCGTCGCGCGCAGCGAAAGTTCTATTCGGACGGCAGTCCGAACGCCGGGAACAGGCCGGGATCCTGGAACGCAACCATGCGCGTAATGCCGGTCGGAGAGACGCTCAGCACGATCACCGCGTGCGGGTGGTGGACACCATCGGGACCGCGTGAGTACACGCCCAGCGCGTCCTGATCGTTGGCCCGGGTCCGGACGGTGCGCAGACCACCAGGCTCGAGCAGCAGGGTGGCACCGAGGAAGCGGGCCACCGGATCGCGGCCGGCGAACCAGGTCAGCAGCGGCGGCATCTCCAGGACGGCGTCCACGCGCAGCAGCTCGGCCACCGCGGAGACGTCCGCACGCTCGATCGCTGCCGCGAACCGCTCGACGAGTCCACGCCGCTCCGCCTCGCCCGGCTCCGCGACGTCGTCGACGGCCGGCGTCGAGCGGGCCACGTCGGCACGAGCCCGCCGCAGTGCGCTGTGCACGGCGGTCGGGGTCGTCTCCAGCAACTCGGCAACCTCGGCAGCCGACCACTGCAGGACATCGCGCAGGATCAGGACGGCGCGGGACCGGGCCGAGAGATGTTGCAACGCGGCGACGAACGCGAGCCGGATCCCCGCTCGCGACATCGCAACCGCCGCGGGGTCGTCCGGGAGGTCACCGAGGAGAACGTCCGGGTACGGCTGCAGCCACGCCACCTCCGGTCCGGCCACCAATGGCACGTCCGGGTCGGTGCTCGGTGCGCCGAGACCCGATGGCAGCGGCCGACGGCCACGGCGCTCGATCGCGGTCAGGCAAGCGTTCGTGGCGATGCGATACAGCCACGTCCGAGCCGATGACCGGCCCTCGAAGCCGTCGTACGACCGCCACGCCCGCAGGTAGGTCTCCTGCACCGCGTCCTCGGCCTCGTCGATCGAACCGAGCATCCGGTAGCAATGCGCGAGCAACTCGCGGCGGTATGTCGCGGTGAGCTCGGTGAACTCGACACTCGTCGTCACAACTTCCCAGGCTACTGGGGCTCAACGCCTCCCCGATCCGACCCGCCTTCACGCGAGCGTGCGAACCGCCGCCATCGAGGACGGCCCCAATAGACAAGCTGGGGTTGCGGCATCCATCAGCCCAAAGTCCGGTGCGCGCCGGTCATCGCCCTAGTGCAGGAGCCCGGCTGGCCGCGGTGTGCTGTTTCCGTTGGTGCGCTCCACCGTTCAGGCTTAGCGTCTCGCGCTGGTCGCCTTGTGACAGTGCGCTCGCGTGATTGCGATATTGTCCGCAAGCATGTTCGGCGTGCGAGGTAGGACGGCCCATCTGGCGTGGTACCGGACCGATGAGGCGGTGGCCGAGGTCGCCTTCCTGCACGGCTTCTCCGACTCCGCGCAGTGCTGGGAGCCACTGATCGGCGCGATGCCAGGGGTTCGGGCGCTTGCGATCGATGCGCGCGGGCACGGCGAGTCCGGGCTTCCGGAGGGCCTGCTCGGCTATCCCGAACTCCGCGACGACGCCGCCCTCGTGCTGTCGAGTCAGCCCCGTGAGGGCGGGGTGGTTGTGGTCGGCCACTCGATGGGCGCGATGTCGGCCGCCTACCTGGCCGCGGCGAGGCCGGACCTCGTCCGTGCGGTTGTGCTCGAGGACCCGCCGACTGGAGAGCCGCCGGCCGACCAACAGGACGAACCGGTGTCCGAACCGCCTTGGCTCGCGGACCTCCGAGCACTCGATCTGCCGTCGCGGATTGCACGCGGCCGATCCGAGGACCCCAGCTGGCCCGATGACGAGCTCGAGCCCTGGGCCGTTTCGAAGGCGCAAGTCAACCCGCATCTGTTCGATCAGCCGTTTCAGAACTCGGCCCCGCTGACCGACCTGCTGGCCGCGACAACGTGCCCAGTACTACTGATCCACGGAGACACCGCACGCGGCTCGCTGATCTCCACCCAGTACGCAGAGCGCTGCGCCCGAGCAGCGGCCGGCGAGTTCCAGGCGGTACACATCCCCAACGCCGGCCATTCGGTACGCCGCGACAACCGCCCGCAATACCTAACGGCACTCATCCCATTCCTCGACCGGCACCGCTGAGCGCCGGCGCATCGGGTCTCTACACACCTCGATCAGCCCGAAAGTTCCGCCAACAATGACAACGTCTGAGCATGCCACGACCGCTGAATCCATTACATACAAGAGATTCCGGTGAGTCCCGACCGCTGACCATCCTCGTCCACAGGTTTGCCATCAGCAAAACACCAGGTCCCTCGCGCGTTGACCACGGTTGGTGATGTCGGTCGACTGGGAGGTCGCTGGGTGGCGTTTGCGAAGGGATTTGTGGACGACGGCTGTCAAGCAGGCTGTTCGGACGGTCGTGCGGGAGCGGAACGAGAGGCGGGGGGCCGGGCAAGCGCTGGAGCGTGATCCGAGTGGGAAGGAGCATCCTCAGGCCTTCGAGTCGAAGGTTAGGGCGAGTCGGTAGGCCGCCGCGATGGAGACGGATGCGGCTCGTGGGGACTACGTCGATCCGAAGGCCGGCATGGTTCGGTTCGAGGTTGTCATGGGCAGCTGGCTGAGGTCGCGGGTTGTGGATCCGACGACATTGATCCGGTACGAGACCGCCTTCGGCTACATGTGCAACCACAGTTCGGGAAGCGACAGGTCAAGAGCATCAAGCCGTCGGAGATCGCGAAGTGGCTTGCGGACCTGGATGAGCGGATTGGGGCCGCGACGGCACGAACGGCGCGTTCGTCGTGTTGCACGGCAGCCTGGAACTTGCGGTCGAGGACGGCACGATCAAGCGCAACCCCGCCAAAGCACGGGTGGTGACGGTGCCTTCGCCGAAGGGTCAGAAGGTCGTTGCCTGGGCTGACGAGATCGTCGAGCGGATCGTCGCGTGCCATTCGGACGGTGAACGCCGGGGCGTCCACGACGTACAGCGTGTCGGTCGCTCCCACCAACGGCTTCGCCGCAGATGTGGCGCTGACCGCCACCGGACTCCCGGCGACCGTGGGCTCAGCCGCGATGAGCCCGACAGTCATCCACGGCAGCGGTACGGCGCAGCTCGCCGTCACCACATCGGCGACAGCACCCGCTGGGACCTACCCCATCACCGTGTCAGGCGTGAGCGGCCCCCTCAGTCACTCGGTCGTGGTGAGTCTGGTCGTCAACCAGCCGGACTTCGCGCTAGCGATAAGCCCGTCCTCGGTCACGATCACGCGATTCCAGACCGCGACCTACTCCATCGGGGTGACCTCGACAGGAGGCTTCACGGGCTCGGTGGCACTCAAGGTGTCAGGCCTACCGCCGAACACATCCGCGAGCTGGATCGGCACACCGGTAGTCCCGCCAGGAACCGCGACCCTGAAGGTGAAGGCCACGGTAAGCACACCCCGGGGCACCTTCACCCTGAAGGTCACCGCCACCAGCGGATCCCTGACCCACCAGACAACAGCAACCTTGCTGGTGCGCTGAGCCCGGAGTTCACTCAGCGTCAATCTGTAGACACGTGACGTATATGCCGTAGAGCGGTCTGGATGTCATGGTCGTGATCGTTCGTTCCCGCCCCCTTGAAAGAGCGACACATGAGCGATCTCGCTTCCGCCCCATCCCCCAGACCCCGACGTACGCGCCGCCGGCTCGGCGTGCTGCTCGGCACTGCCCTGCTGACGGTCACCTCCGCGGCAGCGGCGTACGCGGCTCCGCCGCCATCCCTGCCCCAGAACGCCGGTGGCTACGAGCAGTCGTTCTCGCCGGCCTACGACTACGACGGCGACGGGTGCTACGCCACCCCCGCCATCGGAGCGGACGGCACCCTCAACCCTGGGCTCAACCCGACCGGCGCCGTCAATGGCAACTGCCGGGACCAGTCCGACCTCGACAACAGCCAGACCTACGCCCGCTCCAAGTGCAACAACGGCTGGTGTGCGGTCGTCTACGCCAGCTACTTCGAGAAGGACCAGGCCGTGGCCGGCAGCGGCCTCGGCGGGCACCGCCACGACTTCGAGCACGTCATCTCCTGGATCAACCAGGCGTCCAACCAGGTCGAGTACGTGACCACGACGCAGCACAGCAGCCAGGTGACCTACGCGAGGTCGCAGGTGCGCTTCGACGGGTCACACCCGAAGGTCGTCTACCACAAGGACGGCGCGAGTACGCACTTCTTCCGGCTGGCCAACAGCAATGACGAACCGCCGGAGAACCACTACCACAACTGGCGCTACCCGCCGATCGTCGATTGGACCGGCTGGCCCAGCACTGGGCTCCGGGACATCCTGATGAATGCCGACTTCGGCTCCGCCACGATCAAGATCACCGACAAGGACGACCGGTTCCGCAACCTCCTGAACGCCTCCAGGCCCAGCGGCATCCCCTTCGACCCCTGGGCCTGACGCAGCAGGACCAGCCGGCGGCCTATCCGGGCCGCCGGCTGGTCCGAAGCTCTGGAGTGGTGCCAGGCGTGCTGACAGCCCGGCGGCACCAGTGCGGCGGCGGCGTCTTTGGTCAGGAGACGCAGCCGCCGCAGCTGCATCGGTTGCTCGCAGCAAATATTTGTTTCCCGATCCGACCCATCCGCCGGTACGACGACCCCGAATCCCTGGTTGTCAGCCGTGAGCGATGCCGCTCACGCCCTCACCAGGAAAGAGATCGTCATGTCACGAAAGATCGTCCGCGCCGGCCTCGCCGCGTCTGCTCTGGCCCTCGTCCTCGCGTCGGCGGCGTGTGGCAGCAGCGATGACAACAGCTCATCCAGCTCCAGTTCGTCCTCGACGACCACGAGCAGCACGCCCTCGGCGTCCGCGTCGATGGACGATGCGGCCGCCGGCCTCGTCGGGCCCGGCTGCGCCGACTACGCCAAGGCGAACCCCAACGGCGCCGGCTCCATCGACGGCATGGCCGCCGCCCCGGTGGCCACCGCCGCCTCCGGCAACCCGCTGCTGACCACCCTGGTCGCCGCGGTCTCCGGCAAGCTGAACCCGAAGGTCGACCTGGTGTCGACGCTGAACGGCGGCGAGTTCACCGTCTTCGCCCCGGTCGACACGGCGTTCGCGAAGATCCCGGCCGCCACGATCAACACACTGAAGACGAACGACGCGCTGCTCTCGAAGATCCTCACCTACCACGTGGTCGCCGGTCAGCTCGACCCGATGGCCGTGGTCGGCAAGCACGCGACCGTGGAGAAGCAGGAGGTCACCGTGACCGGCTCCGGCGACAGCCTCAAGGTGAACGGCGCGAACGTCATCTGCGGCGGCGTCAAGACCGCCAACGCGACCGTCTACCTGATCGACTCCGTCCTGATGCCGCCGGCCGCCTGACCAGCAGCACCGGACGACCGCAGTCCCGGGCCGGTGTCATCGACCGACAGTTGCCGATGGCACCGACCCGTCTCCAGGTCCTCGACGATGCAGGAGCAGGGTCATGTCACTGATGTCGCACCGGCGGATCCGCGCCATGGGAGGACGCCGGCGGATCCGGGCCGCCGCGGGTGGGCTTGCCGCCGCCGTCGCCGGACTGGGTCTGGGCGAGCTGACCGCGGCGCTGGCCGGTGGCACGTCACCGGTGGTCGGGGTCGGGACGCAACTGATCGACCTCGCGCCCGGGCCGGCCAAGGACTGGGCGGTGAAGAACCTCGGCACCGCCGACAAACCCATTCTCGTCGGCGGTGTCCTGTTCGCCGTGGTGGTGTTCGCGCTGGTGGCCGGTACCGTCGGCGCATCACGGCCACGCGTCGCCGTGGGCCTCACGGTCGGCTTCGGTGCGCTGGCAATCCTCGCGGCCGCCACGGGACGTACGCTGGCGGCCGATCCGTTCACCCGGCTGCTGCCCGGCGTGGTGACTCTGATCGTCGCCACGGGCGGCATGATCCTCATCCTCAAGGCCCTTGGCCCGAACGATCCCGAGATGAGCACGACAGGGCCGGCGTCCGCCGTACCAGGCTTCGATCGGCGGCGGTTCCTGACGACGGCGATGGCGCTCGGCGTCGCGGGCGCGGCCGGAGTGGTGAGTTCGCGGCTCGTGCCGGGTGGCGTCGACGAGGCGACCCGCAGGGCGGTCAGGATTCCGGCGCCGGGCAGTCCTGCTCGCGCGCTCCCGAGCGGAGTGTCCGCGGATGTGGCCGGGGTGAGCCGGTTCATGACGCCGAACAAGTCGTTCTACCGGGTCGACACGCTGCTCACGGTCCCGAAGGTCGACCCGCGGAACTGGGAGTTGCGTATCCACGGCATGGTCGACCGTGGGCTGCGGCTGAGCCTGGCGGACCTGCTCGACCGGCGCCTGGTCGAGCGCGACATCACGCTCACCTGTGTCTCCAACGAGGTCGGCGGTCCGTACGTCGGGAACGCTCGCTGGATCGGCGTACCGATCGCGGAGATCCTCCGCGAAGCCGGCGTCCGCACGGGTGCGGACGCGGTGAAGTCGACGAGTGTCGACGGTCTCACCATCGGTACGCCGCTGGCGGCCCTGACCGACGGGCGGGACGCGATGTTCGCGGTCGCGATGAACGGTGAGCCGTTGCCGTTCGAGCACGGCTTCCCGGTGCGGATGGTGGTGCCGGGGCTGTACGGGTACGTCTCGGCGACCAAGTGGATCGTCGACTTCGAGGTCACCCGGTTCGCCGACTTCAGCGCGTACTGGACCGACCGCGGCTGGGCCGTCGAGGCGCCGATCAAGACCGCGTCGCGGATCGACGTGCCGAAAGGGTTCGCCACGATCAAGGCCGGGCCGGCGGTCGCGGCCGGCGTGGCCTGGGCCCAGCACCGCGGCATCGCGAAGGTCGAGGTCCAGGTCGACAACGGCCCCTGGCAGCCGGCGACGCTCGCGGACGAGGCCTCGATCGACACCTGGCGGCAGTGGACGTTCCGCTGGACCGCGACGCCGGGCAATCACAAACTCACCGTCCGGGCGACCGACGGCGAGGGGAAACTGCAGACCGCCGATCGCGCGGCGCCGCGTCCGAACGGATCCAGCGGCCTGCACAACACCGTGGTGATGGTCGAGTAGCCCCGGGGGTTGGGTCAGATAGTGGGGGTCAGGCCGCCGTCGATGACAATGTCGGCGCCGACGAGGTTGCCGGCCCGGTCGCTGGCCAGGAACACCACCAGGTCGGCGACCTCCTCAGGACGGGTGAAGCGGCCCGAGGGAGATGCCGCGGCGGCCTGGGCTGCGACATCGCCCGGTTGGGCACCGACAGCTCCACCGACCGTTTCCGCGACACCGCCGGCCCCCAGCCACAGATCGGTCGCCACCGGCCCAGGGCTGACCGTGTTCACCCGGACACCGCGGGGCGCCAGTTCCTTGGACAGCGACTTGAAGAAGCTGAGGCACGCGGCTTTGGCAGCGCTGTAGTCCACCACCAGCGGATCCGGCAACGTCGCGTTCACCGAGCACACCGTGACGATCGCGCCCGCCCGCTCGAGCAGAACCGGCAGCGCAGCTCGAGTCGTCCGCACGGCCGACAACAGGTCGAGATTCAGCGTCTCGAGCCAGTCCTCGTCGGTGACCGAGGCGACTCCAGCCGGCCGTGGGCGTACGGCGCCGACGTTGTTCACCAGGATGTCGAAACCACCGGCCCGCGCGACCGCCTCGTCCACGAGCCGGGCCGGCCCCTCCGCCGTACCGAGGTCGATGGCCACGGCCTCGACCGGCAACGAGCCGAGCTCTCCGCCGACCGTCCGGGATCCGGTGATGACCTTGACGCCCTCGGCCAGGAGCGACCGCGTCGTCGCCAGCCCGATTCCCTTGCTGGCACCAGTGACGAGTGCCGTCTTACCGCTCAGGTGAAGATCCATGACCCCACCATGCGGCATGTCAACCGCTGCTCGGTCACCCGGGGTCGGGGAGACCGAGTACTGCGCCGAGCCGGGCCAACTGGTGGTCGAGGTGGGCGGGGAACTGGGTGACTGTGTTGGTGAACTGGCCGAACTGTTCGAGGCTGACCAGACCACACAGGGAGGAGAACGCGAGGAGGCCGCGGGCGAGCACCTCGGGGGCAAGGTCGCCGGGTAGGGCTGGGCGCAGTCGGTCCAGCTCGCGGTGGAGGGCTGTCGTCATCGGCGGATCGTCCGGGGTCGGCCTGAGCTGCGCGTCGGCGAGGAGGCTGAGTAGCAGGAGGGGCACGCGGCTGCCGGCGGCAGTGGTCCGCTCTGGGGGCGCGTGATAGCCGGGGACCGGGCTGCCGTAGAGCAGGGTCCACTCGGCTGGGTTCGCGACCGCCCAGCGGCGTACGGAACGTCCGATGGCCAGCCAGCGACGGCCGAAGTCGTCGCGGCGGCAGCGGGACTCCGCAGCCTCCACTGCGTCACCGAAGGCGTTGTAGGACTCCTCGATCAGCAGCGTGAGCAGCTCGTCCCGGCTCGGCACGTAGCGATACATCGCCGACGAGACCAGCCCGAGCTCGCGCGCGACCGCCCGCAGGGACAGGCCGGCCGCGCCTTCGCTGGCCAGCCGCTCGTGCGCGATCCGGAGGATATCGGCCATCGTCTCCCGATGCCGGCGCTGCCGCGAGGTCTCCGTCATCGGCTCATTGTGGCGCGCGGCCCCGATCGGTGGCAAATTCAGAGAGCACTGCTCTTGCTTTTGTCGACGGAATCACCCACACTGGAAGCAAGAGAGAGCAGTGCTCTCGAAAAATGTGAGGGGTGTAGGACGATGAACGAGCTCTGGCGCTGGAGCAACCTCGGCGTGGCCTTCGGCATGGAGATCGCCGGGCTCGGCATCTTCGCCTGGTGGGGCTGGCGCACTGGCGACAACCTCGGACTGCGGGTGCTGCTGGCGATCGGCCTGCCGCTGATCGCCGCGGTCACCTGGGGCCTGTTCGCCGCACCGACCGCCGACTACGGCAGCCCGGTGGTGACGACCGTCGTCAAGGTCGCGTTCTTCGGCCTGGCCGGTCTGGCCCTGTGGAGCCTCGACCACCGAGTCGTGGCCGCCACCTTCGTCCTCACGGTCGCCGTGAACCTCATCATCATCCGGGCCGGCAACCTCAACCCCGACAGCCCGGCGGCGACCTCCAGCACGATCAGCCGCTGACCACGCGGACCGTCACGGGAGCGGCGGTCGCCTGTACGACGTCGTCGGCGGTAACGCCGGGGGCGAGTTCGACCAGGTCGAAGGCGTCGGAGGCGACGTCCAGTACGGCGAGGTCGGTGATGACTCGGTGGACGACGCGGCGGCCGGTGAGGGGAAGGGTGCAGGTGTCGACGAGTTTGGCGGCGCCGGCTCGGGTGCGGTGATCCATCAGGACGATCACGCGGCGCGCGCCGCTGACCAGGTCCATGGCGCCGCCCATGCCCTTGACCATGGCGCCGGGGACCATCCAGTTCGCGAGGTCGCCGTGCCGCGAGACCTGCAGCCGCCGAGGATCGCGACGTCGACATGGCCGCCACGGATCATCGCGAAGCTGGTCGCGGAATCGAAGTACGACGCTCCCGGGACGACCGTGACCGTCTGCTTCCCGGCGTCGATCAGGTCCGGGTCGACGTCCTCGTCGTACGGAAAGGGCCCGACGCCGAGGATGCCGTTCTCTGCCTGCAGGGTGACGGCCGAGCCGATCGGCAGGTGGCCGGGGACGAGCGTCGGCATGCCGATGCCGAGGTTGACGTATTCGCCGTCGGAGAGTTCGGCGGCCGCGCGGGCCGCCATCTCGTCGCGGGACCAGGGCATGGTCAGATCTCCGATCGCGGCCGGGTGGTGCGCTTCTCGATGCTCTTGCGCACGGCCTGCTCAGGGGTGAGAGGTACGACGCGCTGGACGAAAACGCCGGGCAGGTGGATCCCGTCCGGCTTCAGCACGCCGACATCGACGACCGCTTCGGCCTCGACGATCGTCAGCCGGCCGGCCATCGCGGCGACCGGGTTGAAGTTCCGAGCGGCTGCATGGAAGACGCAGTTGCCGGCCCGATCGGCGACCGCGGCCCGGACCAGCGCGACGTCGGTGACGATCGCTTCCTCGAGGACCATCTCGCGGCCCTGGATCGTTCGGACCTCCTTGGCCGGCGAGGCCACCGCCACTGTTCCGTCGGGGCCGTAGCGCCACGGCAGACCGCCCTCGGCGACCATAGTGCCGACGCCGGTCGGGGTGAAGAACGCGCCGATGCCCGCACCGCCGGCGCGCAGCCGCTCGGCCAGCGTGCCCTGCGGTGTCAGCTCGACATGCAGTTCCCCGGCCAGGTACTGACGGGCGAACTCCTTGTTCTCCCCGACGTAGGACGCGATCACGCGGCTGATCCTGCCTTGCTCGAGCAGCAACCCGAGCCCGGCGCCGTCGACGCCACAGTTGTTCGACACCACGGTCAGGTCGCGGGCGCCTTGCTCGAGCAGCGCCTCGATCAGGAACCACGGAATGCCGGCCAGCCCGAACCCCCCGACCGCAAGGCTGGTCCCGTCAGGCAGGTCCGCGACCGCCTCGGCGGGCGTCGCGACGACCTTGTCCACACTCATGCGTCAGCCTCCTGGAGATGGGCGATGACAGCCGGCGTCACCAGATCGGGTCGTTGCGCCGAGGCCAGGTGTGCGGCATCAGGTACGACGAGAAGTTTGCCGTTGGCAACTGAGGTGGCGATGCGCTCCAGCTGCCAGGGCGGCGTGGCCGGGTCGTCGGCACCGGCGATCGCGAGGGTCGGCGCGGTGATCGCCGGCAGGTCGTAGATGAGATCCATCGTCGCGATCACCTCGCAGCAGGCCGCGTACCCCTCGGCCGGCTGCGACGCGACCATCCGCTCGGACTCCGCGCGTACCTGCGGATGCTCGGCCAGCCAGGCAGGCGTGAACCATCGCTGTACGACGGACTCCGCGACAGCCGCCGTACCTTTCGCGCGGACGAGCTCGGCGCGATCGGTCCACAGCGAGGGTGGATCGAGCCGGGCGCCGGTGCAGAGCACCACGAGCCGATCGACTCGGTCGGGATTGCGCGCCGCCAGTCGCAGGCCGGTCATGCCGCCGAGCGACAGTCCGACGAGGTGCGCTCGCTCGACGCCGAGGTCGTCGAGCAGCCCGATGACGTCGTCGGCGAGGTCGTCGATGGTGTAGGGACCGGGCGGTTCCGGGGAACGTCCGTGGCCGCGGGTGTCGAAACGGACGACGCGGAACTGCTGCTCCCACTCGGCGAGGTTGGCGTCCCACATCCCCCAGGTGGAGCCGAGCGAGTTCGCCAACAGCACAGTCGGCGCATCGCGCCGACCGCTGACAAGGTGAGCGACCGTACTCACCGAACAGCCTCGAAGACGGCTGCGATGCCCTGGCCGCCGCCGATGCAGATGGTTTCCAGCGCGTAGCGGCCGTCGCGGCGGTGGAGCTCGTGAGCGAGTGTGGCGAGGATCCGCGCGCCGGTCGCACCGAGCGGGTGGCCGAGCGAGATACCGGAGCCGTTGGGATTCAGGCGCTGGTCGAGAGGGTCGATCTTCCACTCGCGCAGGCAGGCGAGGACCTGCGCGGCGAAGGCCTCGTTCAGCTCGATCAGGTCGAGGTCGTCGAGGGTGAGATCGGCGCGCGCGAGGGCCGCGGCGGTGGCGGGGACCGGACCGATGCCCATCACCTCAGGCCCCACACCGGCGACCGCCCAGGAGCGCAAGGCGACGAGTGGACGGAGACCGCGGCGTTCAGCCTCGTCCCGGGTGGTGACGATGCAGAGCGCGGCGCCGTCGTTCTGGCCGCTCGCGTTACCGGCGGTCACCGTGGCGTCAGGGTCGGTCTTGAGCATGACCGGGCGCAGAGCGGCCAGGCCTTCGAGAGTGGTGTCAGGTCGCGGATGCTCGTCGGCCGTCACCACAGTGGTACCGCGCCGGCCTGGCACCTCCAGCGGGACGAGTTCGTCGGCGAAACGACCCTCGGCCTGGGCGGCCACCGCGCGTTGATGTGACCGGAGCGCGAACTCATCCTGCTCCTCGCGCGAGATCCCGTACTCGCGCCGTACGTTCTCGGCCGTCTCGACCATGCCGCCCGGGATCGGGTGGTGCTTGCCCCCGGCCGTCTCGCGGGCGCGGATCAGACGGTCGTGCAGCTCGACGCCGCCGCAGACGCCGGTCCGCAGGCCGAGGGCGTAGTGCTCGACCTGCGACATGGATTCGGCGCCTCCGGCAACAACCAGCCCGGCCGCCCCGGTGGCGACCATGCCGGCGGCGTACATCACAGCCTGCAGCCCTGAGCCACAACGGCGGTCGACCTGAAGGCCGGGCACCGACGTACCGAGCCCTGCGTCGAGAGCGGCGATCCGGCCGATCGCGGGTGCTTCACCGTTGGGATAACACTGGCCGAGGACGACGTCGTCGACATCACCTTCGCGCAGGCCGGTCCGGCGTACCAGCTCGGTGAGCGCGGCGGTGCCCAGGTCGGCCGCGGACAGCGCGGACAGCGCACCGCCGAAGCGTCCCACCGGAGTGCGGATCGGCTCGCAGATCACCACGTCACTCATGCCCTCGACGGTAGGCCGCGGAGACCGATATGGAGAAATACTCATTTATGCTCGATCGAGACTCTGCAAGTATGAATCATGGAACTGCGCCATCTGCGGTACTTCGTCGCCGTCGCCGAGGAGCGCCACTTCGGCCGCGCCGCGGCGCGGCTGCACATGGCCCAGCCACCGCTGTCCCAGCAGATCCGCCAGCTGGAGACCGAGCTCGGCCTCCAGCTGCTCCGGCGTACGACGCGACGCGTCGAGCTCACCGCCGCCGGTGAGGCCTACCTCGTGCGGGCCCGCCAGATCATCGCCGCGGTCTCGTCGGCCGCCGACGAGGCGCAACGGGTCGCGGCCGGGCTGCAAGGGCGACTGGTGATCGGATGCGTCGGCTCGGCGACGTACAGCCTGCTGCCGCAGCTCGTCCGGACGTTGCGCGACGAACTGCCGGACGTCGAAGTCTCGGTCCAGGGCGAGATGCTCGCTCCCGACCAAGTCGGCGCGCTGCTGGCCGGGCGGATCGACCTCGGCCTGCTCCGCCCGCCGGTCGACGACGATGCGCTGCGGCTCGAGGTGCTGCGGGCCGATCGGCTCATCGTCGCGGTCCCCGACGGGCATCACCTCGCCGGTCGGGAACGCCTGCGACTGAAGGAGCTGGCCGGCGAGGACTTCGTCATCCACGCCGGTGGCGGACGGTCGGTGATGCACGACACCGTGCTCGCGCGCTGCCGGGAGGCGGGCTTCGAGCCGCGGATCCGGCACGAGGTCGCCGAGACGTCGACGCTGGTCACCTTCGTCGCGGCCGGACTGGGAATCGCCGTGGTGCCCGCGCCGGTCGCCGAGCTCAACGTGCCGGGGGTGACCTATCGGCCGCTGACCGGCAAGGCCACCGTCGAGCTGGCCGCGGCGACTCGCGCCGACGACGATGCGCCGGCCCTCCACCGAGCACTCGCGGTCGTGACCGCGCTGGCTTAGAAGAATCCGTCGCGCGGAGCGGCTTCGACCCGACGCGTGTTGCCAAGCAGACGCAGATCTTCGGCGACGGCCGCGGCGGTGTCCCGCATGAGCGGGATGACCTTCTCGACGATCTGCTCCGCGCTCATCCGCCCCACGGTCGTGGAGTAGGCGAGCGCCGCGAGTACGCCGCCATCCGGTGCGCGGACCGGGACCGCGGCCGACAGCAGCCCGTCCTCGAGTTCCGACTCGACCACGGCGTACCCGTCCTTCCGAACCTGGTGGAGCGCGTCCCGGTAAGCCGTCGGATCGGTGATCGTGCGTTGCGCCAGCCGCCGCAGTCCGGCCGCGATGACCGCGTCGACGACCGACGCGTCCGCCCACGCGGTCAGCACCCGCCCCATCGACGTCGCATGCGCCGGCACCCGGCTGCCCACGTCGACGGAGACACTCATGATCCGGCGCACCTGGACGCGAGCGACGTACACGACATCGGTTCCGTCGAGCTGGGCGAGGGACGCGGACTCCTGGGTCGCCTCGGCCAGCCGGAGCAGATGCGGTTGCGCGGTCTCGACGAAGCTGTGCGTGGCCGCGTAGTGCTGGCCGATCGTCAGCACCCGTGGCGTCAGGGTCCACCGGCTCCCCGTCGCCGCGACGTACCCGAGCCGCTGCAGCGTCAGCAGGATCCGGCGGACGGCGGGACGCGACAACCCGGTCGCCGTGGCGACCTCGGCCAGCGTCGGATTCGGCCGCTCGGCGTCGAACGCGAGCAGTACGGCGAACCCGCGCTCGATCGACTGCACGTAATCGCGCTCGCTGCCCTCCCCGGTCATGCGGGCCATCCTTTCAAAGAGCTGAGCCTTCCACGAAAAGTTGTTGAGCCCTTGACAGTCGCCCGCCAGGACTCCATGGTCTTGTCGTACGCCAAGCGTACGTACTGTACGCAGAGCGTACACCCTGGAGGTGACCGCAGATGGACCCGCGAGAGCTCCGCAACGCGTTCGGCCAGTTCGCCACCGGCGTGACCGTGGTGACCTGCACGAGCGACGAAGGCCGCCCGCACAGCGCCACCGTCAACGCCTTCACCGCCGTCTCGCTCGAGCCGGCGCTGGCCCAGGTCACGCTGAACCGGACCGCGAAGGCGTGCCAGTACCTGGCCGGCAAGCCGTTCGCGATCAACGTGCTCGCCGACGACCAGCTCGATGTCGCCTGGCACTTCGCCGGGCGCCCCTCCGACCCCGCTCCCGGCTGGGTCGACGGCCCACTCGCTCCGCTGCTCAAGGCACCGCCACGACGATCTCGTGCCGGCCGTGGCGGACGTACGACGGCGGCGACCATCTCATCGTGATCGGTGAGGTGACCGCGGTCGACATCACCGCCCGGGACCCGCTGCTGTTCCACGGCGGCCGGTTCCGCTACCTCGGCCCGGTCGAGACCCATTGGTCGGGCTCGATCGACTGCCCGGACCGCGGCTGGTTCGACGCTGTGCTTTTGGCCGGGCCTTCGGCGCCGGCAGGGTCATGGGGCCTTGGCTCCCGGCCTTCCCTCGTCGCTCCAGTCGCTTCGCTCCCTCCACTCCTCAGTCCAGGCCGGGAGGCCCCATGACCGTGCTGATGCCACGCCTCCGGCGCGGCGGGTCATGGGGCTGTAACTCCCGGCCTTCCCTCGTCGCTCCAGTCGCTTCGCTCCCTCCACTCCTCAGTCCAGGCCGGGAGGCCCCATGACCACGACGCAGAACACCCCAGTCCAGCAAGCCACCACCACCACGACGCGCCCGATGACCGGCGCCGAGTATCTCGACTCGATCCGTGACGACCGCGAGATCTGGATCTACGGCGAACGGGTCAAGGACGTCACCGAGCACCCCGCGTTCCGCAACCCGACCCGGATGACGGCACGTTTGTACGACGCCCTGCACGACCCGGCGACCAAGGACGAGATCACCGTCCCGACCGACACCGGCAACGGCGGCTACACGCACCCGTTCTTCCGGACCCCGCACAGCTCGGCGGACCTGCAGAAGGACCGGGTCGCGATCGAGCACTGGGCTCGCCAGACCTGGGGCTGGATGGGCCGCAGCCCGGACTACAAGGCCAGCTTCCTCGGCACGCTCGGTGGCAACACCGACTTCTACGCGCCGTACGAGGAGAACGCGAAGCGCTGGTACAAGGAGTCGCAGGAGAAGGTCCTGTACTGGAACCACGCGATCATCAACCCGCCGGTCGACCGCAACCTGCCGCCCGACGAGGCCGGCGACATCTTCATGCGGGTCGAGAAGGAGACCGACGCCGGCGTGATCGTGTCCGGCGCGAAGGTGGTGGCGACCGGCTCGGCGATCACCAACTACAACTTCATCGCGCACTACGGGCTGCCGATCAAGAAGAAGGAGTACGCCCTGATCTGTACGGTGCCGATGAGCGCTCCTGGTGTGAAGCTCATCTGCCGGCCGTCGTACACGATGCAGGCCGACGTGATGGGCAGCCCGTTCGACTACCCGCTGTCCAGCCGGCTGGACGAGAACGACACCATCTTCGTCTTCGACAAGGTGCTGGTGCCGTGGGAGAACATCTTCCTGTACGGCGACGTCGACAAGATCAACGGGTTCTTCCCGCAGTCCGGGTTCATCCCGCGGTTCACCTTCCACGGCTGCATCCGGCTGTCGGTGAAACTCGACTTCATCGCCGGACTGTTGCTCAAGGCCCTCGAATGCACGGGCAGCAAGGACTTCCGCGGCGTGCAGACCCGCGTCGGTGAGGTGATCGGCTGGCGCAACCTGTTCCGGTGCATGGCCGATGCGATGGCGCTCAACCCCGACCCGGGCCCGAACGGGTCCGTGCTGCCGAAGCTCGACTACGGCCTGATCTACCGCCAGTTCATGATCACCGGCTACCCGCGGGTGAAGGAGATCATCCAGCAGGACGTGGCGTCCGGCCTGATCTACCTGAACTCCAACGCGGTCGACTTCAAGACCCCCGAGGTGCGTCCGTACCTGGACCGCTTCGTGCGCGGATCGAACGGGTACGACGCGGTCGAGCGCACCAAGCTGATGAAGGCCCTGTGGGACGCGGTCGGTACCGAGTTCGGCGGCCGCCACGAACTGTACGAGCGCAACTACTCGGGCAACCACGAGAACGTGAAGGCCGAGATCCTGTTCGCCGCCGAGGCCCAGGGCGAGACCGCGGCGATGAAGGGCTTCGCCGAGACCATGCTCGCCGAGTACGACCTGGACGGCTGGACCGTTCCGGACCTGATCAACCCGACCGACGTCAGCCGGATCCTGAACCGCTGATCTCGCAAGACATGGAGCGCATCATGACAACTGTGCAAGATTCCCCGACCGCCGCGGGCTCGGGCGCGAACGCGAGCCAGAACTTCAAGGCCAGGACGCTGTCCGATGCCGGGTCATCGCCGGAGCGCGTCAGTGCGGTAGTTACTGCCGTGCTCCAGGGCGTGCACACCGCGATCCGCGAGAACAACGTGACGTATCCCGAGTTCCAGGCGGCCAAGGCCTGGCTGATGGAAGTCGGTGAGGTGGGCGAGTGGCCGCTCTTCATGGACGTGTTCGTCGAGCACGTCGTCGAGGAAGTCGCGGCGTCGTCGCAGCGCGGCACGAAGGGAACGATCGAAGGGCCTTACTACCTTGGGGGCCAGACGCGGTTGTCTTCCTCGTGTGAGTTGCCGCATCGGCCGGACGAGAAGGGCACGCCGCTGGTGTTCTCGGGTCAGGTCCGCGAGCTGGACGGGTCTCCGCTGGCCGGAGCCGAGGTGGACATCTGGCACGCCGATGCCGACGGCTACTACTCCGGGTTCGCGCCGCACCTTCCGGACGGCAACCTCCGTGGCATCGTGGTGACGGATGCCGAGGGCAACTTCTCGATCCGGACCGTGCAGCCGGCGCCGTACCAGATCCCGACCGACGGGCCGACCGGCAAGCTCATCGAGGCGGCCGGATGGCACCCGTGGCGGCCGGCCCACCTGCACCTGATGGTGCGCGCCGACGGACATCGCACCATCACCACCCAGCTGTATTTCGCCGGTGGCGAGTGGCTCGACTCCGATGTCGCCGAGGCCACCAAGCCCGAGCTGATCCTCGACCCGGTCGACGACGGCACCGGCGTACGGCGGGTGTCGTACGACTTCGAGCTCGAGCCGGCCTGATGGATCTCACCATCGACCGGCTGGAGACGGTCATCATCGACGTACCGCTGAGGCGGCCGCACCGGTTCGCCCGCGTCACGATGACCGCCCAGCCGGTGCTGCTGGCCTTCGTCCACACCCGCGACGGCGTCGTGGGTGTGGGTGAGGGCGTGGTTCCGGGCGGTCCGTGGTGGGGCGGCGAATCGGTCGAGTCGATGAAGGTCACCCTCGACACGTACGTCGCTCCGCTGCTGCCGGGACGCCGGGTGGATCGCCTTGCGGAGATCTGGGATGACATCTGCGATCACGTCAACGCCAACCTGTATGCGAAGGCGGCGGTCGAGGTCGCCTTGCATGATGCGTGGGCGCGGTCGCTGGGCGTGCCGGTGCACGTGCTCCTCGGCGGTCTCGCGCGTACTTCGGTCGACGTGACCTGGGCGCTCGGGGCCGATCCGGAGGAGGTCGTCGTCGAGGAGGCGTTGACCAAACTCCGGTCCGGTGCGCACAAGACCTTCAAGTTGAAGATGGGTGCACTCGATCCGGAGGAGGACACGCGCCGGATCTGTGCGATCGCCGAGAAGCTGGTCGGGTCGGCCGGGGTCCGCGTGGATCTCAACGCCCGTTGGGACTTCCTCACGGCCAAGACCTATCTGCCTCGGCTCGCTGCCGCCGGGGTCGAGCTGGTCGAACAGCCGGTCCCGGGCGAACAGGTCGAGGCGCTGGCCGAGCTCAACCGTCTGCTGCCGATACCGATGATGGCGGACGAGAGCCTGCGGACGCCTGTTGACGCTCTCCGACTGGCCGGATTGCGCGCCGCCGACATCTGGTCCATGAAGACCACCAAGGTCGGCGGGCTCCGGCGGGCCCGGGACATCGTCGCGATCGCTGCCGCCGCCGGCATCCCGTGCCACGGCGGCACCTCGATCGAAACCGGGATCGGTACGGCTGCTTCGTTGCAGTTGGCCTGCGCGGCCCCTGGCGTCACGTGGGGCAGCGAGCTCTTCGGCCCGCTGTTGTTCGCCGAAGAAGTCCTCCGCACGCCACTGGTCTATGCCGACGGCGCCCTCCAGTTGCCCAGCGGTCCGGGTCTGGGTGTCGAACTCGACCCCGACGCCGTCGCCGCCCTGCGCCGCCCGTTCTTGACCAAGGAGTCGTGATGCTGTTCCACGTCCGGATGGATGTCCACCTGCCGCCTGACATGGATCCCACCGTCCGCGCTGACCTGGTCGCTCGCGAACGGTCTCGGGCCATCGAGCTGCAGGAGAAGGGCGTTTGGCCGCAGCTGTGGCGGATCGCCGGTGAGTACGCGAACTTCAGCGTCTTCGACGTGTCGTCCAACGACGAGCTCCACGACGTGCTGTCGAGCCTGCCGCTGTTCCCGTACCTGACGATCCACGTGACGCCGCTGGCTACGCACCCGTCGAAGATCTGAGGGTCAGCACGACCTCGTTGCGATGGATGGTGAGTTCGCCGCCGGCGGCTTCGGCGCAGCGGCGGGCGATGTCGAGCCCGAGGCCGGTCGAGCCGCGGTCGCTGCGGCCGCGCTCACCGGCACCCAGCGGGATGCCGGGGCCTTCGTCGGCGACCACGATGCGTACGCCGTTCTGCTCGCGGGTCAGCGTGATCCGGGCCGGGGTGCCGTCGGGCGTGTGGGCGACGACGTTCTCGACCAGGGCATCCAGTGCGGCGGCGAGGTCCTCTGCTGACGAGCGGACCATCGCCGGCGGGGTCGGGAGGTCGAGGGCGAGCTCTCGACCCTGGTCCTCGAAGAGCGGTTCCCAGAACGCGGCCCGCTTGCGGGTCACCTCGACGGCGTCGCAGTGCGGGACCCGCCCCTCACGCTGCGGTCGGCGGGCCGCGCTGATCACCGCGGTCAGGGTTCGTTCCAGGTTGGTGACCTGGGTGTTGAGCTCCTCGGCGCTCTCGCGGTCCGGCAGGGCCTCGACCTGGAGCCGGAGCGCGGTCAACGGCGTACGGAGTCGATGCGACAGGTCGGCGACCGCCTCGCGCTCGACCGCGATCACCTCGTCGATCCGGTCGGCAAGACCATTGAGCGCGGAACCGACCTTGGCCACTTCGGCCGGGCCGGTCGTCGGTGCGCGCGCGTCCATATCCCCTTGCGCCAGGCGTTCCGCCGTACCGGCTGTCTCTTCCAGCGGGCGGGCGAGGCGGCGGGAGACGAGTTCGGCGCCGAGGATGCTGAGCAGGAGGACGAGCAGGCTGCCGCCGATCAGGATGAGGACGCGCGGGACGAGGCCGGCGTACAGCTCGTCGGCGGTCAGGTACAGGCAGACCGACGCCGGGCCGTTCGGGGTGTCGACGCTGACGTCGACCGCCATCCCGCCGCCGACGTTGCGGTAGTCGGCGTCGCCGACCTTCGGCGGGCCTTTCTTGTTGTCGTCATCGTCGTCGTCGAAGTCCGCGGGCACCGGCTTCGGCGTCGGGACCCCGCCCGGCGGTGGATTGCCGAGCGTCGACCCGTCGGGCATCCGGACCGAGACGGTCCCCGACCAGTCCTTGCTGACGTCCTGGATGTACGCCGTGATGTCGTCAGCCGTGTGGTTCTTGTCGCCGACGTAGTACGCGACGGTCTCGGCCCGGTACCGCGCCTGGTCCTTGGCGTCGTTTGCCGTCGTACTGCGCAGCAGAATGATCAGCGGTATGGCGAACGCCAGCACGACGAGCGTGGTCATGCCGACCGAGAGCAACAGGATCCGGCGGCGCATCGTCAGCCACCCTCGGGTGCGGCGAGCTTGATCCCGACACCGCGGACGCTGTGCAGGAAGCGGGGCTCGGCTGCCGTCTCGCCGAGCTTCCGGCGCAACCAGGACAGGTGGACGTCGACTGTCCGGTCTCCGCCGCCCCACGGCAGACCCCAGACCTCGGCCAGCAGTTCGCGCTTGGTGACCACGGCACCCGGGCGACGGGACAGCGCGAGCAGCAGGTCGAACTCCTTGCGGGTCAGCTCGACCGGGTTGCCGTCGACGGTGACCTCGCGGCTGCGCGGGTCGATCCGGAGCGCGCCGAGGTCGACCAGCGACTCGCCCTGCTGGTCCTGGCCGAGGCGGCGCAGGACCGCGCGGATCCGGGCGTCGATCTGGGCCGAGCTGAACGGTTTGATCACGTAGTCGTCGGCGCCGGCATCGAGCAGCTTGACCACGCTGGCGTCGTCGTCGCGCGCCGTCGCCACGATCACCGGCACGTCGCTGACCGAGCGAACCATGGCCAGCACGTCCCGCCCGTCCAGGTCGGGCAGGCCGAGGTCGAGCAGCAGCACCTCCGGCCGCTCCCGGGCAACCATCGCCACCCCTTCGGCCCCGGCGGCGACGGCCGTGACGACATGCCCGGCCGCCGTCAGGGACTTCCCCAACGACGTCCGAATCGCGTCATCATCCTCGACCAGCAACACCCGCGCCATGGTGTTGAGAGTAGCTTCAGCGCCCTCAAGCGAGCCTCAAGCCGCGGTTAAGTGCCGGCCGCCGGTCTCAGGCCGGTGGTCTCAGGCCGGTGGTCTCAGGCCGGTGGTCTCAGGCCGGTGGTGCGGAGTTCGAGGCTCGCGAGTTCGGCGATGATCGCGGTGTCGCCGTCGCGCCAGGCGGCGACGGGGTCGTCGGAGATCTTGGCGAGTTTGTGCATGGGCTGGTTGGCCATGGCCCGGAGGGCGAACAGGTCCAGATCGGCGGCGTTGTCGATGAACCTCTGGGCTGCCGTGGCCCGCCGGGAGAACCTGATCCGGCGCGGCAACCAGATGAGCAGCGCGAACAGGATCGGCAGACCGATGGTCACCCCGGCCAGCACGTACGCCAGCTGCTCGACCGCGTGTGCCTGGTCCCGCCCGGCCTGCGCCAGCCTTCCCGCGGCGCCGGCAGCCCCGTCGACGGGCGACCGCAACTGGTCGCCCACCACGGGAACCTTCCCGATCGGCTCCGACATCCGACGCAGATCCCCGGCCAGCCCGTCACCCGCCTCGGCCGCCTTCCGCCCCGGCGTACCCAAAGCATTCGTGATCCGAAAAACCAGGAGCCCGAGCTCGACACACACCCAGACCCAGCCCACCAGCAACAGGTCCCCCACAACCTGCCCGAACCGCTGCGTCCCCACATTGGAGTAGAGCTTCACACCACGTCCCTTCGCCGGACCACCCAGTGCCCGCGACCCTGCGTCGTGACACTAACGCCCAGCGTGGCGGCTCACACTCTTTGCGGAAAGAAACTGCCGCCAGATGCAGATTTCTCACCGCAAACCGCCCGGTACCGCGGTAGCGCGCGGACCAGGCGCGACGAAGGAGTGACTGGGTAGCACGCGTGGGTGAACCACCTAGAGGGTGGTGCGGAGGTTCCAGAGGAGGGGGTAGTAGCGGAGGTCCAGGCGGCTGCGGAGGTAGCCGGCGCCGGAGGAGCCGCCGGTGCCGGGTTTGGTGCCGATCATGCGCTCGACCATGACGACGTGGCGGGCGCGCCAGGCGGCGGCGAGCTCGTCGTGCTGGACCAAGGCCTCGGCCAGCTCCCAGATCGCGGCGTAGTGGCCGCGGTCGCCCGCGACCTTGCGGAGTGCGTCCCGGATCGAGTCCTCGGAGTCGGTGTCGAAGCCGGCCTCCTGCAACACACCGAGGAAGGCGTCCCAGAGCGTCGGCTCCTCCAGCCGCCGGCCGAGGCGTTCCTTCTCGACCTCGGTCAGCCCGCGGAAGCGGCGTACGAAGGACGGATCCTTGGCACCGGAGAGGAACTCGATCTCGCGGAACTGCACGGACTGGAACCCGCTCGCCGGCGACAGCCGATGCCGGAACTCCCCGAAGTCCTGCGGGGTCATCGTCTCGAGGATGTCGACCTGCTGGATCAGCGTGCGCTCGATGGTGTGCACGCGGCGGAGCAGGTGCTGGGCCCGCCACAGCTCACCGGACAGCATCGCGTCGCGGGACGCGCTCATCTCGTGCAGGACCTGCTTGAACCACAGCTCGTACACCTGGTGGATGGTGATGAACAGCAGCTCGTCGTGCGCGGGCGGATCCGACTCCAGCCGCTGCTGGTCGAGCAGCTCGCCCAGCCGCAGATAACTGCCGTACGTGAGCCGCCCGCCCTCCTCGCCGAAGTGCACGTCGACCCCGTCCCACCGCCCCGCAACCCCGTCCTCAGTGCTCATGAGGCCGAGACTAACGCGTTCGTGACCGGTCAGGGATTCGGTCGTTGGACCTTGGGTACGCCGAAACAAGGAGTTGCATGTCCGCCACGGTCGAGGTCGTTCCCGGACCCATCCAGGGGCCCACGCGTGAAGAGCCGCTGATCGAGACGCTGCTGCTCGACGACTATCCGTCCCTGGTCCACCTCGCCTACCTGATCCTCCCGCCTTCGATCAGCCGGGCCCGGCGGGTGGCCGCGGCCCACGCCGTCGTCCAGCGGGCGCTCCCGCCAGGCCTGCCACTGCCCGCCCATCCGCGGGAGTTCATGCGGCACCGCGTCGTACAGGAAGCGACGCGGCAGGCGTCACAGCAGACGGCCCGCGCACGCCTGGCCGCCGTCCTCGCCCGTGCTGACTCGAGGAGCTTCGAGCCATGCGCCACCACCGTCGACCGCACCGCGATCCGGCACCGCAACGAGTGCGGCCGGCGGGTCGCGATCGCCTTCACCGTGCTGTTCACCCTCGGGATCCTGCTGGCTTTGCTGACGTCTTGACGTCGCAGTGACGGTCCACCTACCTTCGGTGACACCGCTCTCTTCCTACCGCCCCAGGGAGATCTGTGATGTACGTTGGAATCGTTTCCAGCCTCAGTCTGCTCGTCGCCCCTCTTGGCGCGACGCCACCTGCGCCCTCCACCCCGGCGGTCACCATGTCCCCTCAGGCAACGATCTGCAACAAGTACTGCGACGCCCGCGACCCCGCCCTGTCCCCCGGCGACCGCGTCCCGGTGTCGGCGACTCTGTTCGGCCGGACCATCAAGCTGCATTTCGATGACGCCGACGCGATGGGCTGGGCCTCGATCGAGAACGGCAGCCCGGGCGACGAGGTCTGGCTGGACCGTTCGATGGACGGCGGCCGTACCTGGTCCGGCGGCAGCCGCCTCGGCAACACCGCGATCCCCACCGGGCACGGCGGTTGGCGCACCCAGATGTACAACGTCGACGACTGGAACAACCTCGGCGTCGGTGCCCTGCGCGCCTGCGGCAAGGCCGGCGATCGCGCCGACATCGCCTGTACGCCGTGGGCCCGGACCACGTGGAACGCGTGGGATCGCCGTACGGCGGCCGCCACCGCGCAGATGCAGTACTACAACCTGTCCACCGGACTCTTCGACACGACCGGCTGGTGGAACTCCGCCAACGCACTGAACGCGGTGATCGACAACATCCGGGTCAGCGGGATGGACAGTTACAAGTACGCGATCGCGCGGACCTATGACCTGAACCTCAACGACGCGGAAGGCCAGTTCCGCAACGACTACATCGACGACACCGGATGGTGGGGCCTGGTGTGGGTCGCGGCGTACGACCTGACCGGTGAAGCGCTCTACCTGCAGACTGCTCGGGCCGACGCCGACCACATGGCGGCGTACTGGGACAGCACCTGTGGCGGCGGGGTGTGGTGGAGCGAGGCGAAGACGTACAAGAATGCCATCTCCAACTCGCTCTACATCCAGCTCAGCGCGGCCCTGCACAGCCGGATCCCCGGTGACACGACGTACCTGCAGCGGGCGCAGGCCGGGTGGACCTGGTTCCAGCAGACGGGCATGATCAACGGCTCGCGGCTGGTGAACGACGGGATCGACCTGTCCACGTGCAAGAACAACGGCGACACCGCGTGGACCTACAACCAGGGTGTGCTGGTCGGCGCGCTCACCGAGTTGTCCAAGGCAACGAACAACTCGGCGTACCTGACCACCGCCCGGCAGCTCGCCGATGCGGCGACCACGGCGCCGGCACTGCACACCGCCGACGGCATCCTGCGCGAGCCGTGCGAATCGGGCGACTGCGGTGGTGACGGCCCGTCGTTCAAGGGCGCCCATGTCCGCGGTCTCGGCAAGCTCAACGCGGCGCTGTCCGACCATCCGTACACGTCGTACCTGCAGCGTCAGGCCGACCGCGCGCACGCCGCCGACCGGACGGCGATGGATCAGTACGGACTGCGCTGGTACGGCCCGGTCGACCAACTCGACGCGGCCCGGCAACAGTCCGCGCTCGATCTGCTCAACGCCGCCCCCTGACCCCGGTACGTTGCGGGCGTGACTCTCCTCCACAGAGACGACTGCACGCTGAGCCTGACCGTCGGCGACCGGATCGAATACGTGCTCGACGCCGGTGGTCAGCGGATCGTCGTCAGTACGGCGCTCGCCGGCATCGACGCACTCACGAGCTTCCTCGAACAGACCGACGTAGACGGTGCCGACGAGCCGCGGCTGGTGGCGGCGAGCCGGGCTGCGGTGGAGCGGGACGGGCTGGCCCGCTACTACCCGGCGAGCATCCGGGCCGAGCTGCGTCGCTGGTGTCACCAGGCGGGCTTGTCGTCCGACTGGGACGTCGACGGCAAGCGCACGCATCGCGAGCACATCGTTGCCGCGGTCACCCAGCCCGGGACCGGGCGCGCGGTCACGATCAGCTGGGGTTTCTGGACACCTGGCGAGGGCGACGAGTTCTCGTTCGACGAGGAGTACCGCGGGCCGGACGAGATCCTCGGTTACAGCTACGGCGTACGCCTCCCGTACGACGTCTTGCCGCAGCTGGCCTGGTACGCCGAGAAGCTCGCCGGCACGCCATCCTCCGGAGAGCCCGAGGACCGGTTGATCGCTGCCTGCGAGGTGCTGCTGGACCCACTGGCCGGTCAGGGCGCGCTGCGGGACCAGGTGGAGAGCTGGTGCGCCGCCCTGGATCTGCGACCGACTCGACGCGGCACCGATCGACGGGAGACGCTGGTAAAGGCTCCGACTCGGCCGGACCAGATCGCACAGGTGTCGTTCTCGATCGGCTCGTTCGCCAAGCGGCTCGGCCTTCAAGAGGGCTACGGTACGGCGGAGGACGTCTGGCGGGACGCGCTGTACCAGCTGCAATTCGACTATGCCGAACTCGCGAAACTCCTGCCCTGGTTGAAGAATCGTGTCGGACCGGTGGACGATCGGCTCGGTCCGGACGACACGCTCATCGCGTACTGGCGCGCGCTCGCGGAGCGTGGTGAGCTGACGCCGCGGCGACCGATGGAGGTTCGGGATCGCGTCGCCGACTGGCTGACCGAGGCCGGTGTGGAGTTCGAGCGGTACGGGACAGCGTGGCGCGAGACGTTGCTCAAGGTCCATCGGACGGGCAACGATTGCATCTTCACGCTGTCGCTCACCTTCGATCCCAAGGAGGGCGACAAAGGCATCACGTTCACCGAGTTCTACGACTACCTGCCGATCGGTGACGATCCCGGCCGGGAGTACGGCTACAGCGTCCATGCGCCGTACGACGCGTTGGACACCTTGGCGAACGCCTACGCTCCGGGCGTCGACGGCCCGGCACAGGATCGACTGGCCGGCGCCTTCAGAACCCTTGTCACACAAGGGGTTCTGGCTGACGGCATGGCCTTGGAGGCGAACCAGGAGCTGGTGCTACACGGCTTCGAGGCGGCCGGCGTGGAGGCGACCACGAGCGTCTGGTCCTGGATCAACTCGGACTGAGCTCGCTCATTCTCAGTTCGAAGGAGGTGCCGTCCATGGGGATGACCAGCCGATGCACGCGCGGGCCCCAGACACCTTCCAGCAGGTCGTCATCCACGGCTTGTTCCTCCAGGCGGCCCACACCACCTGTCCAGGTGAGGTCGACTTGTCCGCCGGCCAGGGTTTCTATGCGGAGTCGGCCCGCCTCGTGGGCGACCGGCGTACCCGCGATGACAAAGTGCTGCTCGGCGGTGCCGTCCCACTCGTCCGCGATCGTGATCGCGCCGGACTCCAAACTCGCCACGCGCCGGTAGCGCGAGGCATCAGGGTAGGCGTGGGCCAGGTCCAGGCTCAGCGAGTCGTCCGTCGCCGCGACCTCCGTTGCGCGGTACTGCGTTCCGGGCGACTGATCCTGCCCGTTGAGCACCGGGACGTTGTGCCAGTCGCTTCGGACGACCCAGTGCTCGTAGCGACGGCCGGAGAAGGAGAGCGCGGTGTACGTCGGCTGACCGAGGTCGATGAGCACCGGCGTGCCGTCGAGGGCAGCGATGAACGAGCCGACGTCGTTGTGGTTGTGGTTCTCGTTGTTGTGGCCGCCTTTGATCGCGAGCGTCAGACCCTGCGAACTGCCCGCCGTTTCGCGAACAACCAGCACCTGGAGGTCAGCGAGGTAGGTCGATCGTGGGAGCGGCAGGTCCGCCTTCGGTGCGGCCCACCAGGCGTCGTCGGTGAAACCGAGCAGCGCACGGCCGAGGCCGGCGACCGGGGCGATGGGGAGATCGCGATGCGCGGCGGCCTGTGCCAACACCTCGGGGTCGTCGTGGTGGCGGCTCCAGCGGTGCAGGATGTGCCAAGGCTGGTTCGGATTCGGGCGGGCGGAGCCGTCGGCCACGTTGACGTACCAGCCGTTGCCCAGAGCCATCCGTTGTGGATACCGGGCCAGCTCGGCGAGCGGCGTACAGGTCCATGGGGCGAAGGCGCCGTTGGTGATGCGGTCGAGCAGGTCGAGGGCCTGAGCCAGGCGGGCCGGACCGTTCCACCAGTACGCGTAGCCCTCATCGCAACCGCCGTCGGCTGGGAGCGAGGCGAGATACCGGTCGATGCCGTCGATGACGAGGTCGGCGACGTCGAGCTGGACCTCGGGATCGTCTTCGAGGAAGAGCGCGGCGGCGAGGACGTGGCCGTGGATCCACGGGTTCCAGTTGCTCAGGTGGCCGGTCAGGCCGAGCCAGTGCCACCGCCTGTCGAACCGGAACGGCTCGATAATGCGCCGGCGGACCTCCCGGCGAAGGCGCCGCCGCAACCCCGGTACGCGATCGTCGAGTGCGGGACCCAGTACGACGTCGGCCCAGGCCAGGATCTCCGCGGTCTCGGCCGCACCGAGGTCCAGGTAGGGCTGGTCGGGATCGCCCAGCACCTCATGCCGCTCGGTCGCGAAGGACTCGTGTGCGGCCCAGGACCAGGTGGTCTGCTCACACAGCAACAACAGTCCGTCCGCGGCCTGGTCGACGTACGCCTGGTCGGCGGTCAACGCGGCGGCCACGACCGCTGTCGCCGTACGGCGGCGTAGCTCACCGGCCGGGGTCTCGTACGGCGTGCGGGCGCCGTCACGCCAGAAGCGGGCGTAGTCGGAGAGCAAGGTGTGCGGCCAGGGCTCGGCGCGGTCCGCATCCGCCTCGGCCAGGATCGCCTTCACTGCGGCGGGGTCGCGGCTCCCCCACACCTCTCGGTCGGTCAGATCCGGTACGCCGGCTCGCTGCCGAGCCGATGCCACTGCCTCGGCGCGGTCCACCGCGCCGACCGCCATCCACCGTTCGGCGAGCCCCATCCGTCCTCACTCCGTCTGGCAATCGCTTGCCCAGGCACCGTAGCAGGCGGTTCCGCGCGGCGCGGAGGCGTTGGGTGACCGATCGGTAATGCCATGATGTGCGGCATGGAGCTGAAGCTGTCGGCGTCGTACGACGCCACCCCCGAGGAAGTGTTCGCGATCGTCACGGACGCCACCTTCCGCGAGCAGGCCTGCGAGAAGACCAAGGCGCTGTCGTACGACGTGCAGGTGAGCGAGTCCGGCGGTGACACGATCGTCCGGGTCAGCCGGGAGATGCCGTCGGACGACGTACCGGACATCGCCCGGAAGTTCGTCGGCCAGACACTGACCGTGGTCCAGACCGAGACCTGGCACCCGGCCGCGGCCGACGGCTCGCGGCACGCCGACGTGGCCGGTGAGATCAGCAACACCCCCGTCACCCTCAAGGGCACCGCGAGCATCTCCGCCGGCGGCGGTCAGACCGTCCAGGCGATCAACCTCGACGTCAAGGTCGCCGTCCCCCTGATCGGCAAGAAGATCGAACCCTTCGTCGTCGACGCCATCCGCTCCGGGCTGCAGAAGGAGCACGAGCTCGGGCGCGACTGGACCAACTGAGTGTCGCTGCGCTGACGGGCTCGCCTGCGGTGGCAACCTGAACGGAAGAGTTGCTTCGGAGGTGAGCTCGTCATGCGGAAGAAGCGTTCTGAGCCGGTCGGCGAGGATGCGCAGTACTGCGTGTTCTGTGCCACGGAGATGCCGTTCGAGCGGATCGAGGCGGCGGATCACCTGGTCGACGAGCCGGACGAGTGGATCTGCGTGAAGTGCGGATCCGCGCTGCTCGTCGACCCTCCCCTCCAGGAGCTCAACCGCACCGCCTGACTTACAGGGGTGGTCCGAAGGCGCACACCACGCGCTTCGCGTGCGCGGGGTCGAGCGCGTTCGCGACCAACTGGGCGACCGTCGGGTCGAACGCGAGACCGACGTGACCGACCGGGTCGAGTGGGCAGGTGTCCTGGACGTACTGGTTCGCCACACCGGGCTCGCGGATGAACGACGTCTCGTGCGGTGTGACGAGGGCGTCGAAGCGGGATGCGATCACCGTGTACTTCACGCCGGGCTGTGCGATCGGGCCGGCCGTCACTTGCTGTACGGCGGATCCGCCGACGATCAGCTCGTCACAGGCCGGGCAGCCGAACTGCTGGAGGACCTGGCCGACGAGCGGGCCGAGACCGAGGTAGTCACCCACGCTGACCAGGCCGCCGAACGTCGTACCGTGCGTCGGTGGCGCGAGCGCGATCACCTTGCCCACTTGACCGGCGTATCCGCGGACCTTGGGGCCGTAGATGCTCTGGAAGGCGCCCTCGGAGTGCCCGACGAAGTCGACCTTGGCGGCACCGGTGGCTTGGCGGACGCGCTGGACGAAGGCCTGGATCTCCGCCGACGACTGGACGATCGAGACCGTGCCGCCGACCGGGATCGCCGGGCCGGCCTGGCCGTAGGTGAGCGTGAAGGCGCAACAGCCCTTCGCGGCGAGGAACGGACCGAGATACGAGTAGTTGCCGGGGCCGTTGCCGCCCAGCCCGTGCAGCAGGACCAGCGGCTCCGGATGCGCGGTCGACGGCTTACACGCCCAGTCGTCGAACCCCGACGACGGCGCGGCACTCGCAGCGGTCGCGGTGGCGGCCGAGGCCATCAGCAGGACGGCGGCGATCAGGCCCGCGGCGGCCCCGCGAAGGCGGATTGTCATAGCAGCTCCCCGTGCAGGTATCGTTCGGTGACGACTGGATCACGGACAGTTGAGCATGAGTCCTGGTTATAAACAAGCTGTCGTGTTCGAAACAAGATCCCTCGGTTACGAACTCTGCACGCGGGGTAACGTCCAGCGCATGGGCAGAACCATACGGGGACTCGACGCCGGGCAACGCCGGGCCGAGCGACGCGAGCAACTGCTGGACGCGGCGCTCAAACTCTTCGCCGCCAACGGCTATCTCGGCACGTCGATCGAGCAGATCTGCAGTACGGCGTACATCGGGACGAAGAGCTTCTACGAGCTGTTCTCCAGCCGCGAGGAGTGCTACCTCGCGCTGCTGCAGCGGACGTCGGAACGCCTGGAGGAACGCGTGGCCGGCGCCGCGGCACAGGCGACCGGCAACGAACGGCAGGAGGCACCGCTGCTGCTCGCGACCTTCGTGCACGCGCTCGTCGACGACCCGCGGATCACCAAGGTCACGTTCGGCATGGCGTCCGGCATCTCGGAGGCGGTCGAGCGGCAGCGCCGGACCAACCGCCGCTGGGCCGCCGGCTTCCTCGCCCAGCTCTGGGACCGGTACGACGGCCCGCCGGCCGACGAGCAGCGAGCCGTCCGGCACAGCGTGGCCATCGGCCTGGTCGGCGGCATGTTCGACCTGATCTCGGACTGGCTCCTCGACGCAGACCTCACCAACAAGAAGCAGATCGAGGCCCTGATCGACGACCTGACCACCTTCTACATCACCGTCCGCCGCGGCCTCGCGATCTAGTCGAAGACGAGGGTGCGGAGGGCTACGTGGCCTTCCTCGTCGATGACGTAGTGGGCGTGGCCCTCGTGGTCGACGGCGACACCCTCCACCCGGCGGACGTCGCCGAAGTGGTGGACGACCTTGCTGCCAACCACACCTCCGGCGTCTGACGGGAGTTCGAAGTGCACGTGCTCCGACGCCGCCACGGCCCCTTCCGGGTGGTCCGCGAGTACCGTGGCCGACTTGCCGGACGCGTCGAGATCACCGATGACGGCGTCGAACCGATCGCCGCCGTGGGTGTCGAGACCGCGGAACCCGGCCGGCGCTTCGACACTGCCGGCGTCACCGATGATCCAGACGTTGCCACAGCGCGGTACGGCGTTCGGGTCGTCGAACAGCTCATCCACGTTCTCGAGCTCGACCAGCAGCGGATGCCCGTCGGCGGAGACCGGGTAGCGCAGGCCCAGGAGGAGATTGCCGTTCGCGCGGAACTCGGCCGCCTCGACGTTGATCGGATGGTCCGTCGGACGGATGCTCCCGCTCCAGCTCTTCGCTTTGAGCTGACCACGCGCGATGGTCTCCTCGACGTACGCCTGCCGACCGAGCGGTCCGACTGGCAACAACTCGACCGCCGCCAGCGCATCGTTGATCGCCCGGTGCAGCGCGAACTTGAACCGGACGATCTCCAGCTCAGCGCGCCCGCCGGCGAGGCTCTCCTCGATCGACTGCTCGCTGACCCGGGCGATCCAGGAGCGCTTCGCCGAGAGCGGGCCGGCCTTCTTACCGAACTGCGAGCCGACCAGGTACACGTAACCGTCCCGGGACGCGCACGCCTCGGCATCCTCGGTCTTCCCAGCGTTCAGCCCCGCGTCGGTGAGGATCCGCTGCGCCGCCCAGCCCTCGTCGAGCGGCGCCCCGGCGGCGTGCACGAGCAGCGCCAGCGCATCCTCGGCCGTCGCCTCGTCCAGGACGGTGACGAAGGCCCGGTCCCAGCCGTGCCGAGCGAGCACGTCCGGTGTGAAGACGCGGCACAGGTCGGAGGCTTCGTTGGGCTCGAGGTGCAGATCGGTCTCATGCATACCGGGGAAACGACGCGGCAGGCGCTGACTACTCCCGCCGAACGCCGATTCCCGGGACATCCCCGAGCCTTTCCAGGGTCAGCCCTGGTGCGGGTAGCGGTAGTCCGTCGGCGGCGCGAAGGTCTCCTTCATCGACCGCGGCGAAGCCCAACGAATGAGGTTCCACATCGACCCGGCCTTGTCGTTGGTCCCAGACGCCCGCGCCCCACCGAACGGCTGCTGCCCGACAACCGCGCCGGTCGGCTTGTCGTTGACATAGAAGTTCCCCGCCGCGAACCGCAGGTAGTCCGCAGCCTCCGCCACCGCGCGCCGGTCCTGCGCGATGACCGCACCGGTCAGCCCGTACGGCGCCGAGTGCTCCATCTGCCGCATCACGGTGTCGTAGTCGGCGTCGTCGTACACGTGCACACCAAGGATCGGCCCGAAGTACTCGGTGGTGAAGATCTCGTCCGTCGGGTCGTCGGACACCAGCAGCGTCGGGCGAACGAAGTACCCCTCATTGTCGTCATAGGTGCCACCGGCAACAACCTCGACCGCGTCGCTCTTCCGCGCCCGGTCGAGCGCCGCCTTGTGCTTGGCGAACGCGCGGTCGTCGATCACCGCTCCGATGAAGTTCGACAGGTCGGTGACGTCACCCATGGTCAGCGACTCGGTCTCGGCGACCAGGTCGTCGCGGATCCGGTCCCACACCGACCGAGCGACGTACGCACGGGACGCGGCCGAGCACTTCTGCCCCTGGTACTCGAACGCGCCGCGCACCATCGCGGTCTTCAGGACCGCCGGATCCGCCGACGGGTGCGCCAGGATGAAGTCCTTGCCGCCGGTCTCGCCGACCAGCCGCGGGTAGGTCTTGTACGCCGCGATGTTCGTGCCGACCGTGCCCCACAGCGACTGGAAGGTCCGGGTCGAGCCGGTGAAGTGGATGCCGGCCAGGTCCGGGTGAGTCAGAGCGGCCTTGCTCACGTCGATGCCGTCGCCGGTGACCAGGTTGATCACGCCGGCCGGCAGGCCCGCGGCCTCGAACAGCCGCATCGTCCAGTGCGCCGCGAACTGCTGCGTCGGGGACGGCTTCCAGACCACTGTGTTACCCATCAGCGCCGGCGCGGTCGGCAGGTTGCCGGCGATGGCGGTGAAGTTGAACGGCGTGATCGCGTAGACGAAGCCCTCGAGCGGCCGGTAGTCGACCCGGTTCCACACGCCCGGGGACGAGATCGGCTGGTCGCTGACGATCTGCCGGGCGAACGCCACGTTGAACCGCAGGAAGTCGATCAGCTCACACGCGGCGTCGATCTCGGCCTGCTGGATCGTCTTCGACTGACCCAGCATGGTGGCCGCGTTCAGGGTGTCGCGCCACGGACCCGCGAGCAGGTCCGCCGCCTTCAAGAAGATCGCGGCACGATCGTCGAACGACAGCGAACGCCAGGACGGCGCCGCCGCCAGCGCCGCCACCACAGCCTCACGCCCGTCGGACTCGGTCGCGGTGCCGAGAGTGCCGAGCACGTGCGCGTGCTTGTGCGGCTGGACCACGTTGACCGGCGCGCCGCCACCCAGTTTCTGCTCGCCGCCGATCGTGCAGGTCAGGTCGATCGCACCCGCCGCGGTGAACTCCTTGAGCTTCGCCTCGAGGCTCGTGCGCTCGGCCGAACCGGGCGCATACCCCTTCACTGTCTCGTTGGCAGGCGTCGGAACGACGGTGACGGCATCCATGCTGCGGGGCTCCTCGATCGTGTGGTGGACCGTAGTGGGACACGCCGGGTGCGGGTGGCCAGGCGTGCGCCTTCATGGTGCCACGACAGGCCCGTCGACCACGAACGCGACTGGTCTACCTATTCGTAGCACATACTACAGAGCAACGCACTCCCTGTCGGAAATCCTACTGCCGCCACGGCATGTGCTGGAGGGCCCACGTGTTGCCGTCGGGGTCCTGGAACCAGGCGTAGAAGACGCCGCCGAGGTCTTCGGTCTCGCTGACCTCGACGCCGCGCTGGATCAGTTCCTCGCGGGCTGCCTCGATGTCCTTCACCACGAGGTGCAGGCCGCGAAGGGTGCCGGGTGGCATGTCGAGCTGCGGCAGGCCGGTGGCCAGGGTGATCGAGCAGTAGGAGCCCGGCGGCGTGAGCTGGACGATGCGTACGCCGTCGGCCGGCGAGACGTCGACATCGACGTGGAAGCCGGCCTGCTCGGAGTAGAACCGTTTGGCCCGGTCGACATCGGTCACCGGCACCGGGACGAGCTCGAGCAGGTACGCACCCGGTGTCACCACCGCGGCGGTCGGATCGACCGGGATCTCCGACGCGTCCTGGGGAACCTCGGTCGTGGTCGGCGGCTGCTCGCTCATGCGGACTTCTTCGCGGTCTTCTTGGCGGTCTTCTTCGCCGGGGCCTTCTTCGCGGCCGCGGCCTTCTTGGCCGGAGCCTTCTTGGCAGCCGCCTTCTTCGCCGGCGCCTTCTTGGCCGGCTCGGCGTCCGCGGACCCACCGGCGCGGCGTGCCTTGGCGGCCTCGACCGAGGCCCGGAGCGCGGCGACCAGGTCGACGACCTCGGCGCCCTCGGACTCCTCCTCCTCGGCCTCCGGCAGCGGGACACCCGCCGCCTTCGCCTCGACCACCTTCTCGAGCGCCTGCCGGTACTCGTCGTGGTACTGCTCCGGGTCGAACTCGCCGCGCAGCGTGTCGATGTACGACGACGCCATCGCCTTCTCCTGGGAACGGATCTCTACGTCCTCGGGTGGCGCGGCGAAGGACGCGTCCCGGACCTCGTCCGGCCACAGCATGACCTGCAGCACGAGGATGTCGTCGACTGTCCGCAGCAGGCCGAGGCTCTCCCGCGACCGCAGCGCCACCTTGACCAGCGCGTACAGCTCGGAGCCGTCGAGCGCGTCCCGCAGCAGCACGTACGGCTTGGCGCCCGGCCCGCCGTCGGCCTGCAGGTAGTAGGACTTGCCCAGGTACAGCGGGTCGACCTGGTCCGACGGCACGAACTCCAGCACGTCGATGACCTTCTTGCTGGACAGCGGCAGGTCGGCGAAGTCGTCCGGCTCCAGCACCACCATCCGGCCGTCCGCCATCTCGTAGCCCTTGCCGATGTCGGAGTACGGCACTTCCTCGCCGTCGATCGAGCAGATTCGCTTGTAGCGGATCCGGCCGCCGTCGGCGACGTGCACCTGGCGGAACGAGATGTCCTTCTCCTCGGTCGCCGAGAACACCTTGATCGGGATCGTCACCATCCCGAACGAGATCGCACCCTTCCAGATCGCCTGCATCGCCATCAGCCCCCTGTCAGTTCACGCCGTTGAGCCCGCGGGGTCCCTCCGCGGCCAACAGGTCCGGGATCTCTTGTGTCGCATACCACAGCAGGTCTTCACCCTCGCACGAATCGAGGGCGAAAACCGCGTCGTCGTCACCATTCTGGGCCGCTTCCCACAGGTCAGCCGCCTTCCCGACCAGCGCTGCGGCACCGGCCGCGTCCAGATGGACGGCCGCGACCTTCGTCCACGGGATGACCACTTGCAGCTCCAGCCGGGCGTCCCCCAGCTCGACCGACCCGTCGGCAGGCGGTACGGCGCTCACCTCGACCGCGATCACCACGCGCCTCCGCGCCGTGTCCGGATCGGCCGCGAGCAGGCCCACCGAAGCACGGGCCGCCTGCGCCATCGCGGCGTACTCGAGCTCTTCGTCGTCACCCTCCGCGTACCACTCCCGCAGCGCGGGCGTCACGGCGTACGCGGTCAGCGGGGCCGGGCCGAACTCGCCGGCGTGGCACGCGACGTCGAGCAGCCGCAGCGTGGATGGAATGTAGACCCTCATGAGTCCGCCTTCTTGGTTGTCGCGCGGGGTTTCTTCCGGCCCCGGGAAGCCCGGTTCCGGCTACCCCTGGTGGTGTCGAGCAACTCGTCCAGCGCATCCGTCACACATTGGGCGAAAACAGCCAGGTCCGGCATCGCGGTGCGGTCCGCGTTGAGCCCGTAGAACACCTTCCCGTCGTACGACGTGACGCCGACGGACAGCCCTTGTCCGGGCATCAGCGGAACCACCGGGTACGACGCCAGCATCGGGGCACCCTGCGCGTACAGCGGGAACTGCGGTCCGGGCACGTTGGTGATCACCACGTCGTCGATCGGCCGGACGGTCGTGGTCGCGACCCGGGCGGCCAGCGCGTGCAGCGTGGTCGGGGCGAACCCGGCGATCCCGACCAGCGACCGGGCGCTGACCGCGCGGCCGGTGTCCTTGTGCACCTTGGTCTGGTACGAGATCTGGTGCATGCGCATGACCGGAGAGTTCTCCCCGACCGGGAGGTTCACCGTGGAGGCGATCACCGAGGAGCCGAGCGAGGTCGGTTCCTCGTCCTCGTCGTCACGGATGCTGACCGGGACCACCGCCCGCACGCTGCGGGTCGGCCCGACGCCCTCACCGCGGGTCATCATCCAGGCCCGGAACGCACCGGCGACAACCGCGAGGACCACGTCGTTCACCGTGCCGCCGTGGGCAGCCCGGACGGTCCGGTAGTCCTCGAGGTCGGTCTGCACGGTGGTGAACCGGCGCTGACCGGACGTCTTCACGTGCAGCGAGCTCTCCTGCACATGGCGCTGCGCGACCAGCGAGCCGACCACGTCCCCGAGCACCTCGCGGACCGACGTCGACCCGGTCAGGCTGGCGATCTCGGCCCGGGCCAGCTCCAGTACCGCGGTGGGGTGGCGGGTGGCGTCGGTGAACACGCCGGCGAGCAGCTCCAGCGCGGACGGTGGGTGTTTGGGCTCCCAGGTGTCGGTCGGGGTGTCCCGGGGGTGTGCGGTCGCGTCCAGCACCACCTGGCCGATGTCGACCGTGCTGTTGCCGTCGACAAGGGCCTGGTGGGACTTGGCGATGATCGCGAACCGGTCACCTTGCAGGCCCTCGACCAGGTACATCTCCCACAGCGGCCGGGCCCGGTCCAGCCGGCGGGACATGATCCGGGCGACCAGCTCGAGCAGCTGCGCGTGCGTCCCCGGCCGGGGCAGGGCAGAGCGCCGTACGTGGAAGGTGATGTCGAACTCTTCGTCGTCCACCCAGACCGGGCCGGCGAACCGGCCGGGCACCTGCTGGACCCGCTGCCGGTACCGCGGCACGAAGGTGATCCGGTCCCGGATCAGCGCGACCAGGCGCTCGTAGTCGAACCCGTCGCCAGAGTGCACCGGCGGCTCGAAGATGTCGACCGTCCCGACGTGCATCGGGGTGGCCGGGGATTCGGCTTTCAGGAAGGTGAGATCCAGCGACGTCAGCCGATCGGGCATCCGGTCACCTTCCTCTCTGCTCGAAGCTCTGTCTCGTCACCCTAACGGGCCGCACGGACAGTGGGCTGCGACACTGGCCTAGACGCCCTCTCAGGGAACACTGAGCTATCGGTGTTCGTCAGGCAAGAGGGTGTGTCCCGCACCCTGAGAACTTCACAGACCCCTTGAAAGGCCCCTCGACCATGCGTTCGACGCTCGCTCGCGGTACCGCCGCGGCTCTTCTGCCTACCCTCGGCATGCTGGTCCTGGCCGGCTGTGGTGGAGGCGAATCCGACAGCGGCTCGAGCACCCCGTCGCCGAGCGCCCCCGCGAGTACGCAGGCCAGCGTGCCGACGATGACCCCGACGCCGGGCAAGCCGAACGCCAGCTCCCCGTCGAACACCGCGGATCCGTCCGGTGAGCAGGCCGACGTGACCATCAACGTCACCGTTGCCAACGGCAAGGTCAACCCGAGCGGCGCGACCATCAAGGTGAAGGCCGGCCAGACCGTGCTGGTCACCGCGGTCAGCGACGCGGCGGACGAGGTGCACATCCACGGCTACGACAAGGAACTGCCGCTCACCCCGGGCAAGCCGGCCTCGGTCAAGTTCACCGCGAACATGAAGGGCACCTTCGAGGTCGAGACCCACGAGAGCGACAAACTGGCCGCCAAACTCGTCGTCTCATGACCGGCCTGCTTCTGCCGCTCCACGGAATCGGTGGGCGGCAGGACCTGCCGGTTCCGTTCGGCCTCGCGGTCGGTGGCGCCGCGGTCGCGGTCACCGTCTCGTTCGTCGTGCTCGGGCTGGCCTGGCGGAGTCCGAGGTACCGGGGTAACGCGTCCGGGAAGCCGTTGCCTGCCGCAATCACCCGGACGGTCGACGCGAGCTGGTTCCGCTGGATCGTCCGCCTCGTCGGCCTGGCGATCTTCTTCTACGCCATGGTGTCGCTGATGTTCGGCGTGGACCGGCTGACCAACCCGATCTTCGGGTTCATCTACATCCTGCTCTGGGTCGGGCTGGTGCCGATCTCGCTCGTGTTCGGCCCGATCTGGCGGACGCTGAACCCGCTCCGGACCCTTCACCTGCTGCTCTCCAAAGCGCTGCGGCAGTCGCCGTCGAAGGGCATCCTCCAGCTCCCCGCCTGGGCCGGTCTCTGGCCGGCCGCGCTGGGCATCTTCGCGTTCACCTGGCTGGAACTGGTCGCGCCGGACCGCGCCACCATCCCCGTCCTGCAGGCGTGGCTCGCGCTGTACTTCGTGATCACACTGTTCGGCGCAATCCTGTTCGGCGACCGGTGGTTCTCGACCGGCGACCCGTTCGAGGTCTACGCCACGCTGATGTCCCGGTTGTCACCGTGGGGCCGTCGTACCGACGGTGCCCTGGTGGTCCGCCGCCCGCTGGAGAACCTGGACGGCCTCAAGCCACAGCCCGGCCTCGTCGGCATGGTCGCAGCGCTCCTCGGCTCCACGGCGTACGACGGCTTCTCGAACTCGTCGGCGTGGATCGGCTGGGCACAGAACCAGGACATCTCGATGACCTGGCTCGGCACCGCCGCGCTGATCGTGTTCATCCTGTTCGTGCTGGTCACGTACTCCGGCGCCACCCTGCTCGCCGGCCGGCTGTCGGACAGCTCCCGTACGGCGCTCCCCGGTCTGTTCGCGCACTCCCTCGTCCCGATCGTGCTCGGGTACGTCGTCGCGCACTACCTGACCCTGTTCATCCTGGAGGGGCAGCGGACGCTCATCTACCTGAGCGATCCGCTCAGCGACGGCGCCAACATCTTCGGCACCGGCCTGCTCGCGGTGAACACCGGCATCACCAACCACAGCACCACGATCGCGCTCATGCAGGTCCTGGCCGTGGTCTGTGGGCACCTACTCGGTGTCATCTCGGCGCACGACCGTGCTGTCGCCCTGTTCCCCCGTAACAAGGCCCTGATCGGTCAGCTCCCGCTGCTGATCGTCATGGTCGGCTACACCTGCGGCGGGCTGCTCCTACTGTTCTCTTCGTGATGTACACGGTCGCCGAACGCACCCACCTCCGAGAAGTGCTGGTGGAGGCCGCCCGGTCCGACGGACGGATCACCGGTGCGGCGCTGACCGGGTCGGCCGCAATCGGGGCTGAGGACGAGTGGTCCGACGTCGATCTGGCGCTCGGACTCGCGGTTGACGCCGACCAAGACGCCGTACTGGCCGACTGGACTTCGCTTCTCTACGAACTCGGCGCCGTGCATCACACTGACGTGTGGTCCCGCGGGACCGTGTACCGGGTGTTCCTGCTGTCGTCGACGCTGCAGGTGGACATCGCCTTTGCACCGGCCGGTGAGTTCGGTGCGCTCGGGCCGACGTTCCAACTGCTCTTCGGGGAGGCAGTGGAGCAGCCGGCCTGGACTACACCTTCACCTGTGAACCTGGTGGGCATGGGGTGGCTGTATGCGTTGCATGCACGCTCCAGCATCGCGCGGGGAAAGGTGTGGCAGGCGGAGTACATGATCAGCGGGGTCCGCGACCACGTGCTCGTGCTGATGTGTCTCCGGCACGGTCTGCCGCATTCACAGGGCCGTGGATTGCATCTGTTGCCTGCGGCTACCACTGCAGCAGTGGAGCCGACGCTGGTGCGGTCACTCGACCCTGCTGAGCTGGTACGAGCGTTCCGCGCCAGTGTCGACGTACTGCTGGCTGAGGTGCTTGTGGTCGACGGCGACCTCGCGGTCAGGCTTGCTCCGCCGCTGCGGGCGTTGACGACGACGGTTTAGGCAGACTCCGGCTGGTGACCGCCAGCAGGATGAAGGCGATCATCCCGACGATCAGATGCGAGTTGCCGGGGATGGACTGCCAGAAGCTCCAGCCGAGTTCGCGGTCGTCGCGGTACGGCACCCACCAGATCGAACGCAGTACGAAGAGGCCGTAGAAGAGCACTCCGGTCACTACTGCGGGGTTGAGACCCCAGACGCGATTGACCGCGCGGATCAAGCTCACGCCGAGCGGGATGATCCAGACCCAGTGGTGACTCCACGAGATCGGCGACGCGTACAGCACGGCCAGAGCCATCACCGAGATCGCGGTGACGCGCTCGTCCGCGAGCCAGTAGCGCCGGGCCAGCCAGAGCACGAGCAGACCGAACACCACCGAGAGCACGAACCACGTCGGCTGCACCCAGCTCGCCTCGTTACCGATCCGGTGCAGGAAGCCGTTGAAGGACTGGTTGCCGGTATAGGCGATCCCGCCGACGCGGTTGGCGTCGAGGATGACGTCGGTCCAGTAGCGCCACGACTGGTGCGGCACGATCGCGAACCCGATCGCCATCGTGGCCAGCAGACCGAGTACGGCATTGCGCAGCGCACGCCACTGTTTAGTGACGATGAGCAGCGCCAGGAACGGCAGCGGGGTCAGCTTGACGCCGATCGCGACACCGAGCCAGAACCCGCGCAGCCGCGCGTTGTCGGGCCGGACCAGGTCCAGCAGGATCATTGCTGTCAGCAACAGGTTGATCTGGCCGAACTGGATCGTCTGCCAGACCGGTTCGAGCAGCAGCGAGAGTGCGGTCAGCGCGACCAGGACGGCCGTCCGCTTGCGCTGGGTGATGAACGACCAGAAGGTCTTCGTCAGGCTGGTCCGCCAGAGCGCGGTGATACTCAGCACCGAGATCGTGGTCCACGCCACCAGCGCGACGCCCCACGGGACGGCGGCCAGCGGCACCATCGCGATCGCGGCGAACGGCGGGTAGGTGAACGGCAACCCGGAGCCCGGCAGCTCGGCGTCGTACAGCGCGTTGCCGTGCAGCAGCACCGAGCCGCCCATCCGGTACACGCGCAGGTCGATCATGCCGGCGAACAGGCTGCCCACCCAGGCGCCCAGGGCGACGAGCAGCGCGCAGCCGACGATCGCGATCAGTACGCGGCGCCGGCCGGCCGGGCGGGGTGGGGAGGAGGGCGTGGTGGTCACGGTCACGTCAGGTCGGCTCCGAACAGGGTTTCCAGCGCTTGCCGGGTCTCGTCGTACTCGGTGTGAAGGATCGCGGTCATGCCGACCGCGCGGGCGCCGTCGACATTGAGCTCGAGGTCGTCGATGAACACGCACTCCTCGGGCTTCAGCTCCAGCCGGCGGGCAGCGAGCAGGAAAATCTCCGCCTCGGGCTTGCGCATCCCGACCTCGCCGGAGATCACGATGTCGTCGAACATGCCGTCCCAGGTGTCGCGCGGGTAGGTGTTGCCCCAGGAGTTCGACAGCAGTGCGGTGCGGATCCCGTGCGAGCGGGCCCGGCGGACCAGGGCGGACATCGCCGGCTGGTGCTCGAAGTGCGCGAACATGCGCTCGATCAGGCCCTCGGCCGGCACCGGCGTACCGTCGCGCCGGACCAGGATCGAGGCGAGCTTGCGCTCGAAGTCGGGAATGGCGATCTGGCCGCGCTCGAGGGCGTGGACCGGATTCAGCTCGGCTTCCGCGGTCGCGTTCTCCGGAGATTCGGCGGGCAGCCAGGCGAGGACCGCCTGCAGGTAGGAGTCGAAGTCGAAACCGTCGAGCTCGGCCCAGCGCCGCAGCGCCTCCTCCAGGCCGGAGGTGAGCACGCCGCCCCAATCCACCAAGAGCCCACGCGGCACCACCTCAACCTCAGACATGCCGGCCAGCCTACTCAGAACATGACCCCGCTTACGCCGGCGGTCCTGCCGATCACTCGCCGTACACAGATCGTCAGTGGTTTGACTCGATGGTTACGTCGCCTGTCCACCACTCCCCGCCCGTGTCTGCTTCCCCTGCAAACAACGGGTCAGTGGTTGTATTCGATGGTTACGTCGCCTGAGGAGGTTTTGGCTTTGAGCGTGCGGGTGGCGTTCGGGTCGATCTTCACGTTCGCCGACTCGTCCCCGGACGAGGTGTCGGTGTCCACCTTGTACGCCTCGGCGCCGGACGGGATCCGGATCGACACGTCCCCCGAGCTCGCCTTCGAGTCCACCGACTGCGGCGCCACCGCGAAGTCGAGGTCGACGCTCCCGGAACTGCTCTCGGTCGTCACCGTGGTCGCGATCAGACCCTGCGCTTCGAGATCACCCGAGCTGGACTCCAGCCGCAGCGACCCACCGACGTCGTGCACCTCGATGCTGCCCGAACTCGACGTCAGGTCCGCACCACCGGAAAGCCCCGACACCGTGATGTCGCCGCTGCTGCTCCTCAGCGTCAGCTTCACGTCCTTCGGCACGGTCAGGATGTAGCTGGTCTTGCATCCGAACGACAGGAACCCGCAGCCGGTGTCGCGCAGCTCCAGCTTCCCGTTGTCGTACTTCTCCTTCGGGTCCGACCCGAACACGTTCCGCTCGAACTGCCGCTCGACCTGGACGTCCGGTCCGTCCCCAGCCCGGACCTCGACCTCCGCGGAGGTGGTGTCGACCCGCAGCTCGTCGCCCTGGACCGGGTAGCTGTCCTGGCTGGTCTTGGTGCCCTCCGTCAGTCCGGTCAGCGCCCAGTACACACCGCCGAGGATGAGCGCGACCGAGATCGCGATCCCATACCGCCGCTCGGTGCTCATCGTGCTCGCCGGCCGGCCCTGGACCTCGGACATGCTTCCCCCTGGGGTGCGGTCAATTACCCCCAACCCTGACACATCCCCGACCCCCTGTCGGTGGGGTTTTCCCCCGTATCCCCACCGAGCCAACCCTGAGTCCCCGCCCATCCCCTCACCCGCCGCCGCCTCGACTCATCCGCTTGCTCCGACCCGACGTGGATCAGGTGCCGAGGTCTTGGGCCACGGCGGCGGCGAGTTGCTGCAGAGCCTTCCGGAGCTTGCTGGACTTGGCCGACTCGGCGAGGCTGCGGCCGTGCGACATGGCGGTGTCCACAGCACTCAGGTCGTACGGAAGCAGGGCTGCCGGCTCGACTCCGGCGTACTGCGTGAGCGCATCAGTGACAGCGTCGGCCGGAGAGCTGCCGAGTGAGCCGGGGCGGATCCGGTTGACGACGACTCTGAGATTGACCGACGGCACGACGGCGCTCAGCTCGTGGACCGCTCGGATCAAACGGGTGAGGCCAACCGGGTCCGCCGTACCGACGACGATCACCTCGTCGGCCTCCTCCAGCGTCGACATGGTCGCCCCGTTGCGGCGCGGTGCCAGCGAATCGAACGAGATCTCCTCATCCGCCTCGATACAGAAGCCGACATCGACCACGGTGCACGGCGCGAGCGTCCGCGCGGTCGCCCAGATCGACTCGATCGCGGCCGGCCGCAACTCCGTCCACCGGTCGGCGCGGCTGAGCCCGGTCAGCACCAGCAGATGCGGCTCGACCTGACGCGCGTGCTTCGCGAGCATGACCATGTCGAGCGAACCACTCGACGCCGACCGTGCCGCGGCCGCCAGTCCGGAGGTCTCGTCGAGCATCCCGAGCATCTGCGCGACAGTCCCGCCGTACACATCGGCGTCGGCGAGCAGGGTCGGCACGCCTTTGATCGCGAGCTCGCAGGCGAGTCCGACAGCGATCGTCGTACGCCCGGGTGCGCCCGTCGGACCCCAGACCGCGATCAGCCGGCCGCTGCCTTGGGTATACGCGGGCTGCGGGTTGCCGGCCGTCTCCCGCGTCAACGGTACGAATCCGCCGGCGAAGTGCGAGACCGACACCGGCGGGCCGGACTCCACCGCATCGGTCACCGCACGGCCGAGGTCCTCCGGGCTGACGTCGGCCGGGAGGATACGCTCGATGCCCATCCGGCTCAGGCGATCCTCGGCGCCGAAGGGCGCACCGTTCTCGGTCGGGTCGACGAGGGCGAGTACGGCGATGCCGCGCGCGTGCAATGCGGACACCGCGTCGGACGAGAGCCGGGGCAAGTCGTCAGCGAGCAGGACCGCGCGGGCCTGCCCACTCGCGGCCGCCGCCATCACGTCGGCGATGTCGACACAGCGCCGTACGACTCGGATCCCGGGCGCGTGCTCGGTCCGCCGTACGACGTCTGCCTCCCAAGGGGCGCCGGTCACGGCCAGGAGGACTGGTACCGACATCAGCTGGCCCGCCGGACGAGAGTGGGCTCGCCGACACTCATTGCGGTGAGCGCAGCGGGGAGTCGCTGCACATCGTTCGGTGCGAGGCCGATCAGGACCTGTCGACGGGCCGAACCGCCCGCGACGCCCTTCACCGAGTCGATCTGGAGGACGCGGACATTGGTCCACCACAACTTGGCCGACTGCCCCTCTGCCTTGGGGACGACCCAGAGGTCCACCAGGTCGCCGGCTGCGGTGTCCGACGGCAAGCGTCCGCTGGCGACGGACAGCGGCAGCTCGGTGCGATCGTTCTCCGATTCGGAGACAGCGGCCTCGCGCGGCACGAACTCACCCGCGTCCACCGCGCGGGTGAGGACGAGACCCTTGAGATCGGCGTCGGCGGCGACGTACTTGTTGGCGTCGTCGCTGCTGGTGAAGCGCACCCGCACAGTGGCGAGGTCGTCGCCGGTGAGCTCGGTGCCGGTCGGGAGGTCGTGCTTGGCCGCCCAGATCGTGGTGGTGTCGTCGGCCGACGACAGCAGCTTGGCGCCGACCAGCGCGGTGATGGCGACGAGCAGCACGCCGAGGACGAGCCGGCCGTCCTTCCACCGGGCGCGCTTGTTGCGCTGAGCCGGGACCGACGGCGCCCCGAACCCACTCCGCACTGCTGTGTCGACCACGTCTGCTCCCCAGTCAATCGATCGCTGTCCGCCGACATTCTGCCGTGTCCCCGGACCGCGCCGTGAACGGTTGTCCACAGGCTGTGACAGCCTGACACAGCCTGGGGACAACTGCGGTCGTCCGGTCGCCAACCGTGGCAAACTGAAGGAACCAGCCACTATGTGAAGGAGTAGGACGGATGCCGGGTCCCCGATTCCTCCAGCTCGCCGACGTCGCCGAAGTCCTGAACATCTCCGCCAACCAGGTCTACGCCCTGGTCCGCCGCGGCGACATCCCCGCCGTCAAGATCGGCGGCCGCGGCCAGTGGCGCGTCGAGGCCAGCGAACTCGAGAAGTACATCGAACGCCTCTACACCGAGACCCGCGACTTCATCGACACCCACCCCTTCGGCGAAGAAGCAGACCAACCCGAACAAGCCCACCAGTAATCCCGTCCGGACCGGCGAGCTGGCGCCGCTCCGACACTCACAACGCGTGCCGCAGGCCCAACCCGGCGCCTGCTCGGCGGAGTCAACGGCCGGGGCCGAGCCGAGTCATCAACGGCTGGGGCGGAGCCGAGTCGTGGATCTGGGTCGCCCGACTCGGCGTGTCGCCCACCGATACCCACGACTCAGCGACAACCTGCCCCGCCCAACGCCACGACTCGGCGCAGATCTCCTCCGTCCGAACCACGACTCGGCGCTGATCGCCCTGCCCAACTCCCACGACTGGCGTGGGGTTAGCGGCGGCGGAGGGCTCTGAGGGCTTGGGTGGGGACCAGGCGGACGTTGTAGACCTCGGTTCGGCGGCGGGGGGCGTCGAGAGGGTGCTCGGCCAGCTCGAGGAAGTCGGCACCTACTCGGTCGATCGTGCCGGTGACGGGGGAACCTCCGGCGCAGAAGAGGGTGACCGGGGAGCGATCGCGCGCGATTCCGCGCAGCAGATGGGCCAGGCCGAGCTTGCCTTCGATCGCTCCGATGGCCGGCTCCGCCCACGGCCCCAGGCGGTGTACGGCGACCAGGGCGGCGACTGGGATCAGCCATTCCTCGTACCGCTCCGTCTCGATCAGCACGCAGTCTTTCCCGACCCGCGTCAGCATCCCGTGCACGGGATCCGCGTCGATCAATTCGACCCGTACGACGGTGTCGACAGCACCCCGCAGCCGGTCGAGCACGGTGATCTTCCCGACCTCGGCCCGGATCCGATCCGCGACCTCGCCGTACAGATCCCCTTCCTGGAGCGCCTCGAACTGAGACTCCAGATCCGCGAACAACGCATCCCACCGCATACCCGCGAACCTACCGGCCGACCGCGTCATCCCAGCCCACCACCCGCGCGCATTCACGGAGGCCGGGCGGTCACCTTGAGTCAGGGAAGTTGACGCTTTGTGGGTTAAGGACTTGCAAAGCGGCCGTAGACCCGGTCTATAGTGATCAAGCCAAAGCAAACTAAAGCAAACTCATAGGTCGGGAGCGAAGCGGGATGAACGCGATGATCCGAGGGGCGAAGGGGATGCTCGCGGTTGCGGCACTCGTCGCGGTCGGCCTGGGGTTGCGCTGGATGACCGACGGCGCGATCACCGGGATGCGGACCTACGACCTCGAGTCGATGACGGTCCTCGTGGTCGGGACCGTCGCGTGGATGGCCTACGGGTGGTTCGTGCTGGCGGTCCTCATGACCGTCCTCGAGCAGATCCCGGGGGCGATCGGCACGCTGGCGGGTGTCGTCGTCGGGCGAATCACCTCGAAGACCGCCCGCACGCTCCTCCGCTCCGGCCTCGGCGTAGCCGCCGTCACGCCACTCACAGTCGGCGTAGCCCACGCAACCCCCGGCGACGGCGGCACCAGCCAGGCATGGACACAGGTAGAGCCCCGCTCGACTGTCCAACTCACCGACACCACCACCTGGCGCACCACCGAGCCCGCCTCAACAATCCGCCTCGCCGCACCCGGCACCCACCCGGACGCTGCTTCCTCGGGTGCCGCAGACCAGCGCGCCACGGAGCCCGCGTCGCAGGTTCAGCTTGGCGCGACCGCGGGCGGCACCCATCCGGGGGTTGCTCCTGCGGGTACGACGGACTGGCGCGTTAGCGAGCCGCCGTCGACGGTCCGCCTGACCGAGGAGGCGCCGGGCACAGGTCCGGCGCAGTCCGTTGGCCGGACTGATGCACCCAACCCGCACACGACTACACCGACCCCGGAGCGACCGGCCGCGACCAACGCCGCCCAGCCGGACAACAGCGTGGCGACTCCGGCGCCGACCGCAAGCGTTGGGCAGCGGGACGGCGTCCCGACTACCCAGCCCACCGCGGGCGCTCGTCGGCGTGACGGCGTACTGACCTCCGAGCCGACGGCCGGCGGTCGCGGGCATGACGCGGTGCCGGGGGCGGGGCGGGTTCGGGTGGGGGTGCCTGATCGGCCGGCTGTGGGGGCGGGGACTCGGTATACGGATCTGCGGTCTGGGGTTCCCGTGCGAGTGCCTGGGTCGGTCGTGGTGACGGCCGGGGATTCGTTGTGGAGTCTTGCGGCGGCGGAGCTCGGGGCGGGTGCGAGTGCTGAGGCGGTCGCGGCTCGGTGGCCGGAGTGGTACGCCGCCAATCGTCAGGCGATCGGGTCCGATCCCGACCTCATTCTTCCCGGTCAGGTGCTGCGCATCCCTGCAGCCGGTACTGGCCATCATGTGCCGCCCACCCAACAGGAGAAGTGACATGAGCCAGCCACAGAACCTCCGTGCGGACGAACTCCAGCACCCGACTCCCCTCTCCACCCTCGCGGCTGTTCCGCAGACCGCCGCCTCGGACGACGTCGTTGGGATGGTCAGCGTGGCGACGCCCCGACTGCGGGCCGTCGGCGGTCGGTCGGCGGGGACCGGAGCTGAGCGCGGTGCCGGGTCCGTTGCCGGGCCAGGTGTCGGCTCTGTTGCCGAGCGCCGTGCCGGGTCTGCTGCCGGGCCTGGTGTCGGCTCTGTTGCCGAGCGCCGTGCCGGGTCTGCTGCCGGGCCTGGTGTCGGGCCTGCTGCCGAGCACAGTTTCGGTCCTGGTGGCGGGTCTGGTGTTGAGCACTGGGTGCCGGCGACGGTGCGGTATGCGGAGAGCATGACGGAGGGGGCGTTGGCCTTGCGGTTGCAGGCGATCACTCGTCTTGGGGTGGTGTCTGCGCCTACCACTCTCACCAGCCTGGCGGCGTTCACATCTGCGCCGGCTCAGGCACCTGCGGTGGTCGGCCGGGCGGATGAGGAGGTCGCCGTTCGGGGTGTTGTGAACGCTCAAGGCGAGGCTGCACCGGCCGCGGCTGCGGCTGCGTCGGTGGCTGAGGCGCGCAAGCTTGCAGCGGTGCCGGCTGGTGACGCGGTGGCGGACGGGGCTGGGGCGGCGACGTCGGGGTCGGCGGAGAGTGGTGGGTCGGCGGTGGAGCGGATGCTGGTCGCGGTGCCGGAGCGTGGGCCGTCTGCCGGAGGTGCTATCGGGCGGGCTTCGGCGGGTGCGGGCTCGGCGGGTGCAGGCTCGGCGGGTGCAGGCTCGGCGGGTGCAGGCTCGGCGGGCGAGGGTTCGGCGAGCGCGGACTCGGCGGGCGCCAGCTCGGCGGGCGCGGGCGCGGTGGGTGCGGGCTCGGCGGGCGAGGGCTCGGCTGGGCGGGCCGCAGGAGTTGGGCCTGGGGTGCCGGAGGCGGGGGCTTGGGCTTCTCGGTTGGTGCAGGCGGTTTCGGAGGTGCTGGCGGGAGATCGGCCGATTTCGCAGCTGGTGCGGTTTACGGATGATGCTGTGTTCACGGAGTTGAATCGGCGGGTTCGGATGCTGGGGCTGACGACGACTGCCACCACTCGTGGGGCGAAGGAGCGGAGTGCGGTGCGGTCGGTGCGGGTTTGTGCGCCGACTGAGCATGTGGCTGAGGTTGCTGCGCACGTGCGGCATGGGGATCGGTCTCGGGCGATTGCCTTGCGGATGGAGATTCGCCGCAACCGGTGGGTCTGCACGGCACTCGAGCTCGGCTGATCGAACGGGACGCTGGTCGGACGAGCAACTGGTCGGATGTACAGCTGATCGAACGGGCAGCGGGTTGAGCGGGCAGCTGACCACACGGGCAGTCGGTGGACGGGGCAGCTGACCACATGGGCAGCGGGTTGAGGGGCTGAACTTTGGGGTGGGGGTGGAGCGTCTAAGGAGCGCAATCGGATCGTGCGGTTGTTGTCATGTGGCTGCGGCGGGCGCGGCGTACCGTAACCGGGTCGGTCGATGGATCGGTCCTCGTCGTTCGGGGGAACGAATGTCAGACAGCACGTTCACCAGGACGCTGGGGTCCAGCGGACCGGCAGGCGGCGTACGAGCGGAGTTCACTGGGGTGACGCCGGGTGTGCCGTGGCAGGTCGCGTTGGACGACTTGACCGACGCGGAGCGAGCGCGGGTGCTGCCCGCAGTACGGCGACGTCGGTGGACCGAGCGGATGCCGCTGCTCTATCCACTGGCCGTACGGTTCCACCGGGTGCGCAAGCGCCTCGAGTGGATGACGTCCAGTACGCCGTACGCACGGAGTCGGGAGCTGGATCGTCTGCCGGTGCGGGTGAAGCGGCACAAGTCGTTGTTGTTGCGGCAACTCGGTGAGACCGAGATGTGGATGCAGCACAACAAGGTGACCAACCTGAAGCTCGCGTGTGCGCAGGTCGACGGGCTGCTGATCCGACCTGGCGAGACGTTCTCGTTCAACAAACTGGTCGGGAACGCGACACGTCGCAAGGGTTACCGGAAAGGTATGCGGCTGTCGAACGGGCAGGCACGGCCCGGCATCGGCGGCGGGATCTGCCAGCTCGCCAATCTGCTGCACTGGATGGTGCTGCATTCGCCGATGACGGTGACGCAGCGGTCCACGCACAGCTTCGACCCGTTCCCGGACAACGGGCGGGTGCTGCCGTGGGGCGTGGGCTGCAGCATCGTCTACAACTACGTGGATCTGCAGTTCCGCAACGACACCGATCAGACGTTCCAGCTGCGGCTCGACGTGGGTGAGCGCTACCTCGAGGGCGAGATCCTCGCCGACACCCAGACCGAGTCGTCGTACCGGGTGTTCTCGCAGGACGAGCGGTTCCTCCGGGTCGGCGCGGACTACTTCCGTCGGAACGAGATCTGGCGGACCGTGATCGACCGCCGCACCGGTACGCCGACCCGCGACGAACTGATTCGCGAGAACGTTGCCTTGGTCAAATATGTCCCCACCGGCGTCGAAGTGCTGGACGTCGTGCCGTCGGCGGCGTGACCCGAGTCCTGGAAGTAACTGCCCGCCGGCACCGCCGCTAATCGAGCAACGAGCAGCCGTACTTCTCGAAGAGCGCGGCCGCGTCTCCGGAGAATCCGCCGTGCAACTCGCCGAGCATGGCGTGAGTCTTCGCCGACATCACCAGCACGTACCTGGCCGGCTCCTCGCCCGGGTTGCCGAACGTATGCGGCACCCCGCGCGGTCCGACGATCCCCGAGCCGGCCGGAACGTCGTAGTCCTCGCCGTCGATCCGCAGCCGCAGCGTCCCGGCGAGGACGTACCACGCCTCGTCGTCCTCGTGATGCACGTGCAGCGGCGCCTGCCACGCCACCTGGTCCGACGTCCGTCCCGCCGCTTCCCACTCCGCCAGCACCAGCCCCGATCCCGCCGGCGCGACTGTCCGTCCGAGCAGCGGTACCGCCGACACATCCTCGCGACGCGACATCAACATCTCCTTACGGCGTAGACCGTATGGCCCCAGGACCAGACATTCTTGTTCGTGAGAGCCACCACCGCAACGCCGCCGGAGGAATCTGTCGGTGGTGCGTTGCAGACTGAGGGCGTGACTCTGGTTGTCGAGCCGTACCGGGAGCGACCTGCCCTGGTGCCCGGTGCCGCGGTGTGGACGCGGACCGCGGAGAGCGGGGACTACCGGGTCCTGCCCGACGGGTGCATGGATCTGATCTGGATGGACGACGACCTGATCGTGGCCGGGCCGGACAGCCGGGCCTGGACCGGCACCGCGGAAGCAGGCACGAGGTACGCCGGGATCCGGTTCGCACCAGGCGCGGCGCCAAACTTTCTCGGCGTCCCGGCACGCGAACTGCTGAACGGGCGAGTGCCGCTGAGTGAACTGTGGTCGCCTGCCCGGAGTAGACGGCTACTGGATCGAGTGCGGTCGGCGCAGGACCCGGCTGTCGCGCTGGACGAAGCGGTCGTGAGGTTGGTTGAGGTGCCACCGGATCGGCTGATCTCCCACGTGCTGCGCAGCATCCGGTCCGGCGTGCTGCGCAAAGGTGTGGTGAGTCTCGCGGGCAGCGTCGGGCTGAGCGAGCGCCAGCTGCATCGGCGCTGCCTGAACGCGTTCGGCTACGGCCCGAAGATGCTCGACCGCGTCCTCCGGATGAACGTCGCCCTCGACCGCGCCCGCACGGGCGTCGCGCTCGCCGACGTCGCCGTACTCACCGGGTACGCCGACCAGGCCCACTTCACGCGGGACGTCAAAGCGCTCACCGGTCTCCCCCCTCGGATACTCCTGGGCTAGCCGCCCGTCGCATGTCAGCATTGCTGTTCATGACTGCCGAGATCAGTACGGCGACTCTGCGGCACAACCCCTTGAACGCGGTGACGGCGACCGTGGAGCGGATCACGTACGCCGACGGCCGCACCGCGGTGCGCAAGCAACTGCGGAAGCCGGTGGACTCGACCGGCCCATGGGCGGCCTCGACGGACCCGCGGCACTGGAACTACTGGCGCCGTGAGCTCGACGTCTACCAGGACGAGGAGCTCCGCAAGCACCTGGCCGACGCCGGTCTCGTGCTCCCCGCAGCGGAGGTCGAGGAGCACGCGGACGGCGCCGTACTGCTGATGGAAGACATCACCGGCACGTCCGGGACCGAATTCAGTCTGGCCGAGCACGCGGCACTCGCCCGGGCCTGTGGGCGATGGCAGGCGCGGCCCGCGCCAGAGCGGGCGTGGACGTCGACCGGGTTCCTGCGCGACTACTCCACGACCCGTGAGGTCCCGTGGCACCTGATGAACGACGATGCGGCCTGGCAGCAGCCGCTCGTCGCGGAGACCTGGCCGCCCAAACTGAGAGCGGCCTGGACGTACCTGCTGGCCCACCGCGACGAACTGCTCGACCTGGTCGCCGGTCTCCCCCGTGCCCGCTGCCATCTCGACTTCTGGGTCTCGAACGTGGTCCAGCGACCCACCGGCGAACTAGCCCTGTTCGACTGGGCGTTCACCGGCGACGGCGCCCTGGGTGAGGACCTCGGCAACCACATCCCGGACGCCGTCTTCGACCTGTTCTGGCCGGCCGAGCGCCTGCCGGAGCTCGCGGAGACCTGCATCGCCAACTATCTCGACGGTCTCCGCGAGGCCGGCTGGCGCGGCGACCCCGACCAGGTCCGCCTGGCCGTGATGGCGTCCGGCGTCAAGTACGCCTGGCTCCTTCCCGGCCTCCTCGGCCGCGCCTCCGACACCTCACACAACGCCTACCACCAGCAGACCGACAGCCGTCACCTCTTCCAGCAACGCGGCCTGGCGCTCGCCTTCGTCGCCGACTGGTGCGCGGCGGCGCTCAGCCGAGTACGACGGTGAAGCCGCCGGGCTGGACGACCGCACGAGCGGGGTTGCCGCGGGAGTGCAGTTCGCCGGAGGACGTGTAGGAGTACGCAACCCGTCCCGGGACGCTGACGGTGCGCGGGTGGGTGTCCACGCTGGTCAGCAAGGTCGCAGCACCCAAGCGAAGGGTGCTGATGGTGGGGATCAGGAGCAGCGCGTCCAACTGGACCGGGCCGCTCGCCGCCACCACCAGGTTCGTCGCGTACGCCGGAAGCGACGTGCGCAAGGTGATCGGCTGCAAGGCGCCAGGTGCGGCGGAGATGCCTTGCGGACCGGTCACGTGGTTGATCGCGCCCAGCACCCGCGAGCCCGTGGTCCAGGTCGTGCGAGCGGGGTTGGGTGTGTCGACCAGATTGACGACCGGGAGGACGAGTCGGGCTTGGGATGATGCCGGAAGGGTCCACGTGGCAGAGCCACCGGCGTCGAGGGACAGGTAGGCCCCGTTGCTCCATTGGGACTCGCCGGTCCAGGCCGACGGTGGGGTGACCACCTGACCGCCGACAGCGGACTCGGCTTCGACGATCTGCAGGCCGTCGTACGTCGGACGCCCAGCCAGCCGGGCCACGTCCGGGTTGGCGTCGAGAGCGAGCATCGAAAGCTGACCGTGGATGTTGGACTCGGCGCCGGAGTTGCGGTTGATGACGCCGTCGCCGGAGACGCCGTCGTAGGTACGACCGGTGGCCGGGTCATAGGTGGCCTCACCGGCCCGGTTCGCGCCGAAGTACCAGGCTGCGACGAAGGCGGCGACCTGCTTGAGGCCGGGGAGTCCGACCGCCAACAGGCCCTGCAGGCGAGCGTCGACGCCGTACGCGATCTGGGTGCGGTCGATCGGGACCGGGAGCCAGCCGTTGTCGGGACCGCCGGCGGTCATGAGGAGCGGTGTGAAGCCGGCCGTGTCGCCGATCGCTGGGGTCAAGAGCTTGCGCGAACCCAACGCTGACGAAGCGGCAGCGAGTGCCGACGGCATCTGTGCGCCCCACGCATGCCAGTCCGAGATCGACTCGCCCCACGGCAGCAGCGCACGGAACGGCCAGTCCCGGCTCGATCCGGCACTCATGGCCGCGATGCCTTCCGCGAACTGTGACAGCGCCCGCCGAGCCCGCGCTGAGCCGCCGGCCCGGACGTACGCCGACAGACCGAGGACGGCCTCGGACGTCGCATCGGCGCCGTTGACGATGAGCCACGCGGGCAGACGGCGCCCGTCGACGACGTTCCATGTGCCATAGCGGATCAGAACCTGCCGCTCGAGCGCAGCGATCGCCAGCTCGAGTCGAGCCCGGAGGAAGTCGGCGAAGGCACGGTCCTGGGAACGGAAGGCGGCCTACCCCTCCCCCAGCGCCCACACGCTCCGGGCGAGCCAGTACGACGGTCCGGAGTCGGACGGGTCGGGGAGCTCGACCGGATCGGCACTGGGATTCAACGTGCCGTCCGGCTGCATCCAGAGCACCACGTTGCCGTTGGGCGACTGCAGATAGGTCAACCCGCGCAGGAGGTCACGGGCGGCGACCATCGAGGTGCGCTCGCCGAACTGCCGCCAGTGGCGCAGGTAGACCACGGCAGCCCGGGCGATGTCGTCGGTGTTGAAGGCACCCTGACCATAGGTGTTGCTCACAGGGTCATAGGCACCGCCGCCAATGCGCTTGTACGAACCGTCGGGCTGCCGGTCCGCATAGGTCCACAGCACGCCCAGCGGTCCCGATCCGAACGTGCTGTGGCCCGCGGCCGGCGGTGGAGTGACCGAGGCGCGGAGGAAGTCGAGATGGGCGAGGTTGGACAGACGTCCGGAGGCGGACGCCGGGAGTGTTACCGCTGATGCGGCGGCCAGGGCCACAGCACCGCCGAGGACGGTTCGGCGGGTGGGTTTCATGTCAGCCGGTCCAATCTGGCGACACCGATGGCGGCGTCGGCCATGCCGTAGAAGACGTAGCGGACTCCGTCGACCTCTTCGATCGCGGTCGGGAAGACCACATTGCCGACGGTTCCGACCTTCTCCTCCTCGGTCTCGGGCACCAGGATCGGCTCCGACGTACGAGCGATCACCCGGGTCACGTCTTCCGGGTCGAGCAGCAGCGCACCGGCTGCGTAGCAAACCTTCTGCGTGGTCGGGTCGAACCCTTCGGGCTGCTCACCGGTGACACCGTGGTGGATCACCAGCCAGCCCTCCGGCACCCGCAGCGGCGCCGGACCGGCCCCGATCTTCAACTCTTCGAACGGGTACTCCGACATCGCCACCAGCCGGTGATTCCGCAGGTGCACGAGATTCCGCACATCACGCTCGACATCAGCCACCGGTACGAACGACACCCAGATCCCCGGCCGGTCATCGGTGACCCCGGCCGGCAAGTGGACGCCCTCGCCCTCACGGAACCACCCGAGGTCCCACATCGGCCGGTGAAGCATGGCGTACGACGGTTCGCCGTCCGGCCCGGGCACCGGCTCGGGGAAGAACACCGTGTCCTTGTTGGGGAACAGGTTCAGGTCCGTGTCCAGGTCGGGCTGGTACTCGAAGTGCAGCGGCCCCAACCGCCGCCACTCCCGCAGATCCGACGACACCGCGAGCGCCGGCTTCGGCCCGAGCGGACCGTAGGCGACGTACGTCATCACATGCAGTCCGAGCGACGGTACGAACGTCACCCGCGGGTCCTCCACGCCGGCGTTGTTCTTCCCGCGCTCCCAGCCTTCGTCGGGCGCGAGGACGACGCCTTCGCGCCGGACGCCGACCGGTACGCCGTCGGCCAGCTCCACAGCAGCCAGGCCGACCCGGGAAATGTTGCCGGACGCAACCAGTCGGGGCAGCAGGTAGAGCTGCCCGTCCGGCGTGTGCCCGGTGGCCGGGTTCAGCACGCCCTCGGCCTCGAGTTCGTTGCCCGGCTCGGGCGTCATCAGGACGCCGACACGGGTCAGGGTGTAAGGAACAGTCACCACGAAATGCCTTTCGAAATCAGCCCTTCACCCCGGACGAGATGTTCGAGGAGATGAAGCGGCGTTGGAAGATGATGAACAGTGCGACCGCGGGTGCGGCGAGCACGCACGCCCCGGCGAGGACGGCGCCGAACGGGTTGGCTGCTCGGGCCGACACGGTGGTCAGGTAGTTGGACAGCGACACCGCGAGCGGTTGCAGGGTCTGCTGCTTGGTGATCAGGAACGGCCAGAGGAACTCGTTCCACGGCCCGATGAACGTCAGCAGCACACCGGTCAGCAGCGCCGGTTTCACCAGCGGTACGGCGACCCGCCACAGGATGCTGAGCTCGGACGCGCCGTCGATCCGGGCGGCGTCGAACAACTCGGCCGGCAACTGCAGGAAGTACTGGCGGAACACGAAGACCGCTGTCGAGTTGATCGCGAACGGCAGGATCATGCCGAGGTACGAGTCGGCCAGGCCGTAGCTGCGCACGATCATCACGTACAGCGGGATCGTCAGCAGCTGGAAGGGCACGACCTGGATCAGCAGCATCAGATTGAACACCACCGCGCGGCCGCGGAACTGCAACCGGGCCAGGGCGTAGCCCGCGAGCACACCGAAGATCAGCGTCCCGAGGATCACCCCACCGGTGAAGATGCCGGAGTTGATCAACGATTTCCCGAGGTTGATCGCCTTGTTGATCTCGCTGTAGTTGTGCAGCGTCACGTTCCCGGTCGGGATCGACCCGGAGACGGACGGATCGGGCTCGGCCTGCAGGCTGCCGATCAGCATGTAGTAGAAGGGGAACAGGAACACGAAGGCGCCGATCAGCAGCGCGACGAACCGCAGCCGCATCAGTCTTCCCGCCCGACGAAGCGCCGTTCGAGCAGCGCGAGGATCAGCACGCCGATCACCAGCAGCACGCCGATCGCGGAGCCGACGTCCGGATTGCCTTGTTCGATGCCCTTCTGGTACATGATCAGCACCGGCGACGCCGAAGCGCCGTCCGGGCCACCGCCGCCGGTCAGCAGATAGGGCTCGGTGAACAGGTTGGCCCCGGTCACCGTGGCCAGCAGGACCACCAGTGTGGTCGCCGGCCGGACCCCTGGCACGGTCACGTTCAGGAACGACTGCCAGCGGCCGGCGCCGTCCATCGACGCCGCCTCGTACAGATCCGCGCCCACGTTCTGCAAGGCGGCCAGGTACAGCAGGATGAAGAACCCGAGCTGCTTCCAGGTCACGTAGAACGCCACCGTGGGCATCGCCAGCTTCGAGTTGACCAGCCAGGACGGGTCCGGCGCGAGCGGGCCGAGGATGGAGTTGACCAGCCCGTTCGAGCTGAACAGGAACAGCCACACCCCGACCACTGCCACGCTCGCGGTCACGTACGGCACGTAGTAGCTGACCCGGAAGAACGTCCGCCACCGGATCGCCGAGTTCAGCGCGGTCGACAGCCCGAGCGACAGGATCACGGTCAGCGGCACGTTGATCACCAGGAAGATCAGCACATTCAGGAACGACCGCTGGACGGCGGGGTCCGTCAGCACTGTGACGTAGTTGGCGAACCCCACCCACGGCCGGTCCACGATCGCGCCCGGCGCCGCGAAGAAGTAGTCGTGGAACGACATGTACACCGCGAACCCGAGCGGGTACGCGAACACGGCCGCGACGAACACGACGTACGGCGTGACGAACGCGGTGCCGACCGGATGCTCTCCGAGGATCCGGGTGACCGGACCCCGTCTCATGACTGCTTGACCAGCTGATCGATCTTCTGTGCCGCGCCGTCGAGGGCCTCACCCGGGTCCTGCTGGCCGAAGATCACCGACTTGGAGTAGGCGTCGCGGAAGGTCTGCCAGATGGTGATCGAGTTCGGCACGTTCGGCACCTCGACCGTCCGGGCCGCCTGGTCGGCGAACGTCTTGTAGTCCGGGTTCTTGGTGAAGTAGTCCGCGAACACCGTCGCGACGTCCTTACGCAGCGGCATCTGTCCGGTCGTCTCCAGGAACTTACCGTCCTGCTCCTGGCTGGTGGCGAACTTCAGCACGTCCCACGCGGTCCCGCGGTTCTTGCAGGACGAGTACATCGCGACGTTCTTCGCGTCCGAGAAGGTGTGGATCTCGTTCGCCGGCTTGCCGCTCGAGGTCGGCACCGGGACGACGCCCCAGTCGACCTTGCCCTTGTACGACGCGATCGCCCACGGACCGACGACCGCCATCGCGGCGGTGCCGTCGACGAACGCGTCACCGGTGTATTTCTCCTGCGAGGCGAGCTTGTCGGCGTACATCGTCCGCCAGAAGGTCGCGACCCGCTTGCCCTCGTCGGAAGCGAACGTGGACTTGCCGTCCTCGACGAGTTGCTTGCCGCCGCTCTCGGCCGCGTACAGCGGGTAGAAGTCGAACCAGGACTGGTAGAACTCGTTGCTCGGCGCCGGGTAGATCGCGACCTTCGCGGCCTTCGCGGCGACCAGCTTGCGCGACGTCGCGAGGAACTCGTCGTAGGTCTTCAGCGGCGGGTTGGTGGTGTCGATGCCGGCCTTCGCGAACGCCTTCTTGTTGTAGAAGATCTCCACCGGGTTCGACTTCCAGGGCAGCTGGTAGTACTTGCCGTCCGACGACTTGTACTGCTGCGCGACGTCGCCGGAGCGGTCCTCGATGTAGGACTTGCCGTCACTGAAGCTGTCCAGCGCCACCAGGCCGCCCTGCTTCTGGAACTGCGAGACCGACGCCGGCGAGGTGTTGAAGATCAGGCAGGGCGCGTTGCCCGCGGTGATCGCGGCACCGATGACCTCCTCGGAGCTCTTCCCGGTCGGGATCTCCTGGGCGGTGACCTTCTGGTCCGCGTGGGCTGCGTTCCAGGCCGCCACCATCTGCTTGCCCCACGCCACTTCCTCGGCGTTGTTCGAGTACCAGATCGTGATCGGCCCGGTGGCCTTGGCCGCGGCGTCGGCGTCACCAGAGCCGCCGCCGCTGTCACCACAGGCGGCGAGTGAGCCGGCCAGAACCAGCGCCAGCAGTCCAGCTTGCAACTTCATGTTTCCTCCAGGGGGGCACTACGCAGGCGCGCGGCCGGTGGACCGGCGGACGACGAGCTGCGCGGGGGGAAGCTCGACATCCGGTACGGCGGACGCACCGTCGACGAGCTGGTTGAGGGTGTGCGCCGCCGCTTCGCCGAAGCGGAACGGGTCGGCGCGGACAGTGGTCAGGCCGGGATGGACGTACTCGGCCAGTTCGCTGTCGTCGAATCCGGCGATGCTCAGGTCGTCCGGAACGGTCAGTCCGGCGGCCTGGGCCGCGCCGAGGCCGGCGATCGCCATCCGGTCGTTGGCGTAGAAGATCGCTGTCGGCGGCTTCGGCAGTGCGAGCAACTTCCGGGTCGCCTCGATCCCGCTGGCGGCCGTGAAGTCACCGGTCTCGGCCGCCACCGGCTCCAGACCGGCGGCGGCCAGGGTCGCGGCGAACGCTGTGGATCGCGCGGTCGCGTGCACGAACTCGGGTGGACCGGCAACGTGCGCGATCCGGGTGTGGCCGAGCTCGAGCAGGTGCTCGACCACCGCACTCGTCCCCGGCCGGTCGTCCAGGGTGACCGCCGGGAACGGCGACGTACTGTCGGGGCGGTTCAGCGTGACCGCCGGCAGGTCGAGCTCGACCAGCAGGTCGATCCGGGGATCGTCGTGCCGGAGGTCGGACAGGAACACCCCGTCGACGCGTGCGTCCTGCACGAGCCGCCGGTAACCGGCCTCCTCGTCCGGGCCGGCCGTGACGACCTGCAGGACCAGCGCCTGCCCACCGACGGCGAGCACACTCTCGACGCCGGCGATGAAGGCCGGGAAGAACGGGTCCGAGGACAGCACGGCCGGGTCCCGGGTGATCACCAGGCCGAGGGCGAACGCCTTCGAGACCGACAGTGACCGGGCCCGCTGGCTCGGCCGCCAGCCGAGGTCGTCGGCGGCCGCGAGGATCTTGTCCACGGTCGCCTGCGCCAGCCCGGGCCGCCCGTTGAGCGCGAACGAGACCGAGCCCTTGGACACCCCGGCCCGGCGCGCGACATCCGCGATCGTCGGTCGCTCTTTGCTCACGGCACCTCACTGCAGGGGAGGGAGGGGGATTTAAACCGGTTTAAACAGTCACTAAACCGGTTAAAAACTCTTTCGTCAAGGGTCTGGATCGCAGTCAGACGGCGACGGTCGTCGCGACCGCACCCAGGTCGCGGAGCAGGGACAGACCCTGTGCCCGGGCCGCACGATCCGGAGCTGTCGCCAGCACCACTGCCTGCTCGTACCGTTCGCCGAGCTCGGCCCAGGCGACCGCGGCCTCTCGCCACCGGCCGGCCAGAGTGGCCCCCCACGGTCCGGGTGCGTCGACCGGTTCCGGGACGTCGATCCCGGCCCGGCCCAGATACGCGCAGAGCTCTCCCAGGACCGATCGGTGTCCCGCACTCTCCGCCGTCGCGAGAGTCAGCCGCAGCTCATCGGTCAGCGAACCCCAGGAGCCGTCCAGCCATCCCAGCTCGGCCTGCGCCACTGCCAGTCGCGTGGCCACGAAGCTGTCGTCGGCAACCGCACGGTCTGCCAGCGCAACGGCCAGGACCGCACCGGCCTCCTGGTCTCCGCGCCGCGCGAGCAGACGCGCCAGCAAGCTCCTGGCCAGCGTCTCCATCACCCCCGGTTCACCCGGCGCGTCCAGCAGCTCCCGCAGATCGGCGATCGCCCGATCCCACTTGCCCCGGCTCGCCTGGACCGCGGCCAGAGTGAGTCGCAACCGGTACTGTCCCGCGAAGAACTCCCCGTCCGCCGCGGCCCGGAGCCCACCGGCGACGTACTTCTCCGCTTCGTCCAGCCGGCCGCTGCGATACGCGCCGCCCGCCGCGTTGACGTAGCACCGCACCAAGGTCTCGATCCGGCTGTCCGACCCGGCCAGCGAGATCGCCCGCCGCAGGTCCGCGTCGCCGCCCAGATCACCCCGGGCCAGCCTGGCATCGCCCAGATAGCAACTGGCCTGCGCCTCCAGATCCGGCCGATCGAGGCGCTGGCTGAGGTTCAACGCCCGCTCGGCGGCAGACTCCGCGCGTCGGCTGGGCTCGGCGACGATGCCGACGGTCGCCAGGTTGCTGTGCGCACGGGCCACCTCGATGAGCGCGGCTGCGAGCCGGGCGTCGTCACCGAGCGGCTCGAGGATCTCGACGGCCTGGTCCGCCGCTTGTCGTGCCCGCATCGGCCCGGGCGCGAACATGGCGACCCGCGCCAGCACCAGCAACGCCTCGGCCTGCAGGACGGGATCGCCCCGGGCAGCCACGACCCCTGACTCGGCGGACTCCGAGGCAGCCTCGAAGCGGTTGACGACGTACAGCGAGTAGGCCCGCCGGGTGAACAACTCGGCCGCGGTCCGCGAGTCGAGCAACTCACGATGCCGCAGTACGACGTCCAGTACGCCGGCGGCCTGCCGATGCGCACCAAGGCGGGCTGCCTCGAGCGCGGCACCCGGGCCGTACTCGAGGATGACGTCGATCCGGCCGGCTCGCTCCGCGTGGTGCACCAACCGGGAAGGCTCCACCTCGGGGCGTCCGAGGAGTACGTCGACCACCGCCTTGTTGGCCTGGATCCGCTCACCGGCGGTCAGCGCGGACTCGATCGCCTGCCTGGCCAGCTCATGGCGGAAGGCGACGGTCGTATCAGTACCGATCACGATGCCGGACCGCTCGACCTCGAGCAGCACGTCAGGATCCGCGAGGCTCTCGGCCAGCCGGCGCTCGGTCCGGGTCGGGATGACGGACAGTCGTTCGACCAGCGCCCGTGCGGGGGCCGGCAACTTGCCGACCCGCGCGAGGACGGCATCGCGCACCGTGTGCGGTACGCCGGCCCCACCGCCGGCGAGCACCTCGGTGACGAAGAACGGGTTCCCCTGCGTGACCCGGTGGATCTCCACGGCGTCCTCCGGGGTCGCCGCGCCAAGTCGTCGTACGGCCTCCACGCTCAACGGCGGTAGCGTCACTCGCTGGACCGATGGGCCGGCCAGACTTCCCAGCAACTGCCGGAGCGGGTGCCCGGCATCGACCCCGGTTTCGCGGAAGGTCAGCAGCAGCACCGCAGGGATGCCTGGGAATCTGCGGGCGAGGAAGCGGATCGCGTCGAGGGTCGCGTCATCGGCCCAGTGGATGTCCTCGACCACTACGACCGACGGGCGTTCGGAGAAGATCCGCAGCAAGGCGGGCAGCACACTGTCCGGCCGGTCACCGGCCAGCGCCGACGCCAGCTCCGGATCGTTCTCGGCCATGTCGCGGAACGGCCCGAGGCTGCGCGGCGCCAGCAGGTCGTCACACCCGCCCACCGCCACCCTGATCGCCGGGCTCAGCCCGTCGAGGAAAGCGCGCACCAGCGCCGACTTGCCGGCACCGGCCTCACCCGAGACCAGGGCGACGACCCCGCGGCCTTCCTCGACGGCCGCATCGGCCGCCGCGGCGAGTTCCGCGAGTTCGACGTCGCGCTCCACCAGATCCGTCCGCCCGGGACTGCGGGGTTCCACCGCCACCTGCCGAGGGGGCGGATCGACGGCCAGCAAACGGTCCCGCAGTACGACGGCCTCGGGGCCGGGCGCGAGACCGAGCTCTGCCTCGAGAACCCTTTCCATCCGGGCGTACTGGCGCAGTCCACTCGCTCGATCTCCGGCGACGACCGCCTCGCGCAGGAGCTCGACGTGCGCCTCCTCGTTGGCGGGATCCATGGCCAGCAGGTCTTCCCACCGGCCCGCACACCGCAGCAGCCGCATGACTCGGAGGCGCAGACGCTCGCGGGGTTCCTCCAGCCATGGCTCGGACAAGTCGTCGGGCAGCAGCTCGCCGGCCAGCTTCAAGGCCCGGGCGCAGCGTTCGGGCGACACCGGCTCGGCGCCGAGCGCGTCGTCCGCGCCGAGTTCGAAAGTGGTCGCATCAACCTCGAGCTGCGCATCGGGAAAGAGCGCGATCACCTCACCCTTCAGGACGACGGCGTCCCGATCACCGAGCACGGTGCGGGCATAGTGAGCCGCCTTGTGCAGCCGCGGCAGAGCGACGTCCATCGGGACCTCTGGCCACAGCGCATCCACGACCCGGTCCCGGTGAACCCTGCCGTCGGGAGCCAGCGCGAGCAGCTTGACCAGCGCGGCGGCCTGGCGCCGACCCCACCGGTTCGCGGTGATCGGCGCGCCGTTCACGAGGACGGTGAAACCGCCCAGCAGCTGGACGCTGACGTGCATAACTCGGATCGTAGGCGTCAGGAGAATCCCCTTCTATAGCGAGAAGTGCGCGACCTCGTCGCGCATCGCGGCGCTGACCTCCCGGAGTAGCACCCGCACCTCGTCGAGGCTCCACGCGTACGACGCGACCGACTCGGTAGCGTCGAACAGCGCACTGGACAGGCGATCGCGGGTCGCCTGGTAACCCTCCAGGTCCGCTCCTCCGCCGGTCAGCGCGCCACTCAGCAGCTCGGCATCGCGAAGCGCGTCGGTGATTCCGTGCGTGGTGATCGGATCCTTGTAGTAGCCCGCGTCTCCGACCAGAACCCATCCCGGCCCGTAGGACCGACGGACGAATCCGGCCGCGCCCGCCCAGCCATGCATCCGATCCGCCGCCGTCGCCGCGAACACTCGGTACGCCAGGCCGGTCGAGGTATCCGCGAGCAGCGTGGCGAAGGCCTGTTCGGTCCCGCCCCGACGCAGGGCTCGCATGCGGGCCGGCGTGGTGGCGACGAAGACGCAGGTCAGCCCATCATTCGTGGGGATCAGACCGGCGCCGCTGCCGGCGGCGTACGCGAACTCGTAGCCATCCGCGCGTACGTCGCCGTAGTACCGGTACAGAACCGCGCTCCGGGACCGACCTTGCCGTACGACGGGCGCACCGGTCGCCGCCGCCACGGTCGACCGAATGCCATCGGCCCCGATCGTGATCCCGGCCCGGAGATCCTCGGTCCGCCTCGTACGGTCCCGGACGCGGACGCCGTTCACCCGCCCGCGCTCGTCGTGCAGCAGCGCCGTCACAGCTGTTTCGTGCCGGACCTGCACACCCGCAGCGGCCGCCGCGTCGACGAGAACCCGGTCGAGGAGTTGTCGACGTGGCGCGTACAAGGCGTCCACGCCGCCACTGGCACGGATGGCGACTTCCTCGGGCTCACGGTCGGTGTAGTGGAACGTCGTACAGCGGATCGGTGGCGTACCGGCCAGCTCGTCCAGTAACCCCCAGCGCGACAACTGCAGGACACCGGCCCGCATCAGACCGTGCGTGGAGACGGTGTCGCTCCCGTAGGCCGCCCGCTCGATCAGAGCGACGCGAGCACCCGCTCGGCCCAGCAGCATCGCGGTAGCTGCACCCGCCACCCGTCCACCGACAACCAGAACGTCGTACGTGCTCATGCGGCCGGCTCCTCGTTGCAAGCAGTCAGATGTCGTACGACGGTTGCCGCGTCATGACGAGCTCCGTCGATGAACGCGGAGTCGCGCCGATGCTGGAACCGCTGGCCGACGACATACACACCTGGTGCCGCGGTGACACCGCGGTCCTGCCGGATGTGGCCATCCGGACCGAGGATCGGTAGCCGGAGCCACGGGTAGTCGGGCCGGTAGCCGGTGGCGACGAGCACGGTGGTGATGCCTGCCCTGTGCAGATCCAGGACGGCCTTCGGCGGTGGAGCCACCACAGCGGGTGGCCGGTGGCCGCGCGGGGCATCGACGTACCGATCGACGGCGTCCAGCAGGCGGTACATGCGCGCATCGGCTGCCGCTGTGGTCTCGGCCAGGTCCGGCCGGAAGCGCGCCCGGGCGTCCGCCATCCCGTCGAAGTGACCGAGCAGCCGGACCCCGTCAGCCTGGAGTGTCACCAGGTCAAGCTCTTCGGCCCGGCCCGCCAGCTGCATCGACGGTTCCCGCCGGGCCGCGGCCGGGTCACGGACGTCGTCGATGGTCCGCGCCAGCCGCCCGGTGCGTTCCAGCCACCAGAAGATGTCCTTGCCGCGGTACGAGCGAGGCATCCTCGTGTGCCGGCCCACCGAGAGGAACACGTCGCGGCCGGTCCGGTTGAGCTCGTCGGCGATCTGTACGCCGGAAGCCGAGGCGCCGATCACCAGCACGCCTCCCGGCGGGAGCTGGGCCGGGTTGCGATAGCCGGTCGCCGTGGTGATGTCTTGCCCCAGCCCGGTCGGCACCCGCGGCACTCCGGGTCCGGTCGCGATGACCACGTGGCGAGCTCGCCAGGTGCCGTGGTCCGTCGCCAGCCGATAGTCGCCGCAACCCATACGGGACAGGTCCAGCACCGTGGTGCCGGTGATGATCGGAGCACCGAACGACTCGGCGTACCGCTCGAGGTGGCGGACGAAGCGGCCGGTCGTCATGAATCCGTCCGGGTCGGGTCCTCGGTAGTCCCAGCCGGGCAAGCGCATCATCCAGTTCGGCGAGAGTAGTCGCAGCGAGTCCCAGCGTTCGCTACGCCAGCTCTCGGCGAGCTGTCCCCGGTCGATGACGGCGTGCTCGCGGCCCGCCTGCGTGAGCAGCCGGCTGACAGCCAGCCCGGCATGGCCGGCACCGATCACGACGGTGTCGATGGCGATCATCACATCCCCCTCAGGTGCCGGCCGACGGCGATCAGTTGCAGACGACGTCGATGGCGACGGGCGTCGGGTTCGCGAGTACGTCGTACACGGCCGAGCGGCGCCGGGACTGCTCGACGATGCCGCGCAGGGTCTCCTCGTCGGCCTCACCCTCGATCGCGAAGGTGACCCGGATCTGCTCGTACCCGTTACGGACCGAACCGTCGGACAGACCGAGGATCCCGAGCAGATCGATGTCGCCGGTGACGGTGGAGGTGACCTTGGTGAGCTGCACGCCCCGGGCCGCGGCGATGTTGGCGACGCCGGCGGTCAGGCAGGCGGCGATCGCGTGCAGCAGGTACTCCACCGGCGTCGGCCCGTGGTCGGTCCCGACGAGGACCTCCGGGTGGTCGAACTCGACCACGGTGTCGGACTTGTGCCGCATTTCCTGCATCGCGCCGAAGAAGTCCGACGCGGTGGAACGGCTGTGCGTCCCGGACACCCAGGTGTTGCTCGCCCGGAACTGGAACTTGGCGATCTCGTTCTGGCCCTTGACCGCGTCGATGGTCGCGAACAGCGTCGCGGTGTCGACCCCGTTCCGGCGCGGTTTGTCAGTGGTGGTGGTCATGGATCCTCCCTGGTTGACCTTGCTGCCGTGGACGTTAGGAGGGGCGCCTTCCCGCGACCTTCCCCCGGACTTCCCCTGCGCAGTGCCGCACTATCTGGCGGAATTCGCGCACTTGTTTGCAACTTCTGCTTGACGGGGAGACGCCGCGGCGCTTGACTTGGTCGGCAGTGACGCACCCAGCCGGTAGCGGTCCGACGAGGTCCGGAGTCCGGTTTTCAGGCGCCAGGGCCGCTCGATCCACCCAAGCCCGAGGCGGGGTCGCGTCCCCGGGACCGATGGAGCAATCGTGTCCAACCTCGCTCGCCGCCTGCTCTTGGCCGCTGTGGCCGCAGCCCTTGCCGTGACCGCGGCCGTCACCGTCTTCACCCGCAACCCGGCCGATGCGGCCGTCATGCTGCCGCCGACGCACGCCAAGTTCGACTACCAGATCGGCGGCGCCTACACGCCGCCTGCCGGCGTCCAGGTCGTGACCCGCGACCGGACCGCGGCACCCGCCGCCGGGCTGTACAACATCTGCTGGCCACCCACGCGCACTCGAAGAGCCTGGCCATCGCACAGAAGAACACCGTCGAACTGGCCGGCGACCGGCAAGGCGTCGGCCTGGACTTCGCGGTCGCCGAGGAGTGCGGCCAGTACGACGAGTGCGGTGACTACGTCGATGCCTTTGGCAACAACGTGATCGTGATCGAGTACACCGGCAAGGGCCGGCGGACCGCCTGCTCGCAGTTCGGCGGCACCTTGACGATCGTGCAGCGCGACGTGGACGTCTCGGTCCCCGGTGACTCCGGCTACGTCCGCAAGACCTGCTGAATCAGCTCCACACCCATCACCTGTTTCTGGAGACCGTCATGTCCCAGCATGCCCGTACCCTGTCCCGCCGTGACGTCCTGCGCGCCGCGGCAGCAGCCGCCGCCGTCGGCACCCTCGGCGCCTGCGGCAAGAACGACGACGAAGGAGCCGGCCCGGACGGTGTCGTCACCGTCGACCTCTGGCACGGCCAGGTCGACACCGGCAAGGCGGCGATCGATGCCTTGATCAAGGAGTTCAACACGTCGCACCCGAAGATCAAGGTGGTCGGCGGCGGTGGCGGGGTCACCGCGGACAGCATGCTGCAGAAGGTCACCGCCGGTCTGGCGGCGGGGTCCTTCCCGGATGTCGCGTACATCTTCGGGTCGGACCTCGCCAGCCTGACCAAGAGCCCGAAGGTCGCCGACCTGACCGGTGCGCTGAAGATCGACGACTACTGGCCGGCCGCGAAGGACGCGGTCAGCGTGAAGGGCAAGGTCCGGGCCGCGCCGGCCCTGCTCGACTCGCTCTGCGTGGTCTACAACAAGAAGCTGTTCGCGGCGGCCGGCCTGCCCGAGCCCAAGGCGGGGTGGACCTGGGACGACTTCGTCAGCACCTCGCAGAAGCTCACCAACCCCGCCAAGGGCGTCTTCGGTACCGGCTGGCCCGGCGTCGGCGACGAGGACACGGTCTGGCGGATCTGGCCGATGATCTGGGACCTCGGCGGCGACGTGGTCAGCGAGGACGGCAAGAAGGTGGGCTTCGACCAGGTCGGTGAGAAGGCGCTCGGCACCCTCGACCGGCTGCGCACCGACAAGTCGCTGTACGTCGACCCGAAGCCGGGCAGCGAGCAGCTCTACCAGGTGTTCCTCGGCGGCCGGATGGGCATGGTCGCCACCGGCCCCTGGCAGCTCCCCGAGCTGATCGACAACGGACTCGAGTACGGCGTCGTGCCGCTGCCGTCGTACTCCGGGAAACCGGTGACCATCTCGGGTCCGGACACCTGGACCGTCTTCGACAACGGCAAGGCGAAGGTGCAGGCGGCCACCGAGTTCGTCAAGTGGATGGCCGAGCCGGCGCAGGACATCCAGTGGGACATGGAGGGCGGCAGCCTGCCGATCACCAAGGCCACCGCCGAGCTCCCGCAGTGGAAGAAGCATTCGACCGAGACGAACGGTCTTGACGTGTTCGTCAAGGCGCTCGACACGGCGAAGGTCCGGCCGACGATCACGGCGTACCCGCAGATCTCGCAGCACCTCGGCCAGGCGATCGCCGCTGTCCTGCTGGGCAAGCAGAGCCCGGGTGACGCCGTGAAGCAGGCCGTTGATCAGTGCAACCAGGTGCTGGCGGTGCCGAACTGATGGCCAGCGTGGTCGGTACGTTCACCGTCGATCCCCGGAGCCGGGCCGCGGCCAGGCGGCGTGCCCGGGGTGAGGGTGCGACGGGCTGGGCGTTCGTCAGCCCGGCGGTGCTGATCATCCTGGGGCTGAGCGTCGTACCGGTCGTGTGGTCGTTGCTGCTGTCGTTCCAGGTGAACGACCTGGTCTCGCCGAGCGAGTGGGTCGGGCTGGCCAACTACAAGGCACTGATAGAGGACCCGGCTTTCGGTGCGGCCGTCGAGCACACACTGATCTACACCGTGCTCTACGTACCGCTGAGCGTGGTCGCCGGGCTGTCGATCGCGATCGCACTGGACCGGAAGATCGCGTTCATCGGTCTCTATCGGACCTTGGTGTTCGTGCCGTTCGTGGTGTCGGCGGCGGCGCAGGGCGTGCTGTTCTCGTTCGTGCTGGACCCGGAGTTCGGTGTGGCGAACTCGGTGCTGCACAAGCTCGGTCTGCCGGCGCAGGGGTTCTTCAGTGATCCGGGTCAGGCGTTGTACCTGCTGGTCGCGATCTCGTTGTGGAGCGGGACCGGGTTCTGTGTGATCGTCTATCTGGCCGGCCTGCAAGGGGTTTCGAGCGATCTGGTCGAAGCCGCGCGGATCGACGGAGCCGGGCGCTGGGGCGTCCTGCGGCACGTCACGTTGCCCGCGTTGACGCCGGTGACGATCTTCCTGCTGCTGTTCCAGACCATCAACGCGTTGCAGGTGTTCGACCTGGTCTTCGTCACCACCAAGGGCGGACCGCTCGGGTCGACGACGGTGATCGTGTACTTCATCTGGGAGAAAGCGTTCAAGACGTTCACCGCCGGCTACAGCGCGGCGGCGGCGTACACCTTGGCGGTCGCGTTGCTCGTGATCGGCGTCGCCATGCAGGTCTACCGGCGGAGGGTGGCCCGATGAAGCGATTGCCCTTCAGTGCTTGGCCCTTCAGTCGATGGCACCTCGTACTCGCGCCGCTCGCGGTGTTGTTCGCGTTGCCGCTGGTGTGGTTGCTGGTGAGCTCGGTGATGAGCAATGCCGAGATCAATCGGTTCCCACCGGCGCTGATCCCGCACGCGATCCGGTTCGACGGGTATCGCTATGTGCTCGGCAACGCGTTGTTCCCGCGCTGGTTCGTGAACTCGTTCATCGTGTCGGCGGTGGCAGTGACGGCCAACCTCGTCCTCGGGTCGCTCGCCGGGTACGCGTTCGCGCGGATCCGGTTCGGCGGGTCGAAGATCGTGCTCGGGCTGATGCTGGCGACGATGGTGATCCCGTTCCAGCTGACGATGATCCCGACCTTCCTGGTGATGAAGGAGCTCGGGCTGATCGACACCCTCGGCGCGCTGATCATCCCGTCACTGGTGACCCCGCTCTCGGTGTTCTTGTTCCGCCAGTTCTTCGTCTCGCTGCCACGTGAGCTCGAGGAGGCGGCCTGGATCGACGGCTGCGGGCGGTTGCGGATCCTGATCTCGATCGTGCTGCCGCTGGCCCGGCCGGCGTTGAGCACAGTCGCCGTACTCACGTTCCTGGCGACCTGGAACGACCTGACCTGGCCGTTGATCGCGATCAACACCGACACCACCTACACACTCCAGCTCGGCCTGACCACCTTCCAGGGCCAGCACCACACCCAGTGGGCCGCCGTGATGGCGGGCAACGTCATCACCGTGCTGCCGGTCCTCCTGGGCTTCCTCTTCGCCCAGAAGGCTTTCATCCGCTCACTGGCCTCCACCGGACTCAAGGGATGACATGAGTTTTGACCTCTTGGTGATCGGCGACGCGAACCCGGATGTGGTGATCGGGCCGGTCGACCAACCTCTGCTCTTCGGCCAGCGGGAACGGCTTGTTCCTCATGGCTCTCTCGTACTCGGCGGCTCGGCCTCGATCATGGCGTGCGGTGCGGCCCGGCTGGGGCTCAGTGTCGCGTTCGCCGGTCGGGTCGGCGACGACCCCGCCGGGGACTTCGTCCGTGCGTCGCTGGCCGATCGTGGGGTGAATGTCGACGCTCTGATTGTTGACAACGCCCTGCCCACGCCACTGACCACGATCCTGACCTCTGGCGACGATCGGGCGATCCTCACCTCCCCTGGCTGTCTCCCGGCCACCACGGCGGACGACGTACCGAAAGCGTTGCTGCGGTCGGTTCGGCATGTGCATGCGGCGTCGTTCTATCTGATGCCGGCACTGGCGGCTGGGCTGGCGGGGCTCTTCAAGGAGGCGAAGGCCGCGAAGGCGACGACGTCCCTCGACCCGAACGACGACCCGGCCGGGCGCTGGGACCGGATGGTCCTGGACCCGATCCTGCGCGTCACCGACTACTTCCTGCCGAACGCGGCGGAGGCGCTGGCGCTGACCGGCCATCCTGCGGTCGAGGACGCCGCGGGCATCCTGGCTCGGCGGGGACCGCTGGTCGTGGTGAAGAACGGCGCCGACGGCGCTCTGGCCCACAACGGCCACAAGGTGACGACCGCGCCGGCGCTCAAGGTCGACATCGTCGACGCCGTCGGGGCAGGTGACAGCTTCGACGCCGGCTGGGTGGCCGCCGTCCTGAACGGATCCCGCACCGGCCGGGCACTCGCGATCGCCGCAGCCTGCGGATCGCTGTCCACCCGAGCGGCCGGAGGCACCGCGGCCCAACCGGACTGGGACCTAGCCATCGAGAGCGTGACCACATGAGCAAGATCGTCTTCATCGGCGCGGGCAGCGTGGTCTTCACGCAAGGGCTGCTCGCCGACCTGTTCAGTCTGGACCTGGGTCCGCTGCATATCGCTTTGCACGACATCGATCCCGAGCGACTCGACACGGCGGCCGCCGCGGCGGCGTACATCGCTCGGGAACGTGGAGCGACGCCGCGGATCACCGCGCACCTCGAGCGCCGGGCGGCGCTGGACGGCGCGGACTTCGTCATCAACATCGTTCAGGTCGGCATGAACGCCGCGACCCGGGCGGACTTCGAGATCCCGGCCCGGTACGGGATCCGGCAGACGATCGGGGACACCCTCGGCGTCGGCGGGGTGTTCCGGGCACTGCGCACGTTCCCGGTACTACGCGGGCTCGCGGAGGACATCGCGGACGTGTGCCCGGACGCGTGGCTGCTGAACTACACCAATCCGATGGTGATGAACGTGTGGTACCTGGCCGCGCTCGGAGTGGGCAAGGTCGTCGGGCTCTGCCACTCGGTCTACTGGACGATGCAGGGCCTGTCCGAGCTGGTCGGCGTACCGTACGGCGACGTCACCTATCTGGCCGCCGGGGTGAATCATCAGTCGTGGGTCCTGCGGTTCGAACGCGGCGCCGAGAACCTGTACGAGCGGCTGGACGCGGCGATCGCGGCGGATCCCGAGATGCTGCGGCGAGCGCGGGTGGACATGTACCGGCGGCTCGGGTTCTATCCGACCGAGACGAGTGAACACTCGTCGGAGTACGTGCCGTGGTATCTCTCGCATCCGGCCGAGATCGACCGGCTACGGCTGCCGGTGGGTGCGTACCTCGGGATCGTCGAGGAGAACCTGGCGTCGTACGAACGGACGCGAAACGCGTTGAAGGCCGGAGAACCGGTGGTGGTCGAACCAACGATGGAGTACGCGCCGCAGGTCATCCACAGCATCGTGACCGGGACGCCGCGGACCATCTACGGCAACGTGCCGAACGGCGGGCTGATCAGCAACCTGCAAGCCGGCGCGGCCGTCGAAGTTCCTTGCCTGGTTGACGGTTCGGGTGTGCAGCCGACCTCGGTCGGCGCGTTGCCGGCACAGTGCGCCGCGCTCAACCGGTCCTATCTCAACGTGGCCGAGCTCGTGGTCAAGGCTGCGATCGACGAGGACCCACGAGCGATCCGGCAGGCCGTGATGGTCGACCCGGCCACCGCGGCGGCCCTACCGGTCGAGCGGATCTGGGAGCTGTGCGACGAGATGGTGGTTGCGCACAGCAATTACTTGGCGCCGTCGTTGAAGGCGGCGGTCAGGTAGGCGCGGTAGGTCGCGAAGCCGTCGAGGACCTCGGCGGCGGTCGGATTGCCGGTGAGAGCGCCGACGCCCTGGCCCGCGTAGATCGAGGCGCGGGCCGGGTCGGCGGCGCGGGTCCCGTCGACGTACTCGGCGTGACCGGCGTCGTCTGACTTCAGCTCGTCCTCGCGACCCTGCCAGGTGTCGAAGTACGCGTTGCGGAGCGCCCGTCCGCCGAACTCGTCCGGCCACCCGGCCCGCGACGCCGCATCGAAGACCGTGCCGTAGACGGTGTCGGTCTCGTCCGCCTCGATCACCCGCCGCCGAACCGGCTCCGACGTCAGTGCCTCTGCGCAGGTGAGGAACGCCGTACCGATCCAGCCGCCGGCGGCACCGGCAGCCAGTACGGCGGCCAGCCCGCGCGGTCCCGAGATCCCACCACCCGCGAGCACCGGCAGGTCCGTGAGGTCCAGAATCGCTTGCAGCAAAGGAAGTGTGGCGACGGCGTCGCGGCCGTGCCCACCGGCTTCGGCGCCCCGGGCAACGATCGCGTCGACACCGGCGTCGATCGCTTCCCGCGCGTCGGCGACCGTCCCGGCCTGGGTGGCGACGACGATGCCCGCCTCCTGCAGCGGACCGACGTACGACGCGTAGTCGCCGAAGCTCAGCGAGACCAGTGCGGGCGTCAGCTCCAGCACCGCCTCGAGATGCTCAGGCCGCTCCTGCACCGACCAGGCCATCAGCCCGATCCCCCACGGCTTCCCACTCGCCGCGACGACCGCGCCTTCGGTCCGGATCCAGTCAGCGGTCACCGCCGACCCGGCGCCGAGCATGCCGAGCCCACCCGCCGCCGAGATCGCGGCGGTCAGCTTGCCACCGCTGACGTTGGCCATGGGCGCGCCCACCACGGGCACGCCCAGGCCGAACGTCTCCGTCAGCCACACGGTTCTTGGCTCAGAACTTGTAGACGTCCGAGGCCGGGTCACCGTGGCAGCGCTTGTACTTCTTGCCCGAGCCGCACGGGCAGGCGGCGTTGCGCGGGGTGCCCGCGTACTGCAACGCACCTTCCTCGCCGGCCTCCTGGCGAACCGCGACCTCGTCGTCACCGTCGATGGTCGGGGCGGAGTAGGACAGGCGCTGCGGCCGGCTGTCACCGGTCAGCCCCTTGGCCCGCAGCCGCGGAGTGTCCCGCGGGCGCACCTCGTCCTGGACCCGGCCGGGGAACTCCGCCACCGGTGCACCCGGGGTGAGGATGTCCTCGATCCGGCGGCCTTCGAGGCCTTCGGACTCCAGGTCGATGTTCACCGCCGCGTCCGCCTCGGCGGCCAGCTCCATCTCGGCGCGCATCGCCTCGACGTCCACCTCGACGTTGAAGATGAAGGCGACCGACTCCTCCTTGATCGACTCCATCATCGCCGCGAACATGTCGTAGCCCTCGCGCTGGTACTCCACCAGCGGGTCGCGCTGCGCCATCGCGCGCAGGCCGATGCCCTCGCGCAGGTAGTCCATCTCGTACAGGTGCTCACGCCACTTGCGGTCCAGCACGCTCAGCACGACGCGACGCTCGAGCTCACGCATCGCGTCCTCGCCGAGCAGCTCCTCGCGCCGCTCGTACGCCGCCCGGGCGTCCTCGATGAACCGCTCGATCAGGAAGTCCTGGGTCAGGCCGGCCTTCTCGCCGCCGGCCTCCTCGATCAGCTCGTCCTCGGTCAGCTCGGTCGAGTACAGCGTCTTCATCGCGGTGAACAGCGCGTCCAGGTCCCAGTCCTCGGCGAACCCGTCCGCGGTCGCGCCCTGCACGTACCCGGTGACGGTCTCGTCGAGCATGTCGCTCACCTGCTCGCGCAGGTTGGCACCCTCGAGCACCCTGCGGCGCTCGTCGTACACGACGTGCCGCTGCCGGTTCATCACATCGTCGTACTTGAGGATGTTCTTCCGGGTCTCGAAGTTCTGCGCCTCGACCTGGGACTGTGCCGACGCGATCGCCTTGGTGACGACCTTGTTCTCCAGCGGCTGGCTGTCGTCGTTGTTGCGCGACATCGCCCAGTCGACCATCTCCCGCTTGAACAGCCGCATCAGGTCGTCCTCGAGCGACAGGTAGAACCGGGACTTCCCCGGGTCGCCCTGGCGACCGGCACGGCCGCGGAGCTGGTTGTCGATCCGGCGGGACTCGTGCCGCTCGGTGCCCAGCACGTACAGGCCGCCCGCCTCGCGGACCTCCTCCTGCTCGTCCTTGACCTGCTTCTCGAACTGCCCGAGGACGTTCGGGTACTCGGCCTCGTACTCCTCCGGGGACTCGGCCGGGTCCAGGCCGCGGGCCCGCAGGTCCTTGTCGGCCAGGTGCTCCGGGTTTCCGCCGAGGATGATGTCGGTGCCGCGGCCGGCCATGTTGGTGGCCACCGTGACCGCACCCTTGCGGCCCGCCTCGGCCACGATCGCGGCCTCCCGGGCGTGCTGCTTGGCGTTCAGCACCTCGTGCGCGATGTTCTCCTTGCGCAGCCGCGCGGACAGCCGCTCGGACTTCTCCACGCTGGTGGTGCCGACCAGGATCGGCTGGCCGCTCTGGTGCACGTCGACGATGTCCTTGACCACCGCGTCGAACTTGGCGTCCTCGGTGCGGAAGATCAGGTCCCGCTCCTCGACCCGGATCATCGGCTTGTTGGTCGGGATCGGGACCACGCCGAGGTTGTAGACCTTGGAGAACTCGGCCGCCTCGGTCATCGCCGTACCGGTCATGCCGGCCAGCTTGTCGTACAGGCGGAAGTAGTTCTGCAGGGTGATCGTCGCGAGGGTCTGGTACTCCTCCTTGATCTCGACGCCTTCCTTGGCCTCGATCGCCTGGTGGAGTCCCTCGTTGTAGCGGCGGCCGTGCAGCGTGCGGCCGGTGTGCTCGTCGACGATCAGCACCTCGTTGTCGACGACCACGTAGTCCTTGTCCTTGCGGAACAGGTCCTTGGCCTTCAGCGCGTTGTTCAGGTAGCTGATCAGCGGGGTGTTGGCCGACTCGTACAGGTTGTCGATGCCGAGCCGGTCCTCGACCTTCTCGATGCCGCGCTCGAGGATGGCGACCGTGCGCTTCTTCTCGTCCACCTCGTAGTCGGCCACCGGGCGCTGCTCCTCCGGCACCTTGTCGTCGGCGATCCGCGGCTTCAGCGTGCCCGCGATCCGCGCCATCTCGACGTACCAGCGCTGCGAGTCCTCGGCCGGGCCGGAGATGATCAGCGGGGTCCGGGCCTCGTCGACCAGGATCGAGTCCACCTCGTCCACGATCGCGAAGTTGTGCTCGCGCTGGACCAGGTCCTCGATGCTGCCCGCCATGTTGTCGCGCAGGTAGTCGAAGCCGAACTCGTTGTTGGTGCCGTAGGTGATGTCCTTGTTGTACGCGACCCGTCGCTCGGCCGGCGTCATCTCCGGCAGGATCACGCCGTAGTCGAGGCCGAGGAAGTGGTACACCCGGCCCATCCACTCGGCCTGGAACTTGGCCAGGTAGTCGTTCACCGTGACCACGTGCACGCCGCGGCCGGACAGCGCGTTCAGGTACGTCGGCATCGTGCCGACCAGCGTCTTGCCCTCACCGGTCTTCATCTCGGCGATGTTGCCCAGGTGCAACGCCGCGCCACCCATGACCTGGACGTCGTACGGCCGCTGGTGCAGGGTCCGCTTGGCGGCCTCCCGGACCACGGCGAAGGCCTCCGGCAGCAGCGCGTCGAGCGACTCCCCGTTCTCGTGGCGCTGCTTGAACTCCGCGGTCTGACCACGCAACTCCTCGTCGGTCATGCCGACGAAGTCGTCCTCGATCGAGTTGACCATCTTCGCGATGCCCTGGAGCTGACGCAGGATCTTGCCCTCGCCGATCCGCAGGACCTTGTCGATCACCTTCATGGTGGGGAGTTCTCTCCTTGCTGCTGAAGCCTGGAAGCGGGCGACGCCTAAGAGCACGTTCCACCCTCGGGCAGGCGCGCGACACCCATGGTACGGGGCTGGGTGTCCCAAGCCACGCCGGATGCGTGCCGACCGGCTTATCGGACCCACGTTCAGGCGGGCGGGAAAGTTCCCGCTGCTCCGTCAGAAACCTCGCAGGGCGTCACTGAGTGCTGGCGAGAGGTCACCGCCCCCGGCCACCCGGACCTGGTCGAGCCCGAGCCAGCCGGCCAACTGGACGAGCTCGGCGGCCAACTCGTCCGCCGTCTCGACCGGCGCCTTCGGCTCCGCATGGGCCGATTGGACCAGCAGGACGCCGGCTGTCCGGTCCGCCTTGAGGTCCACCCGGGCGACCAACCGGTCCCCGAGCAGGAACGGGAGGACGTAATACCCGTAGATGCGCTTCTCGGCCGGGACGTAGATCTCGATCCGGTACCGGAAGTCGAACAGGACCTCGGTCCGGGTGCGCTCGAACACCAGCGAATCGAACGGGCTCACCAGGGCCCGCGCGTTCACCCGCCGCGGCAGCCGCGCGTCCCGGTGCAGGTACGCCGGCCGCTTCCACCCGTCGATCTGGACCGGGAGCAGCTCGCCCTCCTCGACCAGCTCCGCGATCGCCAGAGCGGTCGGCTCCGGCGAGGTCCGGAAGTAGTCCTTCAGGCACTGAGCGGTCGCCACCCCGTGCGCCTTGGCCGCGATCGACACCAGCCCTCGATGCGCCTCCGCCACGGACGGCGTCGGCGTCTCCAGTACGTTGCGAGGCAGCACCCGCTCGGGTAGGTCGTACATCCGCTCGAACTGCTGGTTGCGACGGGCCACCGTGATCTCGCCGGCGAAGAACAGGAACTCGAGGGCGCGCTTCACGTCGGACCAGTTCCAGCCCCAGTTGGTCCGGTCACGCTCGACGTCGTCGTCGATCTCGCGGGCGGTCAGCGGACCGTGCTCGCGGACGTCGGCGAGCACCTGCTTGACCAGCTCCGGCCGCTCCGCGGCGATCGACCGCGGGCCGCCCCAGGCCTCGGTCGCCGCGCGGGCCATCCGCCAGCGCATCAGCGGGTGCGTCTCGACCGGGATGAGGGACGCCTCATGCGCCCAGTACTCCACCAGGCGCCGTGGTGCCTTCCCCGATGCCCGGTCCAGCAGGTCGCGCGGGTAGGGCCCGAGCCGTGAGTACAACGGCAGGTACTGGGTGCGGCTCAGCACGTTGACCGAATCGATCTGGATCAGACCGATCCGTGCCAGCACCCGAGCCAGCGCCCGCGCATCCGGAGTCCCCTTCGGGCGAGGATCCATGAATCCCTGCGCCGCAAGCGCAACCCGCCGAGCCTGAGCCGTCGACAACACCTGCATGGTCATGGGGCCTCCCGGCCTGGGCTGAGGAGCGTAGGGAGCGCAGCGACTGGAGCGACGAGGGAAGGCCGGGAGCCAAGGCCCCATGACCACGCCGGCGCCGAAGGCCCGGCCAAAAGCACTGTCACCCTCTGGATTCTGCCGGACACCTCCGACAGAAAATCCGGCCATAACTCGGAAGTTACCGCAAGTGGGAGGTGCGCTACGGAGGGTGTTCAAGGGACCCTGCGAGGAGGTCACGCCGCCCGTGTGGCCCCTATCAACCTGGAGTGAGGCATGACAGGAAGATTGCAGTTGGTCCGGGCCGTGTTGGCGGCCGGCGTACTGACCGCGGCGTCCCTCGGTGCGGTGGCCGTGGCCGGCTCCGCATCGGCCGCACAGTCGCCCGACGGACCCAAGACCCGGATCGTCGGCGGCACCATCGCCCACACCGCGGACACCCCCTGGGCCATTCAGCTGTCCAACAGCGGCTCCCCCGACCCGACCGAGGAGTGGTGCGGGTCGACGCTGGTGAAGGCGAACAAGATCGTCACCGCCGCACACTGCGCGCAGGAGGCGGCGACGACGTACACCGCCATCCAGGGCCGGGACGTGCTGAGCGACAAGTCCACCGGCAAGGAGTCCAAGGTCAGCAGCATCTGGGTGGACCCGCAGTACGGCACGCAGCCTGGTCACGACGTCGCGGTGATGACGCTGGCCACGCCGTTCGACGGCGTACCCACGCTTGCACTGGAGACAGACAAGGCAGCGGACACGGCCGGCGCCGCCTCCGTCGTCTACGGCTGGGGTGAGACCGAGGGCACCGGGCCGGCGGACACCTTCCAGAAGGTCGACGTACCGGTTCTCGGAGACGCGTACTGCGAACAGGCGTACGCGAGTGAGGGCTACACCGCCGGCGGCGAGATCTGCGCCGGCTACGAGGACGGCGGCAAGGACTCCTGCCAGGGCGACTCCGGCGGCCCGCTCGTCCTCAACGGCCGCCTGTTCGGCGTCGTCTCCTGGGGCGTCGGCTGCGCGGACGCCGGCAACCCCGGTGTTTACGCCGAGGTAGCCACCTACGCCACCGAACTCCAGTCCCAGATCGACAGCTAGACCGAACCGAAGCGTTCGGTGTGGATCCGGCGGAGCGGGACGCCGAGGGCGGCCAGGTCGTGGCTGACCGAGGTGACCATCGGCTGGGGACCACACAGGAAGTAGTGGAGCCGGTGCGGGCGGCGCGGGAGGTTACGGCTGAGCAGGTTGTGACCGATCCGCCCGGCCTCGCCGGTCCACCCCGGTTCGGGCGCGCTGACCACCTCGACGACCTTGAGGTTCAGCCGCGCCCGGACCTGCTCCACCTCGCGCCGCAGCATCAGGTCGGACTCGGTGCGGGCCGAGACGATCAGCCACAGCCGCCGCTGGTCGGCCCGGTCCGCGAGCGTCCGCAGCATGCTGAGCAGCGGCGTGATGCCGACGCCGGCGCCGATGAACACGAACCCGGGCGCGCCGTCCAGGCCCTCGATGGTGAACCCGCCGTACGGCCCGTCGAGAAAGACCGGACGGCCCGGGCGGAGCGCGCTGAGGAGTTCGGTGAAGTCTCCCAGCGCCTTGATGGTGAACTCCATGCGGTCCGGGTGTTCGGCGGACGAGGCGACGCTGAACGGGTGTTCCTCGAAGACGAACGGCGTCGAACCGATCTTGAGCCAGACGAACTGGCCGGCCTCGAAGGACAGGCCGGGATGACCGTCGGCCTGGATCGTCAGCGTCACGCCGTCACCGGCCGCGTCCCGCACCGACATCACCGCGTAGGCGAACTTCCGGGACCGGATCGGCAGCCAGATCCAGCGCCGCGCGGCCAGGCCGGCCAGTAACAGGCCGGACGCGACGAACCACCCGGCCACGACGAGGTGCGACACCAGATGGCGCAGCCACCAGACGTGCAGCCAGGCCGCGACGAGGACGACCGCCACCAGCCCGTTGTGAACCAGCCGCCAGCCCTCGTAGCGCGGCTGGCGGCGCGGACGTCGCAGCGCAAGTACGACGACCAGCACCAGCGCGACCGTCGACGTGACGGCCGCCCGGGCCGCCCAGGTCGTGTTCCAGAACTCGAGGATCGTCAGGCCGCGCGGATCGACGAACAGCACCGCGACGAGATGCACGATCACCAGCACCACCGCGATCAGCGCGACCATCCGGTGGATGGCGAGCACGGTCTCGATCCCGAAGGCCGCGATCAGCCAGGGCAGCCGGGCCGGTAGCGCGACCGCCACCACCAGCGCGGAGAAGCCGACCAGCCCCGCGCTCAGCACCAGCGCAGCCCCGGCACCGGCGTCCGGTGGCCCGATCACTCCCCAGGTGAGGACCAGCGGGACCAGCAGGACGGCGAGATACCAGAGGAACCAGGCGAGCCGCGCCAGCGGGCCACGGACTCGTGCTGAGGCTCGATGGCGGGACATGGCGACTTGCTTCCAGGACCAGGGGAAAATCCGGACTCTGGAAGGCTACGCCCGCTCACGACGCGCAGGAACAGCCCTGCGCGGGGATGACGAGACTGTCATCCGTGGGCAGAAGAAGGGGCCGGGCTCAGTGGCCCGGCCCGTTCTGTTGTGGTGCTCCTCCCAAGATCACACTGTTCGGTCGGACAGTCTCAGACGGCCAGCCGGATCACGCCGTAGTCGTAGCCGCGTCGGCGGTAGACGACGCTGGGCTGGTTCTCGTCGGCGTCGACGAACAGGTAGAAGTCGTGCCCGACCAGTTCGAGCTCGTAGAGCGCCTGGTCCAGGGACATCGGCTTGGCGGTGTGGGTCTTCTCGCGCATCACCAGTGGTCCGTCGCCGGTGACCGTGAGCGATCCGACTTTGTACGTCGCCACCTTGTCCTCGGCGACTGCCTCCTCCGGAGCTGTGTTGTTTGCCGACTGTTTCGCGTTCACGTGCCGCAGGCCTTCCGGCGCACGCTCCCCACGGTGCACCCGGCGGCGGTCGGCCGCCTTGCGGACCTGGGCCCGGAGCCGGTCCAGGCAGACGTCGAACGCCGCCGTCTTGGTCTCGCCACACGCTTCGGCGCGGACCACCGGACCCTTGGTGTACATGGTGAGTTCGACACGCATCGCCCGATCGTGCTGTCGCGGGTTCTTCTCCTGGCTGACTTCCACCTCGCACCGCAGTACTCGGTGATCGACCTTCTCGATTCGCTCGAGTTTTTCCTCGACGTACTGCCGGAAGCGGTCACTGACCTCGCAGTGATGACCCTTGACAACGACGTCCACGGAAACCTCCATCGATCGGCGACTCTTTGTTACGTCTCCGCACCCCCATCAGAGTGGAAAAACGACTCCTTTTCGCTGTGTCGGTTGCGGTTGGGGCGCCCGAAACGAAGACACCCGCTATCGAGCCGGTCGGAGGTCGCGGTGAGGATTCCGGCTGATCCGGCCCTGCACCACATCCCTGCTCGACAAGCCCCTGCGGGTGTCATGGGCCAACGCTAGTCGGCTTCGGCGAAAACCGGTAGAGAAGTTCTCATGAACCAGACGCCGAGTACCGGCGGGTCGCGGCCAGTACGGCGCATCCGAGGACCGGGATTCCCCCGATTTCCAAGGCCCGGCACGCCTCCGCGAGCGTGGAACCGGTGGTGATGACGTCGTCGACCAGCACGACCGGCTGATCTGTCAGCGTTTCAGCCCAGCGCGAACGAAGCGCGAAAGCCCCGTCCAGGTTGGCGGTACGGCGTTGCGCGGACAGGCCGGCCTGGTCGTCCGGACGCCGTACGACCCGCAGCGCGTCGGCGATCCGGGCGTCGATCCCCTGCCTGCGCAGCGCCCGTACCGCGACCTTCGTGATGCGCCGCAACGGGTCGTGACCGCGCTGCCGGACGGTCGCCCGCGCCGATGGGACCGGGCACAACCAGGCCCCCTCGCGCTCCCCCAGCGCGCTCAGCACCGCGGTCGCGAGCACGCTGCCGAGCGGTCGAGCCAGCGCGTACCGAGCGTTCTCCTTGTGCGCGATGACGAGCCGCCGCACCTCATCGGCGTACGGCGCACTCGCGGTCGGCGGCGGCAGTCCGGGCGGCCGCGGGTCCGGCCAGGCACGGAACGGAGTCAGCCTCGTCAGTAGCCCCCGGCAACCATCACAGAGAGTGACACCCGGCCGGTCGCAGCCCGCGCAGCGCCCACCCAGAACCAGATCCACGAACGCGTCCCGGGCCGGCACCGCACCCACGATCGGTGCACCGGCCGGTCAATGCAACCACCCGGCCGCCGGCCTGTGGACAACGTGGCCTGTGGAGAACCTGGGTGTCAGCCGGGATAGACCGGAACGAGCGGAGGGTCCTTCTCGTCGGCGTCCATCGGCGTCCAGAGCAGATCGCGGCTCAGCCAGTGCACCCTGCCTTCGACGTCCTCGATGACCGGGAGCGTGTCCTTGTTGGGGTTGGACGCGACGGTTTTGGCGGTGAACCCGGGTAGCGAACCGGGCAGCAACTGCAGCCGGGACCCGTCGGTGTTGACCAGCCAGGGCAGCCGACTCGGGTTGTTGCCTGTGGGGCTCGCGCCGACGACCAGGATGCCCTGCTTGTTCCAGGCCGCGTCGGTGATGCTGGTCAGCGGCAGCCGGAGCTGGCGGAACTGCCCAAGCAGCAGTTGCTTGCCGCCGTTGGCGTACTGGACGGCCCCGGTCTGCACGTAGTTCTGCCCGGTGGCCTTGGACTTCATCACCATCAGGGCCCGGACGCCGTCCGGCGCCATCTTGAGCACCACCGGGGAATCACCGCGGAAGCTGGTCTTCACCATGCTGACCACGCCGTCGCGGTTGCGGACCCGGAGCCGCGGTTCCGCGCTGTCCGCCTTGTCCATGATCCAGAGGTTGTCCTGGTTGTCGTAGCTCGGTGGCAGCACCGTGCCGGCCGCCGGGATCGGCTTGACCTCGTCGGCCTTGTCGGTCGCGTCCAGCTTGGCGTACGCGACGAGCTTGTTGCCGTCCTTGTCGGTCGTCACGATCGCGCCGGAGTCACCGTGCAGATTCACCGCGAACGACTCGGCGTTGTATGCGTGCAACTGGCTGGAGTCCAGCGGCTTGGCGGCGATGTCCGACGAACCGTCCAGCCCGACGATCCGCTGCACCTTCCCGCCCTTCAGGCCGTACAGGTCTGTCAGCGCCCCGGTAGGGACGGAGGGGTCGAACTGGCTGAAGTTCGAGAACGGGAGCACGTCCGGGTCGTCCGGCAGCAGCGGTGCGCCGCCGACGGTGATCTTGACCCGGAGACTGATCTGGTTGAGCGTCCAGACGATCTGGGCGGCCAGCAGCCGCCGCTCCGCCTCCCGGAGTGAACCGGCCGTGTCGTTGAGTGCGACCGTCGCCACGCCGAACTCGACCGGGACGGACACCTGGACCTCGGTGCCAGGCTGCGCCATCGTGACCACGCCGTTGCCCAGCCGGCCGGTCGGGCCCTTCAGCAGCTCCTGGACGAGCTGGGTCGCGGCCTGGCCGGAGGACAGGTTCAGCGGCAGGTAGACCGGGTCGGGGACGAGCATGTCCTTCGCCTGCGTGAAGAAGTACAGGTCCCGCGGGGCGAGCTTGAGGTCCACCTGGTTGCTGCCGAGGTAGGCACCGGGAGGCGCCGACGCGACGCGCAACTGCCCGTTCACCTTGGTGAGCTTGAAGAAGAAATCGGCCGGCACGTCCGCCGCCGCGGGGATCCACTCGCCGCGGTCGTTGATGGTCGCGATCTTGCGGGCCGTGAGCTTGACCCCACCGCCCTGCAGCGTCAGCGCGTCGGGCCGTTGGTCGTAGACCACGGTCTGGGACTCCGGCTTCCACGCCGCCGCGGCTTCCGGCGTCATGTACTGCCGGGCGACGTCGTAGGCCTGCGAGTCCGACATGGCCTCCAGGAACCCGGTCACCACCTGCATTTCCTTGAGGTTGTCCTTGGGTGGCTTCGCCTCCACTCCGACGCCGCCGAGCTCCGGCGCCAGGCCTTGGCGACTACCGCTGCGGATGGTGCCCTTGGTCGGCACGGTCGCGCAGCCGGCCAGGAGCAGTACGGCCAGGACGACCGCGAGCAGTCTCCGCCTCACCGGTCCTCACCACCGCTCAGCTTCTGGTACGGCGCTCCCACGTCGACCAGCTCGGTGACGACCCGGCTCGCGTCGGCCGGGCGGGCCGGCAACGGCGATCCGGCCAGGGTGATGTCGGGCCGGCGCGGCAGGGTGAGCCGGAAGTAGGCGCCGTCACCGGGTGCGCCCCAGGCATCCAGCCGGCCGCCGTGCAGCCGGGCGTCCTCCAGCGCGATGGACAGGCCGAGGCCCGTCCCGCCCGTGGTCCGGGCCCGGGCGGGGTCGGCCCGCCAGAACCGGCTGAACACCATCTCGGCCTCCTCGGGCCGGAAGCCGACCCCGTGGTCGCGCACGGCCACCGCGGCGGCGTCGTCGTCGTGCGCCGTACTGATCCGGATCGGCTGGCCCTCGCTGTGCTCGATGGCGTTGCCGATCAGGTTGCGCAGGATCCGCTCGATCCGGCGCGAGTCCACCTGGGCGCGGCACGGCTGCGCCATGTCCAGCTCGACCGCACAGCCCTTGCGCTGCAACAGGGTCTCGTGGTTCTCCAGAACCCGGCTGACGATGTCGCGCAGGTCGACCTCCTCGAGGTCCAGTGCGGCCGCACCGGCGTCGAACCGGCTGATCTCCAGCAAGTCGGCGAGCAGCTCCTCGAACCGGTTGAGCTCGTTCTGCAACAGCTCCACCGAGCGGCGGCTGATCGGGTCGAACTGGTCGCGGGTCTCGTGCAGCAGGTCGGCGGCCATCCGGACCGTGGTCAGTGGCGTGCGCAGCTCGTGCGAGACGTCGGAGACGAACCGGCGCTGCAGCCGGGACAGCTCCTCCAGCCGCCGGATCTGCCGCTGCAGGTTGCTCGCCATCTTGTTGAACGAGACCGCCAGCCGGGCCAGGTCGTCCGTGCCCCGGACCTGCATCCGCTCCTCGAGCTTGCCGGCCGCCAGCCGCTCCGCGATCCGCCGCGCCATCCGGACCGGCGTAACGACCTGCCGGGTGACCAGCCAGGCCACCGCGCCGAGCAGCACGATCAGCAGCAGTCCCGCGGTCACCAGGGCGCGCTGGACGACGTCGAGCGTCTCCTGCTGGGCGGTGAGCGGGAAGAGGAAGTAGACGGCGTACCGCTCGCTGGTGGAGTTGATCCGGAGCTGGGAGCCGATCACGAGGCCGGGGACGCTGGGCCCGTCGCGGTAGTTGATCTGGGTGTAGGTGTCGTACAGCTTGGACTCGTCACTGGTCACCGAGGACGCCAGCGCCTGCGGGATCGAGTCGCTGTCGACCAGACCGGTGTAGCGGATGGCGTTGGAGTTGGAGCTGTCGGTCGGCACCAGGAGGACGTCGTACAGGCCGGGGCGGTTGGAGCCGAGCACCAGCTCGGACAGCTGCTGGTTGATGGTGTTGCGGTCGGCGGCGTTGATCGTGTTCGACAGCTGGGTGAGCTGCGCGACCGCCTCCGCCTGCGCGCTCGTACGGCGTGACTCCAGCACGCCGTCGGTGACCTGGCTCATCATCACCCAGCCGACCAGCAGCAGGACCAGGGTCGACATCAGCAGGGTGCCGGTGACGATCCGGGCCTGGATGGACCGGCGCCAGAGGTCCGGCCAGTGCCTGGGGTGGGTCCGCCAGAGCGGCTGGGGGTAGGCAGGCCAGTCCACCGTGGCGGCGGTCAGCTCCAGCTCCGTGCCACGGGACTCGGCCACCTCCGGCTTGGGAGGGGCGGGCGGCTGCTGCTCCGGACCCGGTGTGACCGGAGCTTCGGCGACAGCCGGCGACTCTTGGTCGCGTCCGTACTCGATCAGTCCGCACCCGCCTTGTAACCGACCCCGCGGACCGTGACCACGATCTCCGGGTGCTCAGGATCCTTCTCGATCTTGGAACGCAGCCGCTGGACGTGCACGTTCACCAGCCGGGTGTCGGCCGCGTGCCGGTAGCCCCAGACCTGCTCCAGCAGCACCTCACGGGTGAACACCTGCCACGGCTTGGAAGCCAGGCAGACCAGCAGGTCGAACTCCAGCGGCGTCAGCTGGATCGTCTCGCCGGCCCGCTTCACCGAATGCCCGGCCACGTCGATCGTCAGGTCGCCGATGGTCAGCGACTCCGGCCCGGGCTCGTCCATCCGGCGCAGCCGGGCCCGGATCCGGGCCACCAGCTCCTTGGGCTTGAACGGCTTGACCACGTAGTCGTCGGCCCCGGACTCCAGCCCCAGCACGACGTCGACGGTGTCGCTCTTGGCGGTCAGCATCACGATCGGTACGCCGGACTCGGCCCGGATCGCCCGGCAGACGTCGATCCCGTCCATCCCGGGCAGCATCAGGTCGAGCAGCAGCAGATCCGGTTTGAACTCGCGGAACGCCGGTACCGCTTTGTCACCGGTCGCGCACAGATACGTGTCATAGCCTTCGTTGCGCAGCACAATGCTGAGCATCTCCGACAACGCGGTGTCGTCGTCGACGATGAGGACTCGACCTCTCATCGTCCGGTTACCATCTGCCACGCCTGGCTCCTTGCCGTCCGATCTTGTGCGCCCAGCGGATGCTGACCGTACGCACTACGGATAGTGTCCCATCCCCCAGGTAGTGCACACGCCGGATCGCCGTGTGACCCCGAGTTGGGCTGTGATCATGGTGCATCGCCGGGGCTTACCACAACTCACGCACAATCCGGGCCGGCGGTTCAGCGAGGGGAGGCAGGTAGTGGCCGACGACATCCGTTTGCACGAGGAAGCGGCGGCGGAGCCGTTGCGGCCCTGGCTGCCCGCGGACCTGCTGGACAACGCGGCCCGGACCATCTCCGACAACAAGACGATCATGCTGGGCCTTCCGGTGCTGGCCGCTATCGCTCTGGTCGCAGTGCAGGCCGCTCTGACCCAGGTAGCCGTACCAGGTGGGCTGGATGGGTTCTTCGGGGCGGATGACCCGTTCCAGCAGGCCGGTGCGGCGCTCCTGCTCACGTACGGCGTGCAGCTCGTGCTGTTCAGTGTGGTGTCGAGCATGCTGGCCGGGATCATCGCTCTGGCCGCGGTGCGGAGCCAGCTGGCCCACCGGGTCGGTCCGCGGGAGCTTCTGCGGCTGGTCCGGCCGGCCCTGCCCGCACTGGCCGCGGTCGGCCTGGTGCAGTCGCTGTCGTTCGTGCTGCTGATCGGCGGCTGGGGGCTGGCGGTGATCGGGATCGGTACGGGCGCGGATGCGGCGATCTCCTCCGATGTGGCCGGTGCCGTGGCCGTGGCGATGATGCTGGCCGGCGGAGCGCTCGTGCTGATCTTCGGTGTCCGCCTGGTGCTGGCCGGGACCGTCGTACTGATGGAGGGCCGACACGCGCCGGACATCGGGCTCTACATCGGTGTCAGAGTGGGGATCTGGGGTGCGCTGCGACGGTCATGGCAGCTGGTGAAGGGCAAGTTCTGGCGGGTGTTCGGCATCCTGCTGTTCGGGGGGCTCGTGGTGAACATCGTCGGGTACGCCTTGCAGTTCGGGATCTCGACGCTCGTGTTCACGGTTGGTTCGTGGGCGGACAGCAGCGAGGGCAGCGGGGCCACAGCGGTAGCGATCGCGCTGGGTGCGGCCGCCGGTATCGCGACTGTGCTGACGCTGATCGCCAGCCTCGCGTTCATGTCCGCTGTCCAGGCGCTGATCTATCTGGACCTCCGGGTACGCCGGGAAGGCCTGGACCTGTGGATGCGTCCGGTGCTGCGCTCTGGGGGTGGCTCGTGATCTTCCTCCAGGAGCCGCCTGTGGACATCGGGCGGGACCAGGCTGCGCAGGAGGCGGCGCAGGAGCTGTCCAAGTCGGCGTACCGGCAGTCCGGTGGCTCGCTCATCGGGAGGGCGATCGGCAAGGTGCTGGAGTGGATCGGTGACCTGCTGGACAGCCTCACTGGCTCCTCCCCCAACGGTCACGCCGGTCTGGCCATGCTGATCGGCCTGCTCGCGCTCATCGTGATCGTGGTGCTGTGGCGGGCCGGCGTACTGCGGACCAGTCGCCGCACGCCGCAGGCGGTCTTCGACACGGCCAAGCCGCGCACAGCGGCCGAGTACCGCGCCCAGTCGGAGCGAGAGGCTGCCTCCGGCGACTATGCGCTCGCGATCCGCAGTCGCTTCCGAGCCTGCGTCTCCGAGCTCACCGAACGCACGATTCTGGATGGGCGCGCCGGCCGGACGGCGTACGAGGTGGTCGCGGACGCCGGTCGTACCGTGCCGGCGCTGCGGGAGCCACTGCAGCCGGCCGCACTGGCCTTCACTGAGGTTGTCTATGGCAACCGTGCCGGAACGACGGAGCGGTACGCCGCTGTCGTGGCGGCCGACGACGCAGCGCGGACTGCTCGGGTGCTGACTTGAGTACGGCGGTTGGACGCGGTGCCGGCGAGAGCTGGCGTGTGCTGCGGACACCATTGCTCGTCACCGGAGCCATAGTGCTGATCGCGATCATCGTCATGATCGCGACGACCGCACGGACGTCAGGGCCGTTCAGTCCGGACTCCACCGAGTCGGACGGTGCACGTGCCCTGGCGACGCTGCTGAAGAACCACAGTGTCAATGTGCACGGCACTGAGGTCCTGGAAGACGCAGTGCAATCCGGCAACGGCAAGACGCTCGTCATCGGCCCGGCGGGGTCTTTGGATCGCGACGACTGGACGCGGATCGCGGATGCGCGGTGGAGTCACCTCGTCCTGATCCGCCCGGGCTCACGGGCCTTGGAGATCCTCGCACCGGGTGTGCACGACACCGGACAGGTGCTGTCGTCGGGTAGTCGCGGACCCGGCTGCGAGCTACCGGCCGCGGTGAAGGCGGGCACGGTGACGGTCGGCGGGTCGACGTACTCCGCTCCGAGTACTGCGCAGCGCTGCTATGGCGACGGCATCAACAACACGGTGATCCGGCTGGACACAGGCGACCGGATCGTCGATGTCGTGGGCACTCCGCGCTCGTTCACCAACGCAGAGCTCGCTGAGGACGGCAATGCGGCGCTGGCGCTCAACCTGCTGGGCACCAACCAGGAGCTGACCTGGTACCTGCCGCAGTGGGAGTCCAGTGGTTTCGACGACGAGGAGTCCGACGGTCCACCGTTGATCCCGCCGGATGTTCGCTACATCGGCTGGGCGCTGGCGTTCGCCGTACTGGTCGTGGCGCTCTGGCGGGGGCGTCGGCTCGGTCCGGTGATTGCGGAGCGGCTTCCGGTCATCGTGCATGCTGCGGAGACCACTGAGGGCAGAGCGCGGCTCTACCGGCGCTCACGCGCTCGGGACCGTGCTGCCGCGGCGCTGCGCGAGTCTGCCCTCGGCAAGCTACACAAGGCGCATGGCATCCCCCGACGGGCCGACCCGTCGGCGGTGGTGGCAACCGTGGCCGCTCGGACCGGCCGGGACCCGGCCACGCTCTACGAACTCCTCTACGGCCTTCCACCACTCAGTGACGCCGCACTGATGTCCTTGTCCCATGAACTCGACGTACTGACCCAGGAGGTACGAAGCACGTGACGACTACCGAGGTCAGCGCCGATCAGGCCAGGCAGGCGCTGGCGGCGCTGCGGACCGAGATCGGCAAGGCGGTGGTCGGTCAGGACACCGCGGTGACCGCCTTGGTGCTCGCCCTGCTCTGCCGTGGCCACGTGCTGCTGGAGGGCGTGCCCGGTACGGCGAAGACGCTGATGGTGCGCGCACTCTCGATGGCCATGCGGCTGGAGACCAAGCGCGTGCAGTTCACACCGGACCTGATGCCGGGTGACGTCACCGGATCGCTCGTGTACGACGCGAAGACCAGTCAGTTCGAGTTCCGGAAAGGACCCGTGTTCACGAACATCCTGCTGGCCGACGAGATCAACCGGACCCCACCGAAGACGCAGGCCGCGCTGCTGGAGGCGATGGAGGAACGCCAGGTCACCGTGGACGGCGAACCACGCAAACTGCCGGCACCGTTCGTCGTGGCCGCGACCCAGAACCCGATCGAGTACGAGGGCACCTATCCGTTGCCGGAGGCCCAGCTCGACCGCTTCCTGCTCAAGGTGACCCTCGACATCCCGCCGCGCGACGCCGAGATCGCCGTACTGGCCCGGCATGCGCAGGGCTTCGACCCCCGTGACCTGGAGGCGGCCGGCCTGCGCCCGGTGGCCGGGCCGGAGGACCTGCTGGCCGGTCAGAACGCCGTACGACGGGTTGCAGTGCGGGAGGACGTGTTGGCCTACGTGGTGGACCTCTGCCGGGCGACGCGGCAGTCGCCGTCGCTGCAGCTCGGGGTGTCGCCGCGCGGTGCGACCGCATTGCTCGCGGTGTCTCGGGCGTGGGCGTGGTTGTCCGGGCGTGACTACGTGATCCCGGACGATGTGAAAGCTATGGCGCGTCCTTGCCTTCGGCATCGAGTGCAGGTGCGGCCGGAGGCGGAGCTCGAGGGCGTCAGCGCCGATGCGGTGCTGGAGAGCGTACTGGCCACGGTGCCGGTACCACGCTGATGGTTCTGACGGGCAGGGCCGCTCTACTGGCTGCGGCCGGGGTCGTCTTCGTCGCTCTGGTGATGCCTAGCTGGAGTGGGGTCGGCGTGGTGGTCGCGGTCGTGCTGGTGGTGTGCGCGGTCGACATGCTGCTGGCCGGGTCGCCTCGGCGGCTGCAGCTGAGTCGTGAGGGCGACAACGCCGTACGACTCGGTGAGCAGGCTGTGGTTCAGTTGCTGGTCGCGAATCCGGGTCGGCGGGTGCGGGGGTTGCTGCGGGACGCGTGGCCGCCGTCGGCCGGCGTACTGGATCCGCCGCACAAGCTGGACCTGCCTGCTGGGGAACGGCGGCGGCTGGCGACGCATCTGGTACCGACGCGGCGTGGTGACCGGCACGCTTCCCGGGTGACGGTCCGGTCCATCGGCCCGCTGGGTTTCGCTGGTCGGCAGGGGTCGCATCAGGTGCCGTGGACTGTGCGGGCGTTGCCGCCGTTCAAGAGCCGGAAGCACCTGCCGTCGCGGTTGGCGCGGTTGCGGGAGCTGGACGGGCGTACGGCGTTGCTGGTGCGGGGGCAGGGCACGGAGTTCGACTCCTTGCGTGACTACGTGCCGGGGGACGACGTACGCAGTATCGACTGGCGGGCGACGGCTCGGCGCGGCAACGTCGTACTGCGGACCTGGCGACCGGAGCGCGATCGGCAGGTCGCCATTGTGATCGACTCCGGCCGGATGTCCGCGGGCCGGGTCGGTGACGCGCCACGCCTCGACCACGCGATGGATGCGGCGTTGTTGCTGGCGGCACTCGCCACCCGCGCGGGTGACCGGGTTTCCTTGCTGGCTTGCGATTCCGCAGTACGGGCCGACGTACGACGGCCTGCCCCGGAAGACGTGCTGCCGTCGTTCGTGAACGCGCTGGCGAACGTCGAGGCCGAACTCGTCCAGACCGACTTCCGTGTCGTCGTCTCGCAGGTCCTCGAACGACTCGGCCAGCGCTCCCTCGTGGTGTTGCTGACCGGCCTCGACCCCGCCGTCATCGAGGAGTCCCTGCTCCCCGTGATCGGCCCGCTGCTCCGCCGCCACGTCATCGTCCTCGCCTCGGTCGCCGACCCGCGCCTCACCGAACTCGAGTCCGCCCGCACCGACCTCCCCGAGGTCTACGCCGCCGCGTCCGCCGCCCGCACCCGCCTCGACCGCGAACGCGTCACCGCCATCCTCACCCGAGCCGGCGTCACGGTAGTAGACGAAAACCCCGACCACATAGCCCCCGCACTGGCCGACACCTACCTATCCCTCAAAAAGGCCGGCCGCCTCTAGAGCGCTGCTTCGAAGATGTGCCTGTTGGCTGCTGTGAAGGTGTGTTCGCGGCGGGACCAGGTGATGCGTTCGGCACGTTGGCGGTCCGTCACTTCGGCGTCGACCTCGGTCCAGACGCGGGCGTTGCGGAGTTGTTGCTCCATCGTGGCGTCGACGACGGCGGTCCGTTGCGGGGCGGTGAGGCCGTAGGCGTCGGCGAGGACTCTGACTTGGGCGGCCTGGCGCTCGGGGTCGTCGTACTTCGAGGCTATGCACCAGGTCCAGGCCGCGTAGCCGATGTCCTCGAGCGGGCTTCCCGGTTCAGCGGTGTCGAAGTCGATCAGGGCGACGGGGCGGTTGTCGCGGAAGACGAAGTTGTTCGGGCCCGGGTCGTGGTGGCAGACGACGGGATGATGGCCGGCGAGCCGGCTCCCGCGGGTGGCGTCGTGGAAGGCGCGGAGTAGTGCGCCGGCGGCGGCTAGCTGGTCGTCTTGCCAGCGCTGGAACCTCGGCGGGACCCAGCCGTCGAGATAGGTGAGGATGTCGCGGCCCTCGTCGTCCTGGCCGAGGTGCCGTGGTGCTCCAGCGAAGCCTTGTGCCTCGAGCAAGTGGAGAAGCTCGGCGGTGAAGGCGGACTCCGCCGACGCAGGGCGTCGTACGGTGTCTTCGATGCGTACGACGCCCTGGGTGAGGCGGCCTCCGGTCAGCGGGATCACATGGTGGGGCGGGCTTGGGCGAAGGTCCAGTGGTGGCCTTCGAGGTCCTCGGCTTCGTAGCAGCGGTAGCCGTGCTGGTGGATCTCGCTGAGGATCTTGGCGCCGTTGGACTGGGTGTGGGCGAAGTGGGCGTCGAGGTCGTCGACGTACACCCAGACGCTGTGGTCCAGCTGCGCGGCGCGCTTCTCGGTCAGCTTGAAGAGCAGGATCGCGCGAGTACCCACCTGCAGTTCGATCCAGGACGGATCCGTACCCTCGGCGGGGATCTTGTCCCAGGAGTCCAGGCCGAAGACGGTGTGCAGCCACCGGGCCGCGGCTGCTGGATCCTCGTAGTACAAGGCGATCGCGAGCCGATCGAGCTCGCGGGGAGTGCGCGGCGCGCTGTCGCGCCGGCCGACCCACGCGGGGAGCCAGTGAATGACGTTGGGCCAGAAGTAGAAGGCCTTCTCGCCACCGGGGACGAGTGACTGTACGACGGTCACCCGGGTCCCGCTGTCGAAAGCGTCGAAGCTGATCCGGGTCTCGGTGTCGTCGACCGAACTGCGGTACGCGAACAGCGCGCCGGGCTCCCAGTCGGTGATCGTGCCCAGCTCGAGTACGTCGTCCGGCGGCGAGTAGACCTCGAGGATCCGGCCGCCGACGCCGGGCTCGATCTGCATCGCGGTAGCCCGGGCGGCGTCGAAGAAGTTGATCGGGCCGCGGACCCACCACAGGTCGATCTCTTCGGTGAAGATGCGGAACGCGGTCGACGGATCGGCGGCGACCTCGACGGACGCCGTGGCGGATTGTGCGGTCATGACGACTCCTTCTGCTCGACGTGTCGTTTGAACGAGCCCAGTTGCTCGCGCCAGTGCGCCTGCACCTGATCGAGCCAGGCCTGCACCGCGACCACGGGCTCGGGGTTCAGCCGGAAGACCCGGACCCGGGCGTCGTCCGGCACCCGCTCGTCGGCGACCAGCCCGGCCGCCAGCAGGATCCGCAGATGCCGACTCATCGCCGGCGACGACGCGCCGGTCGCGGCGGCCAGCTGCCCCGCCCGCCGCGGCCCCTCACCCAGCAACCGCACCACCTGCCGCCGAGTCGGATCAGCCAACACCTCAAAAAACCGATCCACCTGATCTTCCACCATCCCGCAATAGTTAACCGTCAGCATAACTATTGTCAACAACCTGAAGCACCGGGAGAGGCGGAACCTCAGGGGTTAGCCCCTGAGCTGGAGGGTTGCCCGCTCAGATTCTCAGTGGGCAACCCTCCAACTCGGGGGTTATCCCTTCAGTTGGAGGGTTGGCCCAGGTCGGCTCGGTGGGGAGAGCTCGTACGTCGGGGAGCGGCGGGCGGGCGTACGGCGGTGGTCCCTCGGAGTCAGGTGGGGGTGGTGACTGGGGTGAGGTGGCAGGCGACCTGGGGGTCGCTGACTGCAGGCAGGATTTGGAGTGTGGTCGTGGTGCAGCCTTCGGTGGTGGTTGCCAGGGGGCAGCGGGGGTGGAAGCGGCAGCCGGTGGGGATTCGGGTGGGGTCGGGGGGTTCGCCGGTGAGGATGATGCGTTCGGGGGATTCGGGGAGGACGGAGAGCAGGGCTTGGGTGTACGGGTGCTGGGGACTGGTGAGGACGTCTTCGGTGGGGCCGGATTCGACGATGCGGCCTAGGTACATGACCGCGACGCGGTCGGCGATGTTCCAGGCGAGGCCGAGGTCGTGGGTGACGACTAGCGCGGACAGGCCGAGGTCGTCGCGCAACCGCAGCAGAAGCGACAGGATCTCACCGCGGACGGAGGCGTCGAGGGACGCGACCGGCTCGTCGGCGATCAGGACCTTGGGGTTCAGGGCCAGCGCACCGGCGATCACCACACGTTGACGCTGACCGCCGGACAGCTCGTGCGGATAGCGCAGGAAGAACCGTTCCGGTGGGCGCAGGCCGGCGCGGGACAGGGCCGCTGAAACCACCGACTCCTCGTCCGGCAAGCCGTGGATCCGCGGGCCTTCGGCAACGACCTCGTACACGGTCTGCCGCGGATTGAGCGAACCCATCGGATCCTGGAGCACCAGCTGGACCTGGTGACGGAAGGCACGCAACGCGCGACCCGTGTAGCTCAGGGGCTTCCCGTCGTACGTGACCTGACCGGACGTCGGCCGTTCGAGACCGAGCAGGGTACGCGCGAGAGTCGTCTTGCCGCAGCCGGATTCGCCCACCAGCGCCACGATCTCGCCCGCGCCGACGGACAGGTTCACCCCGTCGACCGCACGCGCCCGGCGGCCGTCACGTCCCGGGAACTCCACCTTCAGATCAGTTGCCTCAAGCAATGGTCAGTCCCCCACCAGAACACAGGCGGCGATCCGATCCGCACCGGCCGCACGCAAATCGATGTCAACCGAAGAGCACGACTCCAGCGCCACCGGGCAGCGCGGATGGAACGAACAGCCGCCCGGCAGTTCCTGCGGATCCGGTGGGTCTCCGGCGAGCCCGCGCGGCGCGAGCCGGGATGCGGGATCCCCGACGGTGGGGAATGCCGCGGCCAGGGCCTGGCTGTACGGGTGCCGGAACCGTCCTGACGACGGACCGGACTCCACGAGCCGCCCCGCGTACATGACCGCGAGCCGGTCGCACACGTCGGCGAGGACGGAGAGGTCGTGGGAGATCATCAGCAGCGAGATGCCGTGTTCGGCGATCAACTGCTGGATGAGGGTGAGCACCTGCGCCTGGACCATCAGGTCGAGGGCTGTGGTGGGTTCGTCGGCGATGATGAGTCGCGGCGAGCAGGCGAGCGCCATAGCGATCATGACTCGTTGCCGTTGGCCACCACTCAGCTCGTGCGGATAGCTCCGCGCCCGCCAGGCCGGCAACCCCACCTGCTCCAGCAGTTCCCGCACCCTCGTAGCGGCCTGGGAACCCGACGCCAGCCGATGCACCAGCAACGGCTCGGCGATCTGATCACCGAGCCGCTGCACCGGGTTCAACCCGTGCTGCGCACCCTGGAACACGATGGACGCCGATGACCACCGGACCGCCCGCAGCCGGCCCCACTTCATCGCGAGTACGTCGTCGCCGTCGAGCAGCACCCGCCCCGACACGCGCGCCGACCGCGGCAGCAACCGCAGCAAGGCGAGCGCCACCGACGACTTCCCGGAACCCGACTCGCCCGCCAGCCCGACGGCCTCGCCGGCCGCCAGCGAGAGCGAGACTCCTCGTACGGCGGGGACCTCGCCGGCGGCGAGCTGATAGGTCACGGACAGGTCGTCCAATTCGAGCAGACTCATCACACCGCCCTCGTCCGCAGCCGGGGATTCAGCACGCTCTCCAAAGCCCTTCCACACAAGGTGAAAGCCATGACGACGATCACGATGCACAGGCCGGGTAGGAGGATGTACCACCACGCTCCCGCGGTGGCCGCACCCCAGTCGTAAGAGCCACGCAGCATCGTCCCCCAGGAGGTCTTGTTCGCACTGACGCCGAGGAACGCGAGCGTCGACTCGGTCACGATCGCGCTCGCCACCTCCAGCGTGGTGCTTGCCAACAGCAACGGTGCGACGTTGGGCAGCACATGCCGGGTGGTGATGTGCCAGTGCCCGGCGCCGAGGGCGAGCGACCGTTCGATGTACGGACGTGCCTCCACCGCCAGCGTCTGCGCGCGAATCAGCCTGGCCGTCGACGGCCAGGACGTCACCCCGATCGCGACGATGATGGTCGCCGTACTCCCACCGAGGATCGCCGCCAGCACCAGCGCGGTGACGAGTGACGGCAGCACCAGGAACCAGTCGGTCACCCGGAGGATGACTGCTCCGGTCCAGCGCCGGAAGTGCCCGGCTGCGATCCCGAGCACGGTCCCGATCACCATGCTCAGCAGCGCGGCGAGGAATCCGATCAGCAACGAGGTCCGCGAACCCCACCAGATCATCAGCAGCACCGACCGCCCGGACTCATCGGTCCCGAGCGGATCGTCGAGACTCGGTGGCGCCATCTTCGCGCCCGTCCCGCTGACCACGTTCGTCACTCCGGCGTCGATGAACAGCGGTGCCGCCAACGCCAGTACGACGGCAGCAGTAAGGATCACCAGCCCCGCCATCCCGGCCCGATGCCCCCGGAAGTCGGTCCAGAAACGCGACACCGCCCGGCGACGACGGACCCACGTAACACTGCTCATGCCGACCTCACCCGTGGATCCAGCACGTGGTAGACCACGTCCGCCAGCGTGTTCATCAGGATCACCGAGACCGTGATCAGCAGGAACGTGCCCTGCATCAACGTGAAGTCCGGAACCCGGATCGCCTCGTAGAACAACTGCCCGAGCCCCGGCCAGCTGAAGATCGCCTCGACCGTCACCGCACCGCCGACCACGAACCCGATCCGCATGAACACCAGCGTCACCGTCGGCAGCAACGCGTTCGGTACGGCGTGCCGACGCCGGATGTCGTCGTCCCGCAGCCCCTTCGCCCGGGCCGTGGTGATGTAGTCCTGCCCGAGCTCGTCCAGCACCGACGATCGCATCACCAGCAGGTACTGCGCGTACACGACGGCGACGAGCGTCAGACACGGCAGCACCATGTGCTGCGCGACATCCAGTACGCCGGCGATCCCGTCCGGCTTGTCGACACTCGAGTTGCCCCGGGTCGGGAAGATCCCGGGGATCGGCCCGACCCCGGCCGCGAACACCATCAGCAGAAGCAATCCCAGCCAGAACGTCGGCACCGACCACAGCACCAGCGAGATCGCGGTCGAGATCTTGTCGAACCGGCTGCCCGGCCTCCAGCCGGCGCGGGCGCCTTGCCAGATCCCCAGGCTGACCGCCATCACCAACGCCGTACCGGTGAGCAGCAGGGTCGACCCGATCCGCTCCCCGATCAGGTCGACGACCGGACGCTTGTACTCGTAGGAGACGCCGAGGTCGAACTGCACCGTCTGCTTGACGAAATGCACGAACTGTTCGGGGATCGACTTGTCCAGCCCGAGCCGGGCCCGTTCCAGGTCGAGCTGTTCCGGCGTCATGTTCCGGCCCTGCGCGAGCGCCCGGACCGGATCGCCGGGCAGCATCCGGAACAGGAAGAACGTCGCGACGATCACCATCGCGATGCTGAGCAGGGCCCCGCCCGCCTTGGTCGCCGCGTACCGCAGCAGACCATGGCGGGTCGGGGCTTCTTCAAGCGCCCCAGATTCCAGAACACTCATTCGCGCTCGTCGGCCGCGCCCTGGCGGCGTCGCAGTACGAGGAACCCACCGATGGCCAGTACGGCGACACCACCCGCGACGCCCGCGATCACACCGGTGCTCGATCCGCCGTCATCACTCGCGCCCGTACCGTCGTGCGACACGGCTTCCAGCGTGTAGAACGGCCAGTACCCGGATCCGCCGTACAGCAGGCCCTTGTCCTCCGGGATCGGCGTGATGCTGGCGATCCGGTCCTTGCGATAGCCCTCGAGGTCGTTCGGGTAGTACAGCGCGATCACCGGCGCGTCGGTGTAGAGCCGCTCCTCCATCTTCTTGATGGTGTCGGCCCGCTTCGGCCGGTCGAGCTCCTTCTGCTGCTGCAGGTAGAGGTCCTCGTACTGCGGGTCGCAGTAGAACGACTCCGTCCCGCCGCCCTGGCCGGTCGCCGTCGGACGCCGGCTGCACAGGTGCGTGCCGAGCACCTCCTCAGGGTCGGGGTTCACCGACCAGCCGCTGATCGCGATGTCGAACAGCGCCGTCGTCCCGGTCTCCTCGCTGAACTTGCTGGAGTCGAGTCGCTTGGTGGTCAGGGTGATCCCGATCTCCTTGAACCAGCCGGTCAGGTACTCCGACAGCTTGTCCTCGATCGGTGTGTCGGTGTGGATGCTGAACCGGAACTGCAGCTTCCGCGATCCGTCGGGCATCGTCCGTACGCCGTCCGGCCCCTTCTTGTAGCCCGCGTCGTCCAGGATCTTGTTGGCCTTGGCGAGGTCGAAGGAGACCTTCTCGTCGCCGGACGCCTCCCAGAAGAAGTCCTTGTACAGCGGCGGAATGATCGAGCCGTCGGCCGGCTTGGCCAGCCCGTTCTGCACCTCGTCGACCAGCTTCTGCTTGTCGATCGCGTAGTGCAGCGCGGTCCGCACCTTCGGATCCTTCAGCGCCGGGTGACCGTCACCGATCGGCTTGTTGTCGCTGGTGGTGGCGCCGTGGTTGATCTGGAGGTACGTCGCCCGACGGCCCTGCGTGTTCCACTGGACGATGTTGTCATCGCCCTTCAGCGACTCGAAGTCCGGCGGGTTGAGCCGGCCGATCAGGTCGATGTCGCCCTTCTTCAGCCCGACGATCGAGGCCGCCGGGTTGTCGTAGAAGATCACCTGCAGCTCGTCGATCTTCGGCCGGCCGCGCCAGTAGTCCGGGTTCGCCTCGAGCCGGACGAACTGGTCCTTCTTGTGCTCCACGGCGACGTACGGGCCGCTGCCCACGGTCGGGTAGACCTCGGCGTCGTACTCGCCGATGTTCGTGACCTTCTCCCAGACGTGCTTGGGCATGATCGGCACCGGGTTGTCCAGCATCGACGCCTGCGGGGCCTTGAGCTTGATCGTGAGGTCCTGGCCGTTCGCGGTGACGCCGGCGAAGTTCTCGACCGCCGGTCCGTTGCCGGTCTTGGCGCTGTCGTCGGTCATCATCTTGTTGAACGTCCAGGCCGCGTCGTCGGCCGTGATCGGCTGCCCGTCCGACCACTTCGCCTGGCGGATCTTGAACGTCCAGGTCAGCCCGTCCGGCGACGTCGTCCAGGACTCGGCCAGGTCCGGGCTTGGTTGCAGGGTCTTGGAGTCCGGCACGGTCAGGAAGCCGTAGATCATCCGCTGGATCGACCCGGTCACGAGTCGCACCGCCAGGAACGGGTTCATCGAGTCGACCGACTGGGTGACGCCGATCTTGATCACCTTGCGGCCCGGCTCCGCGGCTTGCGCCGTACCGGGTAGGAACGCCAGCAGGCACAGCGCCGCGCCCGCGGCCAACATCTTCCTGATCATCGCCAGACCTTCCCCAGGTAGGTGTGTTGGGAAGGACCCCACACGAGCAAGCGCTCTCCTGTCAACGAGATACGAAACTTCGTCACATTTAAGTAATCTTCTTTCCGGGCTAGCGGGGTTCGCCCACGCTCTCCGCATCACCACGGCCGCCCGTCGGAGGGCATCGGCCAAGCAGTCACCCGCGAGCGGTAGCTCGCAACACCCTGCTTACTAGCCGGAAGGGATGCACGGCGCTGAGCCGGGGGGGTGGGTGGGAGCGCGCGGAGCACGCGCGTCGAGGAGCGCAGCGACGAGACAAGCACCTGCGAAGCACGCGTGGGACTTGACTACACGAGCGTGTAGTAGTTTGCTTTTGTGTGTAACGAGAGGAGCAGGACATGGATCGGCCGGTCGACGACCTGACTGCGCGGGCCCGGATTCGGGACGCGGCGATCAAGCTGTTCGGCGAGCGCGGTATCGAGGGGGCGTCGATCCGTGACATCGCCGCCGAGGCGGGGGTCTCGTCCGGGCTGGTCCGGCACCACTTCGGATCGAAGGAAGCGCTGCGCGACGCCTGCGACTGGTACGCGCGGGAGCGGATGGCCGAGATCGGCGCGGAGCTGACCGATCAGGAGGGGGTGGCCGGCCTCGACCCGGCGACTCTGCATCCGCGGGTGTTCCCGCTGCAGCTCTATCTGGTCCGCTCGATGATGGACGGCTCGGAGACCGCGACCGCGCTGTTCCTCGACGCGGTCGACACGATCGAGCAGTGGAGCACGAGCTACGGCATCGAGCCCAGCGACCGGCGGGCCTACGCGGCAGCGCTGGCCGCGATCAAGCTGAGCGTCTTCGTGTTCCGTGACCAGGTCTCGAAGGCACTCGGCGAGGACATCACCTCACCGGCGGGGTATGCCCGGATCGGCCAGGGGCTGATGGAGGTTTTCACCATCCCGCTGGTCACGCCGGAACAAGCAGAACAACTACGCAAACGCTCTGAGGAGAAGTGATCATGCCGGCTGCGATCAGCACGGAAGGTCTGGTCAAGACGTTCGGGCGGACCCGCGCCCTGGACGGTCTCGACCTCGAGGTGCGGACCGGGGAGGTGCACGGCTTCCTCGGCCCGAACGGCGCGGGGAAGACCACCACGATCCGGATCCTGCTCGGGATGACCCGGGCAAGCTCCGGCACCGCACGGCTGCTGGACGGTGACCCTTGGTCGGACGCGACGGCCCTGCACCGCCGGCTCGCCTACGTCCCCGGCGACGTGACGCTGTGGCCGAATCTGTCCGGCGGCGAGGCGATCGACCTGCTCGGCCGGATGCGCGGCGGGGTGGACAAGAAGCGCAAGGCCGAGCTGCTCGAGCGCTTCGACCTCGACCCGCGGAAGAAGGCCCGCACGTACTCCAAGGGCAACCGCCAGAAGGTTGCGCTGGTCGCCGCGCTGGCCTCCGACGTCGAGCTGTTGCTGCTCGACGAGCCCACCTCCGGCCTGGACCCGTTGATGGAGGAGGTCTTCCGCGAGGTCGTCCAGGAGGTGAGCGAAGGGGACGGCCGGACCGTCCTGTTGTCCAGCCACATCCTGTCCGAGGTCGAGGCACTCTGCGACCGGGTCACGATCATCCGGGCCGGACGGGCGGTCGAGAGCGGCACGCTGTCCGAGCTGCGGCACCTGACGCGTACGTCGATCCAAGCCGAGCTGGTCGGGCCGATGGAGGGGTTGGCCCGGCTGAACGGCATCCACGACCTGCGGCTGGATGACGGCCGGGTCCGGTTCGATGTCGACACGGACGAGATCAACCCGGTGCTGCGCCGGCTCACGGAGATCGGCGTACGGAGTCTGGTCAGCCAGCCGCCGTCGCTGGAGGAACTGTTCCTGCGGCTGTACGAGCCGGACCAGGACCGGGAGCCGGAGGTCGTCACATGACGAACCTGGCCGGCACCGGCGGGCTGATCCGGTTGATCCTGCGCCGTGACCGCATCGTCCTGCCCCTGTGGATCGTCCTGCTGTGCGCGATCCCGATCAGCTACGTGCAGTCGTACGGCGACCTGTTCCCGACCGCGGAGTCACGCCGCAACTACGCGAACAACGCGGGCTTCATCACCCTGTACGGCGAACTGTCCGGGACCAGCCTGGGTGAGTTCGTCACCTGGCGACTGGGATTCGTCCCGGTCATGATCGGGCTGATCAGCCTGCTCACGGTGATCCGGCACACCCGGGTCGAGGAGGAGACCGGCCGCAGCGAGCTGCTCAGGTCGAGTGTCGTCGGCCACCATGCCCAGTTGGCCGCGGCCCTGCTGGCCACCTTCGGCGCGAACCTCGTGCTCGCCGTACTGCTTGCCCTCGGCATGCACAGTCAGGATCTGCCGTGGTCCGGCTCCGTTGCTATCGGCATCGAGTTCGCCGTCACCGGCTGGCTGTTCGCGGCGGTCGGCGCCGTCGCCGCCCAACTGTCCGCGAGCGCCGGGACCGCTCGGGGAATCGCGATCAGTGTGCTCGGAGCGACGTACGTGCTGCGGGCCGCGGGCGACACCAGTGAGCACACGGACGGACCGCTCGCCTGGCTGTCCTGGCTGTCGCCGATCGCGTGGGCACAACGGATTCACCCGTACGGCGAGAACCGGTGGGGACTCGGAATTCTGGTGCTCGCGGCAACCGTCGTACTCGTTGCCGTCGCCCTCTATCTGTCCGTACGACGGGATGTCGGAGCCGGACTGTTGCCGGCCCGGCTTGGCCCGGCGGAGGGCAAGCTCGGCTCGCCGCTGGCGCTGGCCTGGCGGTTGCACCGCGGGCTGTTGGCCGCATGGTCGGTCGGGTTCGCTTTGCTGGGCTTGCTGTTCGGCGGCGTTGCCGAAGGGGTCGGCGACATGATGCGGGACGATCCCAAGATCCAGGAGATCTTTGCGCGGCTCGGAGGCTCGGCCGGCCTGATCGACTCGTTCCTGGCCGGGGTGATGACGATCGTGGGGCTGATCGCGTCGGCGTACGCGGTCCAGGCAACCCTGCGGTTGCGGGCCGAGGAGAGCAGCGGACGGGCGGAACCGGTACTGGCGACCGCGACCAGTCGGCTGCAATGGGCCGGGAGCCATCTGGCCTTCAGCCTGCTCGGGCCGGCACTGGCCCTACTTGTCGCAGGTGCGGCCGAAGGACTCGCCTACGGGTCGGCGATCGGTGATGTGGGCGGACAGGTGCCGCGACTGATCGGTGCGTCACTGGCGCAGCTTCCGGCCGTGTGGGTGCTGGCCGCGATCACCCTGGCGATCTTCGGTCTGTTCCCACGGCTGTCTCCGGTCGCGTGGGCCGGTCCGGCGATCTGCCTCCTGATCGGGCTCGTCAGCTCCGGTGTGGAGCTGGACGACTGGGTCCGGGACATCTCGCCGTTCAGCCACCTCCCGCAACTCCCGGGCGGCTCGACGTCAGCCGGTCCGCTGATCACGCTGCTCGCCATCGCCGCCGTACTGGGCGTTGCCGGGCTGGTCGGGCTGCGGCGGCGCGACGTACCGATCGGGTAGGTCAGGTGCGGGCGTTGCGGGACCAGGCGAAGGCGTAGATACCGAACGCGGCGAGACCGAGGGCGAGGATGGTGAGCAGGACCGAGCCGAACGGCTGGTCCTTGACCGTGCGCAGCGCGGTGTCCAGGCCGCCCGCCTTCTGGGGGTCGTAGTCGATCGCCGCCCACCCGAACAGGGCGCCGACGAGGATGAACGAGACCCCCTTCGCCGCGTACCCGATCCGGCCGAGCAGGATGGTGCCCTCGGACACCCCGCCGACCAGGTCCTCGAGGAACTTCTTCGTGACCGCCTTGTAGATCTGGCGGACACCGACGGCGATGATCACCAGCCCGATCACGACGATCAGCGCCCGGCCCCCTCCATGCGCCATCAGGCGCGCGCTGAGGGTGCGCTGCTGACCGGTGCTGGAACCACCGGACCCGACGGCGACCTTCACCGCAGTGATGCCGAGGACGAGGTAGACGGCCCCGCGTCCCACCGACGACACCTTCTTCTCCAGGTCGAGGTGACCGTAGGCGAGGTCGAGGACCCGCCAAATGACCAGCGCGAACAGGCCGATGGCGACGATCCAGAGCAGTACGCCGCCGGCCGGTTTGCCGGCCAGTTCCTGGAGGGCGCCTTGCTGGGAGGCTTCCTCCGACGACTTGCCCCAGGCGAGTTGCAGGGCGATCCACGCGATCAGTAGGAAGACCACGCCGTACGCGATCAAGCCGACGGTGACGGCTACGCCGTACCAGCGGCTGTGTCTGACTTCGTGGGCAGTGCTGCTTTGGTTCCTCACCCCGGATCCGGTGCCCAGGAGCGAAACGGCTTACGCAGAGACGGGGGCGGTCGCTTCCCGGTCGGCGAGGTCGATGTCGCCGTACTCGCCGGAGCGGGCGGCGCGGCGGCCCAGGGTCCAGACGTAGGTGAAGAACGCGAGCTCGGCGAGGACGCCGATGCTGATCCGGACCGGTCCGGGCAGGAACGGGGTCACGAACGCCTCGATCAGACCCGTGACCAGGAGAATCGCAGCCAGGCCGATCGCCATGCCGACGGTGGCGCGGCCGGTTTGGGCGAGCGCTTGCATGCGGGTTCGCGCACCGGGGGCGATCCAGGCCCAGCCGAGCCGGAGGCCGGCCGCGGTCGCGACGAAGACCGCGGTCAGCTCGAGCAACCCGTGCGGCGCGATCAGGCTGAAGAACAGGCCGCCTTTGTCGTGGCTGATCATCAGACCGGCGCTGACGCCGAGGTTGACGGCGTTGTCCCAGAGGATGAAGACCGACGGGATCAACAGGATGCCGAGCGCGAGTGCGGCGGCACTCAGAGTGGCGTTGTTGATCCAGACCCGGAGGGCGAAGTCCTGCGCCGGGTTCTCCGAGTAGTAGGACTCGAAGTCGTGGTCGACCAGTTGCTGGATCTGGGCCGGCGTGCCGATCGAGTCGATCACCTCCGGGTGCACGAGGATCCGCCAGGCGGCCCAGGCCGCGACCAGGTAGAAGAGCAGGCCGATGGTGATCCACCAGCGTCTGGACGCGTAGAGGGCGGCCGGGAAGCTCACCAGGAAGTACTTCGAGATGTCACGCCAGACGGGCGCTTGGGCACCGGTCACCGCGCCGCGCGCGTCCGCGATGAGGCCGGAGAGGCGTCCGATCGAGACCGGGTCGGCTCCTGCGGCTCGGAGCGCGGCCAGGTGCGTGCCCACGCGCTGGTACAGGGTGACGAGTTCTTCCGCCTCGGCGCCGGACAACCGGCGCTGGCGGCGGGTCAGGTAGGCCAGGCGGTCCCACTGCGGCTGGTGCACCGACACGAATGCTTCGACGTCCACCGCCGCACCTCCTCCACCGGACTGGCTCCTTGCGCTGGCAGACTAACCGGACGCGGAGTCTACGCAGGAGGGGGGCGACAGAGTGTCTCAGCTGGTCACCGGAGAAGCGGTTGTTCTCCAGGTACGGATCGCCCGGATGCCGACGCGGGCGCTGGCATGTGCGATCGATGTCATCCTGCAGGGCATCGTGCTCGTCGTCCTGATCTCGCTGCTGGCAGGCTTCCTGATCGGCGGTGAGGCGAGCGAGGCGCTCGCGGTCGCCCTGATCTTCATCGTCGTCCTGCTGGTCGCGGTCGGGTACCGGGTGGTGATGGAGACGCTGACCCGCGGCCGGACGCTGGGCAAGATGGTGCTCGGCCTGAAGGTGGTGCGCGACGACGGCAGCTCGATCCGGTTCCGGCACGCGCTGGTACGGACGCTGTTCTGGTTCTTCGTCGACTTCGCGCCGTGGTTCGCAGCCTGCCCGGGGATCGTGGCGAGCCTGATGAACAAGCAGGGCAAGCGGATCGGCGACATGGTCTCCGGCACTGTCGTCATCCGCGAACGCCACCAGCCGATGGCGTCGCCGCCGCTGTTCGTCCCCGGCCATCTGGTCCAGTGGGCGCAGTCGCTGGAGCTGTCGCGGCTGTCGGACGCCCTCGCCAACGCCTCCCGCGACTACCTCGCCCGCTACACCGAGCTTCAGCCCGACGCCCGCACCACCCTGGGCGACGCCCTCGCCACCCGCGTGGCCGCTGTCACGGCGCCCGTCCCACCGATTCCGCTGATCGCACCGGCGTACCTGTCCGCCGTACTGGCCGAACGCCGCCGCCGGGAACTCAACCGCCTGGCCACCCGGCGTCCAGTCCACACCGGCCCCTTCGCCCCGTCGTACGCCGTCCCTTCCGGCCCCTTCGCCCCACCCAGCCCGTACGGCGTACTCCCCCCACCACCTGTCCCCGGCCCCTTCACCCCACCCCCAGTCAGCACGCCCCGCCCAGCCACCCTCAACCCCCACGGCTGGGCAGCTCCGGGCAGCAACGAGGCATAAAGCAAAGCGCCCCACCGAACCGGTGGGGCGCTTGCTGTGGGGGGATCAGTAGCGGTAGTGCTCGGACTTGTACGGGCCCTCGACCGGTACGCCGAGGTACGCCGCCTGCTCCTTGGTGAGCTCGGTGAGCCGGACGCCCAGCGCGTCGAGGTGGAGGCGGGCAACCATCTCGTCGAGGTGCTTCGGGAGCACGTACACCTCGGTCGGGTAGTCGGCCGTCTTCACGAACAGCTCGATCTGCGCCAGCACCTGGTTGGTGAAGGAGTTCGACATCACGAACGACGGGTGCCCGGTGGCGTTGCCCAGGTTCAGCAGCCGGCCCTCGGACAGGATGATGATCGTGTGGCCGTCGGGGAACCGGAACTCGTCGACCTGCGGCTTGATGTTGACCCGCTCGATGCCCGCGGTCTTGTACAGCCCGGCCATGTCGATCTCGTTGTCGAAGTGGCCGATGTTGCCGACGATCGCCTGGTGCTTCATCGCCGCCATGTGGTCGGCGGTGATGACGTCCTTGTTGCCGGTGGTGGTGACGAAGATGTCGGCGGTCCCGACCACATCGTCCAGTGTGGCCACCTGGTAGCCGTCCATCGCGGCCTGCAGCGCGCAGATCGGGTCGATCTCGGTCACGATCACCCGGGCGCCCTGACCACGCAGCGACTCCGCGCAGCCCTTGCCGACGTCGCCGTACCCGCAGACGACCGCGACCTTGCCGCCGATCAGTACGTCGGTGGCCCGGTTGATGCCGTCGATCAGCGAGTGCCGGCAGCCGTACTTGTTGTCGAACTTCGACTTGGTCACCGAGTCGTTCACGTTGATCGCCGGGAACAGCAGCGCGCCGGCCTTGTGCATCTCGTACAGCCGGTGCACGCCGGTCGTGGTCTCCTCGGTGACACCCTTGATGCCCTGACCGATGGTGGTCCACTTGTCCGTGGACTCCGCCAGCGACCTGGTCAGCAGCTTCAGGACGACGCCGTACTCCTCCGACTCCGCCGTCGACGGATCTGGTACGGCGCCCGCCTTCTCGAACTCGGTGCCCTTGTGGACGAGCATGGTGGCGTCACCACCGTCGTCGAGGATCATGTTCGGGCCCTCACCACCGGGCCAGGTCAGGATCTGCTCGGTGCAGGCCCAGTACTCCTCCAGCGTCTCGCCCTTCCAGGCGAACACCGGGACACCGGCCGGATTCTCCACCGTGCCCTCGGGCCCGACGGCGATCGCGGCGGCCGCGTGGTCCTGGGTGGAGAAGATGTTGCAGCTCGCCCAGCGCACCTGAGCACCGAGCGCCACCAGCGTCTCGATCAGTACGGCGGTCTGCACGGTCATGTGCAGCGATCCGGCGATCCGCGCGCCGGCCAGCGGCTTGCTCTCGCCGTACTGCGCCCGCATCGCCATCAGACCGGGCATCTCGTGCTCGGCCAGCCGGATCTCCTTGCGTCCGAACTCGGCCAGGCCGAGGTCCGCCACCTTGTAGTCGAACGTCATACCGGTTCCGCTCCCCTGAAGACTTGGATTGCTTCCTGCCTGCCAGAGCCTAGAGGGCCGAGCCGACCGGTTTGATCGCCGGGGGACCATTTTTGACACTGAAATGTCAAGATTGTCGTATGCGCATCACCGAGGCCGCCCGCCGACTGGGCACCACCCCGCGCATGCTGCGCTACCGGGAGGCCCTCGGCCTGCTCCCGCGCTCACGCGGCGCGCACACCGCACAACGCCAGTACGACGACCGCGACCTGGCCGCCGTCCAGCTCGCACTGGACCTCGAACGCCGGTACGACGTGACGCCGGCAGCGCTGGCGTTCGCCCTCAAGGCACTCGCGGAACCGTCCGTCGCGGCCGACATCCGCAACCTCGGCTACCGCACCGGCCGCCTCAGCGCGCCGCCCACCCAGTCCCAGATCGACCGCGACCGAGCCCTCCGCTGGCTCGGCCGCTCCGGCGTCCTCCCACCCAAACCGCGTTAGTGGGAGGGTGCCTCAGGGACCGCGGGGCGTTCGTCGGGGACGTGGTTCTCGTGGTAGACGTCGGGCTCGAGGTAGATGTGGACCGACGTCGGCTCGGCCTCGCGGATGGCGCGTTCGGCCGCGTCGATGGTCTCGGCCACGACGGCCGCGTCGGTGGTCGGCTCGACCCCGACCTTGGCGGCGACGAGCACCTCCTCCGGCCCGAGGTGCAGGGTCTTGATGTGGATCAGCCGCTGCACCCCCGGGGTGCCCTCGATCGCGTCGACGATCTTCTGCTGCGCCTCGCGAGTCGCCGACTCACCCAGCAGCAGCGACTTCATCTCGATCGCGAGGAAGATCGCCACGCAGACCAGCAGCGCACCGATCGACATCGAGCCCAGGCCGTCGAACACACCGTTGCCGGTGGCAAGCGTCAGGCTGACGCCGATCAGCGCCAGCACCAGACCGGTGAGCGCGGCGAAGTCCTCCAGCAGGATCACCGGCAGCTCCGGCGCCCGCGCGTTCCGGACGAACCTGGTCCAGGACACGTGTCCGCGCAGCTTGTTCGCCTCGACGATCGCGGTCCGGAACGACAGCGACTCCATCATGATCGCGATCAGCAGGACGGCGATCGGGACCCACTTCCAGTTCTCGATCGGGTGCGGATCGTGCACCTTGTGCCAGCCCTCGTACAGCGCGAACAGACCACCCACGCTGAACAGCACGATCGCGACGATGAACGAGTAGACGTACCGTTCCCGGCCGAACCCGAACTGGTGCAGTTCGTCGGCTTCCCGCTTGGCCCGCTTGGCGCCGACCAGCAGCAGCACCTGGTTGCCGGCGTCGGCGAGCGAGTGGATCGCCTCGGCCAGCATCGAGGCCGACTGGGTCAGCGCCCAGGCGGCGAACTTGGTGACCGCGATCCCGGTGTTCGCCAGCAATGCCGCCACGACGGCCTTGTTACCGCCACCAGCCATGTCTCCAGGTCCTCCGTCGGGAATCAGCGCGCGGACACGACGAACGCCGTGCCGGAACCACGCAAGATACAGGGTCCCTCGGGTCCCGCGGCGAACGCGGACTGACCGGTGGACAACGTCACAGCGGATTCTTTGCCGAGAGCATCGATCGTCCCGGCGACGCAGCAGATGATCCGCGGTCCGGCGCCGTCGACCGTCCGCTCGTCACCGTCCAGCTCCACCCGGTGGATGGCGAAGTACTCACAACCGGTCTCGTACGTCGCTACTCCATCAGCCACCGTGGTCGCGGTCAGCACCGGATCGGCCAGTGGCTCGAAGTCGACCACCGACACCAGCTCCGGTACGTCGATGTGCTTGCTGGTCAGGCCGCCGCGCAACACGTTGTCCGAGTTCGCCATCACCTCGAACCCGAGCCCCTGCAGATACGCGTGCACGTTCCCAGCCGGCAGATACACCGCATCGAACCGCTGCAGCCGCACCCGGTTCAGCAACAGGGCGGCGAGTACGCCGGGGTCGTCCGGGAAGTCGGCGCACAGTTTCGCCAGCGACTCCCGCTCCAAACCGAACGCCTTGCCGGTGTACCGCGCCACGGCCTCGCCCAGCGCGGCGACCAGCGGGCGGATGGAGTCCCGGTCGGCGCTCATGAACTGGGTGAACGCGTCCTGCAACTTGCCGTTGCGGAGCAGATCCGTGAGCTCGTCGAAGCCCTCTGGTGCCAGCGCGTCCAGCAGGGCGACGGTGCTGTGCAGCGGCCGGAACCCGACCAGCGCGTCGAACGGCTCGAGCGCGATCAGGATCTCCGGCTTCGGCCAGGCGTCCTTGTAGTTCCGGTCGGCCGCGTCCCGCGGGATCCCGGCGCCCTCGTCCCGTGCGTACCCGTCGATCGCCTGTTCCCGCGACGGGTGCGCCTGGATCGACAGTGGCTGCCCGGCCGCCAGCAACTTGGCCAGGAACGGGAACCGGCCCTCGAAACGCTCTGCCGTCTCCGCCCCCAGTACGTCGCTGGGCCCGGCGGACACAACGTCGTACAAGGAGTCACCGGACGGGAGCACCGACGGTGCGGACTCATGCGCACCCATCCACAGCTCGGCCTGAGGCTTGCCGTCCGGCTCCACGCCGATCAGCTCGGGGAGCGCGGTCAGCGATCCCCAGGCATAGTCCCGGATGGTGTTCTGCAGCCGCACTACCACGCTGGGTCCTCCGAGGGATTCCCTGGCTCGTCCGGGTCGATATCGGTCGCCGTACCGTAGCGACCGAGGCCGATCCCCAGGTACGCCGCGGCATAGCGGCCGTGCTGGCTCAGAGCGGCGTACCGGGCGATGTCGGTGCCGTCGGCCTGCCTCACCACGTGCACCCGCACGTCGTGGGCCTCGGCCTTGGACTCCAGCTTGCGACGGTGCTCGGCGACGCCTGGGTCGTCCACACCGTCGTCGAGGATGATCAGAGCCGGCCGCAGCTCCTCCGGCTTGTCGAACGGGTCCGCGAACAGGTCCCGCGGCGGCTGGCTGAGCACCGGCAGCAGGTGGCCCGCGTCGGCAGCCAAAGCGGGCCGGCCACTCGCCAGCCGGAGGGACTCGACCACACGCCGTGCGGCACGGGCTGCGAGGACAGAGCCGCCCCACACCAGCGGTAGTGCGTCGGCCAGCACCAGAGCCAGGTCCTTGGCCGGGTTGGACGCCACATCGTTGTTGGGTGAGCACTCGATCGCGACCTCGTCCAGCTGCGCCGCGACCGCCTTGTGGTCCACCTCCGGACCGAGCTCCATCTGATGCAGGGCCTGCAGTACGGCGACAGCCGACGCCAACTGGTCGTCGGACTGGGACGGCAGCCGGATGGCGTGCCGCAGGCCGGCCGACGCGATCGCCACGGGTGAGTCCGCCGGAGTGGCCACCATCAGACCGCAGCCCCGCCGGACCGCTTCACCGGCGGCCGACACCGCCTCCGAGTCCTCGGTGGCGCCGCTCAGGATGACCACCAGGTCCAGCGGACCGGCCCACCCGGGCAGCCCCGGACCGGGCCAGGCGAGGAACGGAACTGGGCAGACCGGCTCCAGTACGGCGCGGACCAGCCGGGCGTCCCGGCCGGCGGCCACGACGGCCCGCGGCCGGAAGCCGTCGGACTCCACCTTCGCCAGCGCTTCCTCGGCCGCCTCCAGCTCGGCCCGGACCCGCGCCCCGGCCATCGCGAGCCGGCGGAGCAGGTGGTCGGCCGCCCGCAGTGCGGCCAGATCATCCAGCCGCGTGTCGTCGAATTGGCTCATCAGTTGTCCGCGGTCTCAGACTGTTCTGCCCGGGTGTCCCGGGCCTCGTCGATCAGCAGCACCGGGATGTCGTCCCGGACCGGGTAGGCCAAGGCACAGGCGCTGTTGGTGCAGACCAGCTCGTTCGCCTCGTCGTCCACGCGGAACTCCGACCGGCACTTCGGGCAGACCAGGATGCTCAGCAGGTCCGGGTCCAGATTGACTGCCATTCAGTTCTCCTCCACCGATGCACCGGTGATCAGGGCCAGTACTTCATCGCGGACGCGCTCCATGGTGGCGCGGTCCGCGGCCTCGACGTTCAGCCGCAGCAGCGGTTCCGTGTTCGACGCACGGACGTTGAACCACCACTGTCCCGCCGACACGGTCAGACCGTCCAGATGGTCAACGGTAATCCCGTCCTGGCCGGCGTACGTGTCTTCGATCGCGGCCACGGTCGCCGCGGCGTCCTCGACCTTGTTGTTCAGCTCGCCGGATGCGACGTACCGCTCGTACTCTGCGAACAGCTCGCTGGCCGGCTTGTCCTGCTCACCGAGCGCGGCCAGCACGTGCAGGGCGGCCAGCATGCCGGTGTCGGCCCGCCAGAAGTCCCGGAAGTAGTAGTGCGCGGAGTGCTCGCCGCCGAACACCGCGTCGGTCTCGGCCATCTTCTGCTTGATGTTGGAGTGCCCGACCCGGGTCCGCACGGGCGTGCCGCCGTGCTCGGTGATCAGCTCCGGCACCGCCTTCGAGGTGATCAGGTTGTGCAGGATGGTCGAGCCGGGGTGCTTGGCCAGCTCCCGGACGGCGACCGCCCCGGTGATCGCGCTCGGCGAGATCGGGTCGCCCTTCTCGTCCACCACGAAGCAGCGGTCGGCGTCGCCGTCGAAGGCCAGGCCCAGGTCGGCGCCGGCCTCGCGGACCTTGGCCTGCAGGTCGACCAGGTTCTTCGGGTCCAGCGGGTTGGCCTCGTGGTTCGGGAAGTTGCCGTCCAGCTCGAAGTACAGGGGGACGATCGTCACCGGTCCGGACGAGAAGACGGCCGGGACGGTGTGGCCGCCCATGCCGTTGCCCGCGTCGACCACGACCTTGAGCGGGCGGATCCCGCTCAGGTCGACCAGGGCGTGCAGATGGTCGGCGTACGCGGTGAGCAGGTCCTTGTGGCGGACGTGGCCCGCCGCGGTGCCGGTCGCCGGGCCATCGACCAGGGCCTTGGCGACCAGGTCGGCGATGTCGCGCAGGCCCGAGTCGGAGCCGACCGGCGCGGCGCCCGCACGGCACATCTTGATGCCGTTGTACTTCGCCGGGTTGTGGCTGGCGGTGAACATCGCGCCGGGCAGGTCGAGCCGGCCGGACGCGAAGTACAGCAGATCGGTGGAGGCCAGACCGATGTCGATCACGTCCGCGCCGGTGCTGGTCACCCCCTCGGCGAACGCGGCCGCCAGCCCCGGGCTGGACGGTCGCATGTCGTAACCGACCACGACCGCCCCCGGGCCACCGAGAACGTCCAGGACCTCGACGAACGCGGCGCCGGTCGCCCGGGCCACCGATTCGTCCAACTGGTCCGGGACGACCCCACGTACGTCGTACGCCTTGAAGATCGCAGCAACGTCAACCATGCGTGGACCCTATCCGGCCCACGTCGAGATTCGTATCTCAGGCTCGGTCGAACCAGCCGATGTCCTTGCGGTGGTGCACGGTCGGCAGCTGCCGCGGGCTCGAAGGAGCCGCCCACTTGGCCGCGTTGGCGATGATCTGCTGGACCTCCGGCTGGTGGTAGGTCGGGAACTCCTGGTCACCCGGCCGGAAGTAGAACACCCGGCCCTGGCCGCGGCGGTAGCAGCAGCCGGAGCGGAACACCTCGCCGCCGGTGAAGGAGCTGACGAACACCAGCTCATCGGGCTGCGGGATGTCGAACAGCTCGCCGTACATCTCCTCGCGCTCGATCACCAGCGGGTGCGGGATGCCCTGCGCGATCGGGTGCCCGGCCGCGACCGTCCAGATCAGCTCGCGGTCGTTCTCGGCCCGCCAGTCCAGCGAGCAGGTGGTGCCCATCAGCCGGATGAAGATCTTGCTGAAGTGCGCCGAGTGCAGCGCGATCAGGCCCATCCCGGACAGCACGTGCCGCTGGACCCGCTCGACGATCGCGTCGTCGACGTCGCCGTGCGCCGCGTGACCCCACCAGGTAAGTACGTCGGTGTCGGCGAGGACCTCCTCGGTCAGCCCGTGCTCCGGGTCCTGCAGCGTGGCGGTCCTGACGACGACGTCCTCGCCGAGCTTGGTCCGCAGCGCCGCGGCGATGGTGCCGTGCATGGTGTCGGGGTAGATCTTGCGCACGGACTCGTCGCGGCCCTCGTGCACGTTCTCGCCCCAGACGGTGACGCGAATCGGGTTAGTCATGCAGCACAACCTCTCGTCCCGCCTTCGCCGAGGCGTAGCAGGCGTCGATGACCTCGGTCCGGAGAAGCGCCTCGGACCCGTTCTGACCTTCCCAGTCGCCGCTGCGGACGATCCGGACGAACTCCCGCACCACGGCGCGGTGGCCGAGGCCGGCGCCGGTCGCGGGCTTCACCTCGGCCGGTACGCCGGCGACGTCGGTGAAGATGCGCAGCGTGTCGACCGTGGTGTAGTTCTGCACCTCGATCTTGGCGCCACCCTCGGTGCCGAACAGCTCGATACCGAAGTTGTCGCCCGGCGCGCGGAAGGTGGCCCAGCTGGTCTCCAGCTGCAGAGCCCCGCCGCCCTGCAACCGCAGGTACGCCGTCGCCAGGTCCTCGACCTCGAACTTCGACCCGAGCGTGTCGACCGTCGGCCGCTCCGTGCTGCTCACGCTGCCCTTGCCGCGCGGACCGAGCTCGGCGAAGGTGTCCGCGGAGACCGTGGTCACCTGCGGCTCGCCCATCAGGTGCAGCGCGAGATCGAGGATGTGGACGCCGAGGTCGATCAGCGGCCCGCCACCGGACAGCTCGCGGTTGGTGAACCAGCCGCCCATGCCCGGGATGCCGTTGCGGCGCATCCAGTGCGCCTTCGCGTAGTAGATCCGGCCCAGCTGACCCTCGTCGATCTGGTGCTTCAGCGCCGCGACGTCACCACGCTCGCGGTGGTTGAAGACGACCTTGAGCACCCGGCCGGCCGCCTTGGAGGCCTCGACCATCGCGGTGCCTTCGGCGACCGTCCGGGCCAGCGGCTTCTCCGACAGCACGTGCAGGCCCTTCTCCAGCGCCTTCAGCGCGATCGGGGCGTGCAGCTGCGTCGGCGTGCCGATGCTGACCGCTTCCAGGCCCTCGGTCTCGAGCAGGTCCTCCCACTTCTCGTAGAGATGCGGTACGCCGTGCTTCTCGCCCAGGCTGGTCAGGATGTCCTTCTCCAGCCCGGCCAGCGCGACCACCTCGACATCCGGCAGCTCGGAGAACGCCTCCAGGGCGGTCCGCCCGGCGAATCCCAGCCCGACAACTCCGACGCGCAGTTTTTGATCGTTCACACCGACGATCCTCTCGCATTGACAACGATGGTCACAAACCCCTTCCCACAGTACGAAACACGTTCGAACACCAGTGGTGCGGGTGGTCGGTTGCCGGCGGCGTGTCGCCCGCCACCCCACCCCGAACATTCGAGGGGATATCCGGCTCTCCTGCTTGATGTGTGGGTGATCTGTCCGCGCCTGGCGCGGACTGGCCGCCGTCGGTCCGCGGGGACGCCACCAGCACAAGGGGTTGCC
>NZ_JBVHFT010000017.1:0-228036 GCF_055562215.1 Kribbella sp. NPDC020701 | reverse complement strand
GGTAAGCCGTGTGCGGGAAAACCGCACGCACGGATTGAAAGGGGACAGGGGAAACGGGTCCAACCTACGGACACCGCGCCCCTAACTACCAATGGACGACCGGCTGGGTTCCTCGCAGTGGAGCGTGACCGAGGCGCGGGGCACGGTGGCGCAGCTGCGGCATGTGGCCACCGACGGCCCGGAGTACGACGGCGTGGAGCTGTTCCTCGCGCTGTGTGACTACCTCGACGAGCTGTACGGCGGGATCGGGTTCGACCGGGTGTACACCGGGCCGGAGCGGTCCGCCCTGGCCGACGTCGTACGCCGGGTTCGCGGGCGGAACGTCGTACCGGATCCGGACGGAGAACGGCTGGTTCAGCCGGTGAACGCGGCCGTCACGCTGGTCGACGGACGAGCGCTCGCGGCCGAGCTGGAGGGGGCCGATGGGTGGCAGCGCGAGCTCGGACGGGCACTGCACGGGCTGTACAGCTATCTAGACCAGTTGTACGGCGGCCCGGGTGCCTTCACCGAGCTGCTGACCACGACCGAACGGGACCGGGTCGCGAGCCGATAACGGCACCGACCTACCGGCCGAGTTGGCACCCAGGTGCCACTACGGTAGGCGCGTGAGTCTCTCGTCCTCCACGCGACCCCCCTCCCAAGGCACCCGCGGAGCGGGCCGATCGGCAGGCGGTTCGAACCGCCTTCCCAGCGGCCGGGAGCGCCGCCCGGCCCTGGCCGCGCTGGCGGTCATCCTGATCCTGCTCGGTGCCGCCGGCTCGGCTCTGATCGCGCTGAACAGCGGCAACCGGTCCGACTTCGTCGCGATCTCCGCCGACAGCCTCGCGCCCGGCCACAAGCTCGAGCCCAAGGACCTGTCCCGCGGCGACCTCGCCGGGGCGACCGGTGGCCTGATCCCGTGGTCGGAGGCCGGCAAGTACCTCGGTCGCTACACCACGACCTGGCTGTACAAGGACCAGTTCGTCACGCCGGCCAACTTCACCAAGGCCGGCGTCAAGCCCATCCCGACCGGCGGAGCGGAGGTCGGACTCAGCCTCGAAGCAGGCCGGGCGACCTCGGACGGTATCGCCGTCGGGGACATCGTCTCGGTGATCCGGGTGCCTACGTCCAACCAGGACTCCGGTGCGGCGGTCGCGCTGGTCAGTGCGGCCGAGGTCACCGCGAGCTCCGGCGCCATCGCCGACACCAGGACGAACGCCAGCACCACGCTGAACGTCACAGTGCTGGTCCCGACCGAGAAGGCGACTACGGTGGCCGCCGCGGCCGCGGCCAAGTCGCTGGTGCTGGTGAAGCTCTCGCCGGACACCAAGCCCGAGGTCTCGCGCAACGACGGGAACAATTGATGGCTCTGGTGGCACTGGCGAGCGCGAAGGGCTCGCCCGGGGTGACGACCGCCAGTCTCGTCTTCGGCGCGCTCTGGCCACGGCAGGTGCTGCTGGCCGAGTGCGACCCGGCCGGCAGCGATGTGGCGGTCCGGATGACCGCACCGGGTGGTACGGCGCTCAACTCCGACCGCGGCCTGGTCAGCCTGGCCGCGGCCAGCCGCAAGGGCCTGGGCGACGAGGTGATCCTCGCGCACAGCCAGCAGCTCGACGGTGGCCTCGACGTACTGCTCGGTGTCCGCTCGCCCGAGCAGATCGGTGGCATGGGCGGTCTGTGGCATCCGCTCGGCATCTCGTTCAACCAGATGCAGAGTGCCGACGTACTGGCCGACTGTGGTCGCGTCGGTGCGTCCTCCCCGCAGCTCCCGGTCATCCAGTCCGCGCGGCTCGTCGTACTCGTGTGTACGGCGACTGGGTCGTCGGTGGCGCATCTGCGGGAGCGGCTGTCGTCACTGGTGCACCACGTCGACGCTCAGCTCGGTGTGGTCGTGGTGGCCGACCCGAAGCGACGGGAGGGCGTGAAGCAGGTTTGGTCCGTGCTGGACGCGATGTCCGTGCCGGTGCGGCACCGGTGGCATCTCGCCTACGACCCCGTCGGCGCCGCGTTCTTCGACGGGCGCGGTCACGGCCGGCTCGAGAAGACCGCGCTGATCCGGTCCGCGACCGACATCACCGCGGAGATGGCCGCCATCGTCGCGGCGCCGCCGCCGCAGGACTTCGACATGGCCAACGCCGCCTTTCCGCCGCGAGGTGACGGGCGGTGAGCGCTGACCAGGAGCTGGTTCGCAAGCTGCGGGTGCAGGTTGCCGAGCGGCTGAACGAACAGCGCCGCCGCGACCAGGTGAACGGCGTACCTCCGATGAGCGCGGAGGACGAGCGTGAGTACGCCCGCTCGCTGATCGTCCAGGTGCTCGAGGACCACGCCCGCTACGAGCTGGCCGAGGGCCGTACGCCGCCCACCCCGGACGACGACGCGCAGATCGCCGGCGCGATCCACTCGGCGCTGTTCGGGGTCGGCCGGCTGCAGCCCCTGATCGACGACCCCGAGGTCGAGAACATCGACATCAACGGCTGCGACCAGGTCTTCGTGCAGTACGGCGACGGCCGCGAGGAGACCCCGGGTCCGGTCGCCGAGAGCGACGAGGAACTGGTCGAGCTGATCCAGGTGCTCGCCGCCCACGCCGGCCTGACCAGCCGTCCGTTCGACTCGGCCAACCCGCAGCTGGACCTGCGGCTGCCGGACGGCTCCCGGTTGTCCGCGGTCATGGGGGTCACCTCGCGTCCGGCGGTGTCCATCCGGCGCGCCCGGCTGGGCCGGGTCTTCCTCCGCGATCTGGTTGCCAACGGCACCATGACCGACGACATCGGCTCGTTCCTGCGGGCCGCGGTCGCGGCCCGGAAGAACATCATGATCGCGGGCGCGACGAACTCCGGGAAGACCACCCTGCTACGCGCGCTGGCCAACGAGATCGGCCCGACCGAGCGCCTGATCACGGTCGAGCGGTCGCTCGAGCTCGGCCTCGGCGAGTTCAAGGACCTGCACCCGAACGTGGTCGCGTTCGAGGAGCGGCTGCCGAACTCCGAAGGCGTCGGCATGGTCAGCATGGCCGACCTGGTCCGCCGCTCGCTGCGGATGAACCCGTCCCGGGTGATCGTCGGTGAGGTGCTGGGCGACGAGATCGTCACGATGCTGAACGCGATGAGCCAGGGCAACGACGGCTCGCTGTCGACGATCCACTCGAACAGCTCGATGGAGGTGTTCAACCGGATCAGCACCTACGCCATCCAGGCGACCGAGCGGCTGCCGATGGAAGCGACCCAGATGCTGATCGCGGGAGCGCTCGACTTCGTGGTGTTCGTGCGCAAGCACAACGACTACCAGCACGGCGGCGGCCTGAGCCGGTACGTCGAGAGCATCCGCGAGGTCACCGGGTGGGACGGCCGGGTGCTGTCCGGCGAGGTGTTCGCCCTCGGTCCGGACGGCCGGGCCGCGGCGCACGCGCCGATCGCCTGCATGGAGGAGCTCGAGCACTTCGGGTACCAGCCGCTCGTGCACGGAACGTGGGCGTGAGGCAGTGAGCGAGCGGAGCGAGGTCACGATCAAGCACAGCACGCCTCGTGTCTCGTCGGCGCCCGGAGCGAAGCGAGGACGCCGATGAGCAACCGGACCCTGCTCGCCCTGCTCTGCGGAGCGGTCGTCGGCGGCGCCGTACTGCTGCTGATCATCGCGATCCGTGGCACGGAGCCGCGGGACGAGACGCCGTCGCTCTTCCAGCGCAGCAACGCCGACGCCCGGAAGAACCTGATCCGCCTCGGCGTCGGCATCGGTGTCGGTCTGATCGTGCTGGTAGTCACCCGTTGGCTCGTGCTCGCCGTGGCGCTGGGGTTCCTGGCGGCAACGGCCGACCGCTTCTTCGGCGGCACCGGGGAGGAGCGCCGGGCGATCGAGCGGCTGGACGCCCTGGCCACGTGGACCGAGGCACTGCGCGACACCATCGCCGGCGCGGTCGGCCTGGAGCAGGCGATCCCGGCGACGGCGGTGAACTCGGCGCCGGCGATCAAGCCCAGCCTGAACCTGCTGGTCGACCGGCTGCGGATCCGCGAACCGTTGCCGTCGGCATTGATGCGGTTCGCCGACGACCTGGACGACCCGTCCGCCGACCTGATCGTCGCGGCCCTGGTGCTGAACGCCCGGCTGCGCGGACCTGGTCTGCGGGAGGTGCTCAGCGCCCTGGCCGACTCGGCCCGCGAGGAGCTCGACGTACGGCGGAAGGTCGCGGCCGAACGGCGGTCGACCCGGCGCAGTGTCCAGGTGGTCGTCGCGATCACGCTGCTGATGGCGGCCGGATTGGTGCTGTTCAACCCGTCCTACATGGCGCCGTACACCAGCTTCGTCGGCCAGGTCGTGCTGGCCGTCGTGATCGCGTTGTACGCGCTCGGGCTGATCTGGCTGCGCCGGCTGGCCAAGATCGAGGTGCCGGAGCGCTTCCTGATCCGCAGCTCGGGGCGGCCCGAATTGTCCGGCGAGCAGCGGATGGAGGTGGTGGACCGATGACGTGGGCCTTCATCACCGGCGGTCTCGTCGGCCTCGGCGCGTACCTGCTGATCCGGATGTTCATCAAGCCGCAGGCCAACGTGCTGTCCACCATCGCCCGGATCGACGCCGGCCGCGGCGGGTACACCAGTGCCACCACGAGCGCGGCCGGCGAGCGGGTGCTCGGTGGTGTGGACCGGGCGCGCGAGTCGCTCGGCCGCCGGCTCGAACTGGAGGCGAACGCGCGTGGCTGGGCGTTCGGGAAGCTCCGTCGCGACCTCGCGGTGATGAACCAGCCGTTCGCCGCGATGCTCGCGACCAAGGTGTTCTTCGCGCTCGGGGCGATGATCTTCATCCCGATCGTGCTGTTCCTGTTCGGGGCGCTCGGCCTGAACGCGCCCGGCGCCAGCCCGGCGATCGTCACCCTGGCCGCGATGGTGTTCGCGTTCTTCCTGCCCGACCTGGCGTTGCGGCAGGAGGCGGAGAAGCGGCGCCGCGACTTCCGGCACGTGGTCGGCAGCTTCCTCGACCTGGTCGCGATGAACCTGGCCGGCGGCCGCGGCCTGCCCGAGGCGCTGATGACCGCGTCCACGATCGGCGACCACTGGGCGATGGCGCGGATCCGGCAGGCGCTCGCGAACGCGCGGCTGATCGGCATCACGCCGTGGGACGCGATGGCCCGGCTCGGCGAGGATCTCGGCGTCGAAGAGCTCCGCGACCTGGCGTCGGCGCTCGCACTGGCCGGCGACGAAGGCGCGAAGATCCGGGCGTCGCTGCTGGCCCGGGCCGCGTCACTGCGGCGCAAAGAGCTGGCCGACGTGGAAGGCAAGGCAGGTGAGCGCTCGCAGTCCATGCTGGTCGCGCAGCTCGTGATGATCGCCGCCTTCTTCCTTTTCCTCGCTTTCCCGGCCGCCATCGCGATCCTCGGAAGTTAGGCCGGACGATGATCAGGGCAATGGATCCAACGCACGGAGTTGTCCGTCGTACAGGGCATACTGAGGCCTGCTTCGGCCTCACGAATCGGAAGGCACTCGGATGAACTCGGAACTGCAGTTCTGGCGCGCGATGGCAAGCTACGCGGTGGCGCGGGCGCACGCGCAACGAGCCCGGGCACGCCAAGGCCGGACCCAGCTCGGCGCCTCCGCTCTGGAATGGGCCATCATCTCGGCGATCCTGGTCGCCGCCGCGCTCGCGATCGGCGTGGTCGTCAAGCGCGTCATCGACAAGCGCACCGGTGAGATCGGCGAAGGCTGACCGACGCCGTCATGCCTGTCCGCCCCGACTCTTCCGCTGACGCCGTACCGCTGCCGCTTCCTGCGCGCCGGTACGGCGTCCGTCGTGTCCGCGGCCGGCGACGATCGGAGCGGGGTGTCAGTTCGCTCGAGCTGGCTATCCTGGCGCCCGCGATCCTGGCGCTGATCTTCATGTCCATCCAGACCGCGCTCTGGTTGTACGGGCGGTCGGTGGCGCTGAACGCCGCGCAGGAAGGCGTGTCCCGGCTGCGGCTCGTTCAGCCGCCGGTCTACACCGAGGCGGTGGGGGAGAAGGTCCGGGCCGACATCGAGTCGTACGCGCAGCAGGTCGGCGGCACGTCGCTGCAACACGCGAGCGTCCCGCCGCCGTCGTACAACAACCCCGAAGGCATGGTCTCCTTCACCGTCACCGGCGACACCGTCTCACTCGTCCCCGGCCTGACGCTGAAGGTGACCCGCACCGCCACCGGCCCGATCGAGCAGTTCGAGGCCGACGACAAGTGAGCAGGAGATGACGCGGAAACTGGGGATCCGTCGCACCCTCGCGCGACGTCTGCAGCGGCGCGAACGCGGCGCGCTGGCGCTCGAGCTGGCGATCCTGGCGCCGGTTCTGCTGGTGCTGTTCATGTTCCTGCTCGCGTGTGGCCGCTACTTCCAGACGTCCTCGCTGCTGGAGAGTGCCGCTCGCGACGGCGCCCGCGCCGCGAGCCAGTCGCGCTCGCTGGCCGAGGCCCAGGGCCGGGTCGACGAGGCGGTCACCACGACGATGAGCCAGGCGGTCAAGTCCTGCCAGGAAAGCGCGTCCGGGACGATCACGACGGCCTTCACCGCCGGTGCGCCGCTGTCGGTCGAGGTCACCTGCACGATCAACTACCGCGACCTCGGCCTGCTCGGTCTCGGTGGCGACACCACGATCACCAAGCGGTTCACCTCGTCGCTCGATCCGTACCGGGGGGTGCGCGGTGACGGCTCCTGAACGGCACCGGTCGCGGGTCGCCGAGTTCCTCCGGATCGATGCCCCCGGCAACCATCGGCATTTCGCCCGGGGTGCGCTCAGTCCCGCGGTCGCGATCCTCGCGGTGATGATCTTCACCCTGGCCGGCCTGGTCATCGACGGCGGCCGCCAGCTCGGCGCCCGCTCCCGCGCGGTCGGGTACGCCCAGGAGGCGGCCCGCGTCGGCGCGGCGGCCATCCAGCTGAACAGCGCAGAAGCCAAGATCGACACCACCAAGGCGGCAACGGCGATCGCCGCCTTCTGCGCCCAGGTGACGTCGAACGATCCGGCCGTCACCTCGTGCGCGCCCACCAGGCTCACCGAGGAAGAGGTCGACATCTCGGTCTCGATCGCCAACAAGACAACGTTCCTGGGCCTGATCGGCAAACAATCCCTGAAAGCCTCCGGCACCGGCCAGGCCCACGCCGAACAAGGCATCAACAAGGCCGACGACAGCCCGACGATCCCCCCGATCGTGGTCAACCGGACGCGCGACGGCCCTGGCGCTCCGACCAGTACCGCGGTGCCGCCGACGATCGACCTTCCGTGCCCGACCTGGACCATCGGCTCACCGACCCCGATCTGGACGTTGACGCCGCTCCCGTTCCCGGCCACCTGCACGCCGAGCGTGACCCCGACACCGGATCCGTCGTCCACGCCGCCCGCGACCCCGCCGACCGCGACGCCGCCCTCCAGCCCGCCCAGCCGCTAGAAACCGAAGGAATGTCATCCGTGCGTAGGTTCGCTCTCCCCGCCGCGGCGCTGGCCGGCGTACTGCTGCTGTCCGCCTGCGGCAGCAAGGACTCCAACGACGGCGGCCTCCCCGTCCCCGCCGGCGGCGACACCGGTACGTCGACCTCGACCACCTCGCCGACCGGGGCGAGCCAACCCACCACGGAACCTTCGCAAGCGGCGACCACGAAGAAGCCGACCTCTGCTCACCAGCAGATCATCGTGCAGGCTGGGAACTTCGGATCGAATCCCGCCGTCCAAGGCCTCGTGAGCAGCTATCCGCTGTACTTCCAGGCGCTGGTGTCGAAGGACGACACCGTGCTGAAGAAGTCCTTCCCGTCGTTCTGGTACGCCGACGTCTCACAGGCGATCTTCGATGCCCAACGCAACGGCTGGGTCATGCGCCCGCCGGGCAGCGTGGTCGTGATGGGTGTGCAGACCCGGCCGGGGGGCATCGTTCGGGTGAAGACGTGCCGCTCGCAGACCACGCAGTACTGGGATCCCAAGGCGAAGAACTGGATCGAGATCACGCCGAAGGGATCGCCTCAGGTGATCGACATGGTCCTGACCGGACGTGGCTGGCTGCCGTACCGGCTGGCTCCGTCGAAAGGCGTCAACTGCTCGGGTGTGCATTATCCGGAATAGATCAGAACCGGGAATTCACATTCCGAATAGGTGACGGGGCACTGAGCAACGGGCATGATGCCCCTGGTCGAAGATAATCTGCCGGGTAGCCGAGTCTGGGGAGTGAGGATGCACAACCGAGTGGGCCGTGGACTGCTGGTCCTGAGCGCCGTACTCGCACTGGTGATGACCGTCCCCGCCACGACGGCATCCGCCGATACCATCCAGACCGGCAACAAGGTCTGCAGCATGTACGTCAACTCGGTCGGCTTCGGTGCGTACTGCAGCTCCGGTCTGGCGTACATCGGTGGGCCACCGCCGCCGACCTGGCGGGAGAAGCTCGACGGCCGGCCGTTCATCCCGTGCCGCGACTTCGACATTCCCGAGGGGATCCGGCTGCCGAAGGCGCCGGAGGGCAAGACCTGGGTGATGCGGATCACGATCACCGACTACAAGCTCGACAGCTACAACGGTGGGCCGGACGCGCACCTGGAGCGGGCCTACGTTCCGGTGGACGCCGCCGAGCGCGCTCAGTGCCCGTTCCCGGACTACATGAAGGACTTCTGGTGGCCCTTCAAGAGCACGTACCCGGATCCGGCGCTGCAGATCATGCCGACGTACACGCCGCGGGTGAACGTGCCCGCGTACTTCACGCTGACACCTGAGAGCTCGATGGCAGGGAAGACCGAGGGGAAGGCGGTGGACCCGAAGGACCTGACCAGCGGGTACTTCGACCCGAGTCACAACCTCACCATGCGCGGCATGGTCGTCCAGATCGTGATCGACCCAGGTGACAACTCCGGCACGTTCACGTGCCCGGTGGGCGTGACGCCGTTGGACGACCCGGACGGGTACGACCAGTCGCAGGACCCGGACCACCAGATCAACACGTGCAAGCACGTGTACAAGCGGTCCAGCGCGACTCAGCCGGACGGTATGTACACGGTGAAGCTGACCATCACCTGGGAGGTTTCGTACTGGGTCGGCCAAAGCACCGGCTGGACCTCGATCGGCACGGCTGACGTGCATGCGGTGCAGCGGTTGCCGGTGCAGGAAGTGCAGGCTATCGGTGGTTAACGGTGGGGGTGTGGAGGCGTGATGGTGAGGACGAATGAGCCGGTGCGGGCGGCGCGATTGCCGCAGCGGCGGTCGGGGAGTCCGGGCGCGGACCGGCTGAAGGGGTTCGTCGCGCTGCTCGCGATCCTGGCGATCGTCGGCGGGGTTCCGTACGTCCTGCTGCGGTTCTTCGGTACGCCGTGGCCGGACACGATGCCGAGCAGCAGCATGCTGTTCGACGAGCTGAGCATCGAGACCGTTCTCGGCATCATCGCGTTCTTCATCTGGATCGCCTGGCTGCACTTCGTCATCTGCCTGATCGCGGAGGCGGCGGCGGAGATCCGCGGCCACGGTCTCTCGCCTCGCATTCCGTTCGGCGGCGGCTCACAGACGCTCGCCCGCCGGCTGATCGGCACCGTCGTACTGATCGCGGCGGGAGCAGGCGTCAGCCTGCCGGTCGCCAGCGCGGTGACGACGTCCGCGACCGCGCCGACCTCGGTGAGCGTGACGCAGGGCGGTGACCAGAGCACGCGGGACCAGTTCCGCAAGACCGAGGCGCGCAGCAGTGTGCTCAGCGGCAACCAGGCCCAGACCACCACGCATACCGGCGTACGGACGAACACCGACGACAAGGGCACGGTGATCAAGTACACCGAGGTCAAGCCGCCGCAGGGCCGGAACTACGACTGCCTGTGGGACATCGCCGAGCGCTACCTGGGCGAGGGCCGCCGCTACAAGGAGATCTACGACCTCAACAAGAACAAGCTGCAGCCCGACGGCCGCCGGCTCAACAATCCGGACCTGATCCTGCCGGGCTGGCAGGTCCGCCTGCCCGCTGACGCCAAGGGGCCGGGTGTGCACACGGTCCGCGTCAACATCGACGACCACACCAACACGAAGCTGACGACCGGCGCCAAGGTCACCACCGGCACCAACGTCACGACCGAGACCAAGACGACCACCGGTTCGAAGGTCACCACCGGCAGCAAGGTGACGACCGGCTCGGGTACGACGATCGAGACCAAGACGACGCCCGGTCCGGGCAGCCGCTGGTCCGAGCAGGGTGAGGAGTCCGGTTCGAAGGTCACCATCGGCAGCGCGAAGAACGACCCGGGCGCGAAGAACGTCAAGCCGGGCGAACCGGGCATCACGGTCGGCCCGCACGGTCCCGGTACGGCGAACTCCGAGCCGGGCGACCCGGCTGCCGGTGGCACGCAGGTGCCCGTGGCCGTCCCGGTCGCGACCGGCGACGACGGCTTCAGCCTGCAGGACGCCGGGATCTACGGCTTCGGCGCGACGCTGCTCGCGGCCGGCCTGGCGCTGGCGCTGAAGCGGCGCCGCGGCTGGGCGCTGGGTCCGGGCCCGAAGGCGGCCGGTCACCGCACCACCGAGGTCGGTCTGCGGCTCGCGTCCGACATCCCGACCGCGCAGTTCGTCGACAACGCGCTGCGCAAGCTCGGCGCGGACATGACGCAGGCGCAGCGGCCGATGCCGAAGGTCGTCGCCGCGCTGGTGACGGACCGGGCGCTCACGCTCGTGCTCGACCCGTACGGCGCGCAGCCCGCTCCTCCTGGTCCCTGGCAGGCGATTGCCGAGGGCACCCGCTGGACGCTTCGGCGCGGCTACGCGCCGACCGGTGACGTCAACGCGCCGGCGCCGTACCCGACGCTGGTCACGATCGGCCAGAACGCCGACGGCGCGACCGTGCTCATCGACCTCGACACCGCGAACGGCATCGTCAGCTTCGGCGGGGTGAACAACCCGTCCCGCGACGTGGTCGGTTCGCTCGCGGTCGAGCTGGCGACGAACCTGTGGTCCGAGGGTGCGCACATCAGCATGGTCGGCTTCGGCGACGACCTGTCGTCGCTGGCGCCGAGCCGGCTCTCCTACTGGGTCCGGCTCGACGACGCGATCGCCGAGGTCACCCGGCGTACCGATGCCCAGGTGCAGGCCTGCGCGCGGCGCGAGCTGAGCTCGGTCGACGAGGCCCGGATGGCCTACCCCGATCCGGCGCTGTGGGGTGCGGAGATCATCTTCGTGTCCGCGCCGCCGTCGCCGGAGGAGCAGGACCAGCTGAACCGGCTCGCCGCGGACCAGCAGCGCAGCATCGCGGTGGTCGTGGTCGGCGACGTGATCAGCTCGCCGTGGCGGTTCGTCGTGGACGAGAAGAACCAGGCGGTCTGCCGGCTGCTCGGGCTCGAGGTCGATGCCCACAGCATCAACCCGGAGCAGTTCGCCGATCTGGTGGCGCTCTTCGACGCGGCCGAGTTCGACGCCCGGGACAAGCGGCGGGCCGAGCAGAACATGCCGGCGTACGAGTTCTCCGCCACCGACCTCAGCCAGCCCGCACCGGTCGAGGTCGACCTGCTCGGGCCGGTCGAGGTGGATGCCCGCGGCACCATCGACGACGGCCGGATTGCGTTGTCGACGGAGATCATCGCGTTCCTGTCCAGCCAGGACTACGGCGTGCACCCGAACGTGCTGGCCGGTGCGATCTGGCCGCGCGGCATCAGCGAGGAGCTGCGCGACGCGGCGCTGGAGCACACCCGCCGCTGGGTCGGGGTGGATGCGATGTACGCCGACGAGTCCGGTCGCTGGATGCTGAACCGCAGCATCGTCCGGGTCGACTGGGACGTGTTCCGCACGCTGGCCAAGCAGGCGACGATGATGGACGACCCGCGCGGGCCGCTGTCGACGGCGCTCAGCCTGGTCCACGGTGCGGCCTGGTCCAACGTGCCGGCCGGCCGCTACTCCTGGCTCGCCGCCTCGGGCATCGAGCGTCGCATGGTGGAGGCCGTCGTCGACGCCGCGCTGCGGCTCGCCGAGGCGTCCCTCAGCCACAGCGACGGCAACCTGGCCCGCACGGCCCTCCAGACCGGCCTCAGCTTCTCGCCGGCCTCAGAGGAACTCTGGCGAGCCACGCTCCGCCTGGCTGCCCACTTCGGCACCACCGCCGACGTCACGAACGTCGCCAGCCAGCTCTACGCCGCCCTCGCCAAGCACGGCGCCCCCCGCGGCCCCGAAGCCGAGACGGACGCCCTCGTCGACGAACTGCTGCCGGGCTACCACCGCCCAGCCGCGGTCGCCTGACACACAGCAAGAACCGCCCCCTGCACTTCGGTGCAGGGGGCGGTTCTTGCTGTGTGTATCAGAGCGTGGAGGCGGACCAGGTGTCGCAGTTGGTCATGTCGCCGGAGTCCATGCCTCTGGTGAACCAGCGCATGCGTTGCTCGGCGGTGCCGTGGCTGAAGCTCTCCGGCGTGACCTGGCCCTGTGTCTTCTCCTGGATGCGGTCGTCGCCGACGGCCGCGGCGGCGTCGAGGCCGCGGGCGATGTCGTCCTCGGAGAGCTCGGTGATGAGTGGCTGGCCGTTCCTGCCGGGGACGGTGGTGGCGTGGTTGGTCCAGATGCCGGCGAGGCAGTCGGCCTGGAGCTCGGAGCGGACCGAGTCGGAGGTCGGCCCGTTGCGGGTCTTGATCCGGCCGAGGATGCCGTACAGGTTCTGGATGTGGTGGCCGTACTCATGGGCTACGACGTACGCCTCGGCGAACTCGCCGCCGCGGGCGCCCAGATCCGTCTGCAGGGTCTTGAAGAACCCGATGTCCAGGTACACGCGCTTGTCGGGCGGGCAGTAGAACGGCCCGACCGCGCTGGTCGCCGGGCCGCAGCCGGTGCTGACCGAACCGTCGAACACTCGCATCGCCGCCGGTGTGTACTTCTTCCCGCGCCGGGGCAGTTCCGCGGCCCAGAAGCCCTGGATCGAGTTCTGGTAGAAGACGAACCGGCAGTCCGCGTTGCTCTGCAGGTCCGTGCCCTTCTTGCAGGAGTCCAGGTTGCCGGCGGCGGTGTTGCGGACCGCGGGCTCGTCGCTGCCGGTGCCGCCGGGGAGGCCGCCGTTCAGGAGCAGGATGACGACCAGCAGGATGATTCCGCCGATGCCGCCGCCGATCGGGATCGTGCCACCCGGCAGCCGTCCGCCGCCTCCGCCGCCGCTACCGCGGGTGTCCTCGACACCGCTGGTGTCGAGATCCGCATCCGGGTTGAATTTCACACCGCTTAGACTAGACCCCGAGGGCGGGGATCTTTGCCGTGTCGTGACGCTGCGCCGCCGACCCGCTACCTGACCGACCCCCAGACCCTGAGGACACCTGCCACCGCGATGATCACTGTCTCCAATCTCGAGGTTCGCGTCGGTGCCCGTCAGCTGCTCGCGCCGGCCTCGTTCCGGGTCGGCCCGGGCGACAAGGTGGGGCTGGTCGGCCGCAACGGCGCCGGCAAGACGACGCTGACGAAGATCCTGGCGGGAGAGGGCCTGCCCGCGAGTGGCTCGGCCACGTCGTCCGGTGAGATCGGCTACCTCCCGCAGGACCCACGCACCGGTGACCTGGAGATCCTCGCGCGCGACCGGATCCTGTCCGCGCGCGGCCTGGACGACGTCGTACGACGGCTGCGCAGTGCCGAGAAGTCGATGGCCAGCGCGGATGACAAGACCCGCGCGAAGGGCATGCGGCGGTACGAGCGCGCCGAGGCCGACCTGCACGCCGCCGGTGGGTACGCCGCCGAGGCCGAAGCGGCCCGGATCGCGGCGAACCTCGGCCTGCCCGACCGCGTCCTCGGCCAGCCGCTGGGCACGCTGTCGGGTGGTCAGCGCCGCCGGGTCGAGCTGGCCCGGATCCTGTTCGCGCAGGCCGAGACGCTGCTGCTGGACGAGCCGACCAACCACCTGGACGCCGACTCGATCATCTGGCTGCGGGACTTCCTGAAGACGTACCCCGGTGGCGTGATCATGATCAGCCACGACGTGAACCTGCTCGAGGAGACCGTCACCCGGGTCTTCCACCTGGACGCGAACCGGGCCGAGATCGACATCTACAACGTCGGCTGGAAGGCGTACCTGACCCAGCGGGAGACCGACGAGCGGCGCCGCAAGCGCGAGCGGGCGAACGCGGAGAAGAAGGCCACCCAGCTGGTCGACCAGGCGAACAAGATGCGGGCCAAGGCGACCAAGGCGGCCGCAGCCCAGCAGATGCTGCGCCGGGCCGAGCGGTTGATGTCGTCGCTCGAGGACGAGCGCAAGCAGGACCGCGTGGCGAAGATCGCGTTCCCGACGCCGGCGCCGTGCGGCAAGACGCCGTTGATGGCGCGCGAACTGTCGAAGTCGTACGGCTCGCTGGAGATCTTCACCGACGTCGACCTCGCCATCGACAAGGGCTCGCGGGTCGTCGTCCTCGGCCTCAACGGCGCCGGGAAGACCACGCTGCTGCGGGTGCTGTCCGGGATCGAGAAGTCCGACACCGGCGAGGTGATCGACGGGCACGGCCTCAAGCTCGGGTACTACGCGCAGGAGCACGAGACGCTCGACGTCAACCGGACCGTGCTCGAGAACATGAAGACCGCCGCCCCGGACCTGAACGAAACCCAGGCCCGCAGCGTGCTCGGTTCCTTCCTGTTCACCGGCGACGACTCGGACAAGCCGGCCCGGGTGCTGTCGGGTGGCGAGAAGACCCGGCTAGCCCTGGCCACACTGGTCGTCTCGGCGGCCAACGTGCTGCTGCTCGACGAGCCGACCAACAACCTGGACCCGGCGTCCCGGGCCGAGGTGCTGAACGCGATCCGCTCGTACACCGGTGCGATCGTGCTGGTCACCCACGACGAGGGCGCGGTCGAGGCACTCGAGCCGGAGCGCGTCCTGCTGCTGCCCGACGGCGTCGAGGACCTCTGGTCGCCCGACTACGCGGACCTGGTCTCGCTCGCCTGACCTACTCCGCAGTAATGTTCGTCTCATGACGGAGTTGGGACTGCGGTTGACGGTGGACGGACCGGTCGCGCGAGTGGTGCTCGACCGGCCGGAGGTGCGCAACGCGCAGACTCCGGGGATGTGGCGCGCGCTGGCCGAGTTCGGTACGGCGCTGCCGTCCGACGTCCGCGTGGTGGTCGTGTCCGGGGAGGGGCCGTCGTTCTCGGCCGGTCTCGACCGGCGTCTCATCATGGGCGAGAACGACCAGGGTGAGGAGCCACTGCTCTCGCTCGGGGCGAAGCCGACCGCCGAGGTGCACGAGCTGATCGCCACGTTCCAGGTCGGCTTCTCGTGGCTCAGGCGGCCGGAGATCATCAGCATCGCGGCGGTTCAGGGGCACGCGGTCGGAGCGGGCTTCCAGCTGGCGCTGGCCTGTGACCTCCGAGTGGTGACCCCGGACGCCCGCTTCAGCATGCGCGAGACGGCCCTCGGCCTGGTCCCGGACCTCGGTGGCACGCAGCCTCTCGTGCAACTGGTCGGGTACTCGCGGGCGCTCGAGATCTGTGCCACCACGCGGTGGGTGGAAGCGGCCGAGGCGAAGGAGCTCGGCCTGGCGAACATCGTCGTACCCGCTGAGGAATTGGCAGACACGGTCAAGGATCTGACCGAAGCGCTGCTGACCCCGCTCCCGGGCGCGATCCGCGAGACCAAGGCGTTGCTCCTCGGTGCCGCGGATCGCTCGTACGCCGACCAGCTCAAGGCTGAGCGGGAAGCCCAGGAGCGCCGGTTGAAGGAGCTCCTGGCCGCGTTCGGCTAGGGCCAGTTGCTGATCTGTACGTCGTTCGGCGAGGGGTCGCCCTTGCCGGTCTCGACGTACTTCTTGAGGCTCAGCAGGAAGCTCGCCCACTTGGTGCTGCAGTGGGACATGAACTCGACGGGCTCCTTCCAGCCCGCGTGCTTGAAGAGGACGATCGTGTAGTCGTCGACCTTCGAGAGCTTGAAGCCGACGTGAGTCCCGATCCACTCCTCGGGGCCGTCGACGACCTCCCAGCGGACGAATTCGCCGGGCTTCGTCTCCAGGACCTTCATGTCGAAGCCTTCACCGCCCGCGCCGGCGAAGCGGAATTGGATCACTCCGTCGACGTCGGTGTCGCCCTTGGTGTCCTCGGTCCACCAGCCGGCCAGGCCCTCGATCGTGGTGAGCGCCGCGGACGTGTCCTCGGGGGACGCGATGACGCCGACTCTGTGCAGGATGTCGTACATAGGAATAGCCCTTCTCAGTTGTCGCGGTTGCGCTGGATGGTTTCGGCGATCCGCTTGATGCGCTGCAGTCGCCGGTCCCAGCTCTCGCTGACGTTCGCCATCTGGGCGATCGCGCGCTCGAGCTGCGCCTCGTCCACGGTGTAGCGGCGTTCGCGTCCGGCCGGCGTGCCATGAACCAGCCCGGCCCGGTCGAGTACGGCGAGATGTTTGGCGACCGCCTGCCGGGTGACCGGCAGGCGATCGCTCAGGCTGGTCGCGGTCCCGCCGCCGTTCGCGAGCAGGAGATCGAGCATCCGCCGCCGGGTCGGATCTCCGACCGCCGACCAGAGCTCGTCGTCGATCACGGCGTGGACACCAGCCGGTCGACGTACGGCGCGAGCCGGGGAAGGAAGTAGCTCCAGCCGCTGGCGTGGTCGTGGTAGACCTCATCCGGCTTCGACGCCTCGTCGTACCCGGTCTCGGCGAACCGCAGCAGCGTGCCACCGTCCGACGGGATCAGGTCGAACGTCACGAGCAACGAGTTGGCCTCCGTAGCGACCTCACCGTCGTAGTCCCACCGGAACGAGAACCGCCGGGGCGGGTCGGCCTCGACGACGGTCAGGGCCACGACCTTCGTGTCCGGCTGCTGCCCGAAGGAGACGGTCCCGACCGCGCCCGGTACGGCGTCGAGCTCGGCGTCGTCCGGCCACCACTCGCGCAGGTGCTCCGGCGAGCTGACCACCTCGTAGACGACCTCTGGTGCGGCCTCCACCCGAATCTCCCGCTCGATACTCCGCGCCATCCCACTCACCGTTCCTTTCGCAACCTTTGGTTGCCTATGACTGTAGGGCACACTCACGTCATGCGCAACCATTGGTTGCATTAGACTCGAGGGGAAGTTTGCGGCGACCTCGAGTGTTGTCTAGGTCACCAGATCGGGAGGGGACCGGATGTCGGGCATGATGCGTCCTGGAATGAGCGCGTACGGCTGGCGACGCCAGGACACGTCGGTGGTCGGCCAGAAGCTGGCCAAGGGCACGCTGCCGCGGATCGCCAAGTTCGCCAAGCCCTATCGCTGGCACATCACGCTGTTCCTGCTGCTGGTGATCATCTCCGCGTTCCTGGTGATCGCTTCCCCGCTGCTGTTCAAGAAGATCGTCGACGACGGCATCAGCAAGGGGAACGCGCCGCTGGTGACGGCGCTCGCCCTGGTGGTCGCACTGCTCGCGGTGGTCGAGGCGGCGCTCGGGCTGATGCAGCGCTGGTTCTCGGCGCGGATCGGTGAAGGGCTGATCTACGACCTGCGCACCAAGGTCTTCTCGCACGTCCAGCGGATGCCGGTCGCGTTCTTCACCCGGACGCAGACGGGTGCGCTGGTGTCCCGGCTGAACAACGACGTGATCGGTGCCCAGCAGGCCTTCACCTCCACTCTGTCCGGCGTGGTCTCGAACATCATCAGCCTGATCCTCGTGGTCGGCGCCATGCTGGTGCTGAGCTGGCAGCTGACCGTGGTGGCGATCCTGATGCTGCCGATCTTCTTGATCCCGGCCCGCGTCCTGGGCCGCCGGCTGGCCACGATGACGCGGGAGCAGATGAATCTGAACGCGGAGATGTCGACCGCGATGACCGAGCGGTTCAGCGTCGGGGGAGCGCTGCTGGTCACGCTGTTCGGTCGCCCGGTGCTGGAGAACCGCGACTTCGGCGAGCGCGCCGGCCGGGTCCGCGACCTGGGCATCCGGATCGCGATGGTCGGCCGGGTCTTCTTCACCGCGCTGACGCTGGTCGCCGCACTGGCGACGGCGCTGGTGTACGGCGTCGGCGGCAACCTCGCCGTCCGCGAGACGTTGACGATCGGGACGCTGCTCGCGCTCGTCGCGCTGCTCGGCCGGCTCTACGGTCCGCTGACCGCACTGTCCAACGTGCGCGTCGACGTGATGACCGCACTGGTCTCGTTCGAGCGCGTCTTCGAGGTGCTCGACCTGGAGCCGATGATCAAGGACGCGCCGGGAGCGCAGGATTTGCCGGCTGACGCTGCCAGCGTGGAGTTCGAGCACGTCGCGTTCTCGTACCCGACGGCCGATCAGGTGTCATTGGCCAGCCTGGAGTCGGTCGCGGTCCTCGACAAGCGCGTGTCGGCGCAGGTGCTCGAGGATGTCAGCTTCGTCGTACGCCCCGGGCAGATGGTCGCGCTGGTCGGCCCGTCCGGTGCAGGCAAGACCACGATCACCAACCTGGTGGCCCGCCTGTACGACGTGTCCGGCGGTGCGGTCCGGATCGGCGGCCGCGACGTACGGGACGCGACGCTGCACTCGTTGCACGACGCGATCGGGTACGTGACGCAGGACGCGCACATGTTCCACGACACGATCCGGGCGAACCTGGCGTACGCGAAGCCCGAGGCCTCCGACGAGGAGATGATCGAGGCGCTCCGGTCGGCCCAGATCTGGGAGCTCGTCTCGTCGTTGCCCGACGGACTCGACACCGTGGTCGGGGACCGCGGTCACCGGTTGTCCGGTGGTGAACGGCAGCGGCTCGCGATCGCGCGGTTGTTGCTCAAGGCACCGCGGATCGTCGTCCTCGACGAGGCCACCGCGCACCTGGACTCCGAGTCCGAGGTCGCCGTCCAGCGGGCGCTCGACACCGCGCTGGAAGGACGGACGTCGCTGGTGATCGCGCACCGGCTGTCGACCGTACGGAACGCGGACCTGATCCTGGTCGTTGACCGCGGCAACATCGTCGAGCGCGGTACGCACGAGCAGCTGCTCGCGGCCGGCGGCGAGTACGCTGACCTCTATCGCACCCAGTTCACCGAATCCGGCACAGCGGCAGGTGTCTGATCATGATCAAGCTGGCTCTGGTCCTCGCCGTCGGCTACGCGGGCTTCAAGCTCGCCTACCACTCCGAGGACGGCCGCCACTACGGCCAGACCGGCGAACGCGCGATCAGGACGACCCTTTCACTCCTGATCGCCGCCCTCGCGGGCGGCGTCACGTACGTGGCACTCCTTCGGCACTAGGGCGCCGGCGTCTTCTCCGGGTCGTGTTCCAGCAGGTGCAGCACCGGTACGCCGAGGTGGCGCCGGGCCGAGTTGGTCCAGTCGAGGTGGAAGAACTCCGCGACCACGTGCGAGCGGGTCAGGATGATGACCTCCTGGCCATGCACATGCTTCACCGTGGCGACCAGGGCGTCGATCGGACGATCGTGGGAGATGCCGCCCTCGGCGGTCTGGCCGAGGTCGCGCAGCCGCTCCACGCTCCGCCCGCTGCAGCCCTTCGCCTCGGTGTCGATCGCCTTCTGCGCCTCGGCGAGGTCGTTGCGCTGGGTGGCGAGCCCCGGCCCGTAGAGATCCGCGGTGCCGAGCGCGCTGATCGAGGCCTCCACGCCGGCCTCCGCGTTGTGACACGGCACGAGCACGTGGTATTTGACCGGCTCGGGCATGTCCTGGTGCAGGTCGACGACGCGTTTCGCGTCTGTCCCGGACAGTTCCTGTTCGACGAGCAGTACGACGTCGTACATCTCGTAGCCTCCAGTTCCTACCAGTCGGTACGCCTACATTGTGCCCCCGGCAGACCCGAAAGTATTCAACTGAATCGTTCCAGCCGCCGCCTTCCGTACGTCCGCAACGCCCGCAACAAATCCACCTCCCGAAACGCGGGCCAGTACAGGTCACAGAACTCGATCTCCGACCGCGTCGCCTGCCACAGCAGGAAGTCCGACATCCGCAGCTCACCGCTGGTCCGGATCACCAGATCCGGATCCGGCAACCCCGGAACGTACAGATGCCGGCTGATCTCGTCCTCACTCAGCGACTCCGCGACCTCCGCCACCGATCGCCCGCTCGCCGCCGCCTCGTCCAGCACCGCCCGTACGGCGTCCAGCACCTCGAGCCGCCCGCTGTACCCGATCGCGATGGTCAGATCACCCGCGCCCGGCCGGTCCCGAGTCTCCTCAACCGCTTCCTTCAGCGCCCGAGCCGTTGAATCAGGCAACAAATCCAACTGCCCCGCGACATGCAGCCGCCACCGGTGATCCCGCCGCACGTGATCGGCCACGACCGTCTCGGTGAGCTCCATCAGGTAGTCCACCTCGGCCGAGTCCCGCCGCCGGATGTTGTCCGCGGACGCGACCCACGCGGTGACGCAGCGGATCCCGGCGTCCGAGCACCATTGCAGGAACAGTTCCAGGTGCTCCGCGCCGAACCGGTGTCCGATGCGTACGTCGTCGTATCCCGCGCCACGCGCCCACCGGCGATTGCCGTCCATGGCGATCGCGACGTGCTGCGGCATCGGCAGCCCGGCCAGCTGCCGCCGCAGGATGCGCGCGTACAGGCGATACAGCGGCCTCATTAGCGTTGGGCGCTGGAGAGGACGTCGGAGAGGTCGAACTTGAGGGGTTCCTCTAGTTGTTCGTAGGTGCAGGACTCCGGGGTGCGGTCGGGGCGCCAGCGGACGAACTGGGCGGTGTGGCGGAAGCGGATTCCTTCCATGTGGTCGTAGCGGACCTCGACCACGAGTTCCGGCCGCAGCGGGGTGAACGAGAGGTCCTTGCCGGCCTGCCAGCGGCTGCCTTCGGCGTTGCGCGGCGTACGAACGCCTTCCTCCTGCTTGGCCCACGCCCACGGGTGCTCGTCGAACGTGGTGACGAGCGGCTGCATCTCCGCGAACAGCTCCTTGCGCCGCTCGAGCGGGAACGCGCCGATCACCCCGACGCTCGCCAGCGTGCCGTCATCGTTGTACAGCCCGAGCAGCAGCGAGCCGATCCGGTCCGGCCCGCTCTTGTGCACGCGGTACCCGGCGACCACACAGTCCGCGGTGCGCTCCGGCTTGATCTTGAACATGACCCGCTTGTCCGGCTGGTACGTGCCGTCCAGCGGCTTCGCGATCAGCCCGTCGAGCCCGGCGCCCTCGAACTGCTCGAACCACTGCCCGGCCGTCTCGTGATCGGTCGTCGCCGGCGTCACGTGGATCGGCGCCTTCACGTCGGCGAGCGCGTCCAGCAGCGCCGTACGGCGTTCCGCGAACGGCCGCTCGGTGTAGTCGTCGTCCCCGAGCGCCAGCAGGTCGAACGCGACGAACCGGGCCGGGGTCTTCTCGGACAGCATGTTCACGCGGCTCGCGGCGGGGTGGATCCGCTGCTGCAGCACCTCGAAGTCGAGCCGGTCGCCGGATTCGCCGATCACGATGATCTCGCCGTCGATCGCGCACCGCTCCGGCAGGTTCGCCTTCACCGCCTCGACCAGCTCCGGGAAGTACCGCGTCATCGGCTTCTCGTTCCGGCTGCCGATCTCGATCTCGTCGCCGTCGCGGAAGATGATCGACCGGAACCCGTCCCACTTGGGCTCGTAGCTCATCTCCCCGCGCGGGATCTCCTTGACCGGCTTGGCGAGCATCGGTTTGACCGGCGGCATGACAGGCAGTCGCATTTCGCCATTCTGGCCCACCCACCAACTCCTGGGCGACGGGGCGCGTCGCATTGGTGAGGACCAAATGACCAAACTCGGGAGGTTGATCATGATGATCAAAGGTCTAGTGATGACGGCCGCACTGCCGGTGACCGCCCCGATCGCCCACGCCGCCTACCGGCTCCGGTACCGCTGACCCCTGGTGGACAGTGAACCGGCCTGGACCGACAATTCAAAGCATGACCTCGGCGCCGCTGGAACGGACTCGTCCGTCGGACGCTGAGCGGGATCGTGCCCTGGCCGTTCTCAGAGACGGCGCCGGTTCGGGCCGGTTGTCCCACGACACGTTCATCCGCCGGATGAACTTCGTGCTCCGCGCCCAGAGCCGCGCCGAGCTCTCGGATGCGATCCGCGACCTGCCGCGGGCCGAACCACGGGTCGTCACCTGGACCAGAGAACTGCGCGGCAGACTCCCACGCCTCGGGTTCGCCCGGACCGCGGGGCAGCCGCAGGTGGTGACGACTACTCTTGGTCAGTGGCTCGGGAGCCTGCCGCGAGTCTCCGTCGTACGACGTCCAGCCGCGCCGCCGCTACCCGGCCTCGCACTTCCGGCCCCCGGCTCACCGACCGTCCGCATCGGTCGCGGTCCCGGCGCCACCCTCCGCCTGCCCGACGTCTCGGTCTCCCGCTGCCACGCCGAACTCCGGTACGTCGACGACGGCTGGATGATCCGCGACCTCGGATCCATGAACGGCACGCAGGTCAACGGCCTCCGCATCACCACCCCGTCCCGAGTCCGCCCCGGCGACCACATCCAGTTCGGCGCCGTCGCCTACATCCTCACCTGGACAGACCAGCCGTAGGACTTGCATCCGGTACCCAGGTACAGGTTTACCGTCGATCCATGAACGAGCACACCATTTGGGCACCCGCCGCGTGCACGCTACCCACCGCGGAGCAGCCACTCCGGGTCGCCGAGTTCGACCAACTGTTCGCCGACCACCTCCGCAGCGCCACCCGCGTCGACCCGCACACCCTCGACCTCGTCCTCACCCCTGAGTCCCGCCCAACAGCCGAAGCACTCACCAAGAAGGAGACCGAGTGCTGCTCCTTCTTCACCTTCGACTTCACCAGCACACCCACCGGCAACCTAGGCCTGCGCATCACCGTCCCACCCACCCAAACCGCCGTACTCGACGCCCTGACCAACAGACTCCCCACATGAGACCGAGCCAAGTCGCGGCCGCGGCGGGGGTGAACCTGCAGACGCTCAGGTACTACGAACGCCGCGGACTGCTCGACGAGCCGGTCCGCAGCCTCGGCGGTCACCGGGTCTACCCGGAGGAGGCCGTCACCACGCTGCGGGTGATCAAGGCGGCCCAGCGGCTCGGGTTCACGCTGACCGAGGTGGCGGCGTTGCTCGACACCGCGAGGCACCGGCATGCGATCGGCGAGGGAGCCGGATTGCAGGCCCAGGCACGCGAGAAGCTTGCCGACGTGGAAGCGAAGATCGCCGACCTGACCGTCATCGCCGAGACCCTCCGCGCCGGGATCGCCGCCGGGTGCGACGACCTGGCAACCTGCGCCGGCGACCCGAACTGCCCACTCCCGTTCACCGAGCTCGGCCACGCGGTCGGTCCGGGTGGTCGCGCGTGACGGTTCTGCGGTCGATGGTGCTGTTTGTGTTGGCGGCGGTGGCGGAGATTGGTGGGGCCTGGCTGGTGTGGCAGGGGTGGCGGGAGCATCGCGGGTTGTGGTGGATCGCCGGGGGAGTGATTGCCCTCGGCGCCTATGGGTTCGTCGCGACCTTCCAGCCGGATCCGCATTTCGGCCGGATCCTCGCGGCGTACGGCGGCGTGTTCGTGGCCGGATCGCTCGTGTGGGGGATGGTTGTGGACAAGTTCCGCCCCGACCGGTGGGACCTGCTCGGCGCTGTCATCTGTCTGGTCGGCGTCGTGATCATCATGTACGCGCCGCGCGGCGCGTGAGTCCTCAATCCGGCATGAGGACTGTCGGGTGGGCGGCCGGGTGGCCGGGCCGTTCAGCGCTCGGCGATGATCCGGCCGCCGTCGAGGAAGGGATCGAACGACCCGTGGGCGCCCGTACCGTCCTTGGACGGGATGACCTCCTTGGAGTACTGCGCGAGGTACACCCGCCGGTTCCGGTCGGTGCGGTTGGGGCCGCTGCGGTGGATGACGACGCTCGAGAAGACCACGATCGAGCCGGCCTGCGCGGTCATCGGGATGCCCTGATCCGGGCCGAAGTAGCAGACCAGGTCGTTGAGCTCGGGGACCTGGATGTGCTTGATGTACGACTTGATGCCGGACCGCGAGTACGGCAGCAGGTAGACCGAGCCGTTCTCCTCGGTGACGTCGTCGAGGGCGATCCAGCAGGTCAGGTACGGCGCGTGGTCCTCGTGGACGTAGCCGGAGTCCTGGTGCCAGGCGAACGCCGTGTCCGGGTCGCCGGCCTTGATCACGTACTGCTCCCAGAACAGGTACGCGTCGTCGCCGAGGGTCTTGCGGCAGATCTCGGCCATGGTGTCGCTGAACAGGAACTGCCGTAGCTCGGGCCGGTCCTGGTAGATCATGCTGCTGAAATACCGCTTGCCCCGGTGGTTGATGCCGAGCGAGTCGGTGCCGGCCGCGTCCATCGCGGCGTCGAGCTTGTCGATCGAGTACTGCGCTCCGCCGCGCAGCAGCTCGAGCTGCTCGTCGGTGAGCACGCGGTCCAGCACGAAGTAGCCCTCGTCGCGGAACTGTGCCAGGTGCTCGGGCGTGACCAGGTCGGTCGATGTCATCGGGCGGTCCTCCGGTCGGTCGGATACTTCCTCCTCCCTTGACGTTAGGGGGGCGGCGACGTCCGGAGAATGGCTCCGCGCGATCCGGACATGAACGTTTTGGCGCTTCGTAGTCAGTACTGTTGCCCGCATGGGTGTGCGCACGCTGATCGCCGACGGGCCGGTGACCAGGCTCGGTCAGCTGGTGCTCGCGGGCGAGGTGGATGACGCCGAGCCGATCATGTCGTCGACACTGCGGGTGATGGACGCGTACGTGCTGTCGGTGCTGATCGATGGCGAGGGCAACTATCGCGACGCCGACGGGCGGGATGAGCGGATCAGGCCGGGCGCGCACACGATCGTGCCGCCCGGGTTCCCGCACACGTACCGGACCGATCCGGGGGAGCGGTGGACCGAGATGTTCGTGGTCTTCTCGGGACCACTGTTCGACGCGCTCCACCTGACCGGCGCCGGCCCGCGGTACCCGGTGCCGCCGCCGTCGGTCGAGGCGCTGCGTACCGTACTGCGCTCGCCGCCGCGGACCCGGCGGGTCGCGGAGCATCAGTTGCTGGCGCTGGCCGATTGGCTGATCGACGCCGACGACACCGCGGACAATCCCGACGTGAGCATGGAGATCGTGGCGGCGATGGGCCGGCTGGCCGACGACCTCACCGGGAGTACGGACCTGGCCGCCGTGGCGGCCGAGTCGGGCCTGAGCTACGACACGTTCCGGCGCCGGTTCGCCGAACAGGTCGGCCAGACGCCGGCCGCGTTCCGGACCGTGCACCGGCTGCAGGCCGCCGCCACGCTGCTGCGGCTGACCGACCTCACGCACCGGGAGATCGCGCGGACCCTCGGTTTCGCCGACGAGTTCCATCTGTCACGCCGATTCCGCGCCCACTTCGGCGTCTCCCCGCGCGACTACCGCCGTTCGTGAGCTACCGGGGCGGGGATGGCGGCCAGCAACTTGTGGGTGTACGGGTCCGTCGCCTCACCGATGACGTCGAGGGTCGGGCCGCGCTCCACCATCACGCCCTGGTTGAGCACCATCACCTCGTCGGCGAGCAGCCGGGCGCTGAGCAGGTCGTGGGTGATGTACAGCATGGCGATGCCGCGGTCGCGGACCAGCTGGTCGAGCAGCGCGACGATCTCGGCGCGGATGGACACGTCGAGCATCGAGATCGGCTCGTCGGCGACGAGCACCTCGGGCTCGGGCGCCAGCGCCCGCGCGATGACCACGCGCTGACGCTGCCCGCCGGACAGCTGGTGCCCGCCCGCCCACCGCTACGGGAAGCTTTCTTGTTAGGGGACCAGGACGACCTTGCCGGTGGTGGCTCGGTTCTCCAGGGCCAGGTGGGCGGTGGCGGCTTCTGAGAGGGGGAAGGTTGTTATGAGGGCTTCCCAGCGGCCGGTGAATGTCTCCTCGAGGGCGGCCTTCTCGAACTCGCGTAGTCGGGGCATCATCTTCGGCCCGATCGACCAATCGGCGGTCAGGCCGCGGGACATCAGATCCGCGGTGGTGAGTTGGATCGGCCCACCTCCGGACCAGCCGAACATCAGCACCCGGCCGCCGACCCCGAGCAGCTCGAACGCCCGCTGACCGCTCTCACCGCCGACCCCGTCCAGCAGTACGGTCACGGCGCGATCGCCGAGATCGTTCCGGAGAGCGCTCACCCAGCCGGGATCGCGGTAGTCGGCGGCAAACTGCGCCCCGAGATCGCGGACCAGCCGGACCTTGGCCGGTCCGCCGGCCAGACCGATCACGGTCGCGCCGACGTTGCGGGCAGCCTGGACCAGATAGCTCCCGATGCCACCCGCGGCGGCCGTCACCAGGACGACGTCGTCCGCGGTCAGTCTCGCCTGGGCGAGGATTCCGGCCGTCGTCCGGCCGGTCCCGATCGCCGCGACCGCCTGGGCCGCGTCGACATGGTCGGGGAGCTCGTACAGCGATTCCACCTTGGCCACCGCGCGTTCGGCGTACCCGCCGGGGACCATGCCGAGGTGCACCACGACGCGCTTGCCTGTCCAGGACGGGTCGACCTCCGGCCCGACCGCCGTGACTCGTCCGGCGACCTCGCGGCCGGGGATCGTCGGTAGCTCGGGGACCGGGATCGGTCCGCCACCCGTCGTGCCGGCGCGGATCATCGTGTCGACCAGATGGACGCCGGCGGCCTCCACCTGGATGAGCACCATCCCGGGACCCGGCACGGGATCCGGGACCTCCTCGAAGCGCAGGTTCTCGGCCGGTCCGAACGCGTGCAGTCTGATCGCCTTCATGCCTGGCAACGCTAGGACCTCAACGCTGCTTGAGGTCAAGCTATCCCACTTTCTTACGTTGTGTATTAAAGTGCGAGCCAGGGAGGGTGTCGTGGCGAAGATTCTGAAGGGTGCGACCGCACAGGAGACGCACAGCGCGATCCTGGATCTGATCCGCTCGAGCGGCACGGTGACGCGGATCGATCTGGCTGACCGCTCCGGTCTGACCGGCGCGTCGATCTCCCGGGTGGTCAAGCAGTTGCTCGCTGATGGCCTGATCATCGAGACCGGTCTGGGCGACCCGACCGGTGGCAAGCGGGCGACGCTCCTGCAGTTCAATCCCCGCGCCCGGCACGCCGTCGGCATCTCGATCGACACGCCGAGTACGACGTACGTCGTCACCGACATGAGCGGTCGCGTGATCGAGCAGGTGTCGTCGCGGGGCATCGGCAAGGACGCGCCGACCACGGCCGTCAAGCGGATCACCGCCGAGCTCGAGGACCTGATCGTCAAGGCGGAGATCGAGCCGTCCACGCTGGTCGGGGTCGGCGTCGCGCTGGCCGGCCGCCAGGGCGGGGGAGGGCAGCGGCTGCTGCGGACGAACGCCTCGAAGTACGCCTGGGAGCCGTTCGCCGTCCGGGACACGCTGATGGCCGCGATCGACCACCCGATCGTGGTGGAGAACGACTCGACCTGCGCCGCGATCGGCGAGTTCTGGGCCGGCCGGATCCCGTCCGCGAACGACTTCGCCACCGTCTACATGGCGGCCGGCTTCGGTCTTGGCCTGGTCACCAATGGCGATGTCTACCGCGGCTCGTCGTCGAACGTCGGCGAGATCGGCCACATGGTCCTGGACGTGAACGGACCACAGTGCTGGTGCGGCGGCCGCGGCTGCCTGGAGAGTCTGGCCGCGCCGCGCGCCGTGGTGAAACGCGCCGAGCAGGACGAGTCCCTGGTGAACGAGCTCGCCCTGCGCGGCCGGGAGATGGCCATCCGGTCCGACTTCGCGAAGATCGCCCGGCTCGCAGCCGCCGGTGATCCGCGCTGTGTGGAGTTGGTCGAGGAGTCCGCGACGTACCTGGCCAAGGCGCTGCTGTCGATCACGAACCTGCTCGACCTCAACCAGATCATCCTGGCCGGCCCGGGCTTCAGCGAGGCGGGTGACATCTACGTCCGGATCGCGATGACCGAGATCAACCGGCTGTCCTTCGTCCGTGCGATGCACCCGACCCGCGTTGAGCTGTCCAAACTAGGACCCAGGGCCGCTGCCCTCGGCGCTGCGTCCCTCGTCCTCCACAGTCAGCTCACTCCGCACCAGAAGTCGAGCCGCTGAGGAAGTCCTTCAGCCAGAGCCCGCTCTTCTTCACGACGCGCTGCTGCGTGGTGTAGTCGACGTATACGATTCCGAACCGGCGGCTGTAGCCCCAGGCCCACTCGAAGTTGTCCATCAGGGACCAGGCGAAGTACCCCTTGAGTGGGAAGCCTTCGGTCACGAGGTCCTGGCAGACGGCGACGTGCTGCCGCAGGTAGTCGAGCCGCTCGTCGTCGTCGACGGTCCCGTCGGCCGTCAGGACGTCCGGGTACGCCGATCCGTTCTCCGTCACGTACAACGGCAACTCCGGCGCCAGCTTGTTGATCGTCACCAGGATGTCGCGCAAACCGGTGGCCTGGATCGGCCAGCCCATCTGGGTCCGCGGCAGACCGGTGTCGACGGCAACGACATTCTCGCTGCCCGGTTGGGTCGACGGACCGGGCGTGGAGATCGGCCCGTCCGGCGCGGCGACCGTGGTCGGGCAGTAGTAGTTCACGCCGATGAAGTCGAGCGGCGCCGAGATCAGCGCGAGATCATCCGCCTGCGCGGCGAACCACTCGGTCGTCCCGGTGTCCTCGAGGACGTCCGCCGGGTACGTGCCGGCGAGCAACGGGTCGAGGAACATCCGGTTCCGCAGACCGTCCACCCGTCGCGCGGCGTCCCGGTCCGCGGCCGACTCCGAGGCGGCGTGGATCGGCGCCGGGTTCAAGGCGATGCCGTACGTACCCTCCGACGAGCGCAGTGCCTCGAGCGCCAACCCGTGGCCGAGCAGCAGGTGGTGAACCGCCTTGAGCGCGTCGGCGCCCTCAGTCCGCCCCGGCGCGTGCTCGCCGTTGCCGTAGCCGAGGAACGCCGAGCACCACGGCTCGTTCAGCGTCATCCAGTGCTTGATCACGTCCGACAGCGCGTCGTGCGTGACTGCGGCGTAGTCGCGGAACCGCTCGGCCGTGTCGCGCACGAGCCAGCCGCCCGCGTCCTCGAGCGGCTGCGGCAGGTCCCAGTGATACAGGGTCGCGTACGGCGTCACGCCGTACTCCAGGCAGGTCTCGGCGAGTCGTCGGTAGAACGCGAGGCCGTCCGGGTTGGTCGCACCGGACCCGGCCGGGACGATCCGCGGCCAGGCGATCGAGAACCGGTAGGCCTTCAGGCCGAGGTCGGCCAGCAGGCGGACGTCATCGGCGAACCGGTGGTAGTGATCGACCGCGACGTCTCCGTTGCTGCCGTCGGAGATCTTGCCGGGCGTGTGCGCGAAGGTGTCCCAGATGCTCGGGCCGCGCCCGTCGTTCGAGACCGCGCCCTCCACTTGGTACGACGCGGTCGCCGCGCCCCAGGTGAATCCAGGTGGGAAGCCGTTCGTCACGTCGTCTCCTTTTGGTCGTGTTCGATGGTCTCGTGCCGTAGCGAGCAGGTGCTCGGTGCGGTAGCTCGGCGCGCTGGAGTGAAGGTCTCGATGCGGATCCATCGTGGCCTTTGCTCCAGTGCGGCGAGGTGCCGTGCCGAGGGCCGCGCAGTAGGCGCGAGACCATCGGACACGACCTAACCTTCTACCCAGTATTGCTCTTGGGGGAGGAGGCTACCTAACCGGTTAAGCAGCTCGTCCGGGAGGTCGGTCGCCATCGCCTCCAGCAAGGCGTCGACGCGGGCCGGCTTGCTGATTCCGACGACCGTCCCGGCGATGCCCGGGGTGTCGACCGAGTGCCGGAGGGCGGCGGTGGCGAGGTCGGTCCCGAACTCGCGGCAGGCCTTGTCCATCGCCGCGACGGCCTCGAGTACGGCGGCCGGCGCCTCGCGGTAGGCGTACTTCGTGGCGCCCTGCGGATTGGCAAGGATCCCGCCGCCGTAGATCGCCGCGTTGATCACCGCGATGCCGTCGTCGGCCGCACGCCGGAACAGCGGGCCGGCCGAGTGGTCGACCAGGCTCCACCGGTTGTGCACGAGCAGCACCTCGAATCCGCCGAGATCGAGATAGCGGGCGAGCTCGGCCGTGTTGCCGCCGGCCAGCCCGACATGCCCGATCTCGCCGTCGGCGCGTAGCTGCATCAGCGTGTCGACGGCGTCCCGCATCGAGTCGAAGTCGTGCCACTCCGGGTCGTGCAGGTGGACCAGCGGCAGGTCGTCGAGGCCGAGCCGTTCCTTGCTCTCGGCGATGCTCGCGCGGACCCGGGCACCGGAGTAGTCACCGTCCTTGGCGTCGACCTTGGTCGCCACCAGGAAGCCGTCCGGGAGACCGCCGTACTCCTTGATGGCCTGGCCGATGCGGAGCTCGCTCTCGCCGTCGCCGTACCCGTTGGAGGTGTCGATCCAGGTGAGCGGGCTGTCGAACACGCGCAGGATGAGGTCGACCGCCTCCTGCCGGGTGACGTCGTACCCGAAGACCGCGGGCATGCCGGCGATCCCGCTGCCGCCGGCGCAGACGGCGGACACGGTCAGACCGGTGGAACCAAGGGGCCGCAGCCAGTTGTCTGTCATGCCTCGGAGCCTACGGCGAAGGCGAATCCGTCGGGATCGACGTAGACCTTCGTGCCGGCGGTTGAGACGAGCTCGGGGAGGTCCGGCGGGTTGCCCTCGAGCTCTGCGTGCGAGAAGCCGGCCACGTCGAGCTGTGGCTCGCGGGAGGTCTTGTCCACCTCGTATGTGAACACCTCGAGGACCGTGTCACCGCCCTTGAGGTAGCCGATGCTGAAGCCGCGCTTGTCGTGCGGCTGCTCGATCGTGCCGATGAACGAGAAACCGTAGTGCTCGGCGTAGTACTCGCTCGTCGCGGCCCGGTCCTCGATCGTCACCGCGACGTGGTCGAACCGCGGGCGCTGCGGAACGCCCAGGGCGCGCTCTCTCGCGACCCCGTCGGCGTCCAGCACAGCGGCGTACTGGAGATCGCCCTGGATCATCTCGAGCAGTGTGCCGTCCGGGTCGTAGAAGAAGCAGATCCGGACCTCGCCCTCGGCGTCGAGCGGGTCCAGCTTGAACTCCACCCCGGCGGCCTTGAGTACGTCGGCCCGCTCGTCGAGCCGGTCCACCTTGAAGCCGACGTGGCGGAACCCCTTCTGCAGGTCGTCCGGGCTCCAGGTGCTCCGGTCCCGGCCGTTGCCCACGGCCCGTAACTCGATCGTTGCGGTCACCGCGTCGAGTACGGCGCGCTCCGGCGTCGGCTCGCCGATCACCCGGAGCTCCAGGAACTTGGTGTAGTACTCGACCGAGCGCTGCACGTCCGTGCAGTTGACCACGACGTTCTTGATCGGCATGGAACCTCTCTCTGCTGACTAGTTCTTGACCGCGCCGAGCATCATCCCGGCGACGAACTGCCGCTGCATCCGGACGTAGACGACGATGACCGGGACGACGGACAGCGTGAGGCCGGCGGTGAGTGCCGGCCAGTTGGTGGAGTACTGGCCCATCAGGGTGAACAGCACGGGTTGCAGGGGGAGCGAATCGGTGTTGCGCAGGACCGTGTTGGCGATCAGGAACTCGTTCCAGGTGGACAGGAACTGGAAGATCACCACGGTCGCGATGCCGGGCCGGGTCAGCGGCAGGATCACCCGCCGGAAGATGGTCAGTTCGCTGCCGCCGTCCACCCGGGCCGCCTCGATCAGCTCGTCCGGCAGCGTCTGGAAGAACGCGCGCATCAGGAACATCGCGAACGGCGCGGAGCCGGAGATGCAGAGCACCAGCAGACCGGTCTGCGTGTCGAGCAGGCCGAGCGACTTGAGCTCGAGATAGAGCGGGATGATCAGCGCCGTCGACGGCATCATCAACGTGGTCAGCAGCAGCACGAACAGCGTGTTGCGGAACGGGAAGTCGAGCTTGGCGAACGCGTACCCGCTGAGCGTCGCGAACACCAGGACGCCGATCACGGTGACCGACGTGATCCAGACGCTGTTCCAGAAGTGCAGCGGGAACTCGATGGACGTCCAGGCATCCTTGTACGCCGTACCCGTGAGCTTCCGAGGGATGATCGGCCCGTTGAAGATCGTGTTCTGCTCGCGCAACGAGGTGAACAGCATCCAGACGAACGGGAACGCCATCACCACGCAGAACGGCAGCAGTACGAACGTCGCGAACGACTTCCCGACCCATGGCTTCTGTGCATTCGTCACGCTCATCGGTCCGCCCTCCTGGTCAGCCAGAGCTGGGCGATCACGGCCAGCGTGCACAAGACCATCGTGACGACGCTGAACGCGCTCGCGTACCCGAGTTGCGGGATCGAGCCCGATGTCGAGCCGAACGCCAGCGAGTACAGATAGGTGCCGAGCACCTCACTCGCGTGGTTCGGGCCGCCGCCGGTCATCACGAAGATCACGTCGAACGCCTTGAATCCGTTGAGCAAGCCGAGGCTGACGATCAGGCCGGTGACGACGCGCAGGCTCGGGACCGTGATGTGGCGGAACTGCTGGACGGTGTTGGCGCCGTCCATGGCTGCCGCCTCGTACAGGTTCGGATCGATGCTCTGCAGACCGGCGAAGTAGATCAGCATGGTGAAGCCGAGGCCACCCCAGACCGTCACCAGCACGATGGCGGGCAGGACCGTCTTCTGGTCCGCCAGCCACGGATGCTGCAGGCTGTCCAGACCGATGGCCCCGAGCAACCGGTTGAGCGTGCCGATGTTCGGGTCGTAGATCAGCTTCCACAACACTGCCGACACCACGAACGAGACGATGCCCGGGATGAACAGGATGGTCCGCACCAGGACGCCGACCTTCGACCAGACCACGTTGACCAGGACGGCCGTGACGAGCCCGAGGAAGGTGAGCACCGCCGTGGTCACCCCGGTCAGCACCAGCGTGATGATCATCGCCCGGCGCGCGACCGGATCGTTCAGCATCCGGCTGTAGTTGTCGAAGTTGACGAACCGCGGCGCACCGAATCCGCCCCAGGAGGTGAGACTCAGGTACGCCGTGTAAAGGATCGGCCAGAGCACGAAGCCCAGGAACAGCACGAACGTCGGCGCCACGAACAGGTAACCCGCGAGCCGCTGCGACTTCCGCAGCGGTGAACCGAACCGGTACGACGGCCGCCGGGGGAGCGGCCGTCGATCCGGTGGTGCCACGTTCTTGCGCGGCCGGGAGAGCGCTGTCGCCATCCGATCAGCCGCCCTTGGCGTTTTGCACGGCCTGCTGCATCTCCTTGGCGACGGCGGCCGGGTCCCCCTTGCCGTCGAAGATCTTGGCCAGCGGATCCCCGGCCGCGACCGACCCGGGGCCGAACGGGATGTGCGGGCACCCGTCGCCGTCGAGCAGCCAGGACGTCATCTGCTTCATGATCGGCAGCTCGATCCGGCTCGCCGCGCTCTTGGTGGCCGGCATCGAGTTGGACTCGTTCATCGTGGGGGAGTACTCGTCCGCGGAGTACATGAACTTCAGGAACTCCAGCGCGGCGTCCTTGTTCTTGCTGTTCGCCGACACCGCCCAGCCGGCGCCGGCCTGGTTCGCGGTCCAGTGCCGCTTGCCGGCCGCGATCGCCGGGGTCTTCATCACCTTGTACTTCTTGTTGAAGGCCGGGGTCGCGTCCTTGGTCAGCCCCTGCGGCGTCCAGCTGCCGTTGAACAGCATCGCAGCCTTCTCGGTGTAGAAGATCTGCGGCGCCTGGTCGCCGCTGGTCCCGGTCGTGCCGGGCTGGAAGACACCGCCGTTGACGATCTTCTGCTGGAGCTCGATCGCCTGGACGACCTTCGGGTCCTCGTACGTCAGCCCGTCCTTCAACTGGTCGAGGTTGAGGTAGAAGGTCGGATCGTCGGCAACTTGCGTGATGAGTGGAAGGAAGAAGTCCAGGGAGCTCGTCGTCGGGTTGCAGCTCAGCGCCACCGGGAACTTGCCGGTCGCCTTGATCTTCGCCGCCGCCGCGATCAGCTCGTCCCACGTCTCGATCTCGTCCTCGCCGACCCCGGCCTTCTTCAGCAGGTCCGGGTTGTAGAACAGGCCGAAGGTCTGCGCCATCCAGCCGACCGCGTACTGCTTGCCGTCCAGGGTGTACTCCTGGTTGGCGGAGTCGAAGAAGTCCTTCAGGAAGTCGTCGCCGAGCTCCTGCTTCAGGTCCGCCGAGATCCCGCCGGTGCCGTAGGTCAGCGCCCGCGTGTGCGGTGCGAAGATCTCCGGTACGTCGCCGCCGGCCACCGCGGCCTGCAGCGCCGGCAGGTACTGGTCCGGGGTGCCGAAGATCCGGTTCTCGACCGTGATGTTGCTGTGCGCCGCCTGGAACTTCTCGATCAGCTTCGGGAACTGGTCCTCCTGGTCGTTGTACCAGGACCACATCCGGACCACGGCCTTCCCGCCGCTCGTGGTGCCGCCCCCGCTGTCACTGCCACCGCAGGCGGCGAGCGCGGACCCCAGTCCGAGTGCGCCCACTGCCCCCTTGAGTACCGTCCGCCGCCGTACGTGCCGTTCGCCCATCGCCGACTCCTAGTCGCTCACCTCACGAACCCTCACACCAACTTCCTAACTGAAAGTAAGAAAGGGGTCAAGGTCGGGAAACGGATTTCCAGATTTTCCGGGACCGGCAGGTCGGCTCATAGGGTGTGGGCATGGTGATGACGTGGTGATCCGGCTGAGTCAGCGGTGGCCGGAGGTGAGCTCCGATCGGCTGCTGTCCGAGTGCGTGCCGCCGCCGCGCTTCGCCGAGGTCCGGTTCGCCACGTACCGGCCGGATCCGGACGAGCCCTCCCAGGCCGAAGCGCTGAGTGTGCTCACCGAGCGGGCGGTCCAGTTGGCGCAACCGCGCCGGACACCAAGCTTGTGGTCACGTCTCCGCGGCCGTGGAACCAAGCCTGCGGGCAAACCGGGCATCTACCTGGATGGTGGGTTCGGAGTCGGTAAGACGCACCTGCTCGCATCGCTGTGGCACGAAGCCGCCGGACCGAAGATGTACTGCACCTTCGTCGAGCTCACCAACCTGGTGGGCGCCCTCGGTCTCCGCGCCGCCGTCGAGGCGCTGTCGTCGTACCGGCTGATCTGCATCGACGAGTTCGAGCTCGACGATCCCGGTGACACGATGCTGCTCTCCCGGCTGCTCGGCCAGTTGGTCGCCGCCGGGGTCGAGTTGGCGGCGACCTCGAACACGCTGCCGGACAAGCTCGGTGAAGGCCGGTTCCAGGCGATCGACTTCCTCCGCGAGATCCAGGCGCTCGCCGCGAACTTCGACGTACGCCGGATCGACGGACCGGACTACCGGCACCGCGGCCTTCCGGTGGCTCCCGAGCCGTGGCCGGACGAGCGCGTCGAGGAGACCGCCGCCGAACGACCGGGCGCGTCCTGCGACCACTTCGTCGACCTGCACCGCCACCTGGCCGAGCTGCACCCGAGCAAGTACGGCGCCCTCCTCGATGGCGTCGAGGCCGTCGCGATCACCGACATCCGCCCGCTCATCGACGAGAACGTCGCGCTCCGGATGGTGGTCCTGGCGGACCGGATGTACGACCGGAACCTCCCGCTGCTGGCCGGCGGCGTACCGCTGGACCAGATGTTCTCCGCCGAGATGCTGAAGGGCGGCTACCGGAAGAAGTACCTCCGGGCCTTGTCGCGGTTGATTGCCCTGACACGCGAGTCGGCAGACCAAGCAGCGTCCTGAAACTGCACCGGGTGTGTGGTTCATTGGGACCATGGTGATGCCGGCGGGGTGGCGTGCGGTCAGGCTGTGGCTCGGGGTCGCACTCGCGGTCCTGTGCGGATGGCTGGCCTGGCATGTCGGCAATGAGGTGTTCCGGTTCATCTGGATGGGCGACGAGGGTGAGTTCCTCCTGTTCGTGGTCGTCCTCGGGCTGTTGGCGGCCGTCCTGATCGCCACCGCGATGCAGCCGTCGCCGCCCGGCGAGGGCTCGGGCCGGTGGTTGGTGCGGGCCGCCGTCTACCTGTGCGGCTGCGCAGCGCTCATGCTCGTCGCACTCTGGGCCGGTACGGCGTACTACGACGCGACCGACTGCCCGACCGGGGACGCAGACTGCCTGTCGCTCCTCGGGGGCATGGTGTGGGCGGTGATCTCCGTAGCGGTCAGTGTCGTCGTCATCGTGGTGATCGAGCTCGTCCTGCGGCGCCGGCGCAAGGTTGCGCAGACTTCCGCAGATCTCGGCGGTTGATGAGGCAGGATGGGCGAATGGCGAAGCAGAAGAAGGGGAAGGCCGACGACGGCGGACTGCGCGAGCAGTTGCGGGTGCCGTCCGGGCCGGTCGACCTGACGACGTACGACACGCGCGCCACGCCTGGCTTCAGCGGGAGCAAGGACGAGGGCAAGGTCGCGCTGGAGGGCCTCGGAGCCGAGGTCTCCGACTGGCAGGAGCGGCTGTTCGCCGAAGGGCGCAAGGACGGCGAGCGCAGCGTGCTGCTCGTCCTGCAGGGGATGGACACGTCCGGCAAGGGCGGGGTGATCCGGCACGGCGCGGGGCTGATGGATCCGCAGGGGCTGAAGATCACGTCGTTCAAGGCGCCGACAGCGGCCGAGAAGCGGCGCGGGTTCCTGTGGCGGATCAAGCAGGCGCTGCCGTCGGAGGGGATGATCGGGATCTTCGACCGGTCGCACTACGAGGACGTGCTGATCGCGCGGGTGCGCAACCTGGTGACGCCGAACGTGTGGAACCGGCGCTACGACCAGATCAACGACTTCGAGGCCGAGTTGGCCGCGCACGGCGTGACGATCGTGAAGTGCTACCTGCACATCTCGCAAGAGGAGCAGAAGGTCCGCCTGCAGGCGCGGCTGGACGATCCGACCAAGCACTGGAAGTACAACCCCGGCGACGTCGACGAGCGAGAGTTCTGGCCGGACTACATGGATGCCTACCATGCGGCGATCGAGCGGTGTAACACGCCCGAGGCACCCTGGTACGTGATCCCCAGCGACCGCAAGTGGTACCGCAACTGGGCCGTCACCACGATCCTCCTGGAGACCCTCAGGTCCCTCGACCCGCAGTGGCCGCAGGCCGACTACGACATCGACACCGAGAAGAAGCGCCTGGCCGCCACCTGAGCCGCGCCCCCGCGGTGTCAGCCGCGGGGGATCAGCTGTCCGGGTCGATGTCGTGTTTGCGGAGGAGATCGCGGAGGTGGGCGACTTGTTCGTGGAGGCGCTCGTTCTCGTCCAGGACGGCATTGAGCTCGCCGAGTAGGGGGTGCCGGCGGCCGTACGTGGTCCAGGTCGCGGAGTCGTCGGCGAGCATGCCGGTGACAGCGGTCTCGACGCGCTCGCGGCGGTCGATCCAGTCCTGCACCTTGCGGCGGACCTGGTCGGGATCGGACGTGAGCTTGGTCAGGATCTGGGCGGCGACACCCTCGCCGTCGCGCAGCAGACCGAGCAGCAGGTGCTCGGTGTCGAGCTGGTCGGCACCTCGGCGCCGGGCCTCGTCCCACGCGGACTCGAAGGTGCTCTTGGCCCGCGGCGTGAACGGGATCGACCCGGCAGTGCCACCGGCGTTCCCACGCCCGACGATCTCCACGATCAGGTTGCGGACCGCCGCGGCCGAGATCCCGCAGCCACCTGGGAAGGAGCGGTTGGGCTTCGAACCGGACAGTGCCTTCGCGGCGATGCCGTGCTCCTCCTCGATCAACGCGACCAGCAGGTGTTCGGTCCCGATGTAGGCGTGGTCGAGCTTGCGCGCTTCCTCCTGGGCCAGGACGACGACCCGCCTGGCCGGATCACTGAATCTCTCGAACATCCGGATTCCTCTCCCCACCAGCTCGTCGCCCCAGTCGGCGACCTCCTCGTCCAGGAGCAACTCGATCCTGAGCTGCTCCTGCAGGTCCTCGGCCATCACCGGCTCCGGCTCGAGCCGGATGCGGATGAACGTGGCGACCTCGTCCGGCGTCGCCTGACCGGTGGCGATCCGGTCCAGCAGGTCGTCCACTTCTTCTACCGGCTCCAGCCGCAACTCGGCCCGGTTGAGCGAGGTGAACTGCAGCACCACCGCAACCGCTATGACCCGGTTCGCGCCGTTGAACGGTCGCTCCCGGACCAACCCCGCGAGCAACACCCCCGTCGCCTCGACCAGCCCGCTGGTACGCCGTACGTCGCTCAGCACCCGATCGACCGCGTCCAGGTCCGTCCGGCGTACGGCGTCCTCCGACTCGCACTGCAGCACACGAGCCGCCACCGCGAGGACGTCGTACCGGCCGAGGTAGCGCATCAGTCGTCTCCGCGAAGCCGGCGCAGCGACTCCTCGTGCCGCGCCAGATTCTCCTCCAGCAGCCGGCTGAACCGCGTGTCCTGCCGCCGCTGATCGACCAGCGCGGTGATCGCCTCCCGCGCGACGTCCGAGACCGACCGGCCCTCCACCGAGGCCACCGTCTGCAGTCGCTCGGCCAAGTCCGGATCGAGCCGCAACAGGATGTTCTTCGTCCCGTCCTTCACCATGGCTATCAAGATATCACGCTATCTAGGGCCGGATAGGGTGACAGCGTGGAGAACCTGCGGACGGATGTCGTGGTGGTGGGGCTGGGCGCGTTCGGGTCGGCCGCGTTGTGGCGGTTGGCGGCGCGCGGGATCAACGTGATCGGGATCGAGCGGCAGGCGATCGGGCATCCGTTCGGGTCGTCGCACGGGAGTACACGGTTGTTCCGGGTCGCGTGCATGGAACATCCGGGGCTGACGCCGATCGCGCGGAAGTCGCTGGCGTTGTGGACCGAGCTGGGCGAGCGGACCGGCGAGACGTACGTCCGCCAGACCGGATCGCTCAACGTCGGCGGACCGAACAGTCGCCCGGTCAAGGGCGCGCGTCAGGCAGCCGCCGAGGCGGGTGCGCCGACGACGGATCTCACGCATGACGAGTTGCACGAGCGATTCCCGCAGTACGAGCTGGCCCCCGGAGACGTGGCTGTCTGGGATCCCGGTGCCGGCATCTGCTACGCCGAGCCGACTGTGCGCGCCCACGTCGCGGAGGCGGAGCGCTTGGGCGCCACGGTCTACCCGAACACGATGGTGACCGCGATCGACCTCGGCCCGACCGAGGTGACCGTGCGGACGCCGACTGTCGACATCACCGCGGACCAGGTCGTCGTCGCCACCGGCGCCTGGCTGAGCAAGCTGGTCCCCGGGGTGCCGCTGTCGCCACGGCGTACGCCGCTGTTCTGGTTCCAGCCGAAGGATCCGGCGTCGGACGCGTTCCGGCTCGGCAACTTCCCGTCGTTCATCTGGGAGTTCGGGGACGGGCGCGGCCTGTGGGGACACGGCTCCGACGAGGACTTCCTGGTGAAGGTCGGGCTGGACGGTGCCGAGCGGGACCGCGGCGTCGATCCCGACGAGCTCGATCGCTACATCCACCCACGCAAGGACATCACCGAGCTGTCGCACGCGATCAGCCGTGCGTTCCCGGACCTCGATCCCGAGCCGGTGAAGCTGATGCCTTGCATGGTGACGGACTCACCGGACGGCCAGTTCCTCGTCGGCCGGTACGACGAACGCCTGGTGATCGCCGGCGGCGACAGCGGCCACGGCTTCAAGCACTGCGCCGGAATCGGCGAACTCCTGGCCCAACTCACCACAAAGGAGACGCCGTACACCGACGTCTCCTTTGTGGACCCGCTGAGGTTCTAAGCCGTGCGCACCAGCTCGGGGCGGGCGATGACTGGGCGGGGGGCCGGGGCCAGGGTGAGGAGGTCCAGGCCGGCTACGCCGTAGCGGAGGAGGACCAGGCGGGCTACCTCGGCGCTGACGCCCAGGGGGCGCGAGACGGCCACGGCGCCGGCGCGGCGGGCGGTCGACTCGGCACGGTCGGGCAGGACGCCGGGGGCCAGGAACAGCGAGCCGACGGCGACGTGCCGGCGGCCCTCCAGCCGCCACTGCAGGACAGCCTCGGCCGGCGACGGGGTCGCCGCGCAGGTGAAGGCCGCGGTCACCGGCAGCTTGTGCCGCTGACCCCACAGCCGCGCCAGCCGGGTCACGCTCGCGTTCGCCTGCGAGTCGCTCGAACCGGCGCAGGCCAGCACCAGCGCGTCCAGCTCCCGCACCCGGCCGCCCTTCAGCTCCGCCCGCATCCGGCGATCGAGGACGTCGAGCAGCGACTCGTCGTACCCGAGGACGTCGGAGGCGATGATCCGCAGCGCAGGGAACCGGGTCCGCGCCTCGTCGAGGACGGCCGGGATGTCGACCCGGGCGTGGAACGCCGACGAGAGCAGCAACGGCAGGATGACGACCTCCTCCACGCCCTCGGCGGCGAGCTTGCCGAGCTTCTGGTACGGCGTGGGCGGGCAGTGGTCGAGGAAGGAGGCTTCGATCCGCAGGTCGCTCCGCAGCTCGCGCAGGCACTTCACCAGCGAGTGGACGGTGGCGGCCGAACGCGGATCGCGGCTGCCGTGGGCGAGGACTACGAGAGCTGGAGCAGTCATAGCAGTTCCCCTTCTTCGTCGTCGATCATGCCGGCCGCGAGTGTCCACCCGTCGTGGGCGTCGATCAGCAGGAACGATCCAGTGATGGCGTTGCTGGAGTACGGATCGGCGGCCAGCGGTGCGGCGACCTTGAGCTGCACCTTGCCGATGTCGTTGAGGTCGAGCCCGGTGGCGTCGATGACTCCGAGCGTGTCGAGGTCCAGCGCCCCGGTGATCTTGGTGACGATCGCCTGGGCGGTGGTCGTGGTGTGCTTGATCAGCAGCCGGGCGCCCACGGTCAGCGGACGGTCCGACAGCCAGCACACGGTGGCGGCGAGTTCCCGGCGGGTGCCGGGCGAGTCGTCGGCCGCGACGATCACCGAGCCGCGGGCGACGTCGATGTCGTCGGCGAGCCGGACGGTGACGGCCTCGCCGGCGACCGCGGACGGCCGTTCGGCGACCGCGGTCGACGTGGCGGTGACGACCGGCCGGTCGATGCCGGCGATCGACGTACGGCGGCCGGCCGGCAGCACGATCACCGGGTCACCGACGGATACGGTGCCGGAGGCAACGGTCCCGGAGTAGCCGCGGTAGTCGCGGTACTCCTCGGTCTGCGGCCGGAGCACGTACTGGACCGGGAACCGTAGCGGCTCGCGGGAGGTGTCGGTCCGCCCGTTGGCGTTCTCGAGCACCTCGAGCAGCGTCGGTCCGTCGTACCAGTCCGTCTGGTCCGACCGCTCGACCACGTTGTCCCCGACCAGGGCGGAGACCGGGATGGCCTGGAGGTCGGTGATCTCGAGCTGGTCGGCGAGCTCCGCGACGTCCTTTACGATCCCCTTGAAGACGGCCTCGTCGTAGCCGACCAGGTCGATCTTGTTGACCGCGAGTACGACGTGTGGCACCCGGAGCAGACCGGCCACGGCCAGGTGCCGCCGGGTCTGCTCGAGGACGCCGTGCCGCGCGTCGACCAGGATGATCACCACGTCCGCGGTGGACGCGCCGGTCACGGTGTTACGCGTGTACTGCACGTGCCCGGGGCAGTCGGCCAGGATGAACGAGCGCTTGTCGGTGGCGAAGTACCGGTAGGCGACGTCGATCGTGATGCCCTGCTCGCGTTCGGCGCGCAGGCCGTCGGTGAGGAGGGCGAAGTCGAAGTCACCACCACGGGCTTCGGACACCGTCTTCACGTGCGCGATCTGGTCGGCCAGGATCGCCTTGCAGTCGTGCAGCAGCCGCCCGACCAGGGTGGACTTGCCGTCGTCGACCGATCCGGCGGTGGCCAGCCGCAGCAGTTGCCGCTGGGCGAGCTGCTCTACAGCTGTGCTCGATCCTCGGCTCATCAGAAGTAGCCTTCCCGCTTGCGGTCTTCCATCGCGGCTTCGCTGACCCGGTCGTCGGCCCGGGTGGCGCCGCGCTCGGTCAGTTCGCTGGCCGCGACCTCGACGACCACCTCGGCCGCGGACGAGGCGGTCGAGGCGACCGCGCCGGTGCAGGACATGTCGCCGACGGTCCGGTAGCGGACCACCCGGCGTTCCACGACCTCACCGTCACGGGGCTGCGAGTAGGGGCCGACGGCAAGCAACATGCCGTCGCGCTCGAACACATCCCGCTCGTGGGCGTAGTAGATGCTCGGCAGGTCGATGCCCTCGCGCTCGATGTAGTTCCACACGTCGAGCTCGGTCCAGTTGGACAGCGGGAACACCCGCACGTGCTCACCGGGCCGGTGCTTGCCGTTGTACAGCGACCACAGCTCCGGCCGCTGGTTGCGCGGGTCCCACTGACCGAACTCGTCGCGCAGGCTGAAGATCCGCTCCTTCGCCCGGGCCCGCTCCTCGTCCCGGCGCCCGCCGCCGAACACCGCGTCGAACCGGTGCCCGTTGATGGCGTCGAGCAACGGAACCGTCTGCAGCGGGTTCCGGGTGCCGTCGGAGCGCTCGCGGAGCCGGCCGTCGGCGATGTAGTCCTCGACACTGGCCACCTCGAGCCGCAGACCCAATGCGCCTACGGTCGCGTCGCGGTAGTCCAGCACCTCCTGGAAGTTGTGCCCGGTGTCTACGTGCAGCAGGGCGAACGGAACCCCGGCCGGCGCGAACGCCTTCCGCGCCAGGTGCAGCATCACGATCGAGTCTTTACCGCCGGAGAACAGGATCACCGGACGCTCGAACTCCGCCGCCACCTCACGGAACACGAAGATGGATTCGCTCTCGAGGGCATCCAGCTCTGTGACGACTGGTGTTTCCACGATGGCGGTCATGGGGCCTCCCGGCCTGGACTGAGGAGTGGAGGGAGCGAAGCGACTGGAGCGACGAGGGAAGGCCGGGAGTCAAGGCCCCATGACCACGCCGGCGCCGAAGGCCCGGCCAAAAGTGCGGTCATGTGTGGAGCCCGCATTCGACCTTGCCCTGGCCGGCCCAGCGGCCGCTGCGCGGGTCTTCACCGGGGGCGACGCGCTGGGTGCACGGTTCGCAGCCGATGGACGGGTAGCCGTCGTACTGGAGCAGGTTGACCAGTACGCCGTTGTCCGCGATGTAGGTGTCCAGGTCCTCCTGGGTCCACGGCGCGATCGGGTTCAGCTTCACCATGTCGCGCTTGGCGTCGTACTCGATGACCGGGGTGTTGGCCCGGGTCGGCGCCTCCTCGCGGCGGATGCCGGTGACCCAGGCCTTGTAGCCGGACAGGTACCGGTTGAGTGGCTCGACCTTGCGGAGCGCGCAGCACTTGTCGGGCTCACGCTCGTACAGCTTCTCGCCGTACTCCGCGTTCTGCTCTTCGACCGTCTGCTTCGGGAGGGCGTTGACCAGGTTGATCGGCAGCGTCGCAGCCACCGCGTCCCGGGTGCCGATCGTCTCGGCGAAGTGGTAACCCGTGTCGAGGAACAGGACGTCGACACCGGGGGCCGCCTCGGCCGCGAGGTGGGGGAGTGCCCCGTCTGCCATCGAGGCGGTCACCACCAGTTCGTCACCGAAGGTCTCCCGCGCCCACGCCAGCAGTTCCTGCGCCGAGGCGTCGGCTAGTCGTTCGTTGGCCTCCTCGGCCAGCGTCTTCAGATCCGTACTCATTCCACCGTCACCCGCAACCCGATCATCTTCAGCTGGAACACCCGTGCACACGGCCGGCACTCCCACGCGCCATGGCCTTCCTCAGACGGACGAAGGTCCTCGTCCCCGCAGTACGGGCAGTAGAGAGGTGCCGCACGCTCACTCATCGACGTCCTCGCTTCGTTCCGGGCGCCGACGAGGCACAAGTCACGCTCCACTTGTTGGTGAACTCACTTCGTTCGTTCACTGCAAAGCCTCCTCGTCAGCTCGGGTGACCCACTGGGCGAAGCGCTCGCCCTCGTTGCGCTCCTTCAGGTAGTTCTGGGTGACGCGCTCCACGTAGTCGGTGAGCCCGTCGGCGGTGACCTTGTGGCCGCGCAGCTTCCGGCCGAAGCCGGCGTCCAGCCCGAGGCCGCCGCCCAGGTGGACCTGGTAGCCCGGCACCTGCTTGCCCTCGGCATCCATCACCAGCTGGCCCTTGAGGCCGATGTCGGCGGTCTGGATCCGGGCGCAGGAGTTCGGGCAGCCGTTCACGTTCACGGTGATCGGTACGTCGAGCTCCGGGATCCGCATCTCCAGCTCGTCGATCAGCTGGGCCGCCTTCGCCTTGGTCTCGACGATCGCCAGCTTGCAGAACTCGATCCCGGTGCAGGCCATCGTGTTCCGCCGCCAGGCTGACGGCCGGGCCTGGAACCCGAGCGCGTCGAGGCCGGCGATCAGCGATTCGACCTGCGCCTCCTCGACATCGAGCACGAGCAGCTTCTGCTGCGCGGTGGTCCGGATCCGGTTCGACCCGTGCGCCGCGACCACGTCCGCGACCTCGGCGAGCTTCGTCCCCGACACCCGTCCGACCACCGGCGCGACGCCGACGAAGTACTTGCCGTCCTTCTGCTTGTGCACGCCGACGTGATCGCCCTGGACGGCGGGGATCTCGGGCGCCGGGCCGTCGATCAGCTTCCGCTTGAGGTACTTCTCCTCCAGCACCTCACGGAACGTCTCGACACCCCAGTCCGCGACGAGGAACTTCAGCCGGGCCCGGGTCCGCAGCCGCCGGTAGCCGTAGTCACGGAAGATGCTGGTGACACCCCACCAGGCCTCGTGCACTTCCTCCAACGGGATCCAGGTGCCGAGCCGCTGCGCGAGCATCGGGTTCGTCGACAGGCCGCCGCCGACCCACAGGTCGAAGCCGGGCCCGTGCACGGGGTGCACGACCCCGACGAACGCGATGTCGTTGACCTCGGGTACGACGTCGTGCGACGGGTGCCCGGTAAGCGCGGTCTTGAACTTCCGCGGCAGGTTGGAGAACTCGTTCGAGCCGATGTACTTCTCGACGATGTCGTCGATGGCCGGCGTCGGGTCGATGATCTCGTCCGCGGCGATCCCGGCGACCGGGCTGGCGATCACGACGCGCGGCACGTCACCGCAGGCCTCGGTGGTGTAGAGCCCGACGGCCTCCAGCTTCTGCCAGATCGCCGGGACGTCCTCGATCCGGATCCAGTGCAACTGGATGTTCTGCCGGTCGGTGATGTCGGCGGTGTCGCGTGCGTACGCGGTGGAGACCTCCGCGATCACCCGCAGCTGCTCGGTGCTGAGCTGGCCGCCCTCGACCCGGACCCGCAGCATGAAGTAGCGGTCGTCCAGCTCCTCCGGCTCCAGCGTCGCGGTCTTGCCACCGTCGATCCCGGGCTTGCGCTGGGTGTACAGACCCCACCAGCGGAACCGGCCGCGCAGGTCGGCCGGGTCGATCGAGTCGAAGCCGCGGTGCGCGTAGATGTTCTCGATCCGGGCCCGGACGTTCAGGCCGTCGTCGTTCTTCTTGTTCTCCTCGTTCTTGTTCAGCGGCTCGCGGTAGCCGAGCGCCCACTGGCCTTCGCCCTTGCCCTTGCGTGGCCGGGCAGGCTTGCGGGTGGCAGGAGCAGACGTGACGCCAGTCATCCGGAGGGTGTCCTTGTCCTCGTGACAGGTGCTCACCGAGGGCGGTGGGATCGAAGCGTCGTCGATTCGATGCGTTCCGCGCGGTGCGCACCCAGCGGTGATCGGGGGTGATCAGGGGCCTCGTCGGGCCCGGCGGGGTGGCTGTCAGAACATCGAAGGACAACAGATGGCGCTGCGCATCCGCCCGAGGTCGACATGAATGCGACCTACGAGGTGAGTGGAGCGGGCAGCGAGCATGCTCATAAGCGTCAGGTCCAACGCCTGACAAATCAACTCCCAATCTCACATCATGAGCGCCAGTCTCACGATGCGGCTATGTCTAGCAGTCTGGTGGTGATTGTTTCGCGCTCCGCGGGTGTTCCACAAGATCTCTTGCACAAGAGCTCTTGTGGAATCTACGGTGCCTCCCATGAGCCCCGCGAACCGGCGCCCGGCCGACCCCTCGGTGATCGCCGCAATCCACCATCCGCTGCGCCGCCGGCTGATCGACCTGCTCGGGGTCGACGGTCCCGCCACCGCCTCGCAGCTGGCTGAACGCACCGGTGAACTGGTCGGCAACATCAGCCATCACCTGAAGGTCCTGGCTTCGGCCGGAGTCATCGAGGAGGCGCCCGAGCTGGCCAAGAACCGCCGGGAGCGCTGGTGGCGCAGCGCCCGTGCGTCGTGGACGTGGTCGGTCGCCGACGCAGCGGGTGAGCCCGCCGGCGAGCTGGTCGCAACGGTCGCCGAGGAGGGGAATATCACGTACCACGCGGACAAGGTCAGGCACTGGCTGGACATGCGCCACGAGTACGGCGAGGACTGGTTGCGGGCCGCGTTCGCGACGGAGAGCTGGCTGACCCTGACTCCGGAGCGCCTGACCGAGTTGTCCGAGCGGATCGGGGAGCTGATCCAGGAGTACTACGAGGACCCGTCGACCGAGGAGTCCGCGGTGCCGGTCTACGTGTTTGCCCACGGTGTCCCAGCTCGGCCATGAGCGGTGTCGCGGCGTCTGAGGCGACCGACATCCCGCCGCTGCGCCGGGATCGACGGGTGCACGCCTGGATCCTGTCGGGAGCGATCTCGGAGGCCGGAGATGTGGCCTGGGTCGCGTGTGCGCTGCTGGGGACGACGTTCGCCGCGCTGATGGTGTGGTCCGCCTCCCGCCTCCGCGGCTGAGCTCTGTACTCCGGTGGTGGCGTGCGCTACCTTGCGTCCAAACAATAGGAAACTTTCCTAACGATTGGCGAGAGGGAGACAATCGTGAGGTCCTTGCGTCGGGTCGGATCGATGGTCGTGGCCGCGGGTCTGGTGGTGGGTCCGGTGAGTGGTGTGGGTGCGGTGAGCACTGCCGCAGCTGGGTCCGGCGGTGTGGTGCGGGTGAACCAGCTCGGGTACGGCGCCTTCGACGGTAAGGCGGCGTACGTGATGACGCGGGACGCCGCGACGGGTGCTCGGTATCAGGTGGTCGACCGGTACGGGCATCGCGTGCTGAGCGGGCGGGTCGGCGGTGACGTGGGGGAGTGGAACGCGACGTACCAGCACGTCTATCAGCTCGATCTGTCGGCGCTGAAGGTGCCGGGGGAGTATCGGATCGAGGTGCCCGGCGTTGCGTCGTCGGCGTTCGAGATCCTGGCCGATGCGAATCGGCTGCTGACCGGAGCCAAGGACAAGGCCGTCACGTTCTTCACGGAGCAGCGGGACGGGGCGAACGTCGTCCCCGGGGCGCTCGGGCGGCAGCCGGCGCACCTCAACGACCGGGCCGCGCAGGTGTACGACACGCCGGTGTTCGTCGACCCGGACAGTGATCAGACCGTCGGTGAGCTACGCCGGATCGGTGGTCCGGTGGATGTCGAGGGTGGCTGGTACGACGCGGGGGATTACCTGAAGTTCACCCACATCGCGGCGTACTCGGAGTCGTTGCTGTGGGCATCGGCCCGGGACGCGCGCCGGCCGGATCAGCAGGTGCTGGCGGAGGCTCGGCACGGGCTGGACTGGCTGGACAAGATGTGGAACTCACGGACGAAGACGCTCTACATCCAGGTGGGTGTCGGCACCGGCAACGTCGAGGAGACGTTCGTCGGCGACCACGACGTGTGGCGGTTGCCCGAGGTCGACGATCACCTGACCGACCCGTCCGAACGCTTCCTGCGGAACCGGCCGGTCTTCCGGGCGGCCGCGCCCGGCAAGCCGATCAGCCCCAACCTGGCCGGTCGGACGGCGGCGGCCTTCGCGCTCGCCGCCCAGGTCGAGAAGGATCCGGCGACCGCCCGGCGGCACCTCGACACGGCCGCGCAGATCTACGCGCAGGCGCAGACCAAGAACGTCGGGCAGCTGGTCACGTCGTTGCCGTTCGCCTTCTATCCGGAGACGGCCTGGCGTGACGATCTCGAGCTCGGCGCGACCGAACTCGCCCTCGCCGCGCGCCGGCTGGGCGATCCGCGGGCCGGAGCCTGGCTGAAGCAGGCCGGCTACTGGGCCACGCAGTACATCGAGCACGAGGCGGGCGGCGACACGCTCAATCTGTACGACGTGAGCGCACTGGCGCATGCGGATCTGATCAAGGCTGCTCGGTCGGACCGGCCGTTGGTTCGCCGGCTGGTCGGGGATCTTCAGGCACAGTTGCAGATCGGCGTGGACCGGGCGTCGGCGGATCCGTTCCGGGCGGGGGCGCAGTACGACAACTTCGACGCCGTACCGCATGCGTTCGGCCTGGCCGCGACCGCGCAGCTGTACCGGAAGGTGACCGGTGACCGGCGGTACGACGACTTCGGCAACCAGCAACTCGCCTGGAACTTCGGCGCGAACGCATGGGGTGTGTCGTTCATGGTCGGCGTCGGGCAGAACGCCGAGCGCTGTCCGCATCACCAGATCGCGAACATCCTCGGCCGCGAGCTCACCGGCGCGGTCGTCAACGGGCCGAACTCCGAGGAGCTCTTCGAAGAGGGCCTCGGCGACCACCTCGACGGCATGAACCCCTGTCCCGCCGACGGTGTCGACCGGTACGCCGAGTTCACCGGCCACGGATCCCGGTACGTCGACGACGTCCGCTCCTGGCAAGCCTCCGAACCCGCCGACGACTTCGCCGCGATCGCCGTGTACGCCCTCACTCGCTAAACTCACCCGGTGCTTCAGCCCGACCGGGAGAACGTCCGCGCTGGTCGCCGAGCGACTGCGGTTTCGATCGCGGCGGAGGTGCGGTCGGGGGTCCGGACTGCTCTCGAGGTCGTCGAAGAGGCGCTCGATACCGCCGAGCGCCTCGACCCGGTCTTGCATTTCCTCGAGGAGTTGGATGGTGCCGGTGCACGGGCCGCCGCCGAGCGGTTGGAGCCGGCTGGTCTGCTTGCCGGGGTGCCGTTCCTGATCAAGGGGCGGACGCCGCCGGGCTCGCCGATCGTCGAGCGGCTGCTCGCGGCCGGTGCGATCGCGATCGGTCGGTCGACTCGGGCTCGACCGGGGGCGATCTCGCAGACCTTCGGGTGGAACGGGCGGGATTACACCCGCAATCCTTGGGATTTGTCGCGGTCGCCCGGTGGATCGACGGCTGGTGGAGCCGCGGCTGTTGCGGCAGGCGTCGTGCCGCTGGCGAGTGGTGGAGACAGTGGAGGGTCGTTGCGGATCCCGGCCGCGTTCTGTGGGGTGGTCGGGTTCAAGGGCACGTACGGGCGCATCCCGCGGCCGGGTGGTCGGCCTCTTGGCGGACTCACCACGGCGGGCTTCATCGGGGCCGACCTCGATGACGTGATCCTGGCGACGAGCATCGCCAGCGGTCCCCACCGGCTGGATCCGACGGCGCTCCCGCATTGGCCCGTCCCGTCCGTCGCGAGCTGGCCCGGTGGAGCCGGCGGGGCCGGAGAGTGCGGCGAGGCCGGTGGAGGCGGCGGCGGGGTGCGGGTTGCTTATCGGTCCACCCTTGGCATTGAGCCGGCTGACCCGGCGGTTGACCGGGTGATCCGGGAGCGACTGGCTCGGGCTGACGTCGTGGTGGTCGACGTACCGCTCGAGTTGCTGCCTACCGAGGATGCGTGGTCGGTGCTGTCGGGGCTGGATGCCGGACGGGGCGCTGAGGCGGCCGCGGCGAATCGGGCGCGGGAGGTGCGGGATCACAACAACACCGCGCTCGCGGACCTGTTCGCGGCGGTGGACGCGCTCGTCACCCCGACCACGCTGACTGTTGCCCATGGCTACGATCAGCACGAGGAGAGCATCGTCACCGGCGATCCGTGCTGGGCCTTCAATGTGACTGGGCATCCCGCGGTGAGCGTGCCGGCGGGTCTGGCGGACGGACTGCCGGTGGGTGTTCAGGTTGTCGCGCCGCACGGTGCGGACGACGTTGCCTTGGCGGTGGCACGGCGGATCCAGGTTGCCCTGCCGCGGCCAGAGCTCATCCGTCAGTCCGTGGGCGCTCCGCGCGCCAGTTCTTGATCATCTGGTCGAGGTCGGTCTTGATGAAGGCGAAGAAGTCGGCGGCATCGGTGAGCCGCCGGCCGACGGGGGAGTCGGCGCCGAAGAGGGCGACGCCGGCCCGGCTGCTGGACTCCCACTCGCCGAGGGCGTCATTGCGGCGTTCCAGGATCGCGGCGAAGACATCGTCGCGGATCCGGTAGTGATCCTTGCGTGAACCGGGCAACCGCTCGCGCGAGATGAACGACACCTGGAGCAGCTGACGGACCGCGCCGGAGACGGCAGGCTGGCTGATCTTGAGCGACTCGGCCAGCTCGGCCGCGGTCATCGTGCCGGTCGGGCTGACCAGCATCCGGCCCATCACCCGGGCGGACATCGTCGGGACGCCGCTGTTCGCCAGCACTCCGGCGAAGCGCTCGACGAACTGGCTGATCTCTTCCGGACTGGGCTCCCGACTCATGGTTGAAGAGTACAGTAATCTGATGTATCGCAACTATCACAAACTCCTGATAATTCGACGTTCATGACTCCGACCATGTGGGTCTCGGCAGCAATCGCGGTCGCCGGCGCGGTGCCGGCCGCCGTACTGATGCCGCAACGGAAAACGCCCGCTCCCACAAGCGTGGGAGCGGGCGCGGTGGAACTCAGCTGAGCTCGAGGCCCGGGTACAGCGGGTGCTTGTCGAGCATCTCGGCCGAGGCCGCCCTGGTCTTGTCCGCGACGCCGTCGGCGAGCACGTACTTCGCCTTGGAGGGCGCACCGGCGGACGTCGTCGTCGGCGTGGTCGAGGAGAGGACGTCGACGATGAGCTCGGCGACCCGGTCGAACTCGTCGGCACCGAAGCCGCGGGTGGTCAGCGCCGGCGTGCCGATCCGGACGCCCGAGGTGTACCAGGCGCCGTTCGGGTCACGCGGTACCGCGTTCCGGTTGGTCACGATGCCGGCGTCGAGCAGCGCCGACTCGGCCTGCCGGCCGGTGATGCCGTACGACGAGACGTCGAGCAGGACCAGGTGGTTCTCCGTACCGTCCGTCACGAGCTTCACGCCGCGCTTCATCAGGCCCTCGGCCAGCGTGACCGCGTTGTCCGCGATCGCCTGCGCGTACTCACGGAACGACGGCTGCCGGGCTTCTGCGAGCGCGACCGCCTTGGCGGCCATCGTCTGGCTGAGCGGACCGCCCAGCACCATGGGGCAACCACGGTCGACGGAGTCGGCGTACTCGGGCTGGCAGAGCACCATGCCACCGCGCGGGCCGCGGAGCGACTTGTGCGTGGTGGTCGTGGTGACGTGCGCGTGCGGGATCGGGTCGAAGTCGCCGGTGAACACCTTGCCCGCGACCAGGCCGGCGAAGTGGGCCATGTCGACCATCAGCGTCGCACCGACCTCGTCGGCGATCTCGCGCATCTTCGCGAAGTCCACCTTGCGCGGGTACGCCGAGTAGCCGGCGATCAGGATCAGCGGCTTGAACTCCCGCGCCTTGCGCGCGACCTCGTCGTAGTCGAGCAGCCCGGTCTCCGGGTCGGTGCCGTAGGAGTGCTGGTTGAACATCTTGCCGGAGATGTTCGGCCGGAAGCCGTGGGTCAGGTGACCGCCGGCGTCCAGCGACATGCCGAGCATCTTCTGGTCGCCGAGCGCCTTGCGGAGCTTGGTCCAGTCCTCGTCGGACAGGTCGTTGACGTGCTTCGCTCCCGCCTCGGCCAGCGCCGGGGACTCGATCCGCTGGGCCAGGATCGCCCAGAAGGCGACCAGGTTCGCGTCGATGCCGGAATGCGGCTGGACGTAGGCGTGCGGCGCGCCGAACAGAGCCGTCGCGTGGTCGGCCGCGGTCTGCTCGACGGTGTCGACGTTCTGGCAGCCGGCGTAGAAACGGTGCCCGATGGTGCCCTCGGCGTACTTGTCCGAGAGCCAGTTGCCCATCGTCAGCAAGGTGGCGGGGGAGGCGTAGTTCTCGCTCGCGATCAGCTTCAGCGAGGACCGCTGGTCGGCCAGTTCGGCCTTGATCGCGCCGGCGATGGTCGGTTCCACCGCGCCGATCACCTCGAGCGCGTTGCGATACGCGGCCGATGCGGCGGCGGCATCGAAGGGTTGAGTCATCGTTGTCTCTCCTGCGGTTGCAGTGGGTCGAAGGCACCCAGGCGCACGGTGCCGACGGTTTTCGCTCCCCGGTGGTTCTCCACCTCAGCGCGCCAGTCGCGACGCGGTCACCCTATCGCGCGCTCGATGATCAGCGGGAACTGTGTCGTCCGCGGGAGCGTCCCGAACACACCGCCCCATTCGTTGGCCAGCCGCGACGCGACGAACGCGTCCGCGACCTCGGGCGTCGAGTGCCGGACCAGCAGTGACGCCTGCAGGCACAGGGCCATCCGCGCAGCCAGCCGCCGGGCTCCGGCTTCGGCGTCCGCGGCGTCAGCAAGCGCTTGCAGTACGTCGTTCACCGCGGCGTCCAACCGCTCGTCCGCACCCCGCGCTGCGCCAACCTCCAGCAGCCACGCCTCCAGCGACTCCGGCTTCCGCAGCGCCCGCAGCACATCCAGCGCGTTCACGTTGCCGGAGCCCTCCCAGATCGAGTTCAACGGCGACTCCCGGAACAGCAAAGGCAGCCCGGACTCCTCCACGAACCCGTTCCCACCCAGACACTCCAACGCCTCAGCCACCATGAACGGAGTCCGCTTACAAACCCAGAACTTCGCGAGCGGCAGCGCAATCCGCCGGAATGCTGCAGCTTGTTCATCACCGTTCAGGGAGGCGTCGACAGCAGCAGCAAGACGCATCCCCAGCGCGGTCGCCGCCTCACTCTCGAGCGCCAGGTCCGCGAGGACGTTCTGCATCACCGGCTTGTCGGCGAGCAACCCACCGAACGCCGAGCGGTGGCGGGTGTGCCAGAGGGCTTCGACCAGGGCGCGTCTTTGGAGAGCCGCAGAGCCCAGGACGCAGTCGAGTCTGGTTGCGGCGACCATCTCGATGATGGTTCGGACGCCGGCGCCCTCGTCGCCCAGGCGGTAGCCGATGGTGTTGTGGAACTCGACCTCGCTGGACGCGTTCGAGCGGTTCCCGAGCTTGTCCTTCAGTCGCTGCAGCGCGAACGTGTTCCGGTTGCCATCGGCAAGCACCCGCGGCACGACGAAGCAACTCAGCCCGTCCGGCGCCTGCGCGAGTACCAGGAAGACGTCGACCTGCGGCGCCGAGCAGAACCACTTGTGCCCGTTCAGCTGGTACTCACCGTCGTCCCCGGCCGGCGTCGCGGTGGTCAGGTTCGCCCGGACGTCCGAGCCACCCTGCTTCTCGGTCATCCCCATCCCCGCGAGGACCCCGGATTTCTCCGCGGCCGGCAACCGGCGTACGTCGTACGACGTCGAGGCGAGCTGCGGGATCCACGCCTTCGCCAGCCGCTCGTCCGCCCTGAGCGCGGGGACCGCGGCGTACGTCATCGAGATCGGGCAAACATGCCCCGGCTCGACCTGGGACCAGACGTAGAACCCGGCGGCCCGGGTCAGGTGCGGCGACGGCGATTCGCTCGTCCACGGCGCGGCCTGCAGCCCGAACCCAACCGCGCGCTCCATCAGCCAGTGCCAGGACGGGTGGAACTCGACCTCGTCGATCCGGTTCCCGTAGCGATCGTGGGTGCGCAGGACCGGTGGGTGCTGGTTGGCCGGGAGAGCCTGCGCGAGGGCCTCTTCGGAGCCCGCGACCGCGCCGATCCGGGCCAGACCGGCATCGTCGGCGAGAGCGGCGTACGGGCGCAGAGCGTCACCGAGCGCCGTGTCGCGCGTGAAGAAGTTCACCCCTTGCAGTGGGGGAGCCTGGTTCGTTACCGCGAATGGGTCCGCCATGTCAGTACGGTAAGCGGTATGGCACGTTCAGGGGCAGGACCCAGGGGTGGGAGCTCCCTCTCATTGGCATGGGTCCGCAAGATCCCCGCGACGATCTGGAAGCTGCTCACCCAGACCGTCGGTGTCTGCCTGCGCTACCGGGTCACCGGACTCGCGGCCGAGGGGGCGTTCTTCGCGATCCTCTCGCTGCCGCCACTGATCTTCGGGCTGGCCGGAAGTCTCGGTTACATCGCCAGCCGGTACTTCGAGGTCGAGACGATCGACGACATCAAGCAGCAGATCGCCCAGCTGGCGGCCCGGGCGCTGACGGACGACTCGGTCCAGAGCGTGATCGTGCCGACCCTGAACCAGGTCCTGAACGGCGGCCGGCCGGACGTCATCTCGATCGGTTTCGTGCTCGCGCTGTGGTCCGGCAGCCGCGCGCTGAACGTGTTCGTCGACACCATCACGATCATGTACGGGATGGGCGGCAAGCGCGGCATCGTCCGGACCCGGGCGCTGTCCTTCAGCCTGTACTGCGCGGCCCTCGTCATCGGTGTGATCGTGCTGCCGCTGGTGCTGGCCGGCCCGGACGCGGTCGACGCACTGCTCCCGCACCGGCTCGACTTCCTGAACCAGCTGTACTGGCCCGTCGTGACGATCCTGTCCGCGGGCTTCTTGAACACCCTGTACCACCTGTCGGTGCCGGTGCGGACTCCGTGGGTGTCAGATCTGCCGGGGTCGTTCCTGGCGCTGTCGATCTGGATCCTCGGCAGCTTCGTGCTCCGCTGGATCCTGCAGAGCACAGTCGGCGGTACGTCGATCTACGGTCCGCTGGCCGCGCCCATCGCCGTACTGATGTGGTTGTACATGACGGCGATCGCCGTACTGATCGGTGCGGCGCTGAACGCGGTGGTCGACCGGCTGTGGCCGCACAAGGTGCGCGTGGCGGAGGTCAAGGCGGCGGCCGAGGACGAGGTCGAGCCGGTCATGAAGGCCGAGCCGGAGCGGCACCACGAGCACACACTGACCCCGGTGGAGCAGGACGAGCGGCCGGAGGCCGAGGCGGCCCGCAAGATCGAGGCGCTCGGGCCCGACCCCGCGAAGATCATCGGCGCTTCGCCGGACCGCAAGGCCGAACCCGGCACGGAGCGGAAGCCCACCCCGGAATCCCGCCCCGAGCGGAAGCCTGCCTCGGGCTCCGGCCCGGAGCGGAAGCCCGCCTCGGTCGGAAAATCCGGTGCGCAGAGCGACGGCGACGACCTACGCTGACGGCATCGCGACAAGCGGTCCTCGATCAGGACCGCCGGACTGGAAGGGAGGCACCCGCCGTGAGCTACCAACGGGCCTACCGGGCCGCTGTCTCCCACACCGTCCGTCCGCTGAGCTGATCTCGCGGCCGGACCCTCTGAAAGGTTCGCCGCATGTCAGCAACACTCCAGGCACTCGGGCTCGACGGCTCCACGGCTGAGTACCTGCAGTCCGTTCCGGATGACCTCGTCCCGGGACGCGTCGCCCGGGTCGACAAGGGCCTGGCGACGGTACTCACCGAGGACGGACCGGTCCGCACGTCCTGGTCCGGTGCGCTGCTCGCCGCGATGGCGAGTGACCCGCAGGCCGGCCCGTGTACCGGGGATTGGGTCGTACTGCGGTTCTGGCCGGACGACCGGATCACACTGGAATCCGTCGCACCACGCCGTACGGCGATCGTCCGCGCGGAGGTCGGCGGGTCGTCACGAGGCCAGGTACTCGCGGCCAACGTCGACGTGATCGCGATCGTCGTGGGTCTGGTGCCCGAGCCGAACATCGGCCGGATCGAACGCTTCCTCGCGCTGGCGTGGGAGAGCGGTGCGCGTCCTGTCGTCGTACTGACCAAGTCCGACCTCGTCGGGGACGCCGAGGCCATTGCCGAGGATGTGGCGGTCGCTGCGCCGGGTGCCGACGTACTGGTGTGCAGTGCGACGACCGGCTTCGGGATGGACTCTGTGCGGTCACTGCTGGATGACAACGCGACTATGGCTCTGCTGGGGTCGAGTGGCGCCGGTAAGTCGTCGCTGGTGAACGCCCTGGCCGGTGTGGAGCTGCTGGACGTGCAGGACATCCGTGAGGACGGCAAGGGCCGCCATACGTCGGTGCGCCGCGAGCTGATCGCCCTCCCGCAGGGTGGGGTCGTCATCGACACGCCTGGGCTGCGGGGGGTCGGTCTACAGGAGTCAGGGGAGGGCCTGGCGGCCGCGTTCCCGGACGTCACGGCACTGGCCGAGCAGTGCAAGTTCAAGGACTGCGTGCACGTCACCGAGCCCGGGTGCGCGGTCCAGGCTGCGCTGGAGGACGGCTCGCTGCCGTACCGGCGGTATGAGAGCTGGGTGAAGCTGCAGCGCGAGGCGGCGTACATGGCTCGGCGTACTGACGCGCGGCTCCGGTCCGAGATGAAGAAGGAGTGGGTGCGCGCGAGCAAGTCCTACCGCCGCGACTTCAAGCCTCGCCAGTGATCGACTCGGCGGTGATGAAAGGATCGGGGCCATGGATCGCGCAGTGTTGGTCACGGGAGCTTCCAGGGGAATCGGTGCGGCTACCGCTCGGGCGTTCGCCGCAGCCGGTGACCGGGTAGCCGTCCACTACAGCTCCTCGCCTGATGCTGCGACCTTGGTGTTGAAGGACCTGCCTGGTTCGGGGCACGTCATGGTGCAGGCTGACCTGGCTGATCCCGCAGCCATCCAGACGATGGTCGATGACGCGGCGAGCGCTCTCGGCGGGATCGACGTACTGGTGAACAACGCCGGCGTCTACCACCCACACCGCATCCGCGAGACGACGTACGCCGAATGGCAGCAGGCCTGGACGGACACGCTGGCCGTGAACCTGGTCGGCCCGTCGAACGTCACGTGGTGCGCCGTGCGGCACATGGGACGCGGCGGCCGCATCGTCAACGTCTCCTCCCGTGGCGCGTTCCGCGGTGAGCCCAACCAGCCGGCGTACGGCGCCTCCAAGGCCGCGATCGTCTCCTTCACCCAGTCCCTGGCACGTGCGCTGGGGCCAGAGGGAATCGCCGTCACCGCGATCGCTCCCGGATGGACCGTCACCGACATGGCGGCCATGCATCTCAATGGCGCCGGCTACGACCGCCGCCGCATGGAAAGCCCGCTCGAACGCGTCGCCGACCCCTCCGAGGTCGCGGCCGCGATCCTTTACCTGTCCTCCCCGGAGGCCGAGTTCGCCACCGGCACTGTCCTCGACTTCAACGGCGGCTCCCAGCTCCGGATGTAAGTCAGTCGGCAGACCGGACGGACTCCTCGGCGCTGGGTACGATCGAAACGTGACAGCCTCCGGTCGTGGGACGGCGGCGCCACCGCAGGTGCTGCAGCTCTGCACGTCGGCCGACGGTGTGCGGATCGCTTATGCGCGGCACGGTTCGGGTCCGCCGCTGGTGATCGCGACCTGCTGGCTGAGCCACCTGCAGCACGACTGGCACAGCCCCGTCTGGCGGCACTTCTTGGACGATCTCGGCCAGATCGCGACCGTGGTCCGGTATGACGAGCGCGGGTACGGGCTGTCCGACCGGGACGTCGATGATTTCCGGCTGGAGACGCGGGTCGCCGATCTCGAGGCGGTCGTCGACCATGCCGGACTCGACAGGTTCGCCCTGATGGCCATGGCACAGGGCGGTCCGCCCTCGATCGTTTACGCGGTGCGCCACCCCGAGCGGGTATCCCGGTTGCTGTTCTACGGCAGCTACGCGGCGGCGTTCCGCGATCCGACACCTGAGGACCTCGAGCTCAACGAGACGTTCGAACGGCTGATCAAGGTCGGTTGGGCCCGGCCCGAGTCGGAGTTCCGGCGGGTGTTCACGTCGCTGATGATCCCCGGCGCCACCGAGGAGCAGATGCGCTGGCTGGATGAGCTGCAGCGCGTGTCGGTCTCGGCGCAGACCGCCTACGCGGCCCGCCGGGAACGCCATCGCGACGACGCGATCGAACTGCTGCCGCAACTCGACGTCCCGACTCTGGTGCTGCATTCGCGGGGGGACCGGATGAACGGCTTCGAGGAGGGCCGGCACCTCGCCTCGACGATCGCGGGTGCGAGGCTGGTGGTGCTGGAGAGTTCGAATCACATTGTGCTCGGCGACGAGCCGGCCTGGCAGGTCTTCGTCGACGAGGTAGCGGCATTCCTGGCGCCGGACCGCCGGCCGAGGCCACGGGCAGTCGGTCCCGCTGCGACGTCGCTCCTGTCGCCGCGAGAGTGCGACGTACTCCGCCTCGCCGCAGAAGGACAGGACAACGAGGAGATCGCCCGATCCCTCAGCCTGAGCATCCGCACGGTCGAGCGGCACCTGCACAACACGTACGCGAAGCTCGGTGTCCAGGGAAAGTCGGCCCGCGCCGCGGCGGTCGCCAGGCTGATGACGCCCACCTGACGAGTACGCGTAGACCGCCACCATCTGGTGGATGAGCACCTGAAGTTGCGCGCACGCACCGATGCGGGCGACGACGCCGCTTCCCTACGGTCGGCTCATGACCATCACCGAGAGACCCATCCGCAACGGCGTCGACACCGCGGCCCTGTTCGGCACGCTCGACGCCGTGAAGGGCGACACCGAGATCGCGAAGTTCCGCTTCCAGGCCACCAACACCTGGCTGAGCGGTACTCACAACCGATCGGTGATCCACGGATTCCACGGCGCCAAGCAGGAGCTGATGCACCGGGAGCCGTTTACGTTCGACGCGGACCACCCGCCCGTTCTGGTCGGATCCGACAACGGCCCGACGCCGGTCGAGTACCTCCTGCACGCGCTGGCCGCCTGCCTCACCGCGGGCATCGCCAACATCGCGGCAGCCCGCGGGGTGAACCTGACCGAGGTGTCCTCGACTGTCGTGGGCGACATCGACCTGCTCGGCATCCTCGGGTTGTCCGATGAGGTCCGCAACGGCTACCAGCAAGTCCGGGTGAGCTTCACGCTGCGGGGCGACGACCCGGACAAACTGCGCTCCGTCGTCGAGCAGTCCCGCCTGCGGTCAGCCGTGTTCGACGTCGTCACCAACGGCGTGCCGGTGTCCATCGACGTCGACGTCGGCTGACGTCACGTCATGTCCACTCCACCTGGAGACGACGTGAGCATCGAACTCGAGTACGACGTCGTGGTCGTCGGCGCCCGCGCGGCGGGTGCCGCCACGGCCTTCCTGCTGGCCCGGCACGGCTTACGGGTCCTGCTGGTCGATCGCAGCCGGTACGGCGCCGACACCCTGTCGACCCACGCCCTGATGCGCGGAGCCGTGCTGCAGTTGACCCGGTGGGGATTGCTCGACGAGATCATCGCCGCGGGCACACCGGCGGTGCGGCGTACGACTTTCCGGTATGCGGACGACCTGGTGCCGCTCATCCTCAAGGAGTCGTACGGCGTGGAGGCGCTGTACGCGCCGAGGCGCACGGTTCTGGACCCGCTCCTGGTCGACGCAGCCGCGGCGGCCGGCGCCGAGGTGCGGTTCGGCATCGCCGTGACCGGCGTCGAGCGGGACCGTCACGGCACCGTCACCGGCATCACCGGCCGGGCCCGTGACGGTGCGACGCTGCGGGCGGCAGCACGCATCGTCGTGGGAGCCGACGGCATCAGGTCGACGGTCGCCGACGCCGTCGACGCGCCGTACGAGCGCGTCGGGAAGTCGGTCGCCGCCCTCACGTACGGCTACTGGACCGCGCTCGAGACCGACGGCTACGAGTGGAACTTCAGGCCGGACGCGGCCTCTGGCGTCGTCCCGACCAACGACGGCCAGGCGTGTGTGTTCGCCAGCGCGTCACCCGGCCGGATCGGCCGGGGTGGACTGGAACCGCTCACCAGCATCGTCGCCGAGTCGTCGGGCGACCTCACAGCCCGGCTCGCCGCCTCCGCACCTCCGCTCGCACTGCGGACCTTCACCGGCAGGCCCGGTTACCTGCGCCGGGCATGGGGCAACGGCTGGGCCCTGGTCGGCGATGCCGGCTACTTCAAGGACCCGCTGGGCGCGCACGGCCTGACGGACGCGCTACGGGACGCCGAGCTCCTGGCCCGCGCGATTGTGGCCGTCGTCCGTGACGGTGCGCCCGAACGCGACGCGTTGTCCGCCTACCAGGCGACCCGCGACACACTCTCGACGGCCCTCTTCGACGTGACGGACGTGATCGCCGGCCACCGCTGGACCGACGCCGAGATCCCCAACCTGCTCCTCCAGCTCAACGCGGCAATGGCAGACGAACTAGAAGCCCTGGCCGCACTCCCGCCCCTCCCGACCCCCGCCCACACCCCCTGCTAAAACCACAACCAAGCCCGCGCCGCGGCGAGCAACCCCAGCCGGGAGCTGTGCAGACACGGCAACCCCAGCCGGAACCGTTGACGCGGCGAGCAACCCCAGCCGGGAGCTGTGCAGCCACAGGCAACCCCAGCCGGAACCGTTGACGCGGCGGGCAACCCTGGCCAGGAGCTGTGCAGACACGGGCAACCCCAGCCGGAACCGTTGACGCGGCGAGCAACCCCAGTCCGAACCGTCGACGCGGCGCCCAGCCCCAGCCGGAACCGTGTCAGCGGCGAGCAACCCCAACAGCCGAGCGAAGCGAAGGCGCAAAGGGGGTGCGGGTGGCGGAGCCCCCGCTCGCGGCAAGCGAAGCGCAGCCGCACAAACGACGAAGGCGAGATGGTCCGCGCGTTCCGCGGACACACCTCGCCCCTCGCCTTCGTGGACGATACTGGGATCGAACCAGTGACCTCTTCCGTGTCAGGGAAGCGCGCTACCGCTGCGCCAATCGTCCAAACTCTTCAAGGGTTCTCGAGGTGGAGACGGGATTCGAACCCGTGTACACGGCTTTGCAGGCCGTTGCCTCGCCTCTCGGCCACTCCACCAGTGAGAAAGCTGGCCTGCCGAACCCTCTCCGAGCGGACGACCGGGTTCGAACCGGCGACCTCAACCTTGGCAAGGTTGCGCTCTACCAACTGAGCTACGTCCGCATCGCTCCGGCGTTTCCGCTCGGTGCGAGAGCAGAACAGTAGCGCACTTTTCGCCCATCCAAAAACCGGATTCCAGGGTGTCGCGATGCGGACGCTCCGAGCGTGAATCTCACCTCATCCGTCCCAACAGCCTCACTTGTCTGTCTACTCGCCACGCCGTTCAGGCCTTCAACGATGCGACGTCGACGTCGCGGAGATAGTCGGGGTCGCCGCGGAGTTCGATCGCGGTGATGCGGCCGTCGGCGACGGTGAAGGAGAAGACGACCTGCGGCTCGCCGCGATACGACCACACCAGCCCGGCGAGCCCGTCCACCAACGCCAGCCTGGCTGCCTGCGCGCGTCCGGAGAAGGTCTCCGCGACCGCCGCCGCGCCCGACACCATCGCCGAATTGCCCAGTGCCACGACGGCCGCGTCGGCACGCAGTACGACGTCTGGGTCGAGCACCTCGAGCAGCGCCGCGAAGTCCCCACCGCGAGACGCTGCGAGGAACGCGCTGACGATCTCCTTCTGCCGGATCGCGTCGGGTCCGGCCGGTTCCGGCGTACCTTGCACTCTCCGTCGCGCCCGGCTTGCGAGCTGCCGCGCGGCGGCCGGTGACTTGCCCAGGATCGGCGCGATGTCGTCGTACGGCACCGCGAACATGTCATGCAGCACGAACGCGAGTCGCTCGGCCGGCGTCAGCGTCTGCAGTACCACGAGCAGCGCGAGACCGACCGAATCCGCCTGTACTGCTTCGAGTTCGGGATCGGGTACGGCGTCGTCCGCGAGCGCGGGGGAGTGATCGCCGACCGGGCGCTCGGGCCGCCCGCGGCGCGTCCGCAGCATGTCGAGGCAGATCCGGCCGACCACCGTGGTCAACCACCCACCGAGGTTGTCGATCGAGCCGGCTTCGGACCGGCTGAGCCGGATCCACGTCTCCTGCACCGCGTCCTCGGCCTCGGGCGCGGAGCCTAGGATCCGGTAGGCGACGCCGTGCAGGCGTTCCCGGTTCTCCTCGAACCGGGCCACCAGCCAGTCGTCCTGACCCATCCCGACCACATCCTTCGTACTGTCACACTTCCCGGCCCGGCGCCGTCATCCGATTGACGGACCACCCGCACCACATGTGACACGAGATCCCGAGGAGCGCCACCATGACGGACCCGGCCCGCCCATTGTCGGTACGCAAGCAGGACACTCTCCGCCTGCTGGAGAACGACGTCGACGCCTGGGTCGCCACGGCTTCCCCGGACGGTACGCCGTACCTGATGCCGTTGTCCTTCCTCTGGAACGGCGAGTCTCTCCTCCTCTCGACCGCGGCCGGCAACCCCACTGCCCGCAACCTCCAGAAGAACCCCACGCTCCTCCTGACTCTCGGCCACACCCGAGACGTCGTCCACATCACCGCCACCACCGAAACGCTGCGTTCCGGCGACCTCACCGACCTTGAGGGCGACGCCTTCGCCGAGAAGGCCGGTTTCGATCCGCGTCCGCTCGCGAACTACCTGTACTTCCGCGCCACCCCCGCCAAGATCCAGGCCTGGCGCGAAGTCAACGAACTCAAGGACCGCGTCCTGATGGAATCCGGCGCCTGGCTCATTTGACCTTGAGTGCGCTCTAGGAGGCAGCCTGGCTCCATGCGATACAGGACTCTTGGCAACGGCCGGACTGTCAGCGCACTGTGCCTGGGGGCGATGAACTTCGGCAGTTCGACGCCTCCTGAGACCGCGAGCTCGATCCTCGACCGCTTCGTCGCGGCCGGCGGGACCTTCATTGACACCTCGAACAACTACAACCAGTGGACCGGGCACGGCGGCGAGAGTGAAGAGTTCCTCGGCCGTTGGATGAAGTCCCGGGGCAATCGGGATCAGTTGACGATCGCAACCAAGTGCGGCGCCCGGACGACCAAGCCCGGCGACCCCGGCGACGCGCACTGGGAAGGCCTCAGTTCGACAGTCGTCGAGTCCGCGGCGAAGGGGAGCCTGGATCGGCTTGGCACCGACCGCATCGACCTCTACTACGCTCACATCGACGACCGCACCACCCCGCTGGACGAGACCGTGGCTGTCTTCGGCGGTTTGGTAGCCGACGGCACCGTAGGTCAGGTCGGTTGCAGCAACCACGCCGCCTGGCGCCTGGATCGAGCCCGCGGGCTGGCCGCCGCTCAAGGGGTAGCGCCGTACTCCGTCATCCAGCAGCACTACACCTATCTCTGGCCCAATCCGCCTTCCCTGCAAGGCGTAAGCCGCCACGGCACCCCGCACTTCCAGCACGCCGGCATCGAACACTTCGACTACCTGGCCGAGCACCCGGACGTCACCCTGGTCGCCTACCAATCCCTCCTGACCGGCTCCTACACCAACCCCACCCGGCCCTTCTCAGCGCAGCGCGGCTACGCCCATCCCACGGCCTACACCCGCAACGAAGCCCTACGCCAGGTAGCTCAAGACCTCAACGCCACCCCGAACCAAGTCATCCTCGCCTGGCTCCTCCACAAGAACGTCGTCCCGCTGTTCGGCCCTTCCTCCGTCGCTCAACTGGACGAGGCACTGGAGGCCCTCGACCTCCAGCTCGACGCCGACGTCATGGACCGCCTCGACAACGCCTAAACAGGTCGACGGTTCGCGGAGCCCTGACACAGCGCGCACCATGGATGACCTCGGTCGCGTGAGCCTCCGCGGACCTGCAGCTCATGCAGGACCTGGAGCAGCGGGTTACGGCCGTCCGTCCCGACCTGGTGAACATCGGCTCGTCGTACGGAGAGCTGGCCTGGACCTGGGGCAAGGGGTGCCGTTGCTCAGGCTGCGGACGATCGGCATGGTGGATCCGTTGTGTCCGATCGAAGGAGTCACTACGGAAGCCATCGGTACCCCGCTGGTCGTGCAACCCGGTGCGGCGGCCGGGACGTCGCTCGCGGGCGGCGCGTTCGAACTACTCGCCGACGGCGGCGCGGTCAGCGCCAGCCGGCTCACGCTGGCAACCGGCGCCGACGGGGCACCCCCCACACCACCACAAGCTCTCCCACGAGGTCTTCTACATCCTCGACGGCACCATGCTCTTCCGCCTCGGCGACAACCTGACCACAGTGGGCAAGGGCGGCCTGGTCATCATCCCGCCCGGCACAACCCACGTCTTCGGCGCAGCAGAAGGCCAAACGGCCGACGTCTTCGTAGTACTCAGCCCTGGCATAGAACGCTTCGGCTACTTCGAACAACTAGCCGCCATCAGCCGCGGCGAAGCAGTCTTCGAGTCCCTCATTCCCGAACAAGACCGCTACGACGTCCATTTCGCCGACCTCCCCAATTGGCGCACAACCACATAACAGCCACGCCGGCCCGCGACCGCAGACTGCGCCCCCGTGGCCAACTGATCGCCGACATGCTGAACCGTTCGCGGGGCTGCGCACCCCTCCTGGTGACCAAAGACAAGCAATAACCTGTCCAAGCCCACCAGTTCCTGTCCCCTCACCCGTTCCGCGGCAGCAACCACAGCAGCCGAGCGAAGCGAAGGCCCAGGGGGTGCTGGTGGCGGAGCCCCCGCTCGCGGCAAGCGAAGCGCAGCCGCACAAATGGCGCAGGCGACCCGGTCCGAGCCGCGCCGCCTCCACCTCTTGTGCTTGCGAATAGTGCGGGTGGACCGGTTGGCCCGTGTCGGACTGGTGTCGTTCAACTCGCGGATGCGTGCTGCCACGGACGGGACTGCCTCGCCTCCATTTAGCCAACAGCCGTGGGAACTCGCCGCGTCACAGCGCGGCGGCCAGTACAGCCCGGGCTACCTCCGCGACCGGTGATTCGGCCGACACGTCGAAGTCAGCGACCCTCGCATCGTCCAGGATCCGTTCCAATTCCGTCGCGCGGCTCAAATGCCAGCGCAGGCCTGCCTCATCGTTGACATGATTGCCGTCGATGTGACGCCCGACAAGCCGACGGCGAATCGTCTCGGGCGCGGCGCGTAGCCGGCATACCGCCAATTCGACACCGAGCGCTTCGCGATATCGCAGCCGATCCTCACGGCTCTCCACCACGCCAGCCAGCACCAACCAGGCGGCGCCGGCGTCGAGGTAATTCCGGGTCACCGCGCGCAGATTCCGCAGCTCCAGCGCGAGGTTGAACCGATCGTCCGGCGGCGCGGGCCACGCTGAGGCCAGTCCATCGAGATCGATCACCGCGCCGGGGACATCGACCTCGGCCAAAGCTGCGCCCAGCGCGCCCGCGACCGCGGTCTTACCGATCCCGACCGGGCCGGTGATGAGGAGTGCACGTGGGGCAAGAGTCTCCTGTGGGGGAATTGAGTTCACATGGCATCATGGCCCGAATCTCCAGCAAGTGCTTGAGCTCTGTCGGAATTCTCGTCATCACCCATGACCACTCGAATGCGTCGGCGACGCGTTCCCCGGTTCCGCTTTCGAGCGGCGCGAGCGACTGAGCAGAGCCATCATGCGGATCGACGATGCCCACACCTGCGTACCGCAGGACCGCGAGCGACGCGAGCAGGCCGGGTGGCCTGCGAGATCGTGCTTTGCGAACGGCACCGCAATCGTCGGAGTCCGTGCGCCAAGTGCGGCGCACAGCGTGGTGAGCGATAGGTATTCGCGTTCCCATTGGCCCACGAGTTGAGGGTGTTGAAGGTGGGTGGGGACGACGGCGACGGCGTCGGCCGGTGGGGTGCGGCGTGGTTCGTCTGGGGTGCGGTTGCCGGTGATGACGGGGGCATCTCGTAGGTCCTGGTCGGCTAGCCAGGGGAGTGCGGCGTCCGTGGGGATGAGGTACGGGTCCCAGCCTGCCGCGCGGGCGGCGCGGACGCCGTCACCGGCCCGGGAGGCTAGGGGGTCGTATGCGTCGTGGCTGATCACCTCGGCTGTGCCGGTTCCCGACGTACAGCGGGTGATGGGGCACGAGCGGCCGACGACGACGCCGGCGATCTACACACACGTCCAGGGAGGCTCCCAAGGGCGGCTCTTGCTGCCCTTTCGCTGGCTGACGAGGACTGAAACGACGAGAGCGGGGACCCGGCTGGTGCTGGGTTCCCGCTCTGACCTGCGTGTACTTCGGGTGGGCGATACTGGGTTCGAACCAGTGACCTCTTCGGTGTGAACGAAGCGCGCTACCACTGCGCCAATCGCCCGTACAGTTGGTGCTGTTGTTGCCTTTGGTGCCTTGCGGGTGAAACCTTAGCGCATCATTGAGCGACGATCTAATCCGGCCGGGCTACTCTTGCTGCAGGACGGAGACCCCGTCGCGTTGGAGACGTGATTGTGACTTTCTCGCACGACACCGAGCAGGCGCTCGGCACGCTGGTCCGGCTGGTCAATACCCTGCCCGGACCGAACAGCCAGGTCGACACGATGGAGACGATCGAGGAGCTGGAGAAGTTCGTCCACGAGCGCGAGTTCAGTGCGGTCGACACGCTGACGGAGAAGGACCTGGCCGAGGTCCGCGATCTGCGGCCGTTGTTCTCACCGGTGTTCACCACGGACTCCGACGCGACGGCGGCGGCGATGATCAACGCGATCGTCGCGCGCGGTACGACGACGCCGCGGCTGACGAATCACGACGGGCACCCGTGGCACATCCACTACTCGCGGGACGGCGCGTCGCTGGCGTGCCGGATCACGGTGGAGTGCGGGATCGCGCTGGCCCAGGTGATCTCCGCCGGTGAACGCGAACGCCTCCGTCGCTGCGAGGCTCCGGACTGCGACGACGCGCTGATCGACCTGTCCCGCAACCGTTCCAAGCGGTACTGCGACGCGCGTACCTGCGGCAACCGTTTGCACGTCGCCGCCTACCGCGAACGCCGCAAAGCCTCCGGGGAGTAATCCTTCGGTAGGCCGGGGGAGTCCGTACGTCGCGCCGCCTGGCTACTCGCTTGGTTTGAGGGCTGTCACCACGTCGCCGGTCAGGCCGAGGCTGAACGCCAAGGCATCAAGAGCGGTGCTGAGTCTGGCGAAGTCCTGCTTGCTCAAGGCATCGACGAACAGTTCGCGCACCAGTCCACGGTGATCGATTGCCGTCTCGCGGAGTTTGGCCCAGCCTGCGTCGGTCAGGCCGGCGATGATCCCGCGATCGTCGGTCGCACACGGGCGACGCCGTACGAGACCAGCCTTCTCCAGTTGGGTCACCTGGTAGCTCAGGCCGCTCTTCGACGTCAGCGCGACGCCGGCGAGCTCGGTCATCCGGAGCTCGCCGTCGGGTGCGTTGGCGAGTCGCGCCAGTACCTCGTACTGCGGGTGCGACAGCCCGGCCTTGTCCTTCAGTTGCTGCTCGACCTGGTGGTTGAGCAGCGTCGAGACGCCTAGGAACGTTCGCCAGGTCTGCAGTTCGCGTGCGCTGAGTCCGTCCGGCATGCGGCCATCCTTAGGGATTGGGCTCGTCGGCGGAGCGGTCCGCGAAGATCTTGGCGACCTGGGCGGTGACGGTGCCCGGGGCGGGGAGGTCCCGGTCGTCCGCGCGGTGGATGCCTTGGATGTCGCGTGTCGTCGACGTGAGGAAGACCTCGTCCGCCTCGAACAGCCGCTCCAGCGGTACGTCGCGCTCGATCGCGCCGAACCACTCGATGACGAGCGCACGGGTGATGCCGGCGAGCGCGCCGGACTCCAGGGTCGGCGTGACCAGCTCACCGTCGTACACGCAGAAGATGTTCGAACCCGTGCCCTCGCAGAGGGTCCCGACGGTGTTCGCGAAGATCGCCTCGCTGCCGCCGCGCTCCTTGGCGTAGGCGAGGGCGCGCACGTTCTCGGCGTACGACGTCGTCTTGAGGCCTGCGACCGCACTGCGTTCGTTGCGGACCCACGGCACGGTGACGATGGCCGAGGTCGGCGACGGTCGCTTGATCGCCTGGGTCGCGACCAGGATCGTCGGTCCCGACGTACCGCGATCGGACGACAACGGTGAGACACCACCCGTGTACGTGATCCGCAGCCGGCCGAACGGGATGTCCGGATCGGCCTGCACGACCGCGGCGATGCCCTCCTCGACCCGCGCGACGTCCGGCGTGGGCAGGCCGAGACCGACCGCGGACCGAACCAGCCGCTCGAGATGCCGCGTCACCGCGAACGGGCGGCCGTCGACGATCTTGATCGTCTCGAACACTCCGTCACCGGTGGTGAGCCCGTGATCCAGGGGCGAGACCGTCGCCTCGTCGCCCTGCAGGGTGCCGTTGAGCCAGATACGCATGTGGTGCTCCTTCCGCGGATCACCTTAGTGCTAAGGCGATCCGGCCCCGCCGGGCAGTCCGAAGGTGACCGGACGATGACGGTACGTCGATGTCCGGTGGACCCCGGTTTTTGAACTCCGGCGCTGATGGGCTAATGTTCTTCTCGCGCCGGGGGAAACACAAAGTCGGTCGCATTGCGGACGTAGCTCAGTTGGTAGAGCGCAACCTTGCCAAGGTTGAGGTCGCCGGTTCGAACCCGGTCGTCCGCTCGGAGAGGGTTCGGCAGGCCAGCTTTCTCACTGGTGGAGTGGCCGAGAGGCGAGGCAACGGCCTGCAAAGCCGTGTACACGGGTTCGAATCCCGTCTCCACCTCGAGAACCCTTGAAGAGTTTGGACGATTGGCGCAGCGGTAGCGCGCTTCCCTGACACGGAAGAGGTCACTGGTTCGATCCCAGTATCGTCCACGAAGGCGAGAGGCGAGGTGTGTCCGCGGAACGCGCGGACCATCTCGCCTTCGTCGTTTGTGCGGCTGCGCTTCGCTTGCCGCGAGCGGGGGCTCCGCCACCCGCACCCCCTTTGCGCCTTCGCTTCGCTCGGCTGTTGGGGTTGCTCGCCGCTGACACGGTTCCGGCTGGGGCTGGGCGCCGCGTCGACGGTTCGGACTGGGGTTGCTCGCCGCGTCAACGGTTCCGGCTGGGGTTGCCCGTGTCTGCACAGCTCCTGGCTGGGGTTGCTCGCCGCGTCGACGATTCCGGCTGGGGGTGGGCGCCGCGTCGAGGGTTCCGGCTGGGGCCGGGCGGTCTTGCACGGTTGTGGGCTCGGGGTTGCTTGCTCCTGAACGGCTCAGGTCGGGGTCGGCCGCCGCCCGACAGTTTCCGGGCTGGGTTGCTTGCCGCTGGACAGTTGCCGTTGCGGCTCTCGGCCTGCGCGGTTGCCGGTTCGGGTTGCCCGCGTCGGAGCAGTTGCCGGATGCGGCGGGCGGGCGGCGGTTCATCTACCCGGTCCGCGGATCTGTCTGAGCGGTCGGTGGATCTGGCTGACCGCTCGATGGATCTGGCTGGGATGTACGATGGGCGTCTAATTTGACGGCTATCGAAGGAGACTGGGGTGGGCGGGCTTCCCGAGGTGATGCGGGGGTTGGAGCAGCCGACGTTGGATGGGCCTGGAGTTCTGCGGCTCGTGGATGCGATTGGGGTGCCGGTCGCGGGGGCCGGGGAAGTGTTGGTGCGGGTGGGGGCGGCGGGGGTGAACTTTGCGGATGTGATGCAGACGCGGGGGACGTATGACGGTGGGCCGCAGGCGCCTTATCTGGCTGGGTTTGAGGCCGCGGGGGAAGTGGTTGCGCTCGGGGAAGGGGCGACTGGGGTCTCGGTCGGGGATCGGGTGATCGGGACTGGGTATGGGGCGTTCGCGGAGTACATGGTGATGGGGGCGGGCTCTGTGGCGGCGGTGCCCGCTGGGTGGAGCGATGAGCAGGCGCTGGGGCTGGTGTCGAACTGGGCTACCGCGCTGGCGGCGTTGCGGCCGTTGGGGAGGTTGGGTTTGGGGGAGACCGTGTTGGTTCACGCCGCGGCGGGTGCGGTGGGGCAGGCGGCTGTGCGGATGGCGAAGTACTACGGGGCGAATGTGATCGCGACGGCCTCTGCTGAGAAGCATGAGGTGGTACGGCGGTTGGGGGCTGATCACGTGATCGACTGCCGGACCGCGGATCTGACGGGTGAAGTACTGCGACTCACTGGCGGCCGGGGCGTCGACGTCGTACTCGAGTCCGTTGGGGGCGAGACGTTCCGTCAGAGTGTGGCTGTGGCGAAGCGGGTGACGGGGAAGGTGATCGTGTACGGCGTCGCGGGTGGGGAGGCGTCGATCAGCAACCGGGAGCTGAACTTCAAGCACCAGGTGCACGTGATCGGACTGCACATCGGCGTACTGATTCGGCAGGCGCCGGAGATCTTCGCCGAGTTGATGGACGAGCTGAACCGTCTGATCGCATTGGGTGTCTACCCGCCGGGGGAGCCAACTGTGTACGACTTGGCCGATGGTCCGAAGGCGCTGGCCGAGTTGGAGGCGCGCGCGACGGTCGGGAAGATCGCGCTCAGGCCGTGACGGACTGAGCCACGCGGAGGCCCAGGTCTTCGATGGCGAAGGTTGGGTGGGAACGGCGCCGGACGGTGGAGCCCACGGAGCGTTCGGGGTCGTCGAAGCCGCCGCCGCGGAAGATGCGGTAGGAGCCGTACGTCGCTGGGTCGTAGAGGTCCCAGCACCATTCCCAGACGTTGCCGAGCATGTCGTGCAGTCCCCACGCGTTGGGAGCCTTCTGGCCGACGGGATGCGCTCGCCCACCCGCGTTGTCGGCGTACCAGGCGATGTCGTCGAGGGGGCCGTAGCGGTACGCCGGGATGCCTGTGGTGCAGGCGTGTTGCCACTCGGCCTCCGTTGGCAGGCGGTAGCCGGGCGAGGTCCAGTCGCACGTGATCTCGTCACCATCGATCGCATACGCGGCGGAGACACCGTCGTCGGCGGACAACTTGTTGCACAGGGCAACTGCGTCGTACCAGCTGATGCCGGTCAGCGGTCTGTTGTCAGTTCCGACGACCGGGTAGCGGGCGAGTCGGAAGTCGGACAGCGTTACCTGCCAACGGGTGTTGAGGCGGTCGTCCCGGAGGGCGATGGTGCCCGCTGGGATGTCGACCATGGGATGCATCGTCCAACCGTACGTGCGTCAGTAGTACCTCCTCAGCTTCGGCCACAGCGTGGACCAGGGCTCGGCGGTCCCGGCGCACAGGACGATCACCGTGCCGTCCTCGTCGTTGGAGACGATGTTGTCGATCGTGCCCACCTGTGAGCAGTCCCGGAAATGGTCCTCGAATGACGGGGTCCGCTCCATCTCGACGAGAAGGACCGGTCCGGTGTTGGTGTCCGGCGGGCTGCCCCAGTCGGCGAAGCTCATGTGACCTGAGTACGCCGGGGGTAGTCCGTGCGACGGCCCGTAGCGGAGTAGCGCGCCGGCTTCGCCGTAGTTGCCGGCGACGATCGTGGCTGACGATCGTTGTTCCGGTCGGATTCGCTCCCACGCGGTTGCGACGGCGGTCGTCAACGTCGGCCAGCCGATCTGCTCGCCTTGCTCCTTGTTCACCGGGATCACGAAGTCGACGGCCGACGCTGGAAGCACTGGCAAGGTGAACAGGGCTGAGGTCAGAGCGGTGAGTACGAATCCGACGATCGCAGCAGTCCGGTGGCGATCGATCCAGCCGAGCGCTGGCTCGCAGCCGGCTGCTACGAGTACGAGCAACAAGGGCAGGGCGTAGTACGACTTGCCGCCGACTGCTAGCACGACGGCGCAGAGCAGGGGATAGGCCAAGGCGACGGATCGGGCCCACGGCATCCGCCACAGTCGGAGGAATCCGGCTATCCAGATCGGCACTAGGAACGGTGACAGTTGTAGGAGTTGGAGGGGGATGAACATGATGCGGTTCTCAGTGCCGTCGTCTTCGCTGATGCCGCCTGCGACGGTGAGTTGGGGCCAGTCGTGCTGGAACTGCCAGATCACGTTCGGCAGGGCGACCAGGCCGGCTACCGCGATGCCGGCCGGCAACCACCAGGACCGCAGCACGTCGCGGGGACCGACGGCAAGCAATGAGATGAGCAAGGCGGCGATTGGGAGTACGACGAGGTACTTGTTCTCCAAGGCGATGCCGGCTGTCAGGCCGAGCGCGAGCCACCAGCGGGCGTCGCCGGTCCGGAGGAGCTTGACCGCGAAGAGGCCGATCAGCATCCATGCCAAGAGGTCGTACGTCGCGGTCGATACGAGGTGACCGACGCCAACCACGAACCCGGACACCGCGGCGCAGACCGCGGCGAGGAGTTGGCCGCGGCGGTCGCTGCCGAACTCCCTTGCGATCAGGGCCACGATGATGACTGTGACCACGCAGCTGATGGTCGACAGCACGCGGAGGCCCATCACGGTGTCGCCGAACACGGTGGTTGAGAGCCGTGCGAGTAGTGGGGTCAGTGGTGGCTGGTCGATGTATCCCCAGGCGAGGTGGCGGCCGGCGGCCATGAAGTAGAGCTCGTCGCGGTGGTACCCGTACCGCCCGGACAGGGCCGTCAGCACGAGGCCGACGATGACCGCGACGGACACGACGGGGCGAGCTGCGAAGGCAGGCACTGGTGGGCGGGTCATGCGGGGAATGTTGTCAGCCGATCGGGTCCCTCGCCAGGAACTGATTCGGAACTTCCAGGGACGCCACCGACAGAAGCCGCCGGCTGCCACCGGGAGCAACTGCAGGCGGTCACCAGCAGTAGCTCACACCACCCGCGCAGAGTAGCCCGCCGGCGGTAGGCCACGCCGCGCACGGAGAGTAGCTGGGAGCGGACACTGTCAGTGAGGGATGATTTGATATGTCAACCGGACAACAGGTGAGGTGACGGCGTGGCGTTGCTGTACGAGCGGATCTGCGCGGAGGTTCTGGAGCAGATCCGGCGCGGTGTTCTCCGGCCGGGCGATCGGGTGCCATCGGAGATGGAGCTCGCCGCGCAGTTCCAGGTCAGCCGGATCACCTCGAAGCGAGCCCTCGAGGTGCTGCGGGAGGCCGGGCTGGTCGAGCGCATCCGCGGCAAGGGGACGTTCGTCGTACGACGGCTTCCCGATCTGACCGGAGTCACGGTGCCGCTCCGGGGGCGCCCTCGGCAGGAGGCCCGCTCCATCGCGCTCATCGTGCCGGACATGTCGGAGGCGTACGGCCTCGACCTGCTGAACGCGATCGAGGAGCGCTGCGCGGAGTACGGCGCCCACCTGGTCATCCGGCGAACCCACGGGCGGCAGACCGACGAGGAGAAGGCCGTGGACTCGCTGGTGACGTCCGTGGACGGCCTGATCGTGTTCCCGGTGCACGGCGACTTCTACAACGCCAGCCTGCTCCGGCAGGTGCTGGCCGGCTATCCGGTGGTCCTCGTCGACCGCCATCTGTCCGGGATCCCGGTCTCGGCGGTGCACACCGACAACGTGGCGGCCGCACGGGCGCTGACGTCACGCCTGCTCGACCAGGGGCACCAGCACATCGCCTTCCTCTCCCCACCGCCGGTGAACACGTCCTCGATCGAGGAACGGCTGGAAGGGTTCCGATCCGCGTTCGGAGAGCGCGGACGGGCCTACGAGTTGACCGATCTGCGCAGCACACTGCCCGGCTCGACCACCACCGAGAGCGTGCGGGCGGACATGGAGGTGATCCGCGCGTTCCGCGACCGGCTGCCGGAGGTGACGGCGTACTTCGCGTGTGAGTACAACCTGGCCCGGATGGTGGATCGTGCGTTGGGCGGCGACCAGGTGATCGCGTGTTTCGACTCACCGGGGGACTCCATCGGCGGACCGCCGTACCTGCACGTGAAGCAGAACGAGACGGAGATGGGGCGGCGTGCGGTCGATCTGCTGCTCGCTCAGCTGCGTGGCGAGGCGGTGCCGAACGTGTCCATGGTGCCGTTCGAGATAGTCGATGCCGTCGGCAACACCTGACTTTCGGCAGTACGGCGGTAGCCGTGCGACTGTGTAGCGTCTGGGGCATGAGGTGGCGGCGCCTGGGAGATATCGGCCTATGGGCCGCGCTGAGCTTCCTCGTGCTCGCGGAGAGCGGTGCCCGCAGCGATCCGTACTGGTTCCAGGCCGCATGCATCGGCGTCCTGTTCCTCGCCACTTCCAACCGCCGCAGGTGGCCGCTGGCGTCCCTGACCGTGATCGCGCTGGCGGAGATCCTCATCCTCGCGTTCGCTCTCGGTACGACGAACGGCGTCCAGATCGCCCTTGTCCCGGCGATCACGTTGCTGAGCTATCTGGCTGGACGGCGAGAGACACAGCTCAAGCACTTCGTGATGGTGTGCAGTTGGTCGCTCACCGGCATGCTCGTGCTCGCACTCCTCATCCAAAGAGACACTCAGGTCACCGAAGCGATCCTGAGCTGGTTGCTGATGCTCCTGCTTGCGCTGCTGGTCGTCGTGCTGCCGTGGCTGATCGGCCGGTACCGCGCACAGCAGGCGTTGCTCGCCACGGCCGGCTGGGAGCGGGCCGAGCGGATCGAGCGTGAGCAGCGGATGGTGATCGACCAGGAGCGGTTGCGAGAGCGCTCTCGGATCGCCGAGGACATGCACGATTCGGTCGGCCACGAGCTGAGTCTGATCGCACTGCAGGCTGCTGCTCTGGAGCTCGATCCCGCACTGCCGGAGCAGCACCGAAGCGCCGCAACGTCCTTGCGCGAGGCGGCGGCCACGGCGACCGAGCGGCTCGGCGAGATCGTCAGCGTGCTGCGGGAGGCGGATGCGGACGCGCCGGTGATGCCGCACGACGAGACTGTCGGCGCACTGGTCGACCGGGCTGCCGCATCCGGGCTGGCGGTGCGCCTGATCGAGGAGGGCGACGGGGAGTGTTCTCCGATGGTGGATCGGGCCGTGCATCGCGTCGTCCAGGAGTCGCTGACCAATGCCAGCAAGCACGCACCGGGTGCGGCAGTGACGGTGACGGTGACGTCCACTGAGGACGACGTACGCGTTGCGGTCGTGGACACCGGAGCGACGCGGGCCCTCCAGTCCAGGTCCACGAGCGGCCGTGGACTGGAGGGGCTGAGAGAGCGGGTCCGGCTGGTCGGCGGATCGTTGACAGCCGGGCCGCGAGATAGCGGTGGCTTCGAGGTGGTCGCGACGATGCCCCGAGCAGGTGGCCGTCCGGAGCCGCCGGCGGTTCCCACTGCGGCGGTCGAACGGGCCACGGTACGCCGGAGTGCCCGGCGCGGCCTGATCACCGCCATCGCCGCGCCGCTGATCCTCGGCGCAGTCGTCGGTGTGGTTGCCTTGGGCTACTACCTGGTGGCCGGCTACAGCTCGATCCTGCGGCCGAGTCAGTACGACGCCCTGACCCTCGGGCAGTCCGAGGACGAGGTGCGCAAGGCGCTTCCCGCGATGCAGATGATCGACCCGCCCACCGAGCGCTATGACCCGCCGGTCGGCTGGAGCTGCCGCTACTACCGTCCGGACGGTCCCTTCTCGATCAACTACGCCTACCGGCTGTGCTTCAGCGACGGCGTCCTCGTCGCCAAGGCGATCGCGCAGACCGGCTCAGTGCCACCGACACCGGAGGGGAACGGATGATCAGGGTCATGCTGGCCGACGACGAGGCGATGGTGCGGGCCGGCGTCCGCGCGATCCTCGGCACCGACGACGCGATCGAGGTCGTTGCCGAAGCAGCCGATGGGGTGGAGGCAGTGGAGGCGGTACGGCGGCATCGGCCGGACGTCGCCGTACTCGACATCCGGATGCCACGGATGGACGGACTGGCCGCGGGTGCCGAGATCCGGCGGATCGTGCCCGAGACGGCGGTGGTCATGCTGACGACGTTCTCCGAAGACGCGTACATCGCCCGAGCGCTCGGCGACGGCGCGAGTGGTTTCCTGCTGAAGTCCGGCGATCCACGGGAGCTGATCGCCGGACTGAAAGCTGTCGCGGAAGGCGCCGCCTATCTGTCGCCACGCATTGCCCAACGCGTGATTGCCGAGCTCAGCGCCGGATCCGGTGGCGGAGCGATGGCCCGGGCCGCGGCTGCGAAGGAACAGGTCGCCGTACTGAGTCCGCGCGAGCTGGAGGTGCTCGGACTGGTCGGTGCCGGATTGTCGAACGCCGAGATCGCCGGACGGCTCTTCCTGGTCGAAGGGACCGTGAAGGCGTACGTCAGCGCCATCCTGCTCAGACTGGCGGTGAAGAACCGGGTCCAGGCCGCGATCGTCGCCTACGAAGCCGGTCTGGTGACCTCCTGAGCAGTCAACTGAGGTCGGCGCACTCGTCGTGGCGACGCTCCGGGTCGTGACATGGTGAGGACACCGGGTCATGGGATAGTGGTCCCTCCCGGAGCCGTCACCTCCGGAACGCACCCAGCAGAGCAGCCTCCGGGGGCACCGCCCCCTCTCAGAGAATCGGGGATCCAGGTCGTGACCGACTCGCATAACTCCGGACAGCACAAGGACCGGGAAGCGGCGGCGGCCGAGGTCCGGAGAATGTGGCAGCCGACCCCCTCCTGGAGTCAGCCGGACCCCAACCATGACGCCGACCCGGAAGCCGCCGAGACCGACGAGAAGCCGGACGCGCTCTCCCCGGAGTTCCAGAGCGACTCGTGGTCCCGTCAGGCCGGTCAGCAGGCGCCCTGGACCCAGCCTCAGACCCCGCCCCCGGCCCAGCCGCCGACCCCGTCCTGGACGCAGCCGGCCGCGGAGTCCAACGGCTCGTGGACCCAGCCGGCCGCCGAGTCCGACGACTTCGACGAGTCGGGCGACACCGAGGCCGCCGAAGCCACGCCGGAGCAGGCTGACGGTCAGACCGACGTCGGAACGACGCCTCCCGCGCCACAAGGACCTAACACGCCGGTCTTCGGCGGCTCGTCCTTCCACGGCTCTGGCTCAGGACAGAGCCCGGCCGGTGGCCCGGCGCAGGGTGGTCAGCAGCTGTCTCCGGCTGCCCAGCACTTCTTCCCGCAAGGCATCCCCGGTCAGCACCCTCCGCAGCAGCAGCGCGAGGTGTCCTACCGCACCGACGAGCTGATGCAGGCACTGCCGCTGCCGCGGGAGGCTCCGGCCGAGCGCGGCGTACGGAGTGTGCTGAAGCTGCGTCCGGGCACCTCCGAGCGGTCGGAGCGGATCGCGCGGGCGACTGCCGCGACCGCGTTCCGCCGCCCGGTGACGATCGTCGTCGCGAACCCCAAGGGTGGCTCCGGCAAGACGCCGACCACGCTGCTGCTCGCCGGTGCGCTTGGTCAGGCCCGCGGTGGCGGTGTGGTCGCGTGGGACAACAACGAGCTGCGCGGAAACATGCACCTGCGCACACACGACACGAACGCCCGGTCCACCGTCACGGACATGCTCCAGGCGATGCAGATGCTGACCCAGCCGGACGCCCGGCTCGGCGACGTGGCGGCGTACCTGCGGCACCAGGTCGCCGGTCAGTACGACGTCCTGACCTCGGCAACCACGACGTACGCGCAGATCGAGGCGAAGGACTTCGACCAGATCCACCGGCTGCTGAGCCGCTTCTACAAGGTGCTCGTGATCGACACCGGCAACAACGAGGGCTCCAGCAACTGGCGCGAGGCGATGAAGGCGGCCGACGCCCTCGTCATCCCGATCAAGTGGAAGAGCCTGTCCTGCGCGGCCGCGGTGCAGATGCTCGAGGAGCTCGACAACCAGGGCCCGGAGGCGCAGCGCCTGATCCGCCGCGCGGTGATCGCGGTCTCGAACGGTCCCGGCGACGTGAACAAGGAGGTCGAGAAGCAGCTCCGCCCGTACTTCGAGTCCCGTGCGGCCGCTGTGATCGACATCCCGACCGACATGCACATCGCCGCCGAGGGTCCGCTCGACCACTCCGCCCTCCAGCCGGCCACCCGTCGCGCCGGCCTGGAGTTGGCGGCCAAGGTGTCCGAGCAGGTCACGATCGCCCTGAACGTTCCTCGCTGAGGACGGCCGGCGCGGGGCGTGATCTCAAGCGTCGCGTTTCGTCAGAACGCGACTGCCGAGCGTTAGACCGCCTACCGCCCAAAGGATGAGCACTGCGGCGCTCAGAGTGGGGGAGAGCGGGTCGGTGGTGCCGGTCAGGTAGTTCTGGCCGGCACCGCCCGGCAGCAGGGCCGCAAGCCAGACCAGCGGGCGCAGTGAGCTCTGGCTGAGCATCAGCGGGACGACCAGGAGCAGCAGGAACGCCACGGTCAGAGTCCCGGCCGTACTGCGGACGACCCACGCGATCCCAGCGGCGAACAGTCCGGCCGCGGTCGTGTAGAAGCCGACCGACAGCAGGTCCGCCGCGAACGAGCTCCCGTCCCAGTCGGCCCAGGAGCCCGCAGCCAGTCCGCCCACAACGGATGCGACCGCGGCCAGCAGTAGTCCGTAGCCGAACAGCACCGGTGCCAGTACGACCGCCTTCGCCAGTACGACGTTGCGCCGTACCGGAGTCCACTGGAGCGTGGAACGGATGCTGCCCGTTGCGTACTCGGACGTCACGGTCAGCAGTGCGAAGGCGGCCACGACCACCTGCACGATCAGGATGACCGAAGAGCCGAAGCCGCCGACCGCCTGCTTCTCCGCGAGATCGCCCGGCTCGAGATGGGTGTTCTCGTAGGCGAGGTTGAAGCCGTACTGGAGGCCTAGGAGCGCCGTCAGCAGTGCGGCCGAAACGATGTTCAGCCAGCTGGACCGGACTGTCCAGAGCTTGGTCCACTCCGAGCGGACGGCGTTCATCGCTTCCCTGCTTCCATGAGTTGGGGCTCTACCTGAGCTTGAGGTTTCCGTCGTCGCAGCCGATGCCGGACGAGCTCGACGATGAGGGTCACCATGAGCGCCAGACCGATGCCGAGGATCACGCCCTTGAGCGGGTTGTCCTCGAAGGCCTTGCCGCCGATGTAGCCGACCAGGGTGCAGTACAGACCCCAGCTGGTGGCAGCCAGCGCGGCGTACGTCGAGAACTTGCGCAGGGGGTAGCGCATCGACCCCATCGTCAGCGTGACGGCGGTGCGCCCGCCGGGCACGTACCGAGCGACAACGAGTACCAGTCCGCCCCGCTCAGCCAGCGCACGCCGTGCCCACAGCACGGCCGCGTGCCGTCTGGTCCCTGGCTTCATCCGGTCCAGGAGCCGTCCACCGGCGCCGCGGCCGAGCGCATAGGACACGTGGTCGCCGATGAACGCGCCGATCGCCGCGGCCACGATCACGGCGTACAGGTTGGGTTCGCCATTGGCCGCTGCGAACACTCCCGCGGTGACGACCAGCGTCTCGCTCGGGATCGCCGGGAAGAACCCGTCCAACGCAGCGAAGCCCCACAGTGCGAGGTAGATCCACCACGAGGACATCAGCTCTTCTGCGAAGTGCAGGAGCTGGTCACTCACGATGCCACCGCCACGCCGTACTGGACGCTGTCCGCGGTGAGCTCCATGTAGGCCTCCTCCAGCGAGGCCCGCTCGGTGTGCAACTCGTGCAGCCGTACGCCGAGCTCGTGAGCCAGATCGCCGACCCGCTCCACCGGTACGCCGGTCACGACCAGCCGATCATCCGAGGACGTGGACTCCACTCGTTCCGCCTCTCCGATCAGCCGGTCCCGCAGGACGGCGCGCTGCCCGTGATCGGGGACGCGGATCGCGACCGTGGTGCGGGAGGACCCCGCGATCACCTCCGCCACCGGTGCGTCGGCGATCAGCCGCCCACGGCCGATCACGACGAGCTGGTCGGCGGTCAGCTGCATCTCACTCATCAGATGGCTGGACACGAACACCGTCCGGCCCTCGGCCGCGAGTGAGCGCATCAGCTGACGGACCCAACGGACGCCGTCGGGGTCGAGGCCGTTCACCGGCTCGTCGAACATCAGCACCTCGGGATCACCGAGCAGTGCGCCCGCGATGCCGAGGCGCTGGCCCATACCGAGCGAGAACTGCCCGGACCGCTTCTGGGCGACCGAGTCCAGGCCGACGACCGACAGGACCTCGTCGACCCGGCTGACCGGGAGGCCGTTGCTGCGCGCCATCGAGATCAGGTGGTTGCGGGCCGTCCGGCGCGGGTGGAGGGCCTTGGCATCGAGCAGAGCGCCGACTTTGGTCAGTGGTGCCGGCCAGGCGGCGTACGGGCGTCCGCCGACCAGCGCGGTGCCTTCGGTCGGGGTGTCGAGGCCGACGATCATCCGCATCGTGGTCGACTTCCCGGCGCCGTTCGGGCCGAGGAAGCCGGTCACCCGGCCGGGGGAGACGGTGAGGTCGAGCGAGTCCACCGCACGGGTCTCGCCGTACCTCTTGGTGAGTCCTTCGAGAGTGATCACGCTCTTGAACCTAGGAATTCGGGCACCCCGGCCACATCGGACCAAGGGCTGGCCCGACCCCCGACTTTCGTCAGGTCCCGCGAGCCTGTGGATACGCCGTCAGGCCGTGGCGCGGGAGTCGATACCATCTGTGGCGTGACCGGCAATCGGCCGGCCACGCGGACCCGAGGAGTGAACGTGCCGGAAGTCAAGGTCCATCTGATCGGCGTCGAGGGCGAGGCTGAGCGGAGTGTGACCGAGACGACGACGATCGGGGAGCTGTTCGCCGAGATCTTCGGCCAGGACCGCTCCGCCATCGCCGCCCGCGTCAACGGTGAGCTGCGGGACCTGTCCCGGGTGGTCGCGGACGGCGACGAGATCGAGCCTGTGAAGGCATCGTCGGAGGACGGCCGGGCGATCATCCGGCACTCGACCGCGCACGTGCTCGCGCAGGCCGTGCAGGACCTGTTCCCGGACGCCAAGCTGGGCATCGGCCCGCCGGTGGAGAACGGGTTCTACTACGACTTCGACGTCCCCACGCCGTTCACACCGGACGACCTGGGCAAGCTCGAGAAGAAGATGCAGCAGATCATCAAGGAGCGGCAGCGGTTCAGCCGCCGGGTGGTCTCCGACGACGACGCGCGGACCGAGCTGGCCACCGAGCCGTACAAGCTCGAGCTGATCGGCATCAAGAGCTCCGCGGCCGATGCGGCCGAAGGGGCGAGTGTGGAGGTCGGCGGCGGCGAGCTGACGATCTACGACAACGTCCGGCGTGACGACAGCGTCGCCTGGAAGGACCTGTGCCGTGGCCCGCACGTCCCGGCCACGGGGTACCTGGGCAACTTCAAGCTGATGCGGACGGCCGCGGCGTACTGGCGGGGGAGCGAGAAGAACCCGCAACTCCAGCGGATCTATGGCACGGCCTGGGAGTCCCGCGACGAGCTGAAGGCGTACCTGACCCGTCTCGAGGAGGCGGCCAAGCGCGACCACCGCAAGCTCGGCAGCGAGCTCGACCTGTTCAGCTTCCCGGACGAGATCGGCTCGGGGCTCGCGGTGTTCCACCCCAAGGGCGGCGTGCTGCGGAAGGTGATGGAGGACTACTCCCGCCAGCGGCACGTCGAGGACGGGTACGAGTTCGTCTACTCACCGCACATCACCAAGGCGCAGCTGTTCGAGACCTCGGGCCACCTGGACTGGTACGCCGACGGCATGTACCCGCCCATGCACCTGGACGAGGAGCGTGGCGCGGACGGGCAGATCCGCAAGCAGGGCCAGGACTACTACCTGAAGCCGATGAACTGCCCGATGCACAACCTGATCTTCGCCGCCCGCGGCCGGTCCTACCGGGAGCTGCCGCTGCGGCTGTTCGAGTTCGGCACGGTCTACCGGCTGGAGAAGTCCGGCGTCGTGCACGGCATGACCCGGGCCCGCGGTTTCACCCAGGACGACGCGCACATCTACTGCACCCGTGAGCAGATGCGCGACGAGCTGCGCGACCTGCTCACGTTCGTGCTCGGCCTGCTCGCCGATTACGGCCTGGACGACTTCTACCTCGAGCTCTCGACCAAGAACCCGGACAAGTTCGTCGGGTCGGACGAGGTCTGGGACGAGGCCACCGAGACCCTGCGGGAAGTTGCCGAGGGCTCCGGTCTCGAGCTGGTCCCGGACCCGGGCGGTGCCGCGTTCTACGGTCCGAAGATCTCGGTCCAGACCAAGGATGCGATCGGCCGGACCTGGCAGATGTCGACGATCCAGCTGGACTTCAACCTGCCGGAGCGGTTCGAGCTGGAGTACACGGCGCCGGACGGTTCCCGGCAGCGGCCGGTGATGATCCACCGCGCGCTGTTCGGCTCGATCGAGCGCTTCGTCGCCGTGCTGACCGAGCACTACGCCGGCGCCTTCCCGCCCTGGCTGGCCCCGGTCCAGGTGATCGGCATCCCGATCACCGACGGCCACGTCGACTACCTGTACGACGTCGCCGCGCAGCTGAAGGCGCAGGGGATCCGGGTCGAGGTGGACTCCTCCGACGACCGGATGCAGAAGAAGATCCGGAACGCGCAGAAGTCCAAGGTGCCGTACATGCTGATCGCCGGTGACGAGGACATGGCCGCCGGGTCGGTGTCCTTCCGCTACCGCGACGGCACGCAGAAGAACGGCATCCCGATCGCCGACGCCGTGGCCGAGATCATCGAGTCCGTTCAAAAGCGCATCCAGGTTTGACATCCACCCGGCCGTCAGCCGGGTTCGACCACAGACCGGGAGGTCGAGCGGTGAGGTTCGCGGTTCACGGGCCAACCTGTTGGTCGGCCTCCCCGCGCAGCCACGGCATGCCCTGCCGCGATGTTCTTTGCCGCATTGATGTCGGCGTGATCGGCGTAACCACATGCTGTGCAATGAAAAACCGCTTGGCTCTTGCGGTTCTCGCGCGTGGTATTTCCGCAGCTATGACACGTCTGCGACGTGAACGCGGCTTTGACTTGCTCGACGCGACCAGGCGCCTTTTCGTGCAGGCGGCGGGCGAACTTTGCCCAGCAATTGGCGCGTATCGCACGATTGAGCTGCGATTTACGGCGCACCCCTCGCCCTGGATGCTCCCGGTTTCCGCGGGCCGAGCGCGTCATCTGACCGACTCGAAGATTCTCGATCCGGATGGTGTCGAAGTTGCGCGCGATGGCAGTCGTCGTCTTCTCGACCCAGTCATTGGTTCGGTCGGCCTGGCGGGCCAACGTCCTCGCTATCGCCAGCTTGATCCTCCGCCGTCTGTTGGAGCCCGGCTCCGCTCGTGCCAGCCGTCGCTGCAGGTGCAGCAGGCGGCGAAGTTCGGTCGGCCCGGGCTTCGGGGTGCGCAGAAGTTCACCGGTCGACAGGGCAGCGGTGACGGCTATACCGCGGTCGATGCCGACGACCAGTCCGTTGCCTGGCGCCGGGATCACACCGGGAATGGTCGCGAAGGCCAGATGCCAGCGCTGCGACCGATCGAGAGTGATTCTGTACGACTTGGCCGCGGCGGGCGGCCGGCTCCAACGAAACCTCACCCAGCCAACCTTCGGGACGCGGACCGCGCCGGTGTTCTTGCTCAGTCGACGCACATGCGCCGGCTGAAATGCAACGATTCGGAAGCCCTCGTGAACGCCGGCCTTTCGCCATGTTGGCCGACCGTGGGTCCCGGCGAAGTAATTCGTCATCGCCTGGCTGAAGTCTCGCAGCGCTTGCTGCTGAACCATTTGGGATCCGGCGCGCAGCCAATCGCAGGCGCGTCGAGCTTCGGTCAGTTGTCGTGCCTGTTCAAGGTATCCAGGCGCCGGCTGACGGTCAGGTGTCCAGTAGGCGTGTTGCTCGACGGCCAGGTTCCACACGTAGCGGGCGTCTCTGCACAGAAGCAGGAGCGCGTCCGCCTGCTCAGGTGTCGGCTCCAGGCGGAATCTACTCATGCAGGAACTGTTTCATCGGTCACCGACAGTTTCCGTGGTTCCGCCTGTCGATCAGAAGATGGATGTTCCGAGGCGAAGAGGATCTCCGGTGGAATATGAGTGACGCAGGCATACCGGACTCGCCGTACGTGCCGGATGACCTCGAGGTGCAGGACGGGGTCGGGGTACCGGATCCGTTCATGCGGTTGTGGACACCGCATCGGATGGCCTATATCGAGGGTGAGAACAAGCCGACCAGTTCGGAGGCCGGCTCGGGGTGCCCGTTCTGCCGGCTGCCGGGTCTGCCGGATGCCGATGCGCTGATCGTGCACCGGGGCGAGGCGGCGTACGCGGTGCTGAATCTGTATCCGTACAACCCCGGTCACCTGATGGTCGTGCCCTACCGGCACGTCGCCGACTACACCGAGCTGACAGCCGACGAGATCACCGATGTCTCCACGCTCACCCGGCAGGCGATGCAAGCGATCCGGACGGTGTCGGGAGCGCACGGCTTCAACATCGGCATGAACCAAGGCGAGATCGCCGGCGCCGGGATCGCGGCCCACCTGCACCAGCACGTCGTACCGCGGTGGGCCGGCGACACCAACTTCATGCCGGCCATCGCCCACACCAAGGTCCTGCCGCAACTGCTGCCGGACACCAGAGCGTTGCTCGCCAAGTCCTGGCCCAGCGAGCCGTAAACGCAGATCGCCCCACCCGAAACAGCGGGTGGGGCGACCGTCGAGCTACTCGCCGGCCAGGTGCGGGTCGGCGAAGTTGGCCCAGCGGAAGTACACCGGGTCGGTGAACGTGACGGGGAACTTGCCGATGCCCTTGATCACGGTGGCGGAACCGTTGGCGTGGCCGAGCTGGTACATGTACCCGGCGCCGGTGTCCTTGTCGATGCCGAGCAGCAGCGTGCCGGTGCCGCACGGCGCCGCCACCAGCGTCTCGACTCCCTGCCAGGTCGAGCCACGGACCTGCTTCACGACGCCCGGGATGATGTGCCCGCCGGCCAGCGGCAGCCGCGCGGTGTACAGCTTGCCGCTGGTGAGCGTCATCAGGAAGGTGTGGCGGTCACCGACCCGAGGTTGATCCGGCAGGAGGCTGTGGCATCGCTCGCCCCGGTCGTGCTCCTCGGATGCGCTGACGCCGGGCCGGTCGTCAGGAGCCCCGCGCTCAAGAGGCCGGCGGCCAGAATGCCGCCGTACTTGGTCCAACTGGTCATACGATCCACCCCCGGTTGCTGTTGTCGGGCGTTGGACGCCGGACTGGACCGGAAAGTTGGTCAGCGCAGGAACAGTGGCAGCAGCGGGTCGACGATCCCCATCAGGGTGTCCAGTGAGACCTCGCGCGCGGGGTTGGTCAGGCAGGTCACCCGGACGACGCGGCGGCCCTGGCGGAAGACGAGCTCGCCCTGCTCGGGCAGGTAATAGCCGGGTTGGCCGATCGGGGCGAGGCGAGGTGGGGGCGTTCCCTGGGCCTCCGGGATGGTCGGCTGGTCGAACGCCTCCACGATCGACACCGTCGCGTCGAACGTCCCCCAGATGCAGGTCAAGGCGCCGTTCACCCGGTAGTCCCGCCGCAGTTGGACGTGCAGCCCGACGAACCGCTCGGCCGCCGAGTTCGACACCTGGCACGCCGCGTCCGCCTGCCGCGCCGGCCGAAGAGACCTGGGTACGGCGTCCCGCGCAGCTGCCGCGATCTCGACAGCCTTGGCCCGGTCGATTCCGTCCGCGGTACTGCGGTCGATCCCACCGGCCGGGGTGATCCGCACAGCCCGGTCGCCGACGCGGAAGACCAGGCGCGACTCTGCGATCCGGGCCTCCGGGCCGAGCTCGGACAGCGGCTCGACGGTGCCGGCGTCGGCCATCAGCCGGCTGAGGGAGTCGGGCTGGCTCGGGAGCGCACTGACGCCGATCGTCACGACGCGGTCCTGGACGAGCAGGGTGCACAGGTCCATCGACGGGAGGCCGCCGTCGTTCCAGGCGTTCGGCTTCGCGGTGACGGGGACGCGGAGTTTCGCGGTCAGCGTGCGGGTGATCGCCGTACACACCTGCGGTCCGGGGGCGCCCGCCGTACCGTCCAGCCCTTCGGCCTGTGGGGGAGCGATCACGGTGGGCACGACCGCTGGGGCCGCTGTGATTCGTGGCTGAGAGTGGTCGGCCTTCCGCGCAACCGAGCACCCGGCGGTCGCCACCAGCACGGCGACCACGCCCGCCAGCACCCGTCGCATCCGGCACCTCCCTGCCTCCAGCATCGCGCGACTGCAGGTCTCTCGCAGGCCGAACCGGGTGGCTTGTCACCGGATGGTGATCCGGCTGGACTACGATCGCGTCGCCATGCTTAACAGATTCCGGCAGTTCTGGACCAAGGTGATCGCCCCGATCGCCAACCTCCTGCTCAAGCTCGGCGTGAGCGCCGACGCGGTCACGCTGGTGGGCACCCTCGGGGTGTCCGCCGCTGCGCTGATCTTCTTCCCACGCGGCCAGATCTGGCTGGGCGTGGTGATCATCACCTGCTTCGTGTTCTCCGACATGATCGACGGCTACATGGCCCGGACCTCGGGGACGTCGTCGAAGTGGGGTTCGTACCTGGACTCCACGCTGGACCGGCTCGGCGACGGCGCGATCTTCGGCGGCCTGGTGATGTACTACGCCAACGCGAATGCCGGCGACTCCACGCTGATGGCCGCGGTCACCCTGTGGGCGCTGGTGATGGGCGCGACCACGTCGTACGCGCGGGCGAAGGCGGAGAGCCTGGGCCTGACGGCGAGCGGCGGGCTGGCCGAGCGGGCGGACCGGCTGGTCTCGGTGCTCGTGGTCGGCTTCTTCTCCGACGTCTTCAACCTGCCGATCCTGCTGAAGATCGTCCTCTGGGCGCTCGCCGTCGCCAGCACGATCACGGTGATCCAGCGGACGCTCGGAGTCCGCAAGCAGGTCCTGGCCGACCCGGCCAACGCGGGCCTGGACACGCCGCCGCCGCCGGCCGAACCCGACGCGAAGAGCTGACGGGTGGACAGCCTTCGCCAGCGGGCTGTCGATCTGGCTTTCGCCCTCGCATGGCTCCTGGTACGACGCCTGCCCGAGCGGACCGTCACCTGGCTGTTCCGGCACGCCGCGGACCGCGTCGTACGGCGCGACGGCCGGGGCGTACGGCGGTTGCGCGGCAACCTGGCCGTGGTTCGTCCGGAGGCGAGCCCGAGCGAGCTCGATGCCCTGACACTGGCGGGGATGCGCTCGTACCTGCGCTACTGGCAGGAGGCGTTCCGGCTGCCGGAGTGGACGGACGAGGAGATCGTCGGCAGTGTCCAGACGGTCAACGAGAAGCTGCTGCGCGATGCCTACGCCGCCGGTCGCGGGGTGATCTGTGCGCTGCCGCACCTGGCGAATTACGACCACGCGGGCGCTTGGGCGGGCCTGACCGGGATGCCGGTCTCCACCGTGGCCGAGCGCCTGCAACCCGAGTCGCTGTTCGACCGCTTCATCGCCTACCGCAAGAAGCTGGGCATGGAAGTCCTCCCGCTGACAGGCGGTGACCACGACGTCACCGGCGTACTCGCGGAGCGCCTGCGCGCGGGTGGATTCGTCTGCCTGGTGGCCGATCGGGACCTGTCCGAGAGCGGTGTCCCGGTGACCTTCTTCGGCCGCCCGTCCCGGATGCCGGCCGGCCCAGCCGCCCTCAGCCTGCGAACAGGCGCACCGCTCATCCCGGCCACTCTGCACTACGACGGCCCCGACCTCGTCATCACCTTCCACGACACGATCGACCCCGAAGGCGGCACGAGCGCGATGACCCAACGCTGCGCCGACGCCTTCGCCGCCGGCGTCGCCGCCCACCCCCAGGACTGGCACATGCTGCAGAGGATTTTCCTCGACGGGTAAGAATCGTTCCGTGAGGATCGGTGTGGTGTGTCCGTACTCGCTGGGGACGCCTGGTGGGGTGCAGAACCACGTTCGCGATCTTGCCGAGGCGCTGCTCCAGGTGGGGCATGAGGTGTCGGTGCTGGCTCCGGTGGACGCTTCCGACCGGGTTCCGCCGTACGTCGTCTCGTCGGGCCGGGCGGTCGGGGTGCCGTACAACGGGTCGGTCGCGCGGGTCACGTTCGGGCCGCGGACGGCCGCCCGGGTGAAGAGCTGGCTGGCCGAGGGTGACTTCGAGGTGGTCCACGTGCACGAGCCGACCACGCCGAGTGCGTCGATCATCGCGCTCTGGTCGGCCGGTGGGCCGTTCGTCGCGACGTTCCACACCTGGCAGGTTCGGTCGCGTGCGATGAGTGCGGCGTCCAGCCTGCTGCGGCCGGCGCTGGAGAAGATCGATGCCCGGATCGCCGTCTCGGAGAACGCCCGGTCGATGATGGTTCAGCACATCGGCGGCGAGGCCGTGGTCATCCCGAACGGGCTGTACACGGACCGCTTCAAAGGCAGCCCGCGCCGCGAGTGGCAGGGCGCCGACGGCACCATCAGCATCCTCGGTCGTCTGGACGAACCCCGCAAAGGACTCGGCGTCCTGATGAAGGCGGTCCCCGCCCTGGTCGCCGAGCGGCCTGGCCTGAGGGTGCTCGTCGCCGGCGCGGGGCAGGCCGACGACGCTCGCCGGGTGCTCCCGGCGCATTGTCGCGACAACGTCCGGTTCCTGGGCGCCGTCGATGACGAGGCCCGTGCGGACATGCTGGCCGGTTCGGATCTCTACATCGCGCCCCATCTGGGTGGTGAGAGCTTCGGCATCGTGCTGCTCGAGGCCATGGCAGCCGGTGCTCCGGTGCTGGCGAGTGATCTGGCGGCGTTCCGTCAGGTGCTCGACGGTGGTGCGTTGGGGGAGATGTTCGAGCCGGGCAACGTACAGGAGCTCACCGCGTGCGCACTGCGCCTCCTGGACTCACCCAAGGAGCGTGACCGGCTCCGCGCTGCCGGACTGAGCGCCGTATCGCGCTATGACTGGTCAGTGCTGCTCCCAGAGCTGATGTCCGTCTATGAGCTCGTGGCTCGGCGGTAGCGCTCCGCCAGCACCTGCAGGTACTCCGTCAGCTCCGGAGGCCCATCGCGTACGACGAAGTCCGCGTCGAGCAGACTCAGGTGGACCGCCAGGCTCTGCACCGTGTCCGCCCCAGTCTCAAGCAGACACGTGCGCGAGTCGATCGGCTCGACCACCCCAACCGCAGGCGTCAGCCGTTCGGCCAGCGCAGCCGCCGGAACATGTACGACGACCGCTGCGCGGTACCGCCAGGCCGCTGCGGACACCCGCCGGGACACGTACGCTGCAACGTCGCCACCCTCGGGCAGGTCACGCGGACTGAACCGCGGACCGGTCGGGATCCGCAGCTGTACCCGATCGACCCGAAACGTCCGCCAGTCCTGTCTCTCCAGGTCGAACGCGACCAGATACCAGCGCCGACCCCAGTTGACCAGCCGATGCGGCTCTACCCGCCGGAGCGTCGACTCACCGCCGTGAGCCGAGTAGTCGAACCGCAACTGCTCCCTGTCCCGGCACAGCCCAGCCAACTGCGTCAGCAGCTCAGGATCGACCTCTGGACCAGCCAGGTCGGACGGGACCTGCACGGTGTAGCTGGCCAACGCACCAACTCGCCTGCGTAGCCGAGACGGCAGCACCTGCTCCAGCTTGGTGAGGGCGCGCAGTGACATCTCCTCGACACCCGCAACGCCTGCTGCCTTGCGCAGACCTATGACGACCGCCACCGCCTCGTCGTCGTCCAGCAACAGCGGTGGCAGCGTCCCGCCGGCGCCCAGTCGGTACCCGCCCACAGAGCCACGTGCCGCGTCGACCGGGTAGCCGAGCGCCCGCAGCCGCTCGATATCGCTCCGGACCGTCCGCGGACTCACCTGCAACTTCTCGGCGAGCTCAGCACCGGTCCAGTCGCGGGGCGACTGCAGCAAGGTCAGCAGCTTCAGCAGTCTGGCGGAGGTTTCGATCATGTCCGGAAGTCTGCCAGGTCATTAGGAATCTAACCCGCCTAATGGGCTTCTAGCGTTGAGACATGACGAACAACACCGAGATCCGACCCTTCCGCATCGAGATCCCGCAGGCCGACCTGGACGACCTGCGCGACCGGCTGGCCCGGACCCGCTGGACCGGCGAGCTCGACATCGACTACACCGGTGCCGTCCAGACCGGACCGCTCCCGCCCGAGTGGGAGTACGGCGTACCGCTGTCCTACGTGCGGCGGCTGACCGAGCAGTGGCTGACGACGTACGACTGGCGTGCGTGGGAGGAGCGGCTGAACTCCTACCCGCAGTTCGTGACCGAGATCGACGGGCAGACGGTGCACTTCCTGCACGTCCGCTCGGCCGACCCGGACGCGATCCCGCTGATCCTGACGCACGGCTGGCCGAACACCTTCCTCGAGTACGTCGACCTGATCGAGCCGCTGACCGCGCCGGCCAACGGCGAGCAGGCGTTCCACCTGGTCATCCCGTCCATCCCGGGCTTCGGCTTCTCCGGACCGACTCACGAGCGAGGCTGGAACCGCTACCGCACCGCGGCCGCGTGGGCCGAGCTGATGCGCCGGCTCGGCTACGAGCGGTACGGCGCTCACGGCAACGACGGTGGTTCGTACGTGTCGCCGGAGGTCGGCCGCGTCGATCCCGAGCACGTGATCGGCGTACACGTGACGCAGCTGTTCTCGTTCCCGAGCGGGAACCCGGACGAGTTGGACAACCTGACCGCGGAGGAGGAGGGGTACCTGCAGTTCCTGCAGTTCTTCAACGACAACATGGGTGGGTACGCGAAACTGCAGGAGCAGACCCCGCAGAACGTCGCGCACGCGCTGGCCGATTCGCCGACCGGGCAGCTGGCGTGGGTCGCGCAGCTGCTGAGCGGCTGCAGCGACGAGCACGTGCTCACCAACGCGACCATCTACTGGCTGACGAACACCGGTGCGTCCTCGGCTCGCTTCTACTATGAGGACAAGCACGCCGACCACCCGAAGGAGCCGACCACCGCGCCGACCGGGCTGGCCAGCTTCGCGTTCGACTTCCGGCCGCTGCGCCGGCTCGCCGAGCGGGATCACGCGAACATCGTGTCCTGGCACGAGTTCGACCGCGGCAGCCACTGGGCGACGCAGGACGCGCCGGATCTGCTGCTGCAGGACCTTCGGGAGTTCTTCGCGGCGCTGAAGTGATCAGCGGCGAGTACGGAAGGCATTGAGGAGTGCACTGCGGGCGTCACCCGGCAGGGCGTCGGCGGGCAGGCCGGTGAGGGCCTGTGCCGTCTGGCGCATCTGCTCGAGGTAGCGCCCGCAGCCGTCGCACAGGGCGAGGTGGTCGATGAAGTCCTGCTCCGCCTCAGCGCTCAGGGCGCCCTCGAGGAACGCCGTCACCTGCTCGACGAACTCACGACATTCCAATTCGCTCATGAGTAATAATCCTCCAGTTTGCCGCGCAGGAACGCACGCGCTCGATGCAACAGCACCCGTTGATTGGCCGGCGTGATCCCGAGCAGTTCGCAGACTTCGTCGTACGGGCAGCCCTCGATGTCTCGCAGTACGACGACGACCCGCTGGCGCTCGGGGAGCTCGGCCAGGGCCTCGGTCAGGTACGCGCGGACCTCACCACTCAGCAGACCCTGCTCGGGCGACGGCCAGGCCGCCGGAAAGTCCCACCAGTGGCCCGGGAACGGGTCGCCGGCCGGGCGGAAGCGGCTCGGGTCCACGGTCGGGCCGGAGTCGTCGACGCTGCTCATCGGAACGACCTTGTACTCGCGGACGCCGCGGCGCTTGGCCGTATTCGTGAGGATCCGGTAGACCCAGGTCTTGAGCGAGGAGCGGCCTTCGAACCGGTCGATGCCCTCGATGACCGCGAGCCATGTCTCCTGCACGACCTCCGCAGCCGACTCCTCGGTCGACACGAACGACCGGGCCAGCCGCAGCATCCCGCCGGACCACCCGTCCAGCAGCGTCGCGAACGCGTCCTCGTCCCCGGTCCGCAACCGTTCGAGGAGGACGTCGTCAGCCATCGGCTCAGCGTAGCGGGACCGCATGCCGCTGAACCCAGACGAGTGCGGCACCGGCCAGGGCGACCGCGCCGGTGATCATCCAGCCGGACACGTAGACGCCGGCCTGCTTGCTCAAGGCACCGAAGACGAGCGCGAACGGGGTGAACAGCAACCACGAGACCGCACTGATCCCGGAGGCCACGCCGGTCCGGATCGTCGACGGTACGGCGTCGTGCAGCAGGTGGCTGAGGTGGATGCCGATGACCACCAGCAGGAAGGTCAGCGCGACCATGGCAGCGGTGAGCGCGGCCAGGCTGCGACTCGTCGTCATGGTCAGACAGGCCGCGATCATGATCAGTACGACGAGTGCCACCGAGAGCAATCGGTCGAGGTGGAGCCGGCTCGCCAGCAGGCCGCCGATGCCGAGCGTCCCGACCAGGAGCGCCCAGAACGGTCCGTAGTACGAGGCCTGTGTCTTCAGGGTGATCAGCCACAGGGGACCGAACTCGAACATCGCTTGCAGGAGCATCGCTCCCATGACGGTGGCCGCCGCGATCGGGACGAGCCGGCCGCGATGGGTGATCGCGCGGTAGGTGACGACCAGGTGGTCCCGCAGTGAGGTCCGCTCGCTGACCTGGTGCAGCCTGGGCTCGCGGAACCGGCTCAGCGCGACGAGGTAGAGCAACCCGAACGGCAGCGTCAAGAAGTACGTCGCCCGTGGCGAAAGCGCAGCCGCGATCCATCCACCGGCCAAGGCGCTTCCGACCAGCGCGACACTCTCGACGAACCGCACCCAGCCGATCCGCCGCTCGTACTCCGCACTGTCCCCGGTCTCCTCGAGCACCACGTCGTACACGATCGCCTCGACGGTTCCGGAGTACATCGCGAAGTAGATCCCGAGGATCAGCGCCGCGACGATGTACGTCACCACGTTCTGGCTGATCGCGCCGATGAACACGCTCACCAGCAGCGCCACTCCGGCCACCATCAGTACGCCCCGCCGCGACCACCGATCCGCCAGCACCCCGGAGACAACCTCCGCCACCGGCACCAGCGCCGCGTACGCCGCGGCCATCAGGCCGATCGTCGCCGCGTCGAAGCCGATCCCTACCAGGAACAACTTCTCGACCGGCACCCAGAACCCGACGCCCTGCAGGAAGCCGGCAACCCACAAGGGCACGAGCCGTGCACCCACGTGCGGACGAGTCTGCAACATGACAACTCCAGGGCTGAGTGGATCCGGTCAGCCCTGCAGTGTCATGAGGGTGGAGAAGCGTTACACCAGCTTCGCGGCGGTGGCGTTGATCGCGTCGAAGTCGCCGGGCGCCGGGTGCCAGGGAAGCTGCAGCGGGTCGTCCTGGTAGCGGGGGATGACGTGCAGGTGGGTGTGGAAGACGGACTGCCAGGCAGCCTCGCCGATGCAGCTCAGGAGGTTGGCGCCGTCGGCGTCCAGGCGCTCGATCACCCGGCCGACCAGCGACTGCGCGAGCAGAGTCGCGGCGATGAGGTCCTCGGCATCGGCCTCGCGGAGGTCGGTGGAGTGGGCCCGCGGGAGCACCAGCAGATGCCCGGCGGTCGCCGGGTTGATGTCCATGAAGGCGATCGCCCGGTCGGCCTCGGCCACCCGCGTCGACGGAATGGTGCCGGCCACGATCCCGCAGAAGAGACAGTTCTCGCTCATCGGCCCAGGCTATACACTGCGCGAGCCGAACCCTGCCCATCCTTGGGCCCACCTCGAGGAGCCCGATGTCGGACGAACTCCTGCGGCCGACCATCGCGGCCGCGGCCCGATCCACGGCCCGCCCGTGGCGGCTGCTGTACCTGGGGTACGTCGCAGTGCTCGGCGGGATCCTGCCCGTCACGTGGCTCTCGTTCGTGAACAGCCGCCGCCTCGGAGTCAGTCCGGCCCGGCGACTGCTGATCGTGGTCATCGGGTTGGCCGGACTCGTCGCCGAGATCCTGGTGGCCGGCTGGCTGTTCGGCGGCGACGACGGCCAGGCTTTGGCGCGGCTGACGCCGGTCCGGGTGATCGCCGCGCTGGCCTACCTGGTCCAGATGCGCCTGCAGCTCCCGATGGAGCGTGCGTTCCAGTTGCGTGGCGGCGAGCACGCGACCCGGTTCGGCGCCGGCCACATCGTCCTGATCGGAGTCGGTGTAATGGCTGAGGTCCTGATCGTCTTGGTGGCCGGATCATGACCGAACCGGCGGAGTCCCGCCTGCAACTGGCCGGCCACTGGCTGCAGATCGGCCGTCCCGAGCGAGCGCTGGGCGAACTCGACGCGCTGCCCGGCGACGCGGCGCTCGACGTCCGCGCCTATCTGTTCCGCGGTACGGCGCTCCACCAGCTGGATCGGAACGCCGAAGCCATCGACGTACTGCAGGACGGGCTCGGCCGGCACGGACCGTTCCCGCCGCTGCTGCAGGTGCTGGGCTACGCGCTGCGGGCCGAGGGCCGGTTGTCCGAGGCCGAGTCGGTGTTCCTGCAGGGGCTGAGTCTCGACCCGACCGACCCGGATCTGCTGATCGGGTACGCCCGCGTGTGCCTGGCCGCCGGACAGGTGGAGAAGGCGAGCGCGCTGGTCGAGCGGGCGGCGTCGCAGGTCCCGGAGAGCGTCGTGGTCTCGGCGGCCCGGGCCGAGGTCGCGTTCGCGCTCGGCAAGGACCGGGACATGCGCCGGCACAGCGTGGAGGCGCTGTCGCACGATCCCGAGGACCCGCACGCGCGGGCGTTGCACGGCACCGCCTCGATGCTGACGGGTGACGCCCGCGCCGGGTACGACTCGCTGCGGTCCGCGGCCGCGTCCCAGCCGGGTGATGCCGACCTGCGTGCCGCTGCTCGTGAGGCCAAGCTGGTCAACCATCCGCTGATGCTGCCGCTGCGCCCGTTCGCGCGGTTCAACCCGCTGGTCGTCTGGATCGGCGCGGTGGCGATCATCTACGGTCTCCGGATCGCCGGTCTGGGTCCGCTGTCGTTCGTCTTCGCCATGGTCTGGCTCGCCTTCTGCGTCTATTCCTGGGTGGTCCCACCACTCGTCCGCCGCTGGATCAGCCGAAAGTGGGGCCAATGACCAACGACCGGATTGCCGCGTTGCGGAAGGCGGTTGAGGCTACGCCGGATGATGTGCTGCTGCGGCTGGTGCTGGCTGAGTCGCTGGTGAACGCGGAGGCCACGGAGGAGGCCCTCGACCAGTACGTCGTCCTGCTCGATCAGCACGGTCTCCCGGATGACCAGTTCGTGCCGGTGGGCGAGTTGGCCGCGGCGAACGGGCGGCTCGCCCTCCTGCGCAACCTGCTCGAGGCGGCCCGGCAGCAGGGTGTGGTCGAGGGGACAGGCCGGCTTCAGCAGCTTGTCGACGGCATGATCGCCGAGCGCAGCGGCGTACGGATCAAGGTCGGCCCCGAGGAGGAGCTGGACCCCCTGACCGCGGACACCGCCAAGGAGACCACCACCTTCGACCAGGTCGGCGGGATGGAGGACATCAAGCGGGTCATCCACCGGATGGTGATCCTGCCGCTGAGCCGCCCGGAGCTGTACGAGAAGTACGGCCGGAAGTCGGGCGGCGGCGTGATGCTCTACGGCCCGCCCGGCTGCGGGAAGACGCTGCTCGCGCGGGCGACCGCGGGGGAGTGCGGCCTGCCGTTCATCAACGTCCGGATCGAGGACGTGATGGACCCGTACCTCGGCGTCTCCGAGCGGAACCTGCACGCCGCCTTCGAGCGCGCCCGGGCGAACGCGCCGTGCGTCCTGTTCCTCGACGAGCTCGATGCGCTGGCCTTCGCGCGGCACAAGCACGGCGGATCCGAGGCTCGCCGGCTGGTCGACGTACTGCTCCAGGAGCTCGACGCGATCGGCTCCGAGAACGAGGGCCTGCTCGTACTCGCGGCAACCAACGCACCCTGGGACGTGGACGAAGCGATGCTCCGGCCGGGCCGCTTCGACCGGGTGATCTTCGTCCCGCCGCCGGACGCGGCCGCCCGCGCCGACATCCTGTCCGTGCTGGTGAAGGACGTGCCGGCCGACGGGCTGGATCTCAAGGCCCTCGCCGGCCAGACGCCGATGTTCAGTGGTGCGGACCTGCGCGCGCTGATCGAGCGCGGCGTCGACCGCGTGATCGACGAGGCCCTCTCGTCCGGTGGCGAGCCGCCGTTGGGCACGCAGCACCTGGCCGAGGCGCTCACCACGGTCAAGCCGTCCACACTCGAGTGGCTGCACCGCGTGCGCTCGTACATCGAGTTCGCCAACCAGAGCGAGCGGTACGACGACGTCGCGGCGTACCTGAAGTCACGCGACGTCCGCCGCCGGCTCAGCCGAGACACCAAAGGCTGAGCCGGCGCGGACTCGTCAGGAGGACGACTTGACCTTCGTCGCCGCGGAGTCCGGCATCGGTTCGTAGCGGGCGAACTGCCGGCTGAACGACGCCGAACCATGTGACAGCGAACGCAGGTCGATCGTGTAGCGGGTGATCTCCACCTGCGGCACTTCCGCCTTCACCAGTGTCCGATCTTCGCCGACCTTGTCGGTCCCGAGGAGGCGCCCGCGCCGGCCGGACAGGTCACTCATCACCGCGCCGACCAGGTCGTCCGGAATCAGCACCGACACCAGGTCGACCGGCTCCAGCAGATTCACCTTCGTCGCCGCCGCGGCCTCGCGGAGCGCGAGCCCGCCGGCCATTTGGAACGCCATGTCCGACGAGTCGACGCTGTGGGCCTTCCCGTCGAGCAGCGTGACGCGGATGTTCACCATCGGATACCCGGCGGAGACCCCCCGCTCCATCTGCGCCCGGACGCCCTTCTCGACACTCGGGATGAACTGCCGCGGTACGGCGCCACCGACCACCTTGTCGACGAACTCGAACTCCGCTCCCTGCGGCAGCGGCTCCACCTCGATGTCGCAGACGGCGTACTGACCATGGCCGCCGGACTGCTTCACGTGCCGTCCGTGCCCCTTCGCCTTCCCACCGAACGTCTCCCGCAGCGGCACGCGCAACTCCACGGTGTCGACGGTGACGCCGTACCGGCTGGACAAGGCATCGAGTACGACGTCCGAGTGAGCCTCACCCATGCACCAGAGCACGATCTGGTGCGTCTCCGGGTTCTGCTCGATCCGTAGCGTCGGGTCCTCGGCGGCGAGCCGCTGCAACCCGACACTCAGCTTGTCCTCGTCGGTCTTCGCATGGGCCTGGACAGCGATCGGCAGCAACGGCTCGGGCATGGTCCATGGCTTCAGCAGCAGCGGATCGGCCTTGTCGGACAACGTGTCACCGGTCTCGGCCCTGGTCAGCCGTCCGATCGCGCACAGGTCGCCCGCGACCACGGCCGGCGCCGGTCGCTGCACCTTGCCGAGCGGGAACGACAGCGTGCCGATCCGCTCGTCCTCGTCGTGGTCGGCGTGCGAGTTGTGCTCACCGAAGAACGACGTGAAATGGCCCGACACGTGAACCGTCGTGTCGGGCCTGATGGTGCCGGAGAACACCCGGACCAGGCTGACCCTGCCGACGTACGGATCCGACGTCGTCTTCACCACCTCGGCGAGCAGCGGCCCGTCCGGGTCGCAGGTCAGGCCCTTGCGTGCTACTCCGTGCGGCGTGAAGACCTCGGGCAGTGTGTGCTCGGGCGGTGACGGGAAGCCGCTGGTGGCCACCTCCAGCAGCTCGAACGTGCCCACGCCGGAGGCGCTGCAGACCGGGATGACCGGGAAGAACGAGCCGCGCGCGACCGCGTGCTCGAGGTCCTCGATCAGCACCTTCTGGTCGATCTCCTCGCCCTCGAGGTACCGGTCCATCAGCGACTCGTCCTCGGACTCCTCGATGATCCCTTCGATCAGCGTGCCGCGGAGTTCCTCGATCTCGTCGCCGTACGACGGATCCGGGGCCGAGGGCGAACGTTTGCCGTCCACGTAGCCGAAGTACGACTGCGACAGCAGCCCGATCAGCCCGTCACCAGCGGGCAGGTAGAGCGGCAGGACCTTGTCGCCGAACGCGGCCTGCGCCGCGGCGAGCGCGGTCTGGTAGTTGGCCCGGGCATGGTCCAACTTGGTGATCACGACGGCGCGGGGCATCCCGACCTGGTCGCACTCCTGCCAGACCGACTTGGTCGGTTCGTCGACGCCCTCGCTCGCCGAGATGACGAACAGCGCGCAGTCGGCGGCGCGCAGCCCGGCCCGCAGTTCGCCGACGAAATCGGCGTACCCGGGGGTGTCGATCAGGTTCAGCTTGACGCCGTCGTGCGGCAGCGAGGCGAGCGACAGGCCCACCGAGCGTTGCTGCCGGATCTCGGCGTCGTCGAAGTCGCACACCGTGGTTCCGTCCAGGACGGTGCCGGGTCTGTTCAGGACGCCGGAGGCCACCAGCAGGGCCTCGACAAGGGTGGTCTTGCCGGACCCGGACGGGCCGACCAGCACCACGTTGCGGATGGCGTCCGGGCTGTCCACAGCGGGCGCGGCTCCGGTGCCATGGGAAGTGTTCGTCTTGTCTGCCATGACGTTCCTCCTGGTCCACCCACCATTCCCCCAACGGCCACTTCGCACAAGAGCCATCACGTTCCGGATTCGCCGCGGGCATCCCACGCCCGGACCCCCGCGCTCGGTAGTGTCGCCGCCATGCGAAGGGCACTCGGGGTCGTCATCAGCACGCTCGTCGCCGGTCTGGCGATCGCCGGGTTCGCGGTTCCCGCTTCGGCCGCCACCGTCGACGTGGTGAAGTCGTTCACGATCGACTACACCGTGACCCCCGACGGCGTGCTGCAGGTGAAGGAGACCATCGCCTACACCTTCGACAGCACCGGCCGGCACGGGATCTACCGGGACCTGGTAACCCGGGAGCCGTACACCGACGACGATTCGAAGGACCAGAAGTACGAGGTCTCGAACATCAAGGTGTCTGCGAGTCCGGGAGTATCCGACGAGTTCAGCACCGAGACGACCTCGTCCAACCAGGGCCGGTACGAGGAGTTGCGGATCAAGATCGGCTCGGAGAACGAGACGATCCCCGGGTACGACGCGACGTACGTGATCACGTACGACGTCCGCGGCGCGCTCCGGCACTTCGCGGACCACAGCGAGCTCTACTGGGATGCGACCGGATCGGCCTGGGCCGCCGAGATGAACCAGGTGACGATCAACGTCACGGTGCCGGACGGTGTGCAGCAGACGCAATGCTTCCAGGGCGTGGCGGGCTCGACGCAGGAATGCTCGGCCACGGTGACCGGCGGGAAGGGTGTCTTCGGCGCCACCAACCTTCCTCGGGGCGAGCAGTTGACGATCGTCGCCGGGATCAAGGCCGGCGTGGTCAGCAACGACGCGCCGATCGTGGTCGACCCGCCGAGCTGGATGGAGCGGAACGGGGTCTCCTGGCTCGCGCTGGCCGGTTCGGGCGCGGTCAGCCTGGCCGCGATCGTCGTCGCCGCGCTCTATTCGAAGAACGGGAACAAGGACCAGCGGTACGCCGGGATGCCGCCGGGCACGTTCCCGCCGGACGGGGTCGCGGCGCAGCCGGTGAAGGACGAACTGCGCGAGGACCAGCTCCCGGTCGCGTTCGCGCCGCCGAAGATCCCGGTGGCCGAGGGCGGCCTGCTGATCGACGCGAAGGCGACCACCACGGAGACCGCGGCGACGCTCATCGACATGGCGGTGCGCGGCGGCGTACGGATCGAGAACACGGGCAACGACCAGAAGGCGGTGCTGGTGAACGCGGCGGTCGCGACGGCGCCGCATGAGCAGATGCTGCTGTCAGGGCTGTTCCCGTCGCTGCAGCCGGGGTCGGAGGTGCTGCTGCGCCGCGGAGCGGTGGGCGATCACACGATGCGCCAGGCGCATGACGGGATGATCCGGGCGTTGCGGGACCAGGTGAAGCAGCGCGGGTGGTACGTGCGGATGCCGCGGGCGGGTGGCGGTTCCGCGTTCAAGAACGGCACCGGCTGCGCGTGCGTGGGGATGATCGCGATCTGGGTGTTCGGCGCCGGCCTGGCCGGGACGATCACCGGGGCGGCGACCGGCGGGCTCGGCCGGGCGGTGCTGATCGTGGTCCCCGTGATCGCGGTGATCGTTGCCATCGGCATCTGGATCGCGAAGCGCGGGAAGGGGCAGCGGAACCCGGCCGGGCGGGCGGTGACCGATCAGCTGGTCGGCTTCCGCCAGTACCTGGCCACCGCGGAGGCGGATCAGTTGCGCTTCGAGGAGGGGGAGGACATCTTCTCGAAGTACCTCCCGTGGGCGATCGCCTTCGGGCTGGCCGACCGCTGGCAGAAGGTGTGCGAGCAACTCGTCGCCGCCGGGCGGCTGACGCCCGACCCGTACTGGTACGTCGGCCCGTCCTACTACAGCTCCGGCTGGACCGCCGGCGCCGTCAGCTCCACGGTCGCCCACACCTTCGACCCGCCGCCCGCCCCGGCCAGCAGCGGCGGAGGCGGCGGCAGCTCCTCCGGCTTCAGCGGCGGCTCCTCAGGCGGCGGAGGAGGCGGCGGCGGAGGCGGCAGCTGGTAGGCCCCGCCGCAGCGCGAGCGTCAGGCAGTTCCGCCGGCTGCCGGGGGAGCTGTGGGGTCGTTGCCGCCGTCTCCGATGACCTCGCGGGCGAGGAAGTCTTCGAGGTGGAACAGGTTGTCACCGGCCCGCTTCGCGACGTTGACGAGCGTCTTCATCGCGGCGACCTCCTCGACCTGCTCCTTCAGGAACCACTGCATGAACTGCTCGCCGATGTAATCCGACTCGTCCCGCGCCGTCCGGGCCAGCGTCTCGACCTGCTTGGTGACCGTGATCTCCTGCGCCAGCGCCAGTTCCAGCGGGTCCAGCGCGGTCTTGAAGTCCGACCGGACCTCGCCGACCGACGGGATGTGCGGCCGGATGTCCTTGTCCAGCAGGTACTGGACCATCATCATCGCGTGGTTCCGCTCTTCCAGGGACTGCTTGTAGAAGTGCGACGCGAGCTGCGGAAGGTCCTGCTCGTCGAACCAGACAGCGACCGCGACATACTGCTGGGACGCGGTGAATTCGTTGCGGATCTGTTCTTGCAGAAGTTTCTCGTACGTGCTCATTGCGTCAATCTAGTGGCCTCGACCGGATTTCACACGCTTGGCGCTGACCTAACCGTCGAGATTCCGTCCCAGTTCGTGCACCTCGATGCCACCGCCGGGCAGGCTGATCCGCACCGTCGACCCGTCCACCGCGACATCGATGCCCTCGGCAAGCGCTTGCGGCCGGAGCGCGTCCCGCGTCAGCAGTACGGCGCTCACGAGCACGAGCGGCTCGCCGTGGTGCGGAGCCGTCAGGTACGGCGTCGCCGAGTGCACACCGAACGGGTTCGCCCCGAGACCCCGATGCACGCCGGCTTCGTCGAACCCGTGCAACCCGACGACCGCGGACAGCACCCCGTCCTCGTTCCGCGCCGACGCGGACACCGAACCGGCTGTTGCCTCAGGCAAAGACTCTCCGGCGACCGCGAAGCCACCGCTGCGCACCATCGAGCCGGCCGGTCCTTCCACCAGGGCGCACCGGATCTCCCAACCCGCGTGGACGACCGACGCCGTCTCGATCCGCCACGGTCCGTCCGTACCCAGCCATGCTTTGTGCCAGGAGGACGCCGTACGCCCGCTCACGCCGATCCGCCGGATCCGCCCGCGCGAACTCGACCGTCCGTCCGCGTCGACGAGCGAGATGAGGTTGTCGATGCGCGGCGCGTGGTCGGACAGCTCCGGCCCGGCGTGGTTCGCGTACGCCAACCGGTTGTAGTGCGCGTCGCCCTCCGGCTCCACACCCTCCGGCTCGGCGAGCGGCGCGTGGTCGGCGCCATGGTTGACCAACTGCACGATCTGGTCGTGCCGGCTCGCGTGCACGATCCACCCTGGCGCGGGCATCGCCCGTACCTGGTCCGCGTCGTCGAGCGGGATCGAGTCCTCCGGGTCCGTCCACACCGGGTGCTCCGGCGGGAGGACCAGCCCGATGAACCCCTTCGATGCCCAGTACGGCGAGCCTGGACCGGAGTACTGCTGGGTGGTCGGCAGGAAGGTGTCGTACCACCCGAGCGTCAGCAGACCACGCTCATCCGGCACACCGTGCTGCACGAAGTGCCTCGCAATGCCCGAGCAAATCCGCCGCGTCTGACCGGGCGACAGGGGAGTGGCGTCCAGCACCGCGCCCATCCAGTACGGCGTCGCTGCGGCCATCCGATAGGTCAGAGAGCGACCCTGGTAGATCGGTGCGCCGTCGTTGCCGACCAGGTGCACCGCGTCTTCCAGGAACAGCCGGAGCCGATCCCGGTACTGCGTCAACCGGTCCTCGTACGCCGCACCCGGCGTGGCAGCCGCCATCCGCGCCCACAGTCCGGGGTAGAGGTGCATGGCCCAGCCGATGTAGTTGTCAAAGTTCTGTCCGTCGCCATCGGAGTACCAGCCGTCACCGACGTACCAGTCCTCGATGCGGTCCAGCCCGCCGTCGATGTCGTCCTGTGAGTACGGCGCTCCGACCGACGCGAGGAACTGCTCACTCACGACCTGGAACAGCCGCCAGTTGTTGTCGTGCGTCGTGGAGCCGTTGAAGCCACCCAGCCACTCCGCGACGTGTTCCTGCGCGCGGGTGTCGAGCCGGTCCCAGATCCACTCCCGCGTCTCGTGCAGTGCGACCGCGATCGCTGCTGCCTCGACCATCTGCTGTGAACGCGGGGTCAGCCGCAGCCACGCCTCCGGGTGGTCGGGATTCGCTCCGTTCGCGACACCCCGCGCGTACCGCTCGATCAGTTGCTCGCAGCCCTTGCCCTGCACGCCGGCGATGCGGAACGCGGCCAGCATGAAGGACCGCGCGAAGCCTTCCAACGCGTCCGAGTCCGTACCCGACCGACTCGGCCGGCCGGGCAGTGCGATCAGCGAGGCGCCGGGGGAGAAGTACGGCACCAGCGAGTCGAGCAGGTGATCCGCCAGCACCTCCCAGTGCGCGCGGCTCCACCCAGTCTGACGAGACAGGACGCGGTCGGTGTGAGGTAGTACGAGGCGGGTCATGGGGCCTCCCGGTCTGGAATGAGGAGTGAAGGGAGCGAAGCGACTGGAACGACGAGGGAAGACCGGGAACGGAGGCTCCATGACCCCGCCTGCGCCGAAGGCCCGGCGAAAAGCACTGTCATGCGAGTCTCCCGAGTTCGGTTTGGCTGATGGCGTGCTGTAGTGGCTTGCCGGCAGCGAGGCGTTCGAGCTCTCCGACGGCGAGTTCGCCGAGGCGGGCGATCTCGTTGCCGACGGCGCCGGCGACGTGCGGGGTGACGAAGACGTTCGGCAGGTCGAGCAGCGGCGAGTCCGGCGGCAGCGGCTCCGGGTCGGTCACATCGAGTACGGCGTCGATCCGGCCGGAGACGCACTCGCGGAGGAGCGCGTCGGCGTCGATGATCTTGCCGCGGGCCGTGTTGATCAGGACCGCGCCGTCCTTCAGCAGACCGAGCAGACGGGCGTCGACCAGGCCGACGGTCTCCGGGATCAGCGGCGCGTGCACGCTGAGGATGTCGCTCCGGCGGAACAGCGTGTCGTTGTCGACCAGCTCCGCACCGAGCTCGGCCGCCTCGGCCGTGGTCAGGTACGGGTCGCTGATCAGCACCTGCAGATCGAACCCTTGCAGCCGCTCGGCCACCATCTTGGCGATCCGCGACGCCCCCAGCAGGCCGACCGTCGAACCGTAGCTGCCCGGCATCCCGTGCGGGTCCGCCTTCCGCCGTTCCAGCCGGTACTGCGCCGCCAGCCGGAAGGCCCGCTTCCCGGCCAGCACGATCGCGGCGACCGTGAACTCGGCCACCGGCAGCGCGTTCGCGGTGGCCGCCGACGACACCTGGATCCCGCGGTCGAACGCGATCGGGTCGACGATCGCTTTGACCGATCCGGCGGCATGCAGGATCGCCTGCAGCTTGGGCGCCGCGTCGAGCACCTCCGGCCCGATCCGCGGGCAGCCCCAGCCGGTGACCAGGACGTCGACCTCCGGCAGCGCGGCCCGGATCGCGGGGTCGGCCAGGAAGCTGGTCCCGGGACCGACCGGCAGCACGGTCGCGACCGCCTCCAGGCGCTCGCGGACGCGCGGGACCAGCACGCGGTCCCGGCTGGCGTCGTTCATCGCCAGCATCACGGTCAGGGCGGAATCTGGTTCGTCGCTCACGAAGCCAACCTAGCAAGCGCTTTCCGAAGCTGTCTTCCCGGCGGCCGAATCTTGGAAGATGCTGAAAGATTCCGGTCGCCGGAATGTGGGCCCGCACGTTCGGCGTTATGCGGTGAAAGGGCAGGATAGAGGAGCCCACCCGCCCTGCTGGCCACTGTATGAAGGAGACGACGATGCTGCGACCGGACGACCTCTACGAGATCGTCGACGAGTCGGTGGCGACCGGCCCGGCGGCGACGCCGAAGGTCATGGTGCACTCGCTGGACGGGTTCATGGACGCGGGCCAGGCGGGCCGGGTGACGGCCGATCACCTGCTCGAGGTGCTGGACAGCCGGCTGATCGCGCGGTTCGACGTGGATCTCCTGCACGACTACCGGGCCCGGCGGCCCGAGGTGACGTTCGCCGAGGACCGGTTCATCGACTACACCCCGCCACAGCTGAATCTGCACCTGCTGACCGATGACGCGGGCGTCGAGTTCCTGCTGCTCGAGGGTGTCGAGCCGGACAACCACTGGAACCGGTTCGCCGGCGCGGTCCGGCAGCTGATCGAGCTGTACAACGTGACGCTCACGATCGGTGTCCACGGGATCCCGATGGGCGTCCCGCACACCCGTCCACTCGGCCTGACCGCGCACGCGACCCGGCCCGAGCTGGTCACCCGGTCGAACATCTGGGACGGCCAGATGCGTCTGCCCGCGAGCGCCGGCACGATGCTGCAGGTGCGCCTGGGTGAGGCCGGCAAGGACGCGATGGGCTTCGCGGTGCACGTCCCGCACTACCTGGCCGAGAACCGCTTCCCGGGTGCCGCGCTGGCCCTGGTGCACGCAATCTCCGCCGCCACCGGCCTGCTCCTCCCTAGCAAGGCCCTGCTCGACGAGGCCGCCGTCACCGGCCGGCTGGTCGACGAGCAGGTCGAGGCGTCGGAGGACGCGTCCGCGGTGGTCAACGCCCTCGAGACGCAGTACGACGCCGCCGAGGGCTCACTGACCCGCAAGAGCCTCCTAGCGGACTCCACCCCGTCCGCCGAGGAGCTAGGCGCCGAGGTCGAGCAGTTCCTGGCCGACCTGAACCGCGAAGACGACCAGTAGTCTCCCCTCCGGGAGGGTACGGCGCGTGTGGCGGGCGGGTGCTGTCAGGATGAGGCATGCCTGAGTCGCTGGAGGATCTGGTCGAGCTGCTCGACCTGGAGATGATCGACGTCGATTTGTTCCGCGGCCGTCAGCCGCAGACGTCGATGCAACGGGTGTTCGGCGGTCAGGTGCTGGGCCAGGCGCTGGCCGCCGCGAGCCGGTCCGTGGACCCGGAGCGGGTGGTGCATTCGCTGCACGGCTACTTCCTGCGCGCCGGCGACACCGCCGTACCGATCGTCTACCGTCCGGAGCCGACCCGGGACGGCGGTTCGTTCAGCAGCCGCCGGGTGGTCGCGTCGCAGAACGGGAAGCCGATCTTCTACATGTCCGCGTCGTTCCAGCGGCCGGAGCCCGGGCTCGACCACCAGGATCCGATGCCGGACGACGTCGTACCGCCGGAGGAGGCACCGCGGCTGGCGACCGTCCTCGAGGCGCGCTCGGGCCGGCCGGCCGCCGACTGGGACAAGGAGTGGGCGGCCCTCGATGTACGCCTGGCCGGACTCACCGGCCGGCAGTTCTGGATCCGGGCCGCAGGCAAGCTTCCCGACGATCCCGCCTTGCATGCTTGCGTTCTCGCCTACGCCAGCGACCTGACGTTGCTCGGGGCAAGCTTGTTGCCACACGGCATCGTGATCGGCGACCGCCGCATCCAGCCGGCCTCCCTCGACCACGCCCTGTGGTTCCACCGCCCGTTCCGCGCCGACGAGTGGCTCCTTTACGACCAATCGTCCCCCTCCGCCTCCGGAGCCCGGGGCTTCGCCACCGGCCGCCTCTACACCGAATCCGGCAGCCTGATCGCCTCCGTCGCCCAGGAAGGCCTGATCCGCCCCGTCGGCCTCGACCTGGACACCTCGAAGTAGCTTTCCGCTCCCGATTCCTCTGATACCGTGGAGGCATGTCGAAGCGCGCTGTAGTCACGACGACGCCGGAGTTCGTCCCGGCGCGCTGACACCTGACTGTCTGACAAAGCCCCGGGGCGAGTGCCCCGGGGCTTTGTCGTGCTCCGTGGTTACTCGCCCCGAACCATGGAGGAAATCATGTACGACCACCGCAAGCTCGGCCGCGAACTCGGCCTGTTCGACTCCGACCCGCTGATCGGCGCCGGTCTGCCGTACTGGCTGCCCGCCGGTGCCGCCGTCCGGCACGCCTTGGAGAGCTACATCGCCGAGGTGGAACGAAGAGCCGGCTACCAGCAGGTCTACTCACCCGTGCTCGGCAAGCGTGAGCTGTACGAGATCTCGGGCCACTGGGCGAAGTATCACGAGGACATGTACCCACCGATGGATCTGGGCGGTGAGCAACTGGTCCTGCGGCCGAGCATCTGCCCACACCACGCGCTGATGTACCGCTCCCGCTCGCACAGCTACCGCGAGCTCCCGCTCCGGTTCTCCGAGCTCGGCGGGCAGTACCGCGCCGAACTCTCCGGCGCGATCGGCGGCCTGAACCGGGTCCGCGCGATGCAGCTCAACGACGCGCACATCTTCTGCCGCCTCGACCAGGTCGCGGGAGAGGCCGAGAGTGCTCTCCGACTGATCAATCAGGCGTACGCCGATATGGGCATCAGCGCGTCCCGCTACGTTCTCGCCCTCCCGTCGGAGGACGCCGACTTCAACGACCCGTCGAGCAAGTACGTCGGTGACGCCGCGAGCTGGGCGCAAGCCGCCGGCCTGCTGCGCGACGTGCTGAAGAACGCCGGCATCGACTACCAGGACGCACCGGGCGACGCCGCGTTCTACGGACCGAAGATCGACATCCAGATGATGGATTCGGCCGGCCGTGAGTTCAGTCTGTCGACCATCCAGATCGACTTCCACCAGCCCGAGGCGTTCGGCCTCGAGTACATCGGTGCTGACGGCAACAAACATCGCCCGGTGATGGTGCATCGCGCGATCGTCGGCAGCATCGAGAGAGCGGTCGCTCAGCTGATCGAGGTGCACGGCGGAGCGTTCCCGGCCTGGCTCGCGCCGGTGCAACTCGTCGTACTCCCGATCTCCGACGACGAGGAGAAGCTCGCCGTCGAGGTCGCCCGGCGGGCGTCGGACCGGGGGCTCCGGGTCGAGGTCGCGCACGCGGACGAGGGCAACCTCGGCGCACGCATCCGCGAGAACCGGCTGGCGCCGTACCAGGCGGTCATCGGCGCGCGCGAGGCCGCTGCCGGGCTCATCGCCGTACGCCGACGGGACGGTCAGCAGGTCGCCCCGGCGGAGATCGGGATGGCCCTCGACGAGCTCCGGGACAGCTGCCGACCACCCGCGCTCAGGTCGGCGTGTGTGAGCGCCGGCGCAGGATCCAGGTCGCGATCGGTACCACGATGATCGTCCCGATCAGGGCGCTCAGGAGTCCGCCCCAGTCGAAGATGTCGTCGTCACCGATGCCGAGGCCCAGCGTGAAGATCACGTAGCCGAGCAACGCGCCGAGCAGGCCGAGTCCGATCGACACCAGCCAGGACTTCGGCCCGCTCATGTGCCGGAAGGCGTCACCGGGCACGAGCATCCTGGCCAGGACTCCGCAGACCAACCCGAGTAGCACTGCTCCTATCATGTCCACCCCTCCTATGGTTCGGAGTGTCCTCCACGTTCCCGGCGGAGTCGAGTGGGTCAGCTCTCCTGCAGCTGTCCGATCAAGTGGGTGAGCTCGCGCTTCTCGTCGTACAGGGCGAAGTCGGTGGTCTTGCCGGACTGCTCGAAGCCGAACTGCACTCGCGACGGCAGCAGCAGCGGTTTGCGGAAGTCGACGCGCACTGTGAAGGCGTCGGGCAGCTTTCCGGCGCGCTCGATCGAGGCGAGCGCGGCGGCCTTGGCCCACATACCGTGCGCGATCTGGCGCGGGAACCCGAACGCCTGAGCGGTCAGCTTGAACAGGTGGATCGGGTTCCGGTCGCCGGACGCCCCGGCGTACCGGCGGCCGAGGTTGCCGCGCAGGTCCCACCACGCGGTGGGGTCGAGCTCGGGGTCCTTCAGCAGGTCGACGTGCGCCGACTCCGTCCCGGACGAGCGGCTCAGCAGTGTGGTGAGGTCGGTCCACACGACCTCGCCGTCGACACTGACCTCGCTGACCACGTCGAAGACCGTGCCCTTGGGATGCGGGCGCTCCGCCGTACTGTGCACCCGGATGGCCGGCTCGGCGTGGATCGGGATCGGCTGCCGCTGGGTGATCGTGTTGGACAGGTGCACGATCCCCATCGGCTTGTACGGGAACGACGGGTCGGACATCAGATCCAGGTGCAGCGGGAACGCGAGGACATGTGGGTACGTCGTCGGCAGCGCCGGGCCGGCCGGGAACCCGGTCACATCCCGGTACGCCGACAGGTGGTCCTGGTCGATCGCGGAGCGGGGGAGCTCCAGCGTGAGGCCGTCGGCGTCCGGCTCGTAGTCGGCCCGACGCAGCGTGGCTTTGACCGTCCGCGCGTAGAGCGAGCCGAATCCGGGGGTGTCGTCGTACCGTCGGGTCGGCATGTCAGGCGCCCAGCATGCTCTGGCCGCACACCCGGACCACGTTGCCGGTCACGCCCGCCGACGCTGGATCGGCGAACCAGGCGATCGTCTCGGCCACGTCGATCGGCCGCCCGCCCTGTTGCAGCGAGTTGATCCGGCGGCCGACCTCGCGGATCGCGAACGGGACCTTCGCGGTCATCTCGGTCTCGATGAAACCGGGCGCGACCGCGTTGATCCGGATGTTCCGATCGGTCAGCGTCGGCGCGAGCGCCTGGACCAGGCCGATCACGCCGGCCTTCGAGGTGGCGTAGTTCGTCTGTCCGTTGTTGCCCGCGATCCCGGCGATGCTGGCGACGCCGACGATCGAGCCGCCGTCCCGGAGCGCACCGGACTCCAGCAGATGCTTCGTGATCCGCTCGGGGGCGCGCAGGTTGACGTCGAGGACGGCGTCCCACGCGTCCGTGCGCATGTTCACCAGCCGCTTGTCCCGGGTGATGCCGGCGTTGTGGACGACGATGTCGAGGCCGCCGTGCTGCTCCTGCGCATGCGCCGCGATCCGCTGTGCGGCGTCGACGGCGGTGACGTCGAGGAGGAGCTCGCTGCCCCCGATCTTCGAGATCACCTTGCGCAGCGCGTCCGCGTTCTGCGGTACGTCGACGCCGATGATGGTCGCGCCGTCCCGGGCCAGCGTGCCCGCGATCGCCGCGCCGATCCCACGAGCCGCGCCGGTCACCAGGGCCACCCGGCCTGCGAGCGGCCGAGCCGGGTCGTTGCTGACCAGGGGGCCGGTCCCGATCCGGGCGACCTGTCCGTCGACGTACGCCGACTTGGGGGAGAGGAAGAAGCGGAGGGTCGAATCCAGCTGCTCGTGCGCGTCGGGAGCGACGTACAGGAGATTGACCGTGGCGCCGCGCTTCACCTCCTTGCCGAGGCTTCGCGTGAAGCCCTCGAGGGCGCGCTGCGCGATCTGCTGCCCGGTGGACTGCGCGAGCTCCGGCGTACGGCCGACAACGATCACGCGGCCCGCCGCCGCGAGCTGGCGGACGACGGGGGAGAAGAAGCGCTGCAGGCTGGTCAGGTCGGCCGTCGAGGTGGCTCCGGTCGCGTCGAAGACCAGCGCCTTCGGCCGGATCTCGCTCGACGCGATGCCCTCGGTCGCCGTACTGAACGAGGCTCCGATGTCCCGCAGCAGCGCCTGGATCGCCTTCCCGGCGTCGGTCTCGGAGATCGCGCCGAACACCACCGGCCCGTCGATCACCGGCGAACCCTCGGTCCAGCGTTGCAGTGGCGTCGGGTCGGGCAGACCCAGGTTCTTCACCAGGGTCTGGCCGAGCGGCGTCCGGGTGAAGGTCTGGTAGCGATCCGTCATTCTCTGCTCCTACTTCTCGAGGATGGCGACGACACCTTGGCCGCCCGCGGCGCAGATCGAGATCAGGCCCCGCCCACCGCCGTTCTCGTCCAGTTGCTTGGCCAGTGCGGCGACGATCCGTCCACCGGTCGCGGCGAACGGGTGACCCGCCGCCAGCGAGCTGCCGTTCACGTTCAGCTTGTCCCGGTCGATCTCGCCGAGGGGCGCGTCCAGGCCGAGCCGTTCCTTGCAGAAGATCGGGTCCTCCCACGCCTTCAGGGTGGACAGCACCTGGGACGCGAACGCCTCGTGGATCTCGTAGTAGTCGAAGTCCTGGAGGGTCAGCCCGGCTCTGGCCAGCATGCGCGGTACGGCGTACGCGGGGGCCATCAGCAGCCCCTCGGCGCCCTTCACGTAGTCGACCGCCGCGGTCTGCGAGTGGGTCAGGTAGGCGAGCGGCCTGAGGCTGTGCTTTTGTGCCCATTCCTCGGTCGCCAGCAGCACGGTCGACGCACCGTCAGTCAGCGGGGTCGAGTTGCCGGCCGTCATCGTCGCGGTCTCGCCCTTGCCGTACACCGTCTTGAGCTTGGCCAGCTTCTCCAGACTCGTGTCGGCGCGGAGGTTCTGGTCCTTCTCGAGGCCCAGGTACGGCGTGATCAGATCGGTCTGGAAGCCGCGATCGTACGACTTGGCGAGGTTGACGTGGGAGCGGTACGCCAGCTCGTCCTGCGCCTCCCGGGTGATGCCCCACTCGAGCGCGGTCAGGGCCGCGTGGTCGCCCATGGACTTCCTGGTCCGCGGCTCGGCGTTGCGGGGGATCTCGGGTACGACGTCCTTCGGGCGGACGCGCGCGAGCACCTTGAGTCGATCCTGGAAGGTCTTGGCCCGGTTGAGGTCGAGCAGGATGTTGCGGAGCTTGTCGTTGACCGCGATCGGCGCGTCGGACGCGGTGTCCACGCCACCCGCGATACCGGCGTCGATCTGGCCGAGGGCGATCTTGTTGGCGACCAGGATCGCGGCCTCGAGCCCGGTGCCGCAGGCCTGCTGGATGTCGTACGCCGGGGTTGTCGGGGCGAGCTTGGAGCCGAGAACCACCTCGCGGACCATGTTCCAGTCGCGGGCGTGCTTGAGGACGGCACCGGCGACCACTTCGCCGAGCTCCTGACCGCCCAGGCCGGTCCGGTCGACCAGGCCGTTGAGCGCGGCGGTGAGCATGTCGGAGTTGGAGGCGTGCCGGTAGGTCTTGTCCTGCCGGGCGAACGGAATCCTGTTCCCGGCGACAACGGCCACCTTGCGCGGTTCGGTCACGGTTTCTCTCCTGCTCTGCTGGAGCGGGTGGTGCTTCTGGGAAGGGCTTTTCGACCTACTGCGGTCGCGAGGGTGGCGGTGATCGCGGTCGCCCGGACGGTGGCGACATCGGCATGATGCACCACCGGATGCCCCGGCTGCCCGCTCGACACGATCAACCCGACCCTTGCCATGTGCAACGACCCGAGGGTCTGCATGTAGAGGTGATTGGCCAGGTACGCCGTGTCGACCCCGTCGAACACCCCGGAGCGCTGACCTGCTTCGAGGATGCCGGCGATCCGCGCCAGCGCCGCGGCCATCGCCGTACCGAGTTTGGTCATGACCGGCTCGGTGATCTCGCCGAACAGTTCGTCGCCGGTCCGTCGGAGCAGGCTCATCGCGCAGTCGGCGAAGGCCGGATACTCCAGGCAGAAGTCGACGAAGACCTCGGACAGGGCCTTGAGACGGTTCAGCGGCGCCCGGCGCGGGTTGTCGACTTCGTCGAGCCTTTCATCGAGCTCGCCCAGATAGTCGACCAGGGTGAGCGCGAACAGCTCCTCCTTGCCGGCGAAGTGCCGGTAGATCAGGGCCTTGTTGATCCCCACGCGCTTGGCGATATCGTCGATCTGTGCGTCGATCGTGCCCCGCTCGTCGAACAGTTCACGGGTTGCGCGGATGATGTCCCGCTCCCGGTCGCGACGACGCTCCGCCGTGGTCCGGCGGCGTCCGATCGCGAGCAGCGCGGAGCTCATGGATCGATCTTAGCCATAGCGGTACCCCTTGGTGCAAACGACGGTTACACTCGTCGGTAACATTGCGCTGTCGTGTCTTCTTCGCCTCGGAGGCTGAAAGATATGTCCGATCCCAAGGCCGCAGTCTCGGCCGACGTGATGACCCTCGCCGGTGAGCTCGGCGCCGAGCGGTCGAAGGCAGGCTGGAACACCTTCTCGCTCGCGCTGAACGACGAGCAGAAGGAGATCCGCGACTGGGCCCACACCTTCGCCGCCGAGGTGATCCGTCCCGCCGCGGCCGAGTGGGACGAGCGCGAGGAGACTCCGTGGCCGGTGATCCAGGAGGCCGCGAAGATCGGTCTGTACGGGCTCGACGCGAACGTGAACCTCTTCGTCGACCCCTCCGGCCTGCTGATGCCGCTGGTCCACGAGGAGTTGTTCTGGGGTGACGCCGGCATCGCGATGTCCCTGAAGGGAACCGGTCTAGCGTCGTCCGCGATCTTCTCCAACGGCACGCCTGAACAGTGGAGCCAGTGGATGGGACGGTGCTACGGGACGCCGGACGACGTGAAGGTTGCCGCATTCTGCTCGTCGGAGCCGGGGGCGGGGTCTGATGTGTCCGCGATCCGTACGCGCGCGACGTACGACCCGCGGTCTGACGAGTGGGTCATCAACGGGCAGAAGGCGTGGGCGACGAACGGCGGGATCGCCGACATCCACGTGGTGGTCGCGACGGTCGATCCGGCTCTCGGGACCAAGGGGCAGGCGGCGTTCGTCGTACCCAAGTCTGAAGTGCGCGGGCTGGAGCAGGGCACCAAACTGCGCAAGCACGGCCTGCGCGCGTCCCACACCGCCGACGTCTTCTTCGACAACGTCCGCATCCCGGCTTCCAATGTCCTGGGCGGAAAGGAGAAGCTCGACGAGCGCCTCGCTCGCGCCCGCTCGGCTGACGGTCGCCAGGGCCGCAACGCCTCGATGGCCACCTTCGAGATCACCCGCCACATCGTCGGCGCCCAGGCCATCGGCATCGCCCGCGCCGCCTACGAGGTCGCCCTCGACTACGCCAAGACCCGCGAACAGTTCGGCCGCCCGATCATCGACAACCAGGGCATCGCCTTCAAACTCGCCGACATGGCCATGGAAATCGACGCCGCCCGTCTCCTGGTCTGGCGAGCCGCCAACATGTCCGCCGCCCTGATGCGCGGCGAAACCCCCGACTACCGCCACGGCGAAGGCTCCATGGCCAAACTCAAAGCCGGCGAGGTAGCCGTCCGCGTCACCGAGGACGCCATCCAAATCCTCGGCGGTAACGGCTACACCCGCGAGTACCCGGTCGAACGCATGCACCGAGACGCCAAGATCTACACCATCTTCGAAGGCACGTCCGAAATCCAGCGGCTCGTCATCGCCCGAGCCATCTCTGGGATGCGGATCAGGTAGTACAGCCCACGCGCGCAACGCACGCGCTCCGTCGCTCCGCTCCTCCCGCGCCTGCTACGCGTGCTCCCCACCCACCCCCCCGGCTTGTCGCCGGTGCAGCCGTGCCGGCTGCGCCGGCGACCTGCGGGCTGCCGCCCGCGGTTTGGAGTCAGACACAAATCGGAGCCCGCACCTTTCAATCCCAGGGCGAGGTCTCGGAGATTCTCAACGGCCGCCAGGTCAAGGCGTACGACGTTCTTGAACGTATCGCCGACGCATTCGACATTCCGCGCGGCCGAATGGGGCTCGCATACAGCTCATCCGGCCAAGGGGACAGCGACAAGTCGAGTGAACTGACCAGCGACGATCGCAGGAACTTCGCCGGCGCGGTTGAGAGCGTCGCGTTCGGTTCAGTCAATGACCAGGCACGGAAATGGCTACCCGAGTTGCCGAACAGTGTGGCCGCAGTACCGCCTGTGATCACCGAATCTGACGTCGAACAAGTAGGGTCGATGACCCTGGAGTTCCGGAAGCTCGATCAGCGTTACGGCGGGGGAGCAGCGGTTGACGCGGCGCGCGGTTTCTATGGCTACGCACGGCGGATGATCCACTCGACCGCGGACCAACGCACCCACCGGGACCTCAAGGTGTCGCTGGCGGATTTCAGCAGCATGCTCGGTTGGTCGTTCCACGACATCGGCGATCAAGCCGCGGCTCGGCGCTTCCTGATGAACGCTCTCGTCCTTGCCAAAGATGCCGACGAACCCTCGCTCGCAGCTTCGATCCTGTACCGGCTCGGTCGGGTCAGCATGCAAGAAGCCCAACCAGTCGAGGCACTGAAGATGCTCCAGCTTGGCCAGCTCGCGGCGCAGGACGCGGGGATCCAGCCGAGGTCGCACGACTGCACGCCAACGAAGCGCTCGCCTACGCGATGCTCGGCAAGCACGATCACGTTCTCGACGCACTCGCTCGTGCGGATCATGAGATGGGCCGTGCCGACAAGAGCCGGGTGTCACCGTGGACGACGCTGTACTTCACGCCCGGCGACTACACCGGGCATCAGGCGCTGGTGTACAACTCGCTGTCGGGCTACGCAAAGGACGAGGCGCAAGCCCGCCAGTACGCCGTGCGCGCCGTCGAATTCGCGCAACAGGCCATCACCGAGTCCGGCCCCGACAGATCGCGCCGAAGCCGAACCTTCGACCGGATCATCTTGTCGACGAACCTGCTGCGTACGAACGAACTGGACGCCGGCGTCGACGTAGCTCGCGATGTGATCAACGAAGCCCAAGTCCTCCGCAGTGGCCGTGGCCTCAGCCGCCTCGCGGAGATCGGCGCCGCAGCTTCATACCATTCCGGTAGTCCCGACGCCGTGGACTTGCTCCACCAGCTCGAATCCGTCCGCATAACCGCGCCGAAGGCCCTCACCGCATGACGAACCTGTCCCCAGAGCTCGACCAGTGGCTCAAGCACGCCCTCAAGGGAATCTGCCAAGAAGCAGGCCTTCTCCCGGACGAAGCCGAACTCATCAAGTACACGAACAACGCCGTGTACCGACTTCCCAGCCAAGGCGTCGTCGTCAGATTCGGAGCAGGCGCCTCGCCAGCCAACGCGCCGACCACGTCGCACGAATCGCCACCTGGCTCGAGCAGCATGATGCGCCGGCCGTCAGGCTCGCTCCAGATCTGACCCAGCCCGTCCTGTTCGAGAACTACTCGGCCACCATCTGGCAGCTGCTCGAAGGCGGCAACCCCGCGTGGACCGGCGCGGCGCTGGCAGCACCATTACTCGGCTGGCACAAACTCGAACCGATGCCCAACCTCAAGCCCTGGGATCCCTTCAGCAGCGCGCGCAGCCGCCTCGCCATGGCCGACGGTCTAACTGCTGACGACCACGCCTGGCTCACCGAACAATGGGCCAACACCGAGGCCGACTACCGAGACCTCACTCCCGACCTCCGGATGGGCCTACTCCACGGGGACGCCTACATGGGCAACCTCCTGAAGGAGCCGACCGGTCGCTTTGTCCTTTGCGACTTCGACGGCACCAGCATCGGCCCTCTCGCCTACGACCTGGTAGTAGCCGCTGTCAGCGCCCTCCGCTTCGGCGCTACCCAAGACCACGAAGCCCTAGCCACCACCTACGGCCTAGACGTGACGACCGACCCGTCCTGGCCGACGCTCCGCCGCATCAGAGAACTAGTGCTCGTCACCAGCGTCATTACAGACCTCCGCAACCGCCCCGACATCGCCAAGGTCCACGCCCATCGGCTGGCCACCCTCAGATCGGGCGCCAACGAACTGTGGCACCGGTACAAGTAGTTGTACGCACCGATTTAGAAGAGGGGCGCGGCTGGTTCCTCGGCCGCGGTGTCTGTCGTGGGCTTACGGACTGTGGCATCCATGAGTTCGGCGAGTGGTCGTCGTGTTGACACGGTGAAGTCGCTCAGTGAGGATTGAGGCAATGAATGTTGAGCGGACTTCTTTGGTGGAGCGGGCGCGGGTGCATGCGGCGCTCGGGGATCCGGCGCGGCTGGCGATTGTGGATGCGCTGGGGGTGGGAGACGCGGCGCCGGGGGAGTTGGGGGCGGTGCTGGAGATGCCGACCAACCTGGTGGCGCATCACCTGAAGGTTCTGCAGGACGCGGGGCTGGTGGTAAGAGGGAGGTCCGAAGGCGATCATCGCCGGACCTACGTGCGGCTGGTGCCGGAGACAATGGCGATGGTGGCGAGTCCTTCGTTGACCGATGTGCCGCGGGTGGTGTTCGTCTGCACGCAGAACTCGGCGCGGTCACAGTTGGCGGCGGCGATCTGGTCGCGACGGAGTCATGTGCCGGCAGTGTCGGCTGGGACTCAGCCGGCGGAGCGGGTGCATCCCCGGGCAATCAAGGTGGCACGGCGGCGCGGGCTGGACCCGGATCGATGGCGCACCTCTCAGATCGCCGACGTGGTGAAGCCGGATGACCTGGTGATCGCGGTGTGCGACATCGCGTACGAGCATCTACCGGCCGAGGCGCGGCCGCGGGTGCATTGGTCGGTGCCGGATCCGGCACCGGTGGACACGGATGCGGCCTTCGACGCGGCGTACGACGAGATTGCCGGCCGGATCGAGCGGTTGGCGCCACTGGTTTCACAGAGCAAGGCGAAGGGGACGAGAGCATGACCGAAGTCGCTGGGTATCACCGCGAGGATTTGTCCATCGATCAGCAGCTTGCGCTGCGTACGGCGGCGTCCCGGCTGGGGGAGCAGTTCGCCGGGATCTACGGACCGGAGACGATCGAGCGCTTCCTGCACTCGAGCTACGACCAGTTCGCGACCGGCAGCACGATCCCGAACTTCCTGCCACTGCTGGCTGAACGCTTCGCTCGGCAGCGCTTGACGGCGCTGGCACGGGTGGAAGGACACCACAACGACGGTCGTCCGGTCGTGCTCTTCTTGTGTGTGCACAACGCGGGTCGCAGCCAGATAGCGCTGGGCTTCTTCGAGCACCTCGCCGGTGACAGGGCGATCGGGTGGTCGGGCGGATCGGAGCCGGGTGTCGAGGTGAATCAGGCCGCGGTCGCGTCGATGGCTGAGCGCGGCATCGACATTTCGACCGAGTACCCGAAGCCGTGGACGGACGAGGTGGTCCGGGCGGCGGACGTCGTCATCAGCATGGGCTGCGGTGACGCGTGCCCGATCTTCCCCGGCAAGCGGTACGAAGACTGGGTCCTGGATGACCCCAACGGTCTCGACGTCGCGGACATCCGCCCGATCCGGGACGAGATCGAGCGCCGGGTCCGCGAGTTGCTCGACGAAGTCGGCGTACCTGCTGCGAGCGGCCGGTGAACACCGCTCCACTCTGGCGACGGGCAGTTGCCGAAGGCATCGGAACCGGTCTGCTGGTCACCGTCGTCGTCGGCTCGGGGATCGCCGCCGCGAAACTCTCGGCCAACGACGTCGGACTCCAGTTGCTGGAGAATGCGTTCGCGACCGCGCTCGGGCTCGCCGTACTCATCCTGATGATCGGTCCCGTGTCAGGTGCGCACTTCAACCCGGTGGTGTCGGCCGTCGACTGGTGGCTCGGCCGAGCTACCGGCGGCGGTCTGACCTCGCGTGATCTCGGTGCCTATGTTCCGGCGCAGATCGTCGGCGCGGTGCTCGGCGCCATATTGGCGAATCTGATGTACGGCGAGGCCGCGGTGTCCTGGTCCACGACCGAACGCAGCGCCGGGCATCTGTGGCTCGGCGAGGTGGTCGCGACGGCCGGGTTGATCGTGCTGATCTTCGCGCTGGCCTCATCCGGCCGGGCGTTCCTCGCGCCGGCCGCGGTCGGTGCGTACATCGGGTCGGCGTACTGGTTCACATCCTCGACGTCGTTCGCCAATCCGGCGGTCACGATCGGGCGAGCTTTCAGCGACACCTTCGCCGGGATCGCCCCGGCGTCCTTGCCGGGCTTCGTGATTGCGCAGATCGTCGGCGCTACTGTCGGAGTGGGTCTGCTGGCCCTGCTGTACCCGAGAGCCGGACGAGCCGCGGACGAAGTCGTAACTCCCCACATCGACACCACTGCGAGTACTGGAGCATCCAAGTGAGCAAGCCGAGTGTTCTGTTCGTCTGTGTCCACAACGCCGGCCGGTCGCAGATGGCCGCGGGCTGGTTGAGGCATCTGGCGGGCGACACGATCGAGGTCCGGTCGGCCGGATCGGAACCCCGCGACCAGATCAACCCGGTCGCGATCGAAGCGATGCAGGAAGTCGGCATCGACATCACCGGCGCGGTGCCGCAGCGGCTGGAGACCGAGGCCGTTCAGGAGAGCGATGTCATCGTGACGATGGGCTGCGGTGACGCCTGCCCGATCTTCCCCGGCAAGCGCTACGAGGATTGGGAACTGACCGACCCGGCCGGGCAACCGATCGAGGTCGTGCGCCAGGTTCGCGACGACATCCGCGGCCGGGTCGAAAAGCTCGTCGGCGAACTGCAGACCACCTGAAGCCTGACGCATTGACCACTATATAGACGGCTGTAAACATAGACCTATGTCGAATCCGGGGGGACAGCGGACGGTGGTCGTGCCGCTGTCACGGGAGGACGCCGAGCGGCGCGCGGCCCAGCTGAGCGTCGTCGCGGATCCGACCCGCCTGCGCCTGATGAGTCTCGTACTGACGCATCCGGCCGGGGAGGCGAGCGTGGGGCAGCTCGCGGCCGAGTTCGATCAATCGCACACGACGATCAGCCATCACCTGCGGCTGCTCTGCGAGGCGGATCTGCTGACCCGTGAGCGTCGGCAGTCGTTCAGCTACTACCGGCCGACCCATCAGGCAGTTGCCCAGTTGGCGACCTTGCTCGGGGTGGAGGTGCCCGAGCAAGGTCCGGCACGCGAGCCGGCGTTCGATCTGAGCGCGGCGGTAGTCGATCGGCAACTCGAGAACATCGCGGGGCAGCTGGCGACCCGCTTCACCGGCGTCTTCTCGCCCGAGACCGTACGGCGCTATGTCGGGGAGAGCTACGACATGCTGGCCGCCCGATCCCGGGTGCGGAGATTTCTGCCGTCGCTGACCGCCAACTTTGCGGCCGAACGGCTGACCGCTCTGGCGAAGGCCGAAGGTAAGACACACCCCACCGTGTCCGAGGTGCTCTTCGTCTGCGTCCGCAACGCCGGCCGGTCGCAGATGGCTGCGGGCTTGCTGAGCCAGCTGGCCGGCGATCGCGTACTGGTGAGGTCGGCCGGCTCGTTGCCGGTGGCACTCGTCGACGCGAACGTGGTCACCGCGATGGACGAGATCGGCGTTTATCTCGGTGGTGCCTATCCCAAGCCGTTGTCCGACGAGATCGTCCGGGCCGCTGACGTCGTGGTCACGATGGGCTGCGGCGATGCTTGCCCGGTCTACCCCGGCAAGCGCTACCTCGACTGGCCGGTCGAGGACCCGGAAGGTCGGCCGCTTCCGGAGGTGCGGCGGATCCGCGAGGAGATCCATCAGCAGGTCAGGGAGCTTGTCGCCGAGTTGCTCGCGGTGGCGTGATCAGAGGTTGGCGACCAGGTCACGGGCGGTGCGACCGGCGCCGACGAGTGTGGCCGAGGCAGGCCCGGTCCAGTCGCCGTATCCGATCAGGTGCAGGCGTGGTTCCTTGATCGCCTGAGTGCCGTCGGTCGGGATCAGACCGTCCGGTCCGCGCAGGCCAAGAGCTGCCAGGTGACCGAGTGCCGGCCGGAAGCCGGTGCACCAGATGATCGTGTCGAACGAGGTTTCCGAGCCGTCGTGCCAGCGAACGCCATGGTCGACCAGACGGACGAACGGTCGGCGAGCGTGCAGTACGTCGCGGTCGCGGGCTTGCCGAACACTCTCCACCATCACGATGTCACCGAGGCCTGAAACACCGCCGACGGCGGGCTCACCGAGCTGCCGGGCTCGGTGCCGCTTGGTCGCGATCTCGAACAAGGCTCGTCCGTCGACGTCGTCAGGAAGGAAGCGCGGCGCGCGCAGTGTCACCCAGGTGATCTCGGCGACGAGCGACACCTCGGCCAGGATCTGCGCGGCCGAGTTGCCACCACCGACGACCAGCACGCGCTGACCGGCGAAGTCGGACGCCCGCCGGTAGCCGGCAGTGTGCACCTGCCGACCGGCGAACGAGCCTGGGTACCTCGGGACGAATGGCCGCGACCATGTCCCGGTCGCGGAGATGACGTGCTCGGCCGGCCAGTCGCCGTCGTCGGTGTGGACGACGAGGTGCCCGTGATCGCCCCGACTGACGGAGCCGACCGAGACAGAGCGTCGTACGTCGAGCTCGTAGCGCTGCTCGTACCGCGTCAGGTAGTCGACGACATGATGAGCAAGCGGATAGCCGCTGTCGCCGGTCCACGGAGGCATCATCCAGCCGGGCAGCGAGGAGTACTGGGTGGGAGAGAAGGTCCGCAGCGTCGGCCACATTCGCGCCCAGGCACCGCCCGGTTGCTCAGCCGCGTCGAGAATCACGAAATCCTGTCCAGGGACCAGACCGGCGCGACGCAGGTAGAACCCGGTGGCCAGACCCGCCTGGCCACCACCGATCACAACCACACGTGTGTCGCTCAGCTGACCGGCACCAGTTCTGCGAGCAGCGCACGGACCTTGCCGTCGATTTCGTCGCGGATCCGGCGTACGACGTCTTCCGGCCGGCCGGCCGGGTTCTCGATGTCCCCCGCGGGCCGGGAGCCGGCGGACCGGACGACCACCTTGCCGTCGGCGTAGTGGGTCAGGAGTGCCTCGGCCATCTGCGAGCGGCCGGCATTGGCCACGCAGAGGAACAGCACCTGCGGCATCGGGCTGGTGATCGCACCCTTGGCATGAGCGAGGGCCGTGAGCCGATCGGTCGCGAAGTGTTCGGCCAGAGCCGGCAGGTGACGACGGACCTTCGCAGTGCGGAACAGGGCAACGTACGACTCGTGGACGTAGCGGTCGATGGTCTCCAGCCCGAAGACTCCGGGGAAGCGGTCGGACAGTCGTTCGGCCGCGCGGGTCAGCACGGTGTCGACGTCGAGAAGAGCCAGGTCTTCCGCGGACGCGGGCATGGTGAGCTCCTGACGTAGAGGTCGTTGCATCAGGCCCTAGATTGACGGACGTCGATGAATAACCGGTGACGCGTGGCTGCCGGCGCAGCCATTCAGCGAGCTGTGGCGGTGGGCACGGCCAGCAGAGTCGACAGCCAGGTCAGGCGATCGGGTAGGGGCCAGTAGTAGACCCAGGTGCCGCGGCGCTCGCAGTCGACCAGGCCGGCCTCGCGGAGCACCTTCAGGTGGTGCGAGATCGTCGGGCCGGAGACGTCGAACTGCGGCGTGATGTCGCAGACGCAGACCTCCTCGCCGGCCGACGCGATGATCGACAGCAGACGTAGCCGGATCGGGTCGGAGAGTGCCTTGAAGACGGCCGCACCCTCGGCCGCCCCGGCGCTGTCGAGGGCGGCGTCCATGATCGGCGTGCAGCAACCGCCGATGGGCTGGATGACGACATCCTGTTTTGACATGCGTCTATATTGACTTATGTCTAATCAAGAGGCAAGGTGGACGTCGTTGATTAGATGAGCATCAACTCAGCCGGTCGGCGCGGCTTCCGGGCGCCGGCGAGCTACTCGCAGAGTTTTGGAGACAAGCAATGAGCGTTCCATCGAAGGATCTGCCGGTTGTCGTGATCGGGGCCGGGCCGGTCGGTCTGGCGGCCGCGGCTCACCTGGCGGACCGTGGGCTGGAGTTCGTCGTCCTTGAGGCGGGTCCGAGCGTAGCCGCAGCGATCGAGGAGTGGCGGCACGTCAAGCTGTTCAGCCCGTGGCGTTACGACATCGACGGCGCCGCCCGGCGTCTGCTGGAAGAGACCGACTGGATCGAGCCTGACCTGGGTGAGCTGCCGACCGGTGGTGACCTGATCGAGGCATACCTGACTCCGCTGGCGAAGACCCCGCAGCTCGCGGACCGGATCCAGTACGGCGCCGAGGTGTCTGCCGTGACGCGGGTCGGATTCGACCGCATCCGCACCGCGGGCCGCGATGAGGCGCCTTTCTTGGTGCGCCTAACCGACGGCGAGGAGTTGCTTGCCGCGGCCGTGATCGACGCGGCCGGGACCTGGCGTCGGCCGAACGTCCTCGGCGGCTCGGGGATCTCCGCCCGGGGCGAGGCCGAGGTCGCGGACGCCATCTCGCCCGCGCTGCCGGATGTCCTCGTGCGTGACCTCGAGCGCTTTGCGGGTCGCCGTACGGCGGTCGTTGGTGCTGGTCACTCGGCTGCGACGACCTTGCTCGAGCTCGGCGATCTGGTCGCTAGGGAGCCCAGCACCGAGGTGCTCTGGGTGGTTCGTGGCGCAGACCAGGCTCGGACCTACGGTGGTGGTGAGGCTGACGAGCTGCCGGCGCGTGGAGCGCTCGGCGCTCGGCTGAAGGCGTTGGTGCAGTCCGGCCGGGTCGAATTGATGAGTAACTTCCGGATCGAGTCGATGTCGCGTACTGCGGATGGCCGGGTCGAGCTGGCTGCGGGGGAGCGCCGGGTGGTGGCGGACACGATCGTCAACTCGACCGGCTTCCGCCCGGACCACGACATGGTCGGCGAGCTGCGTCTTGACCTCGACCCGATTCTGGGTTCGACGCGGGCGCTGGCTCCGCTGATCGACCCGAACCAGCACTCCTGTGGCACAGTCCCGCCGCACGGTGTCGACGAACTGCAGCACCCTGAGCCGGGGTACTACGCGGTCGGCGCGAAGTCGTACGGCCGGGCGCCGACGTTCCTCCTGGCCACCGGCTACGAGCAGGCCCGCTCGGTGGTCGCAGCCCTCGCCGGGGACTGGGAAGCTGCCCGTGACGTCCAGCTCAACCTGCCCGAGACCGGTGTCTGCTCGTCGAACCTCGCATACGGCGACTCGTCGGATGAGTCCGCGGGCGGCTGCTGCGGTCCCGCTCCGCAGGCCATCACGATCGGCGCTCTCGCGGGCCGTGGGCTGGCCACTGGAATCAGCGGCGGCCTGCTGACTGTGGTCGAAAGTGAGTCGAGCACGCAGTCGGGCTGCTGCAACTGATGTCGCTCAGTCCAGGTCTGGCCGCCGAGGCGTCGGCCGGCGCCAGACCTGGACCACAGCGGCTGGTGAGAGCGCTGGCCGTGACCCAGACGGTCGGGTACGGCGTTCTGTACTACGCGTTCAGCGTGATCCTCGGCCCGATGAGCCGGGACCTGGGCATCTCGAACGCCACGGCTGCTGGTGCACTGACGACCGCGGTGCTGGTGTCGGGGCTGCTGTCGATACCGGTCGGGCGCTGGCTGGACGCGCGTGGCGGTCATGCGCTGATGACCATCGGGTCGGCCCTGGGTGCGACAGCGGTGCTGGGATGGTCGCAGATTGACTCTGTCGCCGAGCTGTACGCGGTCTTCGTGTTGATCGGTGTGGCTTCTGCGATGGTGCTCTACGAGCCTGCGTTCGCGGTGGTTGTCGCCGCCACCGATCCGGCACGGCGGGCTAAGGCACTGCTCGGCATCACCTTGGTGGCCGGGTTCGCCAGTTCGATCTTCATCCCGCTCACCGGGCAGCTGGTGGCCAGGCTGGAGTGGCGTTCCGCGTTGGTCGTACTCGGAGTTCTGCTCGCCGTCGTCACAGTCCCGCTGCACGGCGTGGCGCTGCGGCAGACGACGTCGGCCGGTGATCGCGGTCAGCGGCACCGACGCCCATCACCCGGCCGAGCACTCCGTGATCCCGCGTTCTGGTTGCTTGCGGCAACGTTTGTCCTGCATGGTGCCGCGCTCGCGGTGATCGCCGTGCACCTCGTGCTGTATCTGATCAGCCTGGGTCATCCGGCCACCCTGGCCGCGACCCTCGCCGGATTGCTCGGACTCCTTTCGGTCACCGGACGCGTCGTTGCCACGCTGTCGACCCGATGGTTGCCGATGACCACCATCGCTGGGTCGATCTTCATCGTTCAGGGGATGGCGCTGTCGTTACTGCCGGTCGTCGGCCGGCAGGTGGCCGGGGCGATCGTCTGCCTGGTCCTGTTCGGTCTCGGCTTCGGGATCGCCTCGATCGCGACGCCCGCGATCTTGCTGGATCGGTACGGCGCCACCGGCTACGGCACCATTGCCGGAACGCTGGCCGCGCCCGTGCTCGTCGCGAGAGCGTCGGCGCCGCTCGGCGGCGCAGTGGTCGCGGCAGTCGCAGGCTACGGACTTCTCGTTGTGCTGGTGGCGTCAGCGTGTGTTCTTGCCGGTGCTCTTCTGCTGGTTGTCGCGCGGCTTCCTATTGCGCGGCCGGCATCTCACCCGTGACCAGGAAGATGACGCGCTGCGCCATCGATACGGCGTGGTCCGCGATGCGTTCGTAATAGCGGCCGAGCAGAGCGAGATCGACGGCGACCTCGACGCCGTGTGGCCACGAGTCGTCCATCATCAATCGGAACTGGCTGCTTCGCAGCTTGTCCATCTCGTCGTCGGTCGTGGCGATCCGCTGTGCGGCGGAGACATCCCGGCTGTTGATGACGTCGCCGGCCTGGTCGACCATTCGTTGCGCGACCTGTCCCATCTCCTCGATCAGGCCGTGAAGGTCGGCGGGGATCGCCGCTCCCGGGTACCGGAGCCGGGCGATCTTGGCGATGTGGGCGGCGAGGTCTCCCATGCGCTCGAGGTCGGCGACCATCCGGAGTGCGGCGACGAGCATCCGGAGCTCATCGGCCACGGGTGCCTGGCGGGCGATCAGTGTGAAGATCTGCTCTTCGAGGGTTTCGCCGATGGCATCGAGTTGGGAGTCGGCGGCGATCACCTCTTCGGCGGTCCCGAGGTCGGAGGTCAGTAGCGCGGCGGTCGAGCGCCGGACGGTGCTCGAGACCGTCCGGGTCATCCGCTCGAGTAGGGGCAGGATGTCGTCGAGCTGTTCGTGGTAGATGTTCCGCATGTCGGCCTCCGGTAGTGCCGGTTATCGCGCTGCGAGCCAGTGCTGCGCGGCGAGCTGGATGGCGTCCCATGGGCTGCCAAGGGGTGGGGTGTAGGCGAGGTCCAGGTCGAGGAGTTGTTCGACGGTGAGGCCGGTCTGCAGCGCGACGGCGTACGTGTCGACGCGCTTGGCGATTTCGGCGCCGTGGGTGCCGACGAGTTGGGCGCCGAGTAGCCGGCCGGAGTTGCGGTCTCCGGTGAGGCGGATCTGGATCGGCGTGGCGCCAGGGTAGTAGCGCTTGTGGTCGTCGGCGGTGGTCTGCACGGTCAGCGGTTTGTATCCGGCGCCGGCCGCCTCCTCGTCGCGGAGTCCGGTCGCGGCGACAACCCGGTTGAAGACACGGACAACCTGGGTGCCGACGATCCCTGCGAACTCCTTGTCTCCGCCGACCGCGTTCTCTCCCGCGACCCGGCCTTGTTTGTGCGCGGTCGTCCCAAGCGGAACATACGTCGGTTCCGGTAGCAGTGCGTGGTGCGTGTGAACACAGTCACCGGCCGCCCAGATGTCGGGGAGGTTGGTGCGCATCTGGCGGTCGACGATGATCGTGCCGCGGTCGTTGACCTGTACGCCGGCCGATACGGCTAGCGCACTCGATGGTGTGACACCGCTGACGACCAGTACGGCGTCGGCCGCGCGCTTACCGTCGGCGGCGACGACGGCGAGTTGGCTGCCGTCGCGGATGATCTCAGTGACTGCGGTCCCACTGGTCACCTCGACGCCGTGACTCCGGAGCTCGGTGGCGATCTCGTCGGCGAGCTCGCGGTCGAGAGTCCGGGGCAGGACGCTGTCGAGGCGTTCGAGCACGGTGACGCCGATGCCGCGGGTGGTGAGTGCCTCGGCCATCTCGATGCCGATGTAGCCGGCGCCGATGATGACCACGTGTCGCGCATTACGTCGTTCAAGATCGGCATCGAGTTCGCGGGCTTCGTCCATGGTGTGCAGTAGATGGACGCCGTCTGCGGGTCCGAGGGTTTCGAGGCCGCCGATCGGTGGGCGGAGCGGTTCGGCGCCGGTCCCGATCACCAGGCGGTCGTAGCTGAACTCGGCGCTGCCGTCAGCGGTCGATGCGGTGACGACCTCGCGGGCTGGATCGATCGCGGTGACCGTGTGGTCGATCCGGACCTGGATGCCGGTGGCCTCGATCTCGTCGAGGGTCCGGTGGGCCAGGTCGTGCCAGTCCGGGACCTCACCGGAGAGGTGGTAGGGGATCCCGCAGATGGAGAAGTTCGGGTACGCGTCGGCGACCAGCATCGTGACCGTGCTGTCCGGTGAGACCTCCCGCGCCCGCAGCGCCGCGCTGATGCCTGCGTCGGAGCCGCCCACCACCAGAATCTGCATCGTCCCAACTCCCGTCGTCACCGGTGACTTGCCTCAGGCAAACAAACCGCGGCAACGCGCGGTTCCCCGGCGGGACATCATTGGGCAAACTCCTGGTCGACAGCTGGTGCCGACGCAGGCTTCGGCGGAACCCTGAACTGGTAGCCGACGCGGCGGATCACCTTGATCCAGGGCGAGCCCTGGTCGTCGTCCATGAGTCGTTTGCGCAGCCGCATCATGTGCACGTTGAGCGTGTTGCTGCGGACTGTGACGCCCCTGCCCCAGACCGCGTCGAGAAGCTCCTGCCGCGTCACCAGCTCGCCAGGACGCTCGGCGAAGAAGCGCAGGATCAGGAACTCCATGTGCGGCAGCTCGACCTGGCGCCCGTCGAGCCACATCTGGGGTACGGCGCCGTCGACGCGGAGGCGACCGAGGTCGAGGGCCATGGGCCGCAGATCGACCTGGTTCGGCACCGGAGCGAGCGAGTTGATCAGGGCCAGGAGTTCGCGGACCCGGTACGGGCGTGGGACCACGGCGCTGGCACCGGCGTCGCTGGCCCGACTGGTGAACTCGTTGCAGCCTGCGTCCGCGCCGACGACGATCGGCTGCTGCGGATCGTCGGTGCGCACGATGGTGAGGAACTCGATGGGGTCAAGGCGTCCGGCGCAGGGGCCGAGGATGACGACATCCGGGCAGAGCTTGCCGACGTGCAGCAGTGCCTCCGCTGCGTCGGCGCAGGTGTGGATGTCGAACGGCTGGCCGGCCGCCGCGGCCAGGAGTTCGTCGACGTCGGCGCCGTGATCGACGACCAGCACCGAGATGCGGACCTGCAGCTTCCGGTGGGCCGGCTGACCGGACCGTCGGCGCGGGTGGACGTGGGCCGGTTCCGGGGCGTTCATCATCGGGGCGGTCATTGCGATCAGCCGAACCGGCCGGTGATGTAGGCCTCGGTGCGTTTGTCGGACGGGTTGCCGAAGATCTTGCTGGTGTTGTCGAACTCGACCAGCCGGCCGGTGCGCTGTCCGTGTTCGTCGGCGGCTGCGGTGAAGAACGCCGTACGGTGGGAGACGCGGGCGGCCTGCTGCATGTTGTGGGTGACGATGATGATCGTGTAGGTCTTGGCCAGTTCGACCATCAGGTCCTCGATCTTCGCGGTGGCGATCGGGTCCAGCGCCGAGCACGGTTCGTCCATCAGGATGACTTCGGGGCTGGTGGCGATGGTGCGGGCGATGCAGAGCCGCTGCTGCTGCCCGCCCGACAGCCCGTAGGCGCTCTGCTTGAGTTTGTCCTTCACCTCGTCCCACAAGGCCGCGCCGTGGAGGGACTGCTCGACCACCTCGTCCATGTTCTTGGGTTTCATTCCGGTGACGCGGGGGCCGTAGGCGACGTTGTCGTAGATCGATTTGGGGAACGGGTTCGGTTTCTGGAAAAGCATGCCGATCCGGCGCCGTACCTCGATCACGTCGACGCTCGGGTCGTACATGTCGACGCCGTGGAACGTGACGTTGCCCATGACGTGTGCGCCGGGGACGAGGTCGTTCATCCGGTTCAGGCAACGGAGGACAGTCGACTTGCCGCAGCCCGAGGGGCCGATCAGCGCGGTGATCTCCTTGCTGCCGAAGACCATGTCGACACCCGAGACGGCGAGGAACTTGTCGTAGTAGACCTCGAGGTCGCTCAACTCGATCACGCCGTCGGGTTCTGCCAGGGGCGATCGGTGGTTGCCGCGGTCGGTGAGTTCGACGTGGATCTCGTGCGGAGCGCCAGGTGCGCCGGCGGTCTGCGGCACGGTGGCAAGGTCTGTTTCTGCGTTCGTCATGGGCTGGTCTCCCGAGGTGGTCATGGTCACCAGCGACGCTGGTAGCGGTTGCGCAGCCAGATCGCGACGGCGTTCATGGCCAGCAGGACGGCGATGAGGAGCAGGATGGCGGCGTACGCGAGGTCGCGGAACGCGTCGCGGTCCTGCGGGACGAGGTTGTAGATCTGCACCGGCAACGTCGTGTACTTCGAGAGCACGCCGTCGGGGTTGAAGGTGACGAACGTGGTGGCACCGACGAGGATCAGCGGTGCCGCCTCGCCGATAGCTCGCGACATCGCCAGGATCGAGCCGGTTGCGATACCCGGTACGGCGGCCGGCAGCACCTGGCGCCAGGTCGTTTGCCACTCGGTCGCGCCGAGCGCGAGGGAACCATCACGGATCTCGCGCGGTACCGCCCGCATCGCTTCCCTGGTGGTGATGATGATGACCGGAAGGATCAGCAGGGCCAGCGCGATGCCACCGGCCATCACGACCGCGCCGATCGACACCGGGCCACGGACGACGAATCCGAGGGTGAGGATCCCGTAGATCACGGCTGGAACGGCGGCCAAGTTCTGGATGTTGAGCTCGATCGCCCGGTTCCACCACCTCGCCGGGTTCGCGTACTCCTCCAGGTAGACGGCGGCGGCGATGCCGAGTGGCAGTGCGATCAGGGCGGTCATCGCGCCGACCCAGAGGGTGCCGAGCAAGGCGGACTGCACCCCGGCCGTCTCCGGGCGGATTTTCGATGGCTGGTGCGTGATCAGATTCGCGTCGAAGCGGGCGAACCCCTTTTGCACGATCACGGCGAGGATGAAGAACAGGAACACACAGATCAGTGCCAGGCACAGCCAGAGGACCGCCGCGAACACCGCCGAGGCAATGTCTCGACGTCGGCCGCGCGTCAGCGTGGTGCGGGTCGCGGTTGCTGTGGTCATCAGTAGACCTGCCTGTACTTGCGCACCAATCGGATGCTGGCCAGGTTGATCAGGAACGTGATCGCAAACAGCAGAGCGCCCACCGCGAACAACGAGTAGTAGACCGGCGAGCCCTGAGGCGCGTCGCCGCTGGCGACCTGGGCGATGAAGCCGGTCATCGTCTGTGCGCCCTCACGGGGATCGAAGGTCAGTTGAGCCCGGCTGCCGGCGGCGATGGTGACGATCATGGTTTCGCCGACGGCCCGGGAGAACCCGAGCACGATCGCCGCGACGATCCCGGACAGCGCGGCTGGGAACACCACCCGCAGCGTGGTCTTCATCCGATTCGCTCCGAGGGCGTACGACCCCTGTCGCAGGGCCAGCGGTACCGCGGACATCGCGTCCTCACCGAGTGACGCGATCGTCGGGACGATCATGAATCCCATCACGATGCCCGGCGAGAGCATGTTGTGGATGGTGTCGAATCGCACCAAATGCCCCAGGATCGGCGTGAAGATCGTCAGCGCGAGGAATCCGTAGACGACCGTTGGGATGCCGGCCAGCACTTCAAGCACTGGTTTGAGCACCTTGCGCACCCGCTCGGAGGCGTACTCGCTCAGATAGATCGCCGCCCCCAGTCCCAGCGGTATGGCGACGGCCAGGGCGATCAGCGTCACGATCAGGGTGGCGACAACCAGAGGCAGGACGCCCCACGCCTTGTCGGTCCAGCTGAACTTGTCGCCGAAGCCACCTGTCCACTCCGTCCCGGTCAGGAACTTGCCGAGTCCGACGTGGGTGAAGAACGTGACACTGGGCGCGAGGAGTGATACCACAATGCCGATCGTCACCGCGACCGACAGCCAGGCCGCCGCGATCAGGAGAGCCTTGATGATCCGCTCGCCGACGCGCGCATTCTGTTGACGCAGGTCGACCATCGGCCCACGCCAGGCCGGCGGCCGGCCGCTCCCCCCGGAGAGACCGGCCGCAGTCGCTGAAGTGGGGCTCACTGACCGGCCTTGGCCTTCAGGGCGTCGAGCTCGGTCTTGGCCTTCGCCTTCTGTGGGTCGGTCAGCGGAATGAACTTCGCCGCCTCGACGATCTCCTGGTTCTTCTCCAGGTAGAACTCCACGAACTTGAGGACCTGCGCCTTCTTCAGACCCGCGTCGGACGGGTAGATGAACAACGGCCGGGACAGCGGCGAGTAGCTGCCGTCCTGCGCGGCCTCGACCGAGGGGCCGACGCAACCCTTGCCGCTGTCGATCTTCAGCGCCTTCAGCTTGTCCTCGTTCTCCTCGAAGTACGAGTAGCCGAAGTACCCGAGCGCACCCTTGGCGCCGGCCACACCCTGGACGGTGACGTTGTCGTCCTCACTCGGGTTGTAGTCGGTCCGGCTGTCGCCCTCCTTGCCGTTGATCACTCCGGTGAAGTAGTCGAAAGTTCCAGAGTCCGACCCCGCGCCGTACAACGGAAGTGGCTCGTTGGGGAACTTCGGGTCGATCTGGTTCCAGGTCTTGACCTTCGAGCCCGGCTCCCACATCTTCCTGAGCTGGGCAACGGTCAGGCAGTCGACCCAGTCGTTGTCCTTGTTCACGACGACGGTGAGCGCGTCGTTGGCGACCTGCAGCTCGGAGAAGGAGATGCCCTTGGCATCGCACAGCTTCTTCTCCTCCGGCTTGATCGGCCGCGACGCGTCGGAGATATCCGTCTCGCCGGCACAGAACTTCTTGAACCCTCCACCGGTGCCGGAGGTGCCAACGGCGACGTCGACGTCCTTCTGCTCCTCCTTGAAGAGCTCCCCGGCCGCGGCAGTGAGGGGCTCGACGGTACTCGAGCCATCGGCGACTACCTGACCGGACAGTGCCGCCGCACCGCCGCTGTCACCGGAGGCGGAGTCGTTGTTGTTCCCACCGCAGGCGGACAACGCGAGCAGGGCAGCCGCCGAGACGGCGAGGTAACGCATGTGCTTGACCGGGCGGATGACCACCGGGCAACCCTCCAAGTAGTAGGTCCCGGCAAGCCGGGACACCGCGAGCTGTCACGCGTCCACGCAACAACTAGATCGAAGAGTTTCGATGTAAACGCCAGGTGAACAGATGGTGATCAATTCACGCTAGATAGACGAATGTCGATGTATCCGCCGCGACTCGTGATCAGTCTGCTCCGATCCGTAGCGCCTCGGCTTCCGTTCACCTGATGGTCACCGGCTGGCCACGGGTCACTACATAGATGAACCACAATGTAGTTGTTAGCGTCGCGGCGACCGCTTCGACTTCCACGAGGAGACGCTTCATGACGCTCGCTGACGAGCCGCGCCGGCTGCTGCCGCTGGCCGACGGCCATGGTGGCCGCAGTTCGATGACCTGTCTCTACCGGTGCGGGAACGCCTGCGCGCACCCGGCACCGAACACCTCCGACAATGCGTACTTCGGTGACGCCGTGAAGGCTGAGGTGTCCCGCCGGGGCATCTTCAAGGCCGGCGCGGTTGGCGCCTTCGTGATCGGGGCGGGTGCGGCAGGCGCCGTACCCGCCGCTGCCGCCCCGGTCGGCTCCGCTGTCCCCGGCTCGTCGGCGTTGGGAGGCGGCCCATCCGGCGCTGGGCTGACCTTCAAGGCGATCCCGCCGAACACCCTGGACGCTGTGATCGTCCCCAATGGGTACGACGAGAAGGTCCTGATCCGGTGGGGTGAACCGATCCTGCCGGGCGCACCGGCGTTCGACATCGACAAGCAGAGCCCGGCCGCGCAGGCCGGCCAGTTCGGCTATAACAACGACTTCCTGGTCGTCGTGCCGCTCGACCGGAAGTTCACCCGGGGCCTGTTGGTGGTGAACCACGAGTACACCAACGAGGAGCTGATGTTCCGCGGCTACGCGGGCGGTGCCACGGCGACGGTGCGGCAGATGCAGATCGCCCTGGCGGCGCACGGCATGAGCGTGGTCGAGGTCGAACGCGGCGGGCGCACGGGGGAGTGGCGCGTCGTGTCCCACGGCCGGCGCGCCTACAACCGCCGGCTGACCGGCTACACGCCGATGAACTTCACCGGCCCCGCGGCGGGGTCGCCGTTGCTGCGGACGGCTGCGGACCCTCGCGGCGTACGGGTCCTCGGTTCGCTGAACAACTGCTCGGGTGGGCTCACGCCGTGGGGGACCGTGCTGTCCGGCGAGGAGAACTTCAACCAGTACTTCGTCGGTGGCGACGGCGCACCGGCAGGCGCCAGGCCCGCGCTCTCGCGCTACGGCATTGACGTGAGTAAGCGCTACCCGTCGGGGAGCCGCTACTGGGACAAGGCGGACGAGCGCTTCGACGTCTCCAAGAACCCACAGGAGCCCAACCGGTTCGGCTGGATCATGGAGGTCGACCCCTACGACCCGCACTCGACGCCGCGGAAGCACACCGCACTCGGTCGGTTCAAGCATGAAGGTGCCGCACTCGTCGTGGCGAAGACCGGTCAGGTGGCCGCATACATGGGTGACGACGAGCGCTTCGACTACATGTACAAGTTCGTGTCCGACCGCAAGCTCCGGAATGGGGACTCGAAGGGCGATCGGGAGAACAACAGGCGCCTGCTGGAGTCGGGCAGCCTGTATGTCGCCAAGCTCGGCTTCACCAGTGCCGGGGAGATCGACGGTACCGGCAAGCTGCCGAGCGACGGCGCGTTCAACGGCACCGGCACGTGGATTCCGTTGACCCGTGGTGGCAAGTCGATGGTCGCTGGAATGGCGATCGACGAGGTGCTCGTGCACACCCGCCTCGCCGCCGACACAGCCGGCGCGACCAAGATGGACCGGCCCGAGGACATCGAGGTCAGCAAGCTGACGGGCAAGGTCTACGTCGCGCTGACGAACAACAGCAACCGTGGAGCCGCTGGTCAGGCTGTGCCGGACGAGGCCAACCCGCGCAACAGCAACAAGCACGGTCAGATCCTCGAGATCGTCGAGGACGGCGGGAACCACGCCAGCGAGACCTTCACCTGGTCGCTGCCGATCGTCTGCGGTGACCCTGCGGATCCGGCGACGTACTTCGCCGGCTACGACAAGACGAAAGTCTCGCCGATGTCGTGCCCGGACAACCTCGACTTCGATGCCCACGGCAACCTGTGGATCTCTACCGACGGCAACGCGCTGGTGGACCACGCCGGTACGAACTTCAACGACGGTCTGTTCGCGGTTGCGGTCGAAGGACCGGAACGGGGTAAGGCGAAGCAGTTCCTGTCGGTTCCGCACGGTGCCGAGCAGGCGTCGGCGTACGTCGTACCGGACAACAAGTCGGTGGTTGTGTCGGTGCAGCACCCGGGTGAGATCACCGGCGCCTCGGTGGACAATCCGGCGAGCACCTGGCCGGACGGCGACTTCGCGCGGCCTGCGGTGGTCGTCACCTGGCGCCCCGATGGCGGCGAGATCGGCGCCTGACACCGATGCTTTCTGACCGGTCGCCCCGCTGCCCGTGGTCGGGGCGGCCGGTTTCAGTTCTGTACGGGTGTCTGGTGATGAACATATTCGGCGCCAATACGTTTTCTGTGCCGGTGGCGATCTACACTTCAGTGGTGAGTACCCGTCAAAGCGCCGCGAGAGTCGGTGTGTCGAGCAACGAGAGTGCTCACTCTGTGACCGGCGTCGCGATCGATCGCGACGAGGCCGAGCGGCTGGCCGTCGTCCTCAAGGCGCTGTCCGATCCGACCCGCCTGCAGTTGCTTGCGATGATCGAGTCGAGCACGAACGGCGAAGCCTGTGTCAACGACTTGACCGAGCCGCTCGACCTCAGCCAGCCGACGATCAGTCACCACCTGAAAATCCTCGTCACCGCGGGGATTCTGCACCGCGAGAAGCGCGGACTCTGGTCGTGGTACTCGATCGTCCCGGAGCAACTGCAGACCCTGCGCGCTCTCCTTCCCGGACCCACGTTCCTGCAGAACGGCCGCTAGCTTCGGCGCATGAGCGCTTTGACCACGTAGGCCGCGTCGCGCGCGACGCCACGCAGCGTGTTCGACGAGAAGGATCGCTGGAACTCCAGTCCGAGGTAGACGAGCCTGGGGTGGGTCAGTGAAACGCCGTGTTTGTGTAGCGGTATCCCGGTGTCGTCGAGTGCACCGAGGGTGTGCAGGTACGGGAGGTTCGGTCGATAACCCGTCGCCAGGATGATGGCGTCGACGGGCTCCTGACTGCCATCGGTCCAGATGATCTGGTCGCCGTCGAATCGCGTGAACATCGGCCGCTGGTCGAGCAGGCCGGAGTCGAGTGCGTTGCGGTAGATGCCGGTGTCGAAGACGGGGGTGCCGCGGATGAGCTTGCCCAGCACCGACGGCGGCAGGAGGTCCAGTCGGAGTGTGTGCAGCCAGTAGTGCATGTCGTGGCCGCCGCGGACTTGGGGTACGAACTGGACTGGGCGTCGTACCGCCAGAGTCACGTTGGCGACCTCGGCGAGCTCGTAGGCGACCTGGATCGCGGAGTTTCCGGCGCCGACCACGACGACCCGCTGGCCGGCGTACTGCTTGGGGCTGCGGTAGCCCGCCACGTGCAGGAGCTGTCCGTCGAAGCTGCCCGGGATCGTTGGAATGTGCGGGTTGGCGAACGATCCGCTGGCGCAGATGACACCGGCCGCCTGGAACTCCTCTCCGGTGTCGGTCCGTACGACGAAGCCCGGGCCGTCCTGTTCGACGGCCGTGGCGCGTGTGTTGGTGTGGATCTCGGAATCGAGGCGCAAGGTGATCCGCTCGAGATAGGCGACCACCTCGTCCCTGGTCGGGTAGCGATCCGAGTCACCAGGGAACGGCGTACCGGGGAACCCGCTGTATCGGGCGGGGGAGAAGAGTTTCAGGCTGTCGTAGTAGTCCGGCCAGGATCCGACCGTCCGATCGCCGGCCTCCAGGAGCACAGGGCGCAGCCCGGCGTCACGGACCGCCAACGCGCCGGCAAGCCCGGACTGCCCGCCGCCGATGATCACAACAGAGTCAGGTGTGGAAGTCATGTGCCGAACATATCGTAATATCCCGATATGACGAAACGACGATATTGGCTAGTCTGGACACCATGGCAGAGCGCGTTGGGGGAGCAGACACGCAGGCAGCCGCCAGCGCCCCCGGGGAACCGGTCGAGCTCCGAGCCGCCACCCACGACTTCCTCAAGGCCCTGTCGAGCCCGACCCGCCAGCGCATCCTGCTCCTCTTCGCCCGAGGCGCCGAACTCTCCGTCAACGAGGTCGCAGACCAGGCCGGCATCGGCCAATCCACCGCCTCCCAGCAACTGGACCTCCTCCGCCGCGGCGGCATCGTCACCTCCCGCCGAGAAGGCAAAACAGTCCTCTACCGAGCCGACAAAGACGGCGCCTCGGCTGCCCTGTCAGACCTTCAGACGTACCTGAAGAACTGCTGCTGAGTGCAGGGGTCTGTCAGGTCTTGTGTAGGAGTCCTGGCTCGGGTGAGGCGCTCGAGAGTGCGATCTAGCCATTGGGTGCGTACATGATCATGCCAACGTCGAGGAGGCAGATGACGGCTCCGGCGAGGTCGTAGCGGTCGGTTCGGAATCCGTCGAGCAAGACGCCCCAAAGCAGCGATCCGGCGACGAAGATGCCGCCGTAGGCGGCGAGGATCCAGCCGAAGTTGGGGTCGGGCTGGAAGGTGGTGACGAAGCCGTAGGCGCCGAGCGCGGCATGCCGCGGGCGAGGTCGGCGTCGGTCTCGGCGTGCAGGCGGCGGTGCAGCTTGTCGACCACGCGGTCGAACATCGCGATCATCTGCTCTGGCCCGAGCGTATTCCCCGCGACGTACGACCCGAGGAAGTTGATCACATCAAACGGCTTGGTTCCCGCGTTCAGCAGCCGCGCGTATCCCCGGCTGACCAAGCCGGCAGCCGCCCGAACAGCCGAACCAACCTGAGCAGTGCCTGGATGATCAGATACCCAAGCAGCATGTGAAACAGCAGTTGCTGGTTGTCCCATCCGTGTGCCGCTGGTCGGTCTCCGCAGACTTGACGCATCCGCATGATTTACGAGGTGGTGAAAGTCTTGTCGAGCGCGTTCGAGTTCGCTGTGCACCTGGCTCTTGCCCATCGTCGTTCACCGCGGTGTCGAGGTGATCAGGCTGTTGTCGCGCGCCGGTAGCGGAGTACGGCCGTGGGGATGGTGAGTGCAAGCAGCCCGGCAATCCAGACGAAGGCATGTGCGACAGGCTCGGCGGTCGGGCCGCCGAGGACGAGGGCGCGTAGGGCATCGACGATGACCGTGATCGGGTTGATCTCGGCGAAGGTCTGCAGCCAGTTGGGCATCGTGGCGACCGGTACGAAGGTCGAGCTCGTGAACACCAGGACGATGACAGGCATCAGGCCGATGAGGCCAGCCGACTCGGCGTCGTGAACGAGCAGCCCGATCAGCGCGTTGATCCAGGAGAAGACGATGCCGACCAGGACTGTCAGCCCGATGGCGGCTGCTGCAGCTGGGGCGCCGGCATGGAAGCGGAATCCGATACTCGCTGCGACTCCGGTCATCAACAGTACGACGAAAACGTTGCGGACGGCATCGGCCAGGGTCCGCCCGGCGAGGACGGCCGAGCGAGTCATCGGCAGCGCGCGGAACCGGTCGATCATCCCGGTAGCGAGATCATCGGCGATCGCCACGCCGGTCTGTGAGGCGCCGAAGGCGATGGTCAGCACGAAAAGCCCAGGCAGGAGGAAGTCGACGTACCTGGTGACGCCTGGGGGGTGGATCGCGCCACCGAACACATAGGTGAACAGCAGCACGAACAGAACGGGCTGCACGGTGGCGAACGCTATGAGGGTCGGCAGCCTGAGAAGTCGGCAGAGGTTCCGTCCAGAGATCACAGCAACGTCGCCCAGGAGCCAGCGCACTCCTCGAGTGACGGGCGCTTCTGGTGCAGGGCCTGAGACGACGCGCGTGGTGGTCGGGGTCATCGCGGACTCCGGATCTCGGCAAGGTTCGCGGTGTCGGTCGCAGACTGCCCGGTGAGGGTGAAGAAGACGTCGTCTAGTGACGGGCGGCGAAGCGCCAGCTCGGTCACTGGTACGCCGTATGTCCTCAAGCGAGTCACGACGGCTGCAACCGCGTCCAGCCCGTCGCTGATCGGCAGCACCATCGTGCCCTCGACCTTGTCGATCATCGGAGAGGCGGAAGCCAACTCCGCGAGTTCGGCGGCCAGCGCGTCCGGATCGGCACCTGGTGGGATCCGCAGTTCCACTCGATCGCCACCAACCAGTGCCTTGAGTTCGTCCGCGGTACCGGTCGCGATCAGCCGACCAGTGTCGATCACTGCGATAGTGTCGGCGAGTTGGTCGGCTTCCTCCAGGTACTGCGTCGTGAGCAGCACCGTTGTGCCCTCCGACGCCAATGTGGAGATCGTCGACCACAGTCCGATCCGGCCGCGCGGGTCGAGGCCCGTGGTCGGCTCGTCGAGGAACAGCACGGACGGCCGCCTCAGCAAGCTCGCCGCCAGATCGAGCCGTCGCCGCATTGCACCCGAGTAGCCGCGAACAACACGATCTGCCGCGGAGGCGAGCTCGACCGTGTCCAGCAGTTCGTCTGTTCGCTGAGCCGCATGTCTGCGGCTCACGCCTCTATGCCCGGTGAGGTACGCCGCCAGCTCCCTCACAGCTCCGTCAGACGTTCGCAAACGACGATCACGGTCGAGTAGCGCCGAGAGACAAACGTGCAGGTCAGAGGCCGATTTGGCTCCTGGCCATGGATCGCCGTCGAGGCAGCAAAAGATCTGCAGCATCTTCGAAGGCCCCTCCGCGCGCCATGAGGTTTCAGGTGAAGCAGGGATGCATTCAAGGGTGTGCCCCCGCCGGCAGGGGTGGGGGCACAGGTTGGGTACGGCGGCTGACCGGGGCGGAGGCTCGGTCGCCGGGGCGTCAGTGGTGGGTGACCAGGGCGTGGGCGGGGGTGGCGTCGTGGGGGAGGGGTTCGGTGTGGATGGTGGCGGAGGTGAGGCGGCGTACGCCGTGGACAAGGTCGTGTTCGACCTGGTGGCTGAGGTGGTGGGCGTCGACCAGTGACAGGTCGGTGTCGACGGTGATGCTGGCCTCCGCGCGGAGGGAGTGGCCGAGCCAGCGCAGTTGGACGCCGGACACGTCGACGACGCCGGGGGTGGAGCGGATGACCTGTTCGGTCTGGTCGACCAGAGCGGGGTCTACGGCGTCCATCAGGCGGCGGTAGACCTCGCGGGCGGCGTCGCGCAGGACGAAGAGGATGGCGATCGTGATGAGCAGGCCGATGATCGGGTCGGCGAGCGGGAAGCCGAGCCAGGCGCCGGCGGCGCTGAAGACGACGGCCAGGCTGGTGAAGCCGTCCGTGCGGGCGTGCAGACCGTCGGCGACCAGGGCTGCGGAACCGATCCGGCGGCCGGTGCGGATCCGGTACTGGGCGACGACCTCGTTGCCGATGAAGCCGACCACGCCGGCAGCGACGAGGACACCGAGGTTGCGGACGTCGCTGGGGTGGATGAAGCGCATGACGGCCTCGTAGCCGGCGTAGGCCGATGACGCGGCGATCAGCACGACCACGATGATGCCGGCGAGGTCTTCGGCGCGGCCGAATCCGTAGGTGTAGCTGCGGGTCGCGAGCCGGCGGCCGACGATGAACGCAATTGCGAGCGGGATCGCGGTGAGCGCGTCGGCATAGTTGTGCAAGGTGTCGCCGAGCAGCGCGACCGAGTTGGTGAGGAACACGACCACTGTCTGGATCAGCGCGGTCAGGATCAGGCCCGCGAAGCTGATCTTCAGGCAGCGCATACCGTCCTTGCTGGCCTCCAGGGCGGAGTCGATCTTGTCGGCGCTGTCGTGCGAGTGCGGGACGAAGATCTCCTTGAGCTTGCCGAGGAACCCGTCGTGGTGGTCGTGGCCGTGACCATGTCCGTGACCATGTCCGTGACCGTGCCCATGACCGGCGTCGTGGCCGGGCGCCTTGTCGTGCCCATGACCGTGGCTGTGCTCCTGGTCGGCGGCGTGCGTACCACCAGGCTTCTCGTCACGCCCGTGCCCATGCCCGTGACCGGCCTCGTGCTCGCCGTGGTCGGGCCCGGATCCGTGGGGGTGCTTGTGCTCGTGTTCCGTGGTGCTCATCGGCTCTCGTGTCCTCTGCTCTGTCAGGTGCCGGTGGCTGGATCGAGGTGGCTCACCGCACCGGGTGCCCGGTGATGTTCGGGAAAGCCCTCGGTGGAGTGCTCGGCGTGGTAGATCGCGTCCTGGACGAGCTGGCCGGCGTGGGAGTTCTCGATCCGGTAGAAGACCTGGTTTCCCTGCTTCCGGGTCCGGACCAGCCGTGCCAGCCGCAGCTTGGCCAGATGCTGGGAGACCCCGGCCGGTGATTTCCCGACCGCGTCGGCCAGGTCGTTCACCGCCATCTCGCCGTCCAGCAGCGCCCAGAGCAGCCGGACCCGGGTGGGGTCGGACAGCATCCGGAAGACCTCCACGGCCAGTGCGACGTGGTCGTCGCCCGGTGTCGATCTGCTTGATTGCGTATCTGCGCGCATACGTAGATACTAAGAAACATCCCGACCCGCCGCAAGGCCACAACGAGGAGGATCCGATGGTGGAAGGCAGACCCGCCCAGTCCGAGCGATTCAGCCCCAGGACCCGCCCGGTGGTGCCGCCGATCCACCACTCGGTGACCTACTTCCTGGACGACGAGGCGTACAAAGACGTCCAGGACGGCGGACTCGACGAGATCTGGTACGGGCGCTTCCGCAACCCCACCGTCGATGTCGCGGCCGACGAGGTACGGCGGCTCGAGGGCGCGGAGGCGGCGTTCATGACGTCGTCCGGGATGGGAGCGATCGCGACAACCTTGCTCACGCTGTTGTCCGCGGGCGACCGCGTGGTGGCCGCGCGGCAGGTGTACGGCGACACGCGGGATCTGCTGGTGCGTGATCTGCCGGCGTGGGGTTTCGACGTCGTTCAGGTGGACGCGATGGACCTGTCGGAGTGGCAGGCAGCGGTGGCCGAGAGTCCGACCGCTGTCGTCTATGTCGAGACACTGGCGAACCCGCAGTTGGATCTCGCGGATCTTCCGGCGATCGCGAGGATCGCGCACGAGGCGGGTGCGCGGCTCGTCGTCGACAACACCTTCGCGACGCCGTACTGCGTGCAGCCGCTGGGACTGGGCGCCGACGTTGTGTTGCACTCGGCAACGAAGTTCCTCAATGGTCACTCGGATGCGATCGCGGGGGTGGTGGCCGGCTCGTTCGAGCTGGTGCGTGAGGTGCAGCGCCGCGTCATCACGTTGGGGACCTGTCTGGATCCCCATGCGGCGTACCTCGTCTGGCGTGGACTGCAGACCTTCGATGTCCGGTTGGCACGTTCCTGTGCCACTGCTCGGGCGCTGGCCGTGGCCCTGGCAGCACGCGATGACGTCGTACATGTTCGCCATCCGTCCTTGCCGGGCTACGAGCGCGCCGAGGTTGCTGGGAGGGTACTGCGCCGGGACGGCGACGAGCTCCGGGCCGGCGGCATGGTCTCGTTCACGGTCGCCGGTGGTGACGAGCGAGCGTTGCGGGTGATGCGGCGACTGCAGGTGGCCTGTGAGGCCACCAGCCTGGGCGGCGTCGAGACCTTGGTCAGTACGCCGTTCAACTCGTCGCACTTCTCGTTGACACCGGACGAGCGCCGGGCTGCACGAATCGACGACGGGATGATCCGGGTGTCATGCGGTGTCGAGCCGGCGGACGTGCTCATCGCCGACTTCCTGCGTGCGCTGGACGAGACGGCCTGATGTCTCGCCTCGTCGACGTTCGAGTGCTCAGGATCGTTCCGACGTGCGTCAGCTCGCATCGAGCGAAGTCGCCGCCAGATGGCGGTCGGGCGTCAGGAAGGACACATCGCGGACGGTCGAGCCGGTTGTTGCGAAGTCGGCCGCGATATCTCCCATCACCGGCGCGAACTTGAAGCCCGCGCCCGAGAATCCGCACGCCACCACGATCCGTGGGTCCGTCGGTGCCGGCCCGACGAGTGGTTGGTCGTCCGGGCTGTATCCCTCGATCCCGGTCCGGAGGCTGACCGGATCGGGGTAGAGCCCGGGGAGGAACTGGTGGATGACGCCGCCCACCCGGCGTAGGTGCTCGGCCGAAACTGACCGGTCGACGTTGCCGAGATCGTGGATCACCGGATGAGCTTCGAACTTGACGCCGACCTTGACGGTCACACCGTCGAGCGACGGGAAGCCGTAGGCGGACACGTCGCCGACGCGTTCGAAGACGGCGAAGACGTCGGGGCTGTAGTCGCTCGGCGGGCGAGCGAGATACCAGGCCTGCACCAGCCGACGCGGTACGACGAGCCCGGCCGCTCGTGGCACCACTTCGCCGGCCCATGCGCCTGGCGCCAGGACCACTCGCCCGTAGGTCTGCTCCCCGTCTCTGGTGAGGACGGCGACTCCGTCTGCTCGTGACTCCACCGCGACAACCTCGGTGTCGAGGCTCGCAGTCGCGCCCAGGTCGCCGGCGCGCTCGACTGCTGAGGCGATACTCATCTCGGGCCGGAGGTACCCTGCGAGCGGATCGGTGAGCCCGACATCACTGCCCCGGACGACGTGCTGCGGGAACCGCGATCGCAGCGTATCCGCCCAGAGCAACTCGTGGGGGAGTTCGTTGTCCTGCGCGGACGCGAGGGCTGCGGCGATGGCCGGGGTGCCCTGCGGCCCGATGATCAGGCCTCCGGTCTGGCGGAACAGCTCGCGGCCGGAGAGATCGGCGAGCTCGTGCCACAGGCCGAGTGCCTCGACGGCGAGTGGCGTGAAGCGAGGCTCGCGCTGACTCTGCAAGGAGAACCGCCGCGTCTCGCCGGCCGACGCCCCACGATCGTGCGCCACGCCGAACCGTTCGTAGCCGTGTACGCGTACTCCACGTTCGGCGAGTCTCCACAGTGTCATCGACCCGATGGCACCAAGTCCGATGACGGCGACGTCTGCTCGGCTCATCTGCTGACTCTTTCCTTCAGTAGCAGGGATGCGACGAAGTCGGTGACGTCGCCGGTCGACGCCGTACCGCCGAGATCGGCCGTGCGGGTCCGTGGATCGCGCAGTGACTGCTCGATGGCGGCCATCAAAGCGGTCGCCGGTTCGGGGAGCTGGAGGTGTTCCAGCATGAGTACGACGGACCAGAGCATGCCGATCGGATTGGCCAGCCCTTGGCCCGCGATGTCCGGTGCCGAACCGTGGACAGGCTCGAACATCGACGGACCCGGCCCGTCCGGGGCCAGGTTCGCCGACGGTGCGATGCCGATGCTGCCGCAGACGGCGGCGGCCAGGTCGGAGAGGATGTCGCCGAGCAGGTTCGACGCCACCACGACGTCGAAGTCCGTCGGGTGCATCACCATTCGGGCCGCCATCGCGTCGACGTGCTCGCGCGCCACCCTCACAGCCGGGTGCCGGGCGGCGACTTCGTCGACGACCTCGTCCCACAGGGTCATCGTGTGGATGATGCCGTTGGACTTGGTGGCGGACCGGACCTGCCCGCGCCGGTTCTCCGCCGCCGTCATCGCGTACTCCGCGATCCGCTCGACCGCGACGCGGGAGAAGCTGCTCTGCTGCAACGCGACCTCGGACGCGCCCTGGCCGATTCGGCCGCCGACCTCGCTGTACTCGCCCTCGGAGTTCTCCCGGACGACGACGAAGTCCGCGCCCGCGGCCAGTTCGGGCCGCACGGGCGTCGGCACTCCGTCGAAGACGCGCATCGGGCGCAGGTTCACGTACTGATCGAAGGCTCTGCGGATCGGGATGAGGAGGCCCCACAACGACACATGGTCGGGAACACCTGGCCAGCCGACGGCACCGAGCAGGATGGCGTCGTGCCGGCCGAGTACGTCGAGACCGTCGGCAGGCATCATCGACCCCGTCCGGTGGTACCGCTCGCAGGACCAGTCCAGTTCGGTCATCCCGAAGGTCACGTCGTACGTCGCCTGGACCGTGGCGAGCACCTGTTTGGCGGAGTCCATCACCTCCACCCCGATGCCGTCACCGGGGATGAGGGCAAGACTGACCCCGGCCATCAGAGCTGGAAGCCCGGTGACGAGAGGTACTTGAACTGCAGGTATTCGTGCAGCCCCTCAGGTCCGCCCTCACGCCCGAGGCCGGACTGCTTCACGCCGCCGAACGGCGCCGCCACGTCGGACACGAGACCGCGGTTGATGCCGACCATCCCGGACTGAAGCCGCGAGCTCACCCGCCGGGCGCGCTCGGTGTCGCGGGTGATCACGAACGCCGCCAGGCCGTGCTCGGTGTCGTTGCCAGCAGCAATGGCTTCGTCCTCGGTGGTGAACCTGCGGATCGCGGCCACCGGAGCGAACACCTCCTCACGCAGGATGCCGGCGTCCGCGGGCACGTGGTCGAGAACGGTCGGCGCGACGTAGTGGCCCGGCCCGTCCGGGATCGGTGTGCGGGCTACCACCACCGCGCCTTTGGCGACGGCATCGTCGACCAGCCGGTTCGCCTTCGCGACCGCGCGGTGATCGACCAGCGGGCCGAGATCGCTGTCCTCGTCGGCAGGGCGGCCGACCACAACGGCTGCCATCTCCGCGGCGAGGCCATCGACGAAGGCATCCGCGATGCCATCGGCAACCAGGAAGCGGTTGGCCGCCACACAGGACTGCCCGCCCAGCCGCATCTTCGCGATCATCGCCTCGCGGACGGCGACCTCGAGATCCGCGTCGTCGAAGACCAGGAAAGGAGCGTTCCCGCCCAGCTCCATCGACGTTCTCAGCACCCGGCGACCGCTCTGCTCGAGCAGCAGCCGGCCGACCTCGGTCGATCCGGTGAACGAGACCTTGCGGAGCCGTGGATCAGCCAGCAGCGGTCCGCTGACGTCGGCAGGCCTACTCGTGGTCACGACGCTCAGCACGCCCGGGGGAGCGCCCGACTCGAGCAGCAACTCCCCGAACACGAGAGACGAGAGCGGGGTCAGTTCGGCCGGCTTCAGTACCGCGGTGCACCCGGCGGCAACCGCGGGTGCGACCTTTCGGGCTGCCATGGCGAGCGGGACGTTCCACGGCGTGATGAGCAGACACGGCCCGACTGGTTCGGCAACGGTCACGATGTGGTTCCGGCCGTCGGGTGAGACGGTGCTACGGCCGTGCGGCCGGACGGCTTCCTCGGCGTACCATCGGACATAGTCGGCTGCGTAGGCCACCTCGCCTCGCGCTTCCTTGATGGTCTTGCCGACTTCCAGTGTGAGGAGCTGAGCCAGTCGCTCCTTGTTGGCCAGCAGTGCGTCGAAGAGCCGGTGCAGTACGTCGGCTCGCTCACGAAGTGTCGAGGACGTCCAGGCGGGCGCCGCAGCGGCCGCCGCATCGAGGGCGGCGAGGGCGTCCGCGGGTCCGCAATCGGCGACAGCGGCGATCGGCTGCTCTGTCGACGGGTCGAAGACCTCGAACGTCGCGCCTGTGGTGGCCGGTCGCCAGTCGGTCGAGAGGAATCCGGTGGGCACCGACTGCAGCGCGTCGGTTCCCCAGGCGATCGTGGTCATGCGGCGGTCCTTTCCTCGACGGCATCGAGGGCCGCCGCCATCACGTCCGCGGCGAAGCGGAGCTCGTCAGGGGTGATCACGAACGGAGGACATACGTGCAAGGTGTTGCCGGCGAGCAGACGGGTCAGCACACCGCGCTCGCGGCACCCGCGGATCACCTCGTCGGCCGGTACGTCGGGCAGCAGCTGAACTCCCGCCATCAGTCCGACCGCACGGACCTGCTGGACCAGCGGCGATTTGACGAGCGCGCCGAAGGCTGCGGCCAGCACAGGTTCGAGCGTCCGCACCCGTGCGAGCAGGTCCTCTTCTTCCAGTACGTCGAGATTCTCCAACGCCACCGCGCACGCGGTCGCGTGGCCGGAGTAGGTGATGCCCTGGCGGAAGATCGGCGCATCCGCTGCCGACATGAAGGGCTCGGACACTCGTCCGGAGACCGCTACGGCGCCGAGTGGCAGATAGCCCGAGGTGATGCCCTTGGCCATCGTCATCAAGTCGGGCTCGATACCCCACCGATCGCTGGCGAACCACTGGCCGGTCCGGCCGAACCCGGTCACCACCTCGTCAGCCACGAGAAGGATGTCGAACTCGCGGCAGAGCGCTTGAAGGCCGGCCAGATATCCGTCCGGCGGTGGATGCACGCCGCCGGTGCCGACCACCGGCTCGGCGACCAGTGCGGCGATGCGCTCCGGACCGATCCGCTCGATCACCGTCCGCGTGGTGGCGAGATCCGCCAGTGGGACCCGGGCCGTTTCGGGGATGAGTGAGTCGGTGCCGTAGCCGGCCCGGTTGAAGTCCAGGCCGGCTATCGACGTACCGAAGCCGTGCAGACCGTGATAGCCACCTGTCCTGCTGAGTACGACGGTCTTCGCCGTCCGCCCGACCTGCTGCCAGTAGCGCCGGGCGAGCTTGCAGGCGACGTCGATCGCGTCGGACCCGCCGGAGGTCAGGATGAACGACGCGTCGGCGACCGGAACGAGGCCCCGCAACCGCTCGGCCAGGTCGAGCGCCGGACGGTTCGCGTGGATGCCGAACAGGTGGTAGGTCTCCAGCGTCGACATCTGCCGCGCCGCGGCCTGCGCGATCCGCTCACGACCGTGACCGATATTCGCGTACCAGAGCCCGGCCGGCAGATCGAGGAGTCGGTCGCCGTCCTCGGTGGTCAGCCACGATCCGCTGGCGGACGCGATGACGACGCGCTCCCTGACTGTCGTGGGCATGTGCGCCTGTGGATGCCACAGGGCGGGTGGCGTGCTCACGGTTCCGTCCCGCTAGTGAGTGCCGGCTGCGACCGGAGCCGTCTCGGTGCTGAACTCGTCAGCAACGGCCGCGTGGATGTGCAGCATCCGTGCGAGCAGGCCGTTCCCGCGGGTGAAGTTCAGCGGGTTGTCGCCGCCGTTCTTGATCGTGTCCTTGGTGCCGTCGAAGAACGCCGTGCCCTGATCCGGTGACGAGTCGCTCTTGTCGTCGGGATAGAGCGGATTGACCGTGTTCTCGATCTTCGGCCACAGCGCCCGCGCGGCCTCTGTCGACTCGAACTCCAGCAGCATCACGAGGGTGTCCGGGATGAGCTCGCCGGCCACTTCCTCGAGGACGGACCCGCCCAGGTAGCCGGGGTGCCCGTCGAGCGACCGGAGCCAGTCGCCCAGATAAGCCTTCGCCTCGACGGCCTTGCCGGGTTGCGGGACGAAGATGAAGATGTCGCGTCGTTTCACAGCGATGTCCTTTCGGTTCGGTTCAGCGGGAGTTCGAAGAAGACCGCCCTGGTCATGCCGTCGACGTCGTTCTCGACGACCTCACAACCAAGTGACTGCCAGAACGGCAGCGCTCCTGGCGAGTGCGGGTAGGTGTGCAGGGCGATGGTGTCGTAGTGGCCTTCGTGACGGGCGCGGTCCACGGTCGCCTGGACGAGCGCCCGGGCGATGTGCCGGCGACGATGTTCCCGCAGGACGTACACGCGGACCAGTTGGCCGGTACGCCCGTCGCGGTAGCGGTCGACCAGATGCTGCGGGCTCAGGCCTTCCTTGAGAGCGCCTTGCCGGACTCCGCAGGTGGCGATGACCGCCCTGGTGGCAGCGTCCTCGGCCACCAGCATGAACGGTCCTTCCGGCTCGATGTACCACCCGGCGATGTCGTCGATGTCGGCGTGCACAACGGGGTTGTGCGACTCACCGAAGTCCTCGACGACGGAGCGCATCATCACTGCTTGCGCGGCGGGGATGTCGGCCTTGGTCAGCTCCCGGATCAGGATGCCTTCTGGGCCGGGATGAGCGTCGGTTGTCATGTCCAGTCCTCTCCGGCCGCAGAGCGGGCGCGGCCTCCGGTCTGCAGCCCCGGAGTGCCTCCCGGGGCCCGGACGTGGATTCATCATGACTCCATCAGAGATTGTTGACAACCCCCAAATTCACGTAACACCGCTGTCATCAGAGCGACATCTGCAACCCTCACCGAGTGTGATCAGGTCGGCGAAAGCCTCGCAAAACAAGGGGATTGGAGATCCATTGAGATGTTTCGAATGGCGAGTGGTCAGTCCGCAAACAGGTCGACATTGCATTCGATGTGTGCGAGTTGTTGACAATCGTGGCAAGCCGCTCCTACCTTGCTGGGAACGCACCAGAGCCGATTCGACGGCTCCCTACCGACCCAGGTGGTGTCGCATGCGACCGATTCGTCCCCTGCTAGGCGCTGCGCTCTGCATCGCCGCACTTCTCGCGGCTCCGGCCTGCGGGAGCTTCACCGGTTCAGGCAACGCCGCGAACGTCGCGGACCGCAGCCTGACCATCGCTCTGCAGTTCACTCCCAAGGCCGGCTACGCGCTGGAGACCGACGACGCTTTCGTGCTCGCCCAGGTCGGCTGCCTGGAGACCCTGGTCAAGTACGACTTCGAGTCCGGCGAGCTGCAGCCCTTGCTCGCGACCAAGTGGACGCAGACCAGCCCGACCGCTTGGGACTTCACCCTCCGCGAAGGTGTGAAGTTCCAGGACGGCACCGCACTCGATGCGGAGGGTGTCGCGTTCGCTCTGAACAAGCTGCTGAAGTCCGCCACGCCGCCGCGCGCGTTCACCCCGAAGGTGATCAGCGGCGTGCAGGCGGTGGACGCCTCGACAGTCCGCATCACCACGCCGACGCCGAGTGCGTTGCTGCCGTATCGCGTGGCCAGCGTCAACACCGGCATTCTGGCCAAGGCGGCGTACGCGGGCCGCGGCACCGACGTGGTCAAACACTGCACCGGTCCGTTCACCATCACGGCGCAGAAGCCGCAGCAGTCGATGTCGCTCGAGCGCAACGACAGCTACTGGGGCACCAAGGCCACGCTGGCCAAGGCCGAGGCGAAGTTCTTGCCCGACGGCAACGCGCGGGCTACTCAGGTCCGCACCGGTGAGTCCCAGATCGCCCTCGGGCTTCCGTCCGCGAGCCTGAAGGAGCTGTCCGGCGACAAGAGCATCGTCGTCTCGGACGCGGCGACGCCACGGACCACCGGTTTGTACATGAACTACGGCAAGGCGCCGTTCTCCAACCCTGATGTCCGCAAGGCCATCCAGATGACCGTCGACCTGGACGCGATCGCGAAGACGATCTACTCCGGCACGGTCGAGCCGGCGTTCGGCCCGTTCGCGGCGAACGAACCGTGGGCTCCGAAGGGCGTCCAGCCGGTCGCCACCAACGTCGAAGCCGCGAAAGCCCTGCTGCAGAAGGCCGGATACGGTCCGGGCAAGCTGACGTTGTCGCTGCGGGCCTACACCGAGCGGCCGGAGTTCGCCGATCTGGCCGCGGTGGTCCAGGAACAGCTGAAGCAGATCGGCATCACCGTGAAGGTCACGATGACCGACTACGCCGGTATGGAGCCGTCCCTGCTCAGCGGCAACTACGACCTCGCTCTGCTGTCACGGAACCACCTGACCGACATCGCCGACCCGATCGGGTTCCTCGAGGCCGACTACACCTGCAAGGGCACCTACAACATCAGCCACTACTGTGATCCGGCGTTCGACGCGAAGCTCGCGCAGGCCAACGGCGAGAAGGATCCGGCCGCCCGGTACACGATCTACGCCGCGCTGGCCAAGCAGCTGCAGGAGCAGGCGATCACCGCCTACCTGATCACCGACAAGACCATCGCCGCCCGGCGTGCCGGTGTACAGAACTTCGTCGACGACCCGCTGGCCCGGTACGCCCTGACCCCCCAGCTCTCGCTCACCGACTGACCCCTTCCGTCCAACGCCGCCAGGAGAGGAACGACTCGATGGAACTCCTCGGGTTCAAGCCGAAGTACATCACCTTCGACTGCTACGGAACGCTGACCAACTTCCAGATGAACGAGGCCGTCCGGCCGCTGATCGCGGGTGTGATCCCGGCGGAGCGGACGGACCGGTTCCTCAAGGACTTCCGGGCGTACCGGATCGACGAGGTGCTGGGGGCGTTCAAGCTCTACCCGCTGGTGCTGCGCGACTCCTGGCAGCGGACCTGCAATCGGTGGCGGATCCAGTTCAAGCCGTCGGACGTCGATGCGATCGTCGCGGCGGTCGGGACGTGGGGCCCGCACGCCGACGTACCCGAGCCGCTGGAGAAGCTGGCGGCGCACTATCCGCTGGTGATCCTGTCCAACGCGGTCGACCACATTCTGGCCGGCAACGTCGCGAAGCTCGGCGTCGACTTCCATCGCGTCTTCACCGCGGAGCAGGCGGGCGCGTACAAGCCGCGCTACCAGGCCTTCGAGTACATGCTCGACCAGCTCGGCGCCGACCGGGAGGAGATCCTGCACGTGTCGTCACACATCTGGTACGACGTGATCCCCGCCCATGAGCTGGGGATCAAGCACAAGGTCTACGTCAACCGCGGCTACGACCCGTCGACGCCGTACTACGAGTATGCCGAGACCACCGACCTGACCGGCGTACCTGGCCTGCTGGGGCTCTGACGCCGTGAAGCTGACCTCGTACTGGCTCGACACCGCCAAGCCCGCCGGCGACTTCCGGCACCAGGAGTTGCCGGCGTCTGTGGACGTCGCCGTCGTGGGCGGCGGCTTGACCGGCCTGTCCACCGCGCTGCACCTGGCCCGGCAGGGCGCGAGCGTCGCCGTCCTCGAGGCCCACACGCTGGGCTGGGGTGCGTCGGGGCGTAACGGCGGGATGGCGACGACCGGATTGGCGATCGACTTCACCAAGGCGGTCAAGCGGTACGGCCTGGACAGCGCGACCCGGATGTTCTCCGTGTACAACGACGCGATCGACACCATCGAGGACCTGGTCCGGACCGAAGGGATCGACTGTGACTTCGAGCGCGTCGGCAAGCTGAACCTGGCCTGCAAGCCCGCCCACTACGAGGAGTTCCAGCGGTCCGCCGATCTCCTGGCGCTGCATGCGAAGCACGAGATGACCCTCGTTCCGCGCAGCCGGATCAGGGGCGAGATCGGCAGCGACTTCTACCACGGCGCGATGATCGACCCGCTCGCCGCGGGCGTCCACGTCGGCAAACTGTGCAGCGGTCTGGCGATGGCGGCGTCGCAGTACGGCGCCTCGTTGCACGAGGACTGCGAGGTCGTCTCGCTCGAGCGACTCGGGCAGCGCCGCCATCGGGTCGTCACCTCGCAAGGATCGTTGCTCGCCGACGACGTGGTGGTCGGGACCAGTGGGTACTCCGGCAAGCTGCTCCCGTGGTTGCGTCGGCGGATCGTCCCGATCGGCAGCTTCATCGTCGTGACCGAGCCCTTGGATCGTGCGGTGATCGACGCACTGCTGCCGCACCGGCGCGTCGCCTCGGACAGCAAGAACCTGGTCTACTACTTCCGGGTCACGCCCGACAACCGCTTGCTCTTCGGTGGCAGGGCGCGGTTCGCGATGTCCAGTCCGGGTTCCGATCTCCGGTCGGGCGACATCCTGCGCCGGGCGATGACCGCCGTGTTTCCGCAGTTGCATGGCGTCGGAATCGACTACTGCTGGGGTGGGCTGGTCGACATGTCCATCGACCAGATGGTCCACGCGGGCCGTCGGGACGGGGTCTTCTACTCGGTCGGCTACAGCGGACACGGCGTGCAGATGGCCACCCACATGGGCAAGGTCGTCGCGCAGGTGCTCGGTGGAGACCGCAACGCCAACCCATGGGGTGAACTGCCGTTCCACGCGGTTCCCGGCCATGTGGGTCCGCCGTGGTTCCTGCCGCCGGTCGGCGCGTATTTCCGCTTGCTGGATCTGGTCAAGTAGGTCCACAGAGAGGATCGGAGGGTTCGGCATGCGCTTCCTGCTCAGGCGGTTGACGGTACTGGTCGCCGCGCTCCTGGTGGTCTCGTTCCTGGTGTTCCTGATTCCCTACCTGACGCCAGGCGACCCGACCCGGAAGATCCTCCGCGGCCGGGTGAACGCGATGGAGATCGACCCGGCCCAACTGGCTTCGTTGCGGACGCAGTACGGCCTCGACCGTCCGGTCCTGGTCCAGTACGCCGACTGGCTCGGCTCGGCGCTGCACGGGGACTTCGGGTTCTCGTACACGAGCCAGGCCGCTGTGATGCCGCAGATCGGGACGGCGGCCATGGTGACGCTGGTGCTGGCCGTCGGAGCCCTCGGACTCGCCATCGTGATCGCGCTGCCGTCGGGCATCCTGGCCGCGATGCGGCGTGGTGGCCCGATCGACACGGCGATCACGACGATCACGCAGGGCTTCGTCGCGGTCCCGGAGTACTGGCTGGCCCCGCTGCTGATCCTGGTGTTCGCGGTCAAGCTGGGCGCTCTTCCGTCCGCAGGATGGGCCGGTCCGGCGTGGATGATCCTGCCCTGCGTGACGCTGGCGCTGCGGCCGATCAGCTACTTCACCCAGATCACCCGGGCGTCGATGGCCGAGGTGCTCGACTCGCCGTACATCGTCGGCGCCAGGGCCCGCGGCCTCGGCTACCACCGGACCATCCTGCGGCACGGCATCCGGAACGCGCTGATCCCGGTCGTCACCCTGTTTTCGGTGTGGCTGGGTGGTTTGCTCGGTGGATCCGTCGTGGTGGAGGTCATCTTCGGCATCCCGGGGATGGGCCGGCTGGTCTACAACGCGGTCCACAACGGGGACATCCCGATGATCCAGGCATCGATGGTCACCATCGTCACGATCACCGTCCTGCTGGCGACCGTGACCGACGTCCTCTACACCGTGATCAACCCGACCGTGAGGGGGAGCCATGTCGGTTCTTGACGGCCCCAAGACCATCACACCCAGCCCGAGCGGGGACGTGCTCGCTGCGGACAGCGTGTCGGTCGAGTCGGGCGCGCGGCGGAAGCGGTCGGCCCGAACGCTGTTCCGGCAGCCGTGGCCGCTCGTCGCCGGTGGCGCGATTCTGACCGTTGTGGTCGTGGTCCTGCTGCTGACGCCATGGATCGCTCCGGCGGACCCGACGCAGCAGGACCTGACCCAGCGACTCGTCGGCAGCAGCGCGGAGCACTGGCTGGGCACTGACCAGCTGGGACGCGACCTGTTGTCCAGACTGATGTACGGCGGCCGCTTCTCGGTGACGATCGCAGGGATCACACTCGTGATCTGCGCCGTCTTCGGCACGCTCCTGGGCATCCTGTGCGCCCGGGTCCGCGGTGCCTTCGACGAGCTGGTCATGCGCGTCTGCGACGTACTGCTGGCCTTCCCTGAGATGATCGTCGCGATGTTCGTCGTGTCGATTCTGGGGGCGAGTAAGACGACGTTGATCGTCGCGCTGGTGGTCGGTGGCTGGACGCCGTTCGCGAAGCTGGCGCGCGGTGTCGCGCTCGAGGTCGACGCACGGGGCTTCATCGAGGCCGCCCGGGCACTGGGCTGTTCGCGCCGGTTCATCGTGCTGCGGCACCTGCTGCCGAACTCGTCGAACCCGCTGATGGCGCACGCGGCGCTCCGGTTCGGGCACAAGCTCATCACGGTCGGGGCGCTGTCCTACCTGGGACTGGGCGTCCAGCCGCCGGCGGCGGACTGGGGCTCGATGCTCGCGGCGGGGCAGCCGTTCCTGAGCCAGGCACCGCACCTGGTCATCTATCCCGGCCTGGCGATTTTCGTGACCGCACTGAGTGTGACGATGATCGGCCAGGGGATCAACGCGCGTCGAGGGGGCCGGTCATGACTCGGCCGGTCGCGGTTCGGAGAGAGGACGGAATGGCCAAGAACTCAGAGGTGCGCAAGCGCCCGTCGCGGGTGCCGAAGCCGACGCTGGCAGCAGTTGTCGCCGGCGAGCTGCGGGAGGCGATCGTCAGCGGGCGGATTCCGCCGGGCAGCCAGATGAACGAGGTCGAGCTGGCCGCGCGGTTCTCGACCAGCCGCGGGCCGGTGCGGGAAGGGATGCAGCGCCTCGTGCAGGAGGGCCTGCTGGTCAGCAGCCCACACCGCGGCATCTTCGTTCCGGTGCTGTCCGCCGCTGATGTGCAGGACATCTACTTCGCCCGCTACGCGCTCGAGCGTGCGGCGATGCTGCGCATCGCCGAACGGGGCATCTCCGCCGCGACGATCGCCGCTCTCGAACAGATTCTCGGAGAGATGGACCTCGCGCTGGCTGATGGTGACACGCCTGGGGTGGCGGCGACCGATCTGCGCTTCCATGAGGTGCTGGTCGCGGCAGCGGGGAGCGCGCGGCTCGAGCAGATGTACCGCGCGCTGCTGGGACAGATGCGGCTCGGTCTGAACCTGGTGATCGACACCTACGCCGAGCGGTCCGACCTGCTCGACCAGCACGGCATCATCCTGCGTCAGCTGAAGGCCGGCGATCGGCGCGCGCTGATGGAGACGATCGACGACCACTTCGACGTGGCCGCGGAGGACTTGTCCGACGTGCACGGCCACGGACATCGGCACGGTGGAGACACTGAGCGCGTGACCAGCCGGACCTGATCGATCGCCGGGCGGCCGCCCCGCCCGGCGAGGAACCGAGGCAACTATGGAACCCCTGCTCGAGATCGACAGCCTGACTGTCAGTACGCGGACGACATCCAAGCGACTGCTTGACGGAGTCAGTCTGCGGGTGGCGCCCGGCGAGGTGCTCGCGGTCGTCGGAGAGTCCGGTTCGGGGAAGAGCCTGACCGCGCTCTCGATCATGCAGATGCTGCCGCAGGCTCTGGAGATGTCCAGCGCGAGGATGACGCTGGACGGCACTGATCTGACCTCGCTGCGGCGGCGGGACATCGACACGTTGCACGGCGGCCGGATCGGAATGCTGTTCCAGCAGCCTCGACGGATGCTCGATCCCACGGCCACCGTGGGGAGTCAGGTGGCCGAACCGCTCGTCAGGCACCTGGGCATGAGCCGCCGGGACGCGCGGCGGCGAGTGCTCGAGCTGCTGGCGGATGTGGGTATCGACGAGCCGGCCCGGCGGGCACAGGTCTATCCCCACCAGCTCTCCGGTGGGCTCGCGCAGCGGGTGATGATCGCGACCGCACTGGCGGCGTCGCCGCCGCTGCTGATCGCCGACGAGCCGACCACGGCGCTGGATGTCACGGTCGAGGCGCAGATCCTGCAACTGCTGAAGCAGAAGAAGCGCGAGCTCGGCATGAGCGTGCTGTTCATCTCCCATGACCTGAACGTCGTTTCCTCGATCGCCGACCGGATCGCGGTGATGTACGCCGGCCGGATCGTCGAGGTGGGCGCCGCGGACGAGATCCTCACCCAGCCCGAGCACCCGTACACCAAGGCACTCATCGAGTGCTCGACGCTTCGGCTCGACGCCAGTGGGCAGCTGTACGTCATCCCGGGTGGCAGCGACACCGCGCGCGAACTCGATCACGGCTGCCGCTTCCGGCCGCGATGCGGTCTCAGCCAGGAGGCGCGGCTGGAGAAGGTGTGTGACGCCGACGAACCCGTGCTGCTGTCGATCGGGAAGTCACCGGCCGAACACCAATGCCGCTGCTGGGGAACTGCCGAACACAAGGAGGGCGCATGAACGACACCGTCGCGGCGCCGGCTGCGACCGCACTGGTGAGGCTGGAGAACGTCGTCAAGCACTTCCCACTGCGCCGGCGCGGATTCGGCCGCCGGGAGTTCGTCCACTCCGTCGACGACGTGACCATCAGCCTCGACGGCGGGCGGTCACTGGGCATCGTCGGTGAGTCCGGATCGGGCAAGAGCACACTCGCCCGGATCATGCTCGGACTGCAGACACCCGACTCGGGACAGGTCGACGTGGCCGGCGTCCGGGTCACCGGCCTCAAACGCAAGGATGACAAGGCGTTCCGCCGCCGGGCCCAGATCGTCTTCCAGGATCCACACTCCGTGATGGACCCGCGCATGACGATCCGGCAGAGTCTGATCGCCGTACTCACGCAGCACCGAATGGGGGACAGTGGCGGGCGGGAGGCCCGGGTCCTCCATGCACTCCGGGAGGTCGGCCTCGAGGCCGACTATCTGGACCGGTATCCCGCCGACTGCTCCGGTGGCCAGTTGCAACGGATCGTGATCGCCCGGGCACTGTTGCTCGAGCCCACCTTGCTGGTGTGCGACGAGCCCACGTCCGCCCTCGACGCTTCCGTGCAGGCGAAGGTGCTCAACCTGATCAGCCAGCTACGACGCGACCGCGAGCTGACCATGGTGCTGATCTCGCACGATCTCCGCGTGGTCCGGCTGACCAGTGATCGCGTCGCCGTGATGTACCTCGGCCAGATCGTCGAGACGGCGGACCGTGAGCCGCTCTTCACCGGCGCGCGCCATCCCTACACGTTGGCACTGCTCGCGGCGGCTACCCACGTCAGGGGCGACGAACTGGTCGCGCAAGGTGAGCCACCGTCGCCGGTGCACCCGCCGGCCGGGTGCCGCTTCAACACCCGCTGTCCGTTGGCGACCGATGGCTGTCGGCAGGAAGCGCCGCAGCTGACCGAGATCGCGCCGGGGCATCAGGTGCGCTGCCATCGCTGGAGCGAGAGCCGCGAGTTGCTCGCAACCGTCACCGGATCGGAGTCGCATGACGTCAACGACGGCGTCTGAGGCTTGGTCCGTGGTCTTCTGGCCGCCCGGTGGGATGTACGTCGAAGGTCAGTGGACCTCGGGTCCCTGGACGCTCGACGTCACCGATCCGGAGACCGGTCGGGTCGTCGACGTCGTCTCCGACGCGGGGGCAGCGGAGGCTGATCGGGCCGTCGCGTACCTGGCCCAGGAGTATCCCCGGTCCCGCTGGCCGCTCTGGGCCCGGCGGGAGGCGCTGTCGACGGCGGCCCGGCTCGTTGCGGAGCGGGCGGCGGAACTCGCCGCCGTGATCGCGGAGGAGTCGTCGAAGACGATCCGCGAGGCAAGGTCTGAGGTGAAGCGTGCGGCCGAGACGCTTCGGCTGTCTGCCGAAGCGGCCTCGACTCTGGAGGGGCGGACGGTTCCGTTCGGCAACAGCGAGCGCGGCGCCGGCTGGGTCGGCTGGTACACCCGTGAACCCGTCGGGATCGTGGCGGCGATCACGCCGTACAACGATCCGCTGAACCTGGTGGCCCATAAGCTCGGACCCGCCTTGCTGGCCGGGAACGCCGTCGTACTGAAGCCGTCCGAGCTGACCCCGTTGTCGGCGTTCGCGCTGGCCGGCATCTTGCTCGAGGCCGGAGTTCCGGGATCACGTCTGGCTGTGCTGACGGGCTTGGACGCAGCCCGCGCACTGGTCGCGGACGACCGAGTGGACGTTGTGTCGTTCACCGGAGGGCGCCGTACCGCTGACCAGATCGCTGGGCATGGGCGCGCCCGCAAGCTGCTGATGGAGCTGGGTGGAAACAATTCATTGATCGCCTGCGCAGACTCCGATCCTGCAGAGGTTGCGACGGCCATCGTGGACGGTGCGTTCGGTGTGGCCGGCCAGAACTGCCTGTCCGTCCAACGCGCTCTCATCGCCCGGCCGCTGTACGACGACGTCCTGGATCGGGTCGTTGCCTTGGCCTCGGCGTTGCGGGTGGGCACCAAGTCCGATCCGGACACCGACCTCGGGCCGATGATCACCGAGGAGTCGGCGATCGAGGTGATCCGGCGGCTGACCGCGGCCGTCGAGGACGGCGCCATACTGTGCACCGGAGGCCGACGCGACGGCGCGTTCGTCACGCCGGCCGTACTCACCGGCGTGCCGCACGAGTCCGGCCTGTGGCGCGACGAGGTCTTCGGGCCAGTAGTGCTGCTCGAGCCGTGGGATGAGATTGCGTCGGCGATCGAGGCCGCGAACGACCTGGACACCGGCTTGCAGGCCGGCGTCTTCACACGCGACATCGACCAGGCACTCGACATCGCGGAGCGGCTCCGCGTCGGCGCGGTCCTGATCAACTCCAGCTCAGATTTCCGCATCGACGCGATGCCGTTCGGCGGCTTCAAGAGCTCGGGCGTCGGTCGGGAAGGTGTCACGAGTGCCGTCGAGTCCTACTCCGAGCCGAAAGTCGTCGCCATCCGCCGGACAGCCTGAGCGGGAGCCAGGCCGTGGCGGCTACCGCCCGACGGCCTCGCGGTGGTGGTCGAGGGCGCTGTGCTGCTCGTCGCCGGCGTGGCCGGCCGGGCTCACGTGCACGGTGGCGGAGATCAGCCGTGGTACGCCATGCAGGAGGGCGTGCTCGGCCTCGACCGCGACGGCGTGGGCGGCGACGATGTCGAGGGAGGGGTCGACGGTGACGCTGGTCTCGGCGCGCAAGCGGTGGCCGGTCCAGCGCAGCTGGAGGTTGGTGACCTCGTGGACGCCCACCACGCCACGCAGTGAGCGGTCGGCGGCGTCGACCAGCTCGGGCTCGACGGCATCCATCAGCCGGCGGTAGATGTCGGTGGCAGCGCCCTTCAGGACGACCAGGATGGCGACCGTGATCAGCAGACCGATGATCGGGTCCGCCAGCGGGAAGCCGGCCATGACACCGAGCGCGGCAATGACGACCGCGAGCGAGGTGAATCCGTCGGTCCGGGCGTGCAGGCCGTCGGCGACGAGCGCGGCCGAGCCGATCTTCCGGCCGACCCGGATCCGGTAGACGGCGACGAGCTCGTTGCCGGCGAAGCCGATCAGACCGGCGGCGAGCACGACGCCGGTGTTCGTGATCGGCTGCGGTTCGAACAGCCGGCGGATCGACTCGTAGCCAGCGATGATCGCGGACAGCGCGATCATCAGGACGATGAAGACGCCGGCCAGGTCTTCGGCCCGGCCGAACCCGTAGGTGTAGCGCTTGGTGGCGACGCGGCGCCCCAGGACGAAGGCGACCCAGAGCGGTACGGCGGTGAGCGCGTCGGAGAAGTTGTGGATCGTGTCGGCGAGCAGCGCGGTCGAGTCGGTCAGGATGACGACGACGAGCTGCGCGACGGCTGTGATGCCGAGACCCAGCAGGCTGATCTTGAGTGCGCGGATGCCCTCGCTGCTCGCCTCGAGTGCGGAGTCGATCGAGTCGGCGGTGTCATGGCTGTGCGGCTTGAAGATCGAGAGGAACAACGCACGGACCCCGCCCGGGTGATCATGCCCATGCCCATGTCCGTGGCCATGGCCGTGACCGTGCCCATGGCTGTTTTCGGGCGTGTTTCCGGCATCATCGTGGTGACCGTGGCCATGTCCGTGACCATGGCCCTGCTCGGGATGGGAGTGCGTCATGAAAACCTCGCGAGGTGAGTGTCGCGGTGTGGTGCGCCGACACTCCAGGTTACCATCTCGTATGCGCATGTGCGCATGGATGCAATCATGAAGTCCGACGAGGAGCTGGCCGCTCCGACGGACGATCAGGTCGTCGTGGCCGTCGACACCTTCCGCCTGTTGGCGGACCAGACCCGGCTCCGGCTGCTCTGGGCGCTCGCGGAGGGGGCCGAGTTGGATGTGAGCACGCTGGCAGAGCAGGTGGGGATGTCGCAGCCCGCGACCTCGCAGCATCTTGCCCGGCTGCGGTTGTCCGGTGCTGTCGACGTACGGCGGGATGGTCGCAGATCGCTGTACTCCATCCGCGGTGTCCACCTGCGCCGGGTCATCGCCGAAGCTCTGTTCCACGCCGATCACGCCGTGACCGGCGAACCGCCTCACAACTGACAAGGACGTACAGTGCCCGACCCGACCCCGCCACCGGCCGATCCCCACGCAGGCCACCAAGGCCACGGGAGCCACGGTGGCGTGCAGATGCCGATGGGGGAGGGGCGCGATCCCGGCCCTGTCGGCGATGTCGTGCGCTTCGAGGATCTCGCCTCCTGGCAGCCGAGCACGGGATGGCTCGCCGCGATCGTCGTGCTGGCCGTGACCTACGCGGTCGGCGTCGTGCTGCTTCGCACCAACGGCGTGTACTGGCCGATCGGCCGGGTGGCCGGATGGTTCCTCGGCCTGCTCACGCTGCTGGGGGTGACCTGTACGGGCGTCGGGCACCTGGGGATGGTGCTTTTCAGCGTGCACATGGCGCAGCACATGGTGCTGTCCATGCTCACCCCGATCCTGTTGTTGCTCGGGGCACCTATCACCCTCGCGTTGCGCGCCCTCCCTGCCACGAGCGCAGTACGCCGAGGGTTGCTGGCGGTGCTGCATTCACGATTGGCCCGGCTGATGTCACATCCCGGCGTGACAGTGCCGGCGTTCGTCGTCAGTTTGTTCGGACTGTACTTCAGTGGGTTGTTCGACCTGGCCATGTCCAGCCATCTCGGCCATCAACTGATGCTGATCCACTTCCTGCTGGTCGGGTTGTTGTTCTTCGGCCCGATCCTGCGCGTCGACCCGTGGCCGCGTCGTACGGCGCCCGGCCTGCGACTGGTGGAGATGCTGATCGCAGTGCCGTTCCACGCCTTCTTCGGCGTCATCGTGATGCAGGCGGCGGCTCCGCTGAGTGCGACGATGGCCGAGTCGACCCGTCGCCTCGGCGTCGATCCGCTGTCCGACCAGGCGACGGGCGGTGGCGTCGCGTGGGGATTCGGCGAGGCACCGATCGTCCTCGTCACCTTGGTGGTCCTCGTGCAGTGGCTTCGCTCCGACCGTCGCGAGGCAGCCAGGCTCGACCGGCAGGCGGCCCGCGACGGCGACGCGGCCTTGGCCGCCTACAACGCGAAACTGCGGCGCCTGCACGAGTTGTCGTCCCAGCAATGAGCCCGCACACCTGGCGGTAGTGTCTACTACGGCTGGAGGTGAATATGGTAGCGGTGTTCGAACTCGAGCGAGTCTCCGTCGACCGCGGGCAGGCCCTGCTCCTGGACTCGATCACCACCCAGGTCCGCGCCGGAGTCTGTACGGCGTTGGTCGGGCCGTCGGGAGCGGGGAAGTCGACCCTGCTCCGGCTGCTGAACCGACTCGGTGAACCTTCCGGTGGCCGGGTCCTGATGAACGGCCGCCCGACGGCGGGACTCTCCGGCGGCGAGGCTCAACGGGTCTGCCTGGCGCGAGCGCTCGCTGTCGAACCTGAGGTCCTGCTCGCGGACGAGTCGACGTCGGCGCTGGATCCCGCGAGCACTGCGACAGTCGAAGCGGTATTCAAGCAACTGGTGGCGGATGGGATGACGGTGGTCATCGTCAGCCACGATGCCGCCCAGGCCCGCCGGATCGCCGACGAGGCCGTCGTACTGACCGCCGGACGATTGGTCGAGCACGGCCCGGCCGGCGAGGTCGCCTACCTACAGGGTGATGCGGAATGAGTCCACAGATTCCTTCCTGGGCGGGAGTCGCAACCTCGGCGGCCCTGGTGGCCGTCGCCGTACTGGTGGTCTGGCAGCAGTGACTGAAACTGTCTCGCGAAGTGCTGGTCGCGGCCGTCCAAGCCGCCGTACAGCTGATCGCGATCGGCGCGGTCACTCCGCACCGCTTTGATCCCATCGGTCGACTCGACCCGGGTGGTCGGCCTGATCAGCCTCCCGGGTGCGATGACCGGCCTGATCCTGGCCGGCGTCGACCCGCTCACCGCGATCCGCTACCAGATCGTCGTCATGTACATGATCCTGGCGGCGGCCGCCCTCGCCGCACTGATCGCCGGCCGCCTGACCGAGCGAGCACTCTTCGACCACGCCCACCGCCTCCGGGCGATCGGCACGCGGTAGTTTCGCCGAGCTGTGGGCGGTGCCTTTCACTCAGAAATTGGCGCCGGCTGGGAAGGTGGCCAGCACGAGAGGTAGACCGACGAGGAGTGGCGTCACCGCAGCCGCGCCGATCAGGACGGGCGGCCACAGCCGGGGTGGAGGTTCGAGCAGTCGCTCTACGCGGACCAGGGCCTGGCCGCCGACCGCTGCCAGGCCGCCGTCGGGTGCATCGCGGCCGAGCAAGGAGATCGCGCCGGCCAGGCTGCCGCCGTCGACCTGTCGCAAGGCCCGGTCATCAGCGAGCAACTCGACCAGATTTGTGGTGGCCTCGCGAAGCCGGCACAGAACCGCGATGCCGGGGAACGCATCGGCGAGCAGCGTTGCCCAGGTGACCAGCCAATGATGGCGACCGGTCAGGTGGGCGCGTTCGTGCGCGAGTACCGCTGCCACCTGGTGTGGCTCCAGGACTTTGAGGGCGTGTTCGGTGATCACCACCCGGTTGGTACCGGCGACGCAGTACGCGGCTGCCGTCTCCGACGGGATGACGGTCGCGTCGAGCTCTGGGTCGTGGCGTCCGAGCACCGACAACAGGTCGAGATGTCTTCGGCGCATAGTGCGCTGCGCTCGGAGGAGGCGGGTGGCCGCCTGCAGGAGGCAGGCGGACGCGAAGACGACGACGAACAGACCCATCGCTACTGTCGCCAGAGTCTCGACGGTCGACATCGCGTGATCGTGTGCGTCAGGTCGTCCGATCGGCAGGAAACGGGCAGTGGAGATGAGCTTCACCGCCGCCAGGCTGATGGCGAATCCCGCGGATCCGATCGATGCGTGCCACAACGCCATCGCCAGTCCTGGTGACCGTCTCGACAAGGTCGAGTCCGACAGCAGGCGTGGCGCGCAAGTCGCAACAGTCGCCGCATAACCGGTCAGCAGGAGCACGTGTGTCGTGACGTTCATGATTCACGCTTGTCGTCGCGACGCCGACCCTGCAGCGCCTCCCGTACAGCCGTGGCCTCCTGATCGGTCATGCGGTCCACGAATCGCAGCAGGGTGGCGACCTCGTCGCCGCTGCCGGCGAGCACCTGCCGTATCAGTTCCGCGCTGTACTCCTGCCGCGACGACACAGGCCGGTACCGGTAGGCCTTGCCGTCCAGCTCTCTGGTCAGCCAGCCCTTCCGGTACAGGTTGTCCATCACGGTCATCACCGTCGTGTAGGCCAGACGTCGTTCCTCGGCCAGGTCATCGAGCATCTCGCGGACCGTCGCGGCGTGCTCCCAGCTCCACAGGCGGTCCATGATCACCGCTTCGAGGTCACCGAATCCCCGCACGCCTACCTCCTGCTGGCCTGTTTGTCGCCCCCACCACCAGCTGACAGCTCATGGACACCGAAAGACGAGCAGTTCGGTTCGCCCACCACTCAGTGGCACGAACTGACTTCCGGCCGGCTCCAGGCCACGTCGCGCCAGGAAATCCTGCACCCAGTCGCGTGGCGTCAGCGTGTAGATGGTCGCACGCGAAGGCTCGTGGAGCCAGGTTTTCGTCACCAAGTCGTCCAGACACTGATCGGTGATCAGGTCGAACGCGACCACGCCACCCGGACGCACCACCCTGGCCATCTCCGCGATATACCCGAGCGCGGTGACGAACGGGATGTAGCAGAACAACTTGTGCGAATGAACCAGATCGACCGAAGCAGACGGAGTTGAAGCCAGCGAATGCCCGTCGGCGGGCTGGGCGATGATCTCCGGTCTGATCTGCTGCAAGTAGCGCAGCCAGTCCGGCGCCGTTTCATAGATCTCGTAGGCCTTCGGTTGCAGCGTGTCCATCACTCTGGTCATGTATCGCCCCGACCCTGGGCCGATCTCGCACACCCGGTCCACTGTGTTGCCCAACTCACCGAGCCGGAGCATTGCCTCGACCGTTTCGGCTGTAGCGCCGGGCTCCGCACTGAACCCGTCCAGGTAGTCCCCGACTGATAGGCCCGCCTTGTTCGCCGCCGAAATCGTCTTGCCAGCAGGCAGAAACGGGCTGATCCCCGGATCCGTGCTGTATCCCCTGACAAGTTGCACCCCGGCGGGTCGAAGAGCTCGATTCACCCCGGACCGCACAGTTCCCAGCAACGACATGACGCCCCCTAGATCAGCGGCCGTCAGCGGCCGCGCCCCGGCCCGTCCAGGTCCCCACCACGGACGAACCATCTACGATCCCGTATCGTACTAAGAATCATAGTTGATACAAGTGCCCTCTCGATGCGCAAGATGTCGACGGTCCGGCGCCGCACGCTACGCTGACCGGTGATGAACACGCTGTGGCTGTCCAACCGGCTGAGCCTGGTGCGCTTCCTGGTGGTCCTGTGCGCGGTCATGGGCGTGTTCGCTGCTCGGCACGATCGCACTCGCCGTTTTCGTACTCTTCGTCATGGCCACGTACTCCGGGGCGACGATTCTGGCCGGACGGCTGTCGAACAGCTCGCGCACCGCGCTGCCGGGCTTGTTCGCCCACTCAGTGGTGCCGATCGTGCTCGGCTACGTCATCGCGCACTACTTCACCCTGCTGGTGCTGGAAGGTCAGCGGACCTTGATCTTGCTGAGCGATCCACTCAGCAATGGCTGGAACCTGTTTGGCACCGGCCTGTTGGGCGTCAACGCCGGCATCGCCGACCACACCACAGCGATCGCGACGATCCAGGTCGGCGCAGTGGTGATCGGCCACCTTCTCGGGGTCGTGTCCGCCCATGATCGCGCGGTCGCACTGTTCCCGCGCCGCACGGCCCTGGCCGGCCAACTCCCGCTCCTGATAGTCATGGTCGCCTACACGGTCGGCGGCCTCCTGCTCCTGTTCTCCGACTAACCACCCGATCGACACTCTCGGAGGTAACCGGAGATGAGCTCAACGCCAACGCACAAACGTCATTCGGAAGCGTGGCGGCCAGCGGATCCAGCTCCGTCACAGCTCCGTGAGACATCGGCAATCGACGATCACAGTCGAGCAGCGCTGAGAGACAAACACGCAGGTCGGAGGCCGATTTGGCCTCCAAGACGCGAACCGCCCACGAGGCAGTAAAGATCTACACCATCTTCGAAGGCACCTCGGAGATCCAGAGGTTGGTCATCGCCCGCGCGATCTCAGGCATGCGAATCCGCTGACGTTTCCGCAGGTCAGAGCCCGATTCCAGGGTCTTCGAGGTGCGGGCCGCCGTCCGGCTCCCAGGACCGAGTAGGGGAGTAGTCGGCGGCCTGTTCCGTGACTGTTCCGTGATGAGCGGAGAAGAGGCGACCCAGGCGCGTGTCCACGGCTTTCCGTGCCCGCTCGTGCGAGGACGGGAGCATGTGGGTGTACAGGCGGAGGGTGAAGCCTGGGTCCCCGTGGCCCGGTACTCGGCCAGCTCTTTGATGTTGACGCCGTCGGCGAGGGCGATAACGCGTAGCGGTGTCGCAGCGCGTGCATGCCGTTCTCACGGCTGGATACGCAATGCCGTCTGTGTCGCGCGTCCTTCGTGGGCATCGGGATGATGTGGGCTTCGGCGAGCGCCGGCTTCCAGACCAGTTCGTCGTACGTCCAGGCCCGGACGCGGAACCGAGGGGATCCCCAGTGGGCTGCTGAAGAACGGCAACGGCAGGGCGTAGGTCAGGCTCAGGCTCGGCTGTTTCCCCACGTGCTGGTCCGCCGTTCAGGGGCCCTGGGCCTGCCTCATCTGTTCGGCGGTCAAGATGTGGGCGCCCGTGCTCGGGATGACCAGCGTCTCGGTCTCTGTGTCGTCCCAGCGGACGAGGTACGGCGGCGATCCGTCGGGGCCGTGGACCTCCAGGATCAGGCCGTGACGTTTCTGGTCGTTGAGGTGGGTGCCTTCGATCATCAGCCAGTCGCCAGGTGCCGCTTTCATGATCGTGCTCCTCCCGCTGCGTGGCTGCCGGCCGTCCGGCGGCGCGCCTACCTTCAGGTGACACCTGCCCCGGGCGCGGCGGCAGGGGCCAAGTTCCCGCCGGCAGGGACCGAAAGGCCCTCGCCCGGCTGGAGGTCCCTTGTCCGGGGTGGTCGGGACCTTGGGCCCTTGGGAGGGCCGGCACCGCGCGGCCAGGATGCTGATAGACCCGGCGTGAGGTGCCCCGGGACCCGTGACAACCGAACGGGGAGTGCAATGAGCCTGATGCTGGACCGGCTGCGTCGCTTCCGTCCCGTCGGGGCTCCGGGAGGTGCCGGTCCGGTCGGCGTACCCGAGGACCGCCACTCCGGTGTGCCCGCCGAACTGGTCGCGGTCTTCGACGCCCTGGACGGTGTGATCGCCGAGTGCCGGGAGATCCGGACGCGTGCCGAGGACGAGGCCGCCGAGCTGATCGGTACGGCGCAACGCGAGGCGGCCGGTCTGGTTGCCTCCGCTGCCGCCCGCGGACCGGCCGAGCGCGCGGAGGCGGCGGCCGCGATCACGGCCGGTGGGGATGCTGTGGCCGAGCGCACCCGGACCACCGCGACAGCCGAGGCCGAACTGCTGACCCAGCGCGGCCGGCAGCGGATGGACGAGCTGGTCGCCCTGATCCTGGATCGGGTTCGCGCCGACGCCGGACGAGCCGGAGCGGCGTGATGGGTGGAGGCTGGGTGGCCGCTACGGTACGGGCGAAGGCGATGGCGCGCCGGCGTCTCGGGGCCGGTGCGGCCCGGCGGATCGCGCTCGCGCCCAGCCTGCCGGATGCGCTCGGTCTGCTCGCTAGTACGGCGTACGCGAAGGCCTCGGCGCCGGGCACATCCTTGCCGGCGGCGGAACGGCTGATCGCGGCCGCGGAGCTGTGGCAGTTGCGGGTGCTGGCGGGCTGGCTGCCCAGATCGGCGGTCGGGCTGGCCCGGGCACTGGGCGCACGCTACGAACGCGCCAACATCGAGGCTCATGCGCGGAGTCTCGCTGAGCCCGGCCGGTCCGCGCAGTACTACGAGCTCGGCAGCTTGGCGTTGTCCTGGCCGCGGCTCGCGGTGACGACCTCGTCACAGGCTCTGCGGGAAGCGCTCGCGGCCTCGCCCTGGGGCGATCCGGGCGCCAACACCGTGGAGGCGTTGCATGACGTACTGGCGCTGCGCTGGCTGCGGATGGTGGCGGGCGAGGCGGCACCGGCGATCGAGTGGGTGAGCGGTGCGGCGGTCCTGCTGGTCGCCAAACAGCTGCTCGTGGCGACTGCTGGACCGGCCGAGTGGCTGGTGCGGGCTGCGGCCCCCTTGGTCGGGACGGACTGGGTGCGGGCGAGCTCGGTGGCCGCGCTGCGTGAGACGGTCCCGTCCGCTGGGCGTTGGGTCCTGGAGGGTGTGGACTCCCCGTCCGCCCTCTGGCGCGCTGAGACAGGTTTGGCTGTCCGGGTCGAGTCGGAAGGGTTCCGGCTGCTGCGGCACGGAACGCCAGGGGTGGAACCGTTCCTGGGCGCGGTCGCCGTGCTGGCGGTGGACGGCTGGCGGGTGCGGGTCGCGCTCGGGGACGCAGCACTCGGAGCCGGACCGGGGGAGGTGCTCGATGTCCTGGCGTGATGCCGTGCGGCCGGTGCGGATGCAGCGTGTCGGTCTGGTCGTCCCGGCCGAGCACACACGTGATCTGCTGGCGAGGCTGGATGCGGCCGGGGTCGTGGAACTCGATCCGGTGCAGCCCGAGGTCGAGTTGGCCGTCGCAGCCGAGCGGCAGCCGGACTGGTCCGCGCGCGAGACGGAGTTCCGGCGGCGAACGGATCAGGCGGTCGGCCACGGACCTGTCACGGCCTGGCTGGGCTGGACGCCGAGTGCGGCCCTCCCGGAGCTGGCGAACGCGCTGGCATCGATCGGCGGCGCCGTCGTACCTCTCCCGCATCCGCCGGGCATCCAGCCGCCGACGTTGTTGCGGCAGAAGGGTCGCGGCCAGTCCTTCGAACTGCTCGTGCAGACCTACACGACGGTGCCGTACGCCGATGTGGATCCGTCGCTGGTCGCCGGGATCGTCTACGTGGCGATGTTCGGGATGATGTTCGGCGACGTCGGTCACGGCCTGCTTCTGCTGATCGGCGCGGCGGTCGTCCGCAGCGGCCGGTTCACCCGGCTCGCGAAGATCCGGCGCGCATGGCCGTTCCTGGCCGGGGCGGGCGTGACCAGTGTGGTTTTCGGATTCCTGTACGGCGAGATGTTCGGTCCGACCGGAGTGGTACCGGTGCTCTGGCTGTCTCCGGTCGACGACGTCATCACCTTGCTGCTGACCGCGATCGGCGTCGGCGCGGTACTGCTCGGCGGTGCGTACGCATTAGGAATCGTCAACCGCTTCCGCGAGGGTGGCTGGGGTCTCGCTCTGTACGCCCGAACCGGCATCGCCGGCAGCCTGCTGTTCGTCGCGCTCGGTGGTCTCGTCGCCGGCATCTACTTCGGCAGCGGCGGCGTCGTGCTGGCAGCCGTTCTGCTCGCGACCGCCGGCTTGGTGCTCACCTTCGTCGGCCTGCTCGTGGTGGCCGGTGGCGGCGCCGCCGGAGTGCTGCAGGCGGTAGTCGAATTGTTCGACGTGGTCGTCCGGCTGGGATCGAACGTTGTCTCGTTCGCCCGCCTGGCCGCCTTCGGCCTGACCCATGCGGCCCTCGGTGCGATCGTCTGGCTTGGCGCTGTCGCCCTATGGGACGACGGTTCGCTGTCGGGCCGGACGGGTGCCGTCCTGGTGCTGCTCGTCGGGACCGCCGTCGCGTTCGCGCTGGAGGCGCTGGTCGCAGGCATCCAGGCGCTTCGTCTCGAGTACTACGAACTGTTCTCCCGGGTCTTCGAGTCGGACGGGCGGCCGTTCCGTCCGTGGCGACTGCCCGCGGAGGACGTGGAGGTGACACCGTGAGAACCTTCCTTCGCAGGCATCCCTGGGCGGCGGCCGTGCTGACTGTGGTGAACGTCGTCCTGCTGACGGCCGCAATCGCCCTGCTGATCACCATCGTGACCGCGGACTGGGGGTTCGCGGCGCCCGCGGTGGCCACTGCGGGCCAGGCGACCGCGGCCACGGCCAACGGGTCCGCCCTGCTCGGCGCCGCCATCGCGGTCGCCGGCTCGGCGATCGGAGCCGGTGTCGCAGTCGCCTACACCGGCGCCGCCGCCTTGGCCGCGATGAGCGAGCGGCCGGAGCTGTTCGGCCGCGCGATGGTGGTGGTCGGGCTCGCCGAGGGCATCGCGATCTACGGGCTCATCGTCGCCATCATCTTGGTGGGCGAGGCCAGATGACCACGGTCGCGGTGCTAGGAGAGCCGGTCCGCACGTCCGGCTACGGGCTGGTGGGCGCACAGTTGCTCACCGCAAGTACACCCGAGGAGGTACGGCGCTGGTGGCACCAGTTGCCCGCCGATGTCGGGGTGGTGCTGCTCACGCCACAGGCCGCCGAGGCGCTCGGACCCCAGGTGCTCGAGTCCGCAGCAGTGCTGACGGCGGTGTTGCCTCCATGAGTCGTCCGCTCACGTCGATCGCCAACGCTGCCCTGGATCCGGTCCGAACGGCGTTGCGCGCGGCTGCCCACGCCGATGCCGCGGAGGCGCTTCGGCAGGCACACCAACGCACGGACGAGCTGCTCGCCGATGCACGACGTACTGCCGACGAGATCCTGGCCACCGCCCGCGCGGACGGCGAGGCCGAAGCCACTGCGGCCGTGAACGTTCGGTTGGCTCAGAGCCGCCGGGACGCGCGGCGGAGTATGCTCACAGCGCAGCGAGAGCTCTACGACGAACTGCGTCAGCGGTGCCGTGCCGCTGCGACGGCCCTGGCCGAAGGTCCTGGATATGAAGAGCTCCGGGCCCACCTGGCCGAACGAGCGCTGGCCCAGTTGGGTTCCGACGCGACGGTGACGGACTGTGCCGACGGCGGTGTGCTGGCGTCGGCCGGTGACCGACGGCTGGATCTGACGCTTCCGACCTTGGCGGAGCGTGCTCTGGAGCGGTCAGGTGCGGAGGTGGCAGAGCTGTGGACAGCGTGACGCAGCCAGGGCGGATTCGGCGCATCAACGGTCCGCTGGTCGAGGTCCAGGACGTGCCGGACACCGCGATGTACGAGGTGCTGGAACTCGGTGAGCTCCGCATCCCGGCCGAAGTGGTCGCGATCAGCGGTGGCACCTGCACCTTGCAGGCCTTCGAGTACACCGGAGGCCTGAGGGCCGGCGGGTCGGTTCGCCGCACTGGGCGCCCGCTGTCCGCCCGCCTCGGTCCAGGCCTGCTCGGACAGGTCTTCGACGGATTGCTGCGTCCGTTGTCGACGGCACCGACCTGGCTGTCCCCGCAACAATTGGTCTCGGACGATTCCACGGCGGCACGCTGGCACTTCGTGCCCGGTGTGGAGCCGGGACACCAGATGCGGCCGGGCACCGTGCTCGGGGTCGTGACAGGTTCTGGAGCGATCGAGCACCGGGTCTTGGTGCCGCCGGGAGTGAGCGGGGAACTACGATTCCTCGCCGATGCCGGCAAGGTGCCGGCCGACGCGACGGTGGCCCGCGTCGGGGATGTCGACGTGGGTTTGTTCGAGCAGTGGCCGGTCCGACGGCCGCGGCCGTTCGAGCGCCGCGAGGAGACCTTCGTCCCGCTGCACACCGGGCAGCGGGTGCTGGATCTGCTCTTCCCGATCGGTGCAGGGTCGACGACCGCTGTGCCCGGCGGATTTGGCACCGGCAAGACCGTGTTGCTGCAACAGCTGGCGAAATGGTGCGACGCCGACGTCATCGTGTACGTCGGGTGTGGCGAGCGCGGCAACGAGATGGCGGACGTACTCGGTGAGCTGGCCGAACTCGCCGATCCGCGCACCGGTGGGCGGATGATCGACCGCACGGTGATTCTCGCCAACACGTCGAACATGCCGATGATGGCGCGAGAGGCCAGTGTGTTCACCGCTGTGACGGTGGCGGAGTACTTCCGGGACATGGGGTATCACGCGGTCGTCGTGGCAGACTCGACCTCGCGGTGGGCCGAGGCGTTGCGGGAGTTCGCCTCCCGGACCGGAGCGCTGCCCGCGGAGGAGGGATATCCCGCCGACCTGTCCTCGGCATTGGCCGCGTTCTACGAACGAGCCGGCCGGGTCCGGACGCACGGCGGCCAGGTCGCCGCCGTCACGGTGGTCGGTGCCGTGTCCCCACCTGGTGGTGACCTGACCGAGCCGGTCACCACCGCGACCGAGCGATTCGTCCGCGGCGTCTGGTCGCTGGACCGCGACCTCGCGTACGCGCGCCACTATCCGGCGGTCAGCTGGGCGGCGTCGTACTCGCACGACGTGGCCGCCGTGGGTGCGTGGCACGCCGGTCATGGGAACCAGGGCTGGGCCGCGCGGCGAGCCCGGGCGATGAGGTTGCTGGCGGAGGCGGCGCGATTGACCGAGCTCGCTGAGATCGTCGGCACCCGGACGCTGCCGGGACGGGAACGCATGACGATCCTCGGCGGTCGGCTGCTGCGCGAAACGGTCCTCGCGCAGAGCGCACTCAGCGCGGTGGATGCCAGCTGCACTGTCGAGCGTGGTGCTGAACTGCTGCAGCTGGTGCTGGATGTCGTCGACCGCTGCCTCGCGTTGGTCGACCGGGGAGCGGCGGCGACGGAGCTGGAGGAGTTCGACTTCGGCGCGCTGATCAGGGCGCGGGAGGAAGCTCCCGAGCGGGCGGACCTCGACCGTTGCCGCACCGAGATCCTGACCGCGTTGGAGGCGCTGCCATGAGTACGGGTTCAGACCTCGAGTACGGCGCTGTCGAGTCTCTGCGTGGCTCGCTGCTGGTGGTGCGTGGGGTCCGTGACGTGGGTTGGGACGAGTCGGCCGTCGTACGCCTGGACGACGGCACCGAACGCCACGGCGTCGTGCTGGAGGTGGCCGACGACCTCGCCGTACTGCACGTGCTGGAAGGCACGGACGGGATGCGCCTCGGCGGGGTCCGGGTCGGGTTCAGCGGCAGCCCGTTCCGGATCCCGCTCGGTCCGGGCTGGCTCGGCCGGATCTGTGACGGGCGCGGCGAGCCGCTGGACGGTGGCCCGCCGGTGCTCGGCTCGATGACCGCGCCGGTGAACGGCTGGCCGCTGAACCCGGTCGAGCGCGAACCACCGCGGCAACCCGTGCTGACCGGGGTGTCCGGGATCGATGCACTGACTACGCTGGTCCGCGGGCAGAAGCTGCCGATCTTCTCTGTACCCGGCCTGCCCCACTTGCAGCTCGCGGCGCAGATCGCGGCCCAGGCGTCCGCGGTCGGCGACCCGTTCCTGGTCGTCTTCGCGGCGATGGGGCTGCCACATGCCGACATCGACTTCGTTCGGACGGCGCTGGAGGGGCGGGCCGCGGCGGGAGAGCTGGTGATGTTGCTGAACAGCGCGGACGACCCGGTGATCGAACGATTGCTGACGCCTCGGATCGCGCTCACGGTCGCGGAGCACCTGGCGTTCGATCTGGGCAGCCACGTGCTGGTGGTGATGGCCGACATGACCACCTACTGCGAAGCGGTGCGGGAAGTGGCGGCGGCACGTCAGGAGATCCCGGCCCGGCGTGCCTATCCGGGCTATCTCTACAGCGATCTGGCCTCGCTGTACGAGCGGTGCGGCCGAATCCGGGGCCGGCCCGGATCGGTCACGATCATGCCGGTACTGACGATGCCGGCCGGTGACATCACCCATCCGGTGCCGGATTTGACCGGGTACATCACCGAAGGACAGGTCGTGCTCGCCGAGGACCTGCATGCCCGCGGCCTCTACCCGCCGCTCGACATACTCAGTTCGCTGTCCCGGTTGATGCGCCACGGTGCCGGCCCGGGCCGGACCCGAGCCGACCACCTGGACCTGGCCGCCCAGGCGATCGCGGCACTCGCCCAGGCCCGGCAGGCAGCCGAACTGGCAGACCTGATCGGCGGCAGCGCGCTCAGCGACATCGATCGCGGCTATCTGGCTTACGCCACCGCGCTAGAGGATTCGCTGCTGCGGCAGCGGGTTGACGAGGCGCGGAGCTTCGACGAGACACTGGATCGGCTGTGGCAGGCCGTGTCCGTCTTGCCCCGGCGCGAACTCACGATGCTGTCGCGCGCTTCGCTGGCCGAGCATCTGCCAGGCGGCGAACGGTGAGCGGCACGGCGGTCAGCGGCCGCGCCGGACGCCTCGTACTGACGGCCAGGTTGTCGACCGCACGGCGTGCCGTCGAGTTGCTGGATCGCAAACAACGAGCACTGGCGGTGGAATGCGAACGGCTGGAGCTGGCCGCCGCCCGAGCTGCCGAGACCTTCGAGCACGAATCGCGCGCCGCGGCGGGCTGGCTACGGCGATGCATCGCCCTGGACGGTCAGCGCGGCGTGCAGGCGTCGATCCCGTCGGCTCTCACCGACGTCGTGATCGGGTACGACGTGACGATGGGCGTGCGGCATCCGACCCGTGCCGAGGCCGAATTCGCTCCGCTGCCCGAGCCGGCCGGAAGCTCCGCCTTGGCCTACACCGTCCAAGCTCACCGCGCGGCGCTCGTGGCCGGCGTACGGCTGGCCGCCGCGCAGCGCGCGGTCGCCCTGGTCTCCGCCGAGCTGGTGCTGACCCGCCAGCAGCAACGTGCGCTCGAACAGCGGTGGATCCCCAGGCTCGAACGGCGCCTGGCCGAGGTGGTCCAGCGCCTCGACGAGACCGAACGTGAGGAGAACCTGCGGCTGCGCTGGGCCGCGGCGCACGCGTCCCGGGAGCACCCATGACGGACCGGTACCTGGTCGTGGTGGACGATTCCGCGGCGGCCCTGCACGCAGCCCAAGTGGCGATCGACCTGGCCGCGGCGGCCGGCGCGAGGCTCACGCTGGTCACGGTCGTCGAAGATCACGTGCTCGACGCTCAGCTCCGTGCGGCAGCGATCCCGGACGTCGCCGGGCGGCGGGTTCAGGGGGCGGTGGCCATGGTGGCCCGGGTGGCAGCCATTGCGAGCCACCAGGGCGTGTCGGCCGAGACCGAGGTACTGTCCGGGCACGGTGCCGAGCAGGTGTTGGCGGCAGCCGGCCGATGCGGCGCGAACCTGATCGCGGTCGCCCGGGAGCCGCGGCTCCCCGTCGGCAGCCGCACGCCACCGGTGAACGTCGAACACCTGCTGGAGTTCGCCGACGTACCGGTCCTGGTGGTGCCGCCCGCACCGCAGCGATAACGGCCGGCGTCGTCAGGACGGGCTCGGCTCCGGCAGCGCCGGGGACGGCGAAGCGAGGTGCACCGTGCATGCCCCGATGTCGCGGTCACCGAGCGGCTGGAACATCCGCTCGCGGTCCATCGGATCGACACCAGGACCCGATCGACGACCCGGACCTCGACCTGGCCGGCGTGATAGCTCGCGGCGACCAGCGGCGGCGCACCCTCAGGGCTGAACCGGAGGGCAAAGGGCCGCCTCATGACAGCTCTGGCTGTGGCCGGCGCGTCGCTGCGGCGGATGCTGCGGGACCGGACGGCGCTGTTCTTCGTGGTGCTGTTGCCCGTTCTCGTGATCGCGATCATCGGCACCGTCGTACGGAACCCTGGCGGCTTCCGGATCGGCGTTTTGTCAGAGCAGACCTCCGGCGGTCCCCTTGCCGCCACCTTGGCCGAGGACCTCGCCGCAGCCGGTCCGGTCCATCCCCAGACCGATGAGCAGAGCGCACGTACGGCGTTGCGGCGCGGCGAGTTGGACGCGGTGGTCCTGGTCCCGACCGGCCTGGAGGCGGCCTTGCTGCGGGGAGACAGCGTGGTGATTCCGGTGCTGGCCGGTGGTGCGGAGTCGACGCAGAGCGCCGTACGGTCCGCTGTCTCCGCCGCGGTCGCACGGCACGCCGAGCGGATTCAGGCGGCCGCGTTCGCCGCCCGGAAGACCGGCAGTACCGTCGCCGAACAGTTGCCTAGGGCTACTGCACTGCAGCAGGTGACCCCCGCATCACGGTCAGCACCGAGAATGTGGCCAGCGACAGTGACTACCTGCCCCTGGGGTTCGGGTACAGCGCGCCGACCATGCTGGTGCGGTTCGTGTTCATCAACGCGTTGGCCGGTGGTGCGACGGTCGTACAAACCCGCCAGCTCGGCATCTACAGCCGAGCGCTCGCGGTGCCCGTCCGGGCGCGGGACCTGGTGTTCCGAGACTTTTTCCTACCTGGCGTTCTCGCTGCTGCAGTCGGCGCTGATCATCGGCACCGGTTCGCTGCTGTTCAGCGTCGGCTGGGGCAACCCGGCGGCGGCCTTCGCACTGGTCGCGACGTGGGCACTGGTCGGCACCGGAGCCGGCATGCTCAGCGGTGCGGCCTTCAAGAATCCCGACCAGGCGTCGGCGATCGGGCCGGTGGTCGGTATCGCGTTCGCCATGCTCGGCGGCTGCATGTGGCCCCTGGAGATCGTGCCGGACACGGTCCGTACCCTCGGCCATGCGACACCGCACGCCTGGGCGGTCGACGCCTGGATCACCGTGCTGTCCCGCGCTGGCGGCGTCGTGGACATCGCCACGGACCTGACCGTACTCGCCGGATTCTCCCTCGGAATGCTTGGGCTGGCCTCGATCCTCCTCGAGCGCCGCCTCAGCAGCTGAACCCAACACCACGGACCCGTCCCGCCCCGACCGCAGCCCCTGGACCGATACCTCCTCACGAGCTGCACCCGCGTGGGGTGGTCAGTTGGCCGGTGCCGGACGTACTCCGGTGATCGCGAAGCTTTCGACGCCTTGCAGGTGGCCGCCGGTCGAGGCGACCACGGTCAAGGCGGAACCCATCGCGCCGGTGAAGCCGACCTGGGCCGACCACGGTTGCCGTTCACCTCCGGCGGGGAGGCAGCAGAACGTGCCGATCGGCTGCTCGGAAGACAGTTGCCGCACCTCGACGCGGATGGATTCGTCCACACCGGTGATCCGCCCACCCACCGTCATTGGTGAGGTGACGGTCGCGCCGTACCGGGGGCGGTCCAGGGTGAAGGTGGTATCGATGCTGCCGACGACCTCCCACGGCGCGTCCGGTCCCTGACCGATCCGGGCCAGGTGCAGTGTCGCGGCGCGACCGAGTCGGCCTTCGGCCTGGTAGCCGACGCCGATCCGCGCTTCGTCACCGCTGACCGAACGGGATACGACCCTGTTGACCTCGGTGAAGCCGAGGTACCCGGTCGTGAACGACAATGCCGTTTGCTCCGGATCGAGGTGCCAGGGTTGCTGTCCGCCGCTGCGGTACTTCTGTTGCCACGCGGCCGCGTCGAACGCCGAACTGAACGGCCAGAGTGCCTGGTAGGCGAACGGGCGGACCGTAGTGGTCGAACTGGGCGTCGAAGATGCCGTCGGTACGGTGGCGGACGGCGTCGGCGACGTATTGACCGATGGCGTCGGTGTCGCGCTCGCCGATGGTGACGGAGCGCTGCCCGGCTCCGATCCCGAGTCACGCAGAAGCACGACGGCCAGGACGGAGATCAACGCGATGCTGGTGACCGCTGCGACCGCGATGGCAATCCGCATCCGCCGGGTTGCCCGGCGCAGCGGTTCCGGCTCACTGCCCGGAAGGTTGTCAGGGCCTGTGTTCGTCATCGCTCCGCCTCCCGAGTCTCCGCGCTGTGGAGCGAGGGAAGCCCACCGCCGCTCCGGCAGCGGGCCGAGATGTACGGTGCACGGCTGTGGGCCGCTTCTCCGTACCCTTTCGCATGGCTTCCCTCGCCCACTTCTATTCCAGCTCCAGTGTCCGGGGCGAATCAGGGCCGAAAGTCACCACTCCGAGGGCCTGACGGGGTCAGGTGCTGAGGAAGGTCACACAGTCAGCCATGGTCCGCAGCCGGGGATAGTGGTCGGACGGGGGAGGGCTCTCAGGCGTACTGCGGTCACCTTGTACCCGGCCGCACGGACGGCGTCCAGCAGGGTTGCCCCGCCGCAACCTCGACATCACCTCGTTGCCTGGATAGTTCCGGCTCGGTCGCGCGGAACTCGCCCACCGTTACGATGTGCCCGCCGCGAGGGCGACCCCAGAGGCGAGGGTCCCCGTCGGTCCGGTCCCTTGTCAGCCGGCCGGCCGGGGTCCGATCGTCGCCTCGGTGTGGATGATCGCCACCGGACAGTGAGTGTGGTGGAGCAGGCCGCGGGACACCGATCCGAGCCGCAGCGGGGTGAATTCCGAGCGGCCGACACCGCCGACGACGACCAGGTCGGCGGCTTTGGAGTACTGCGCCAGCACCTGGACGGGGTGACCCGGCTGGTAGTGGGTGCGGAACACCACGTCGGGGCATTTGTCCGGCCAACCGGCGACCGCCTGAGTGACCAGTGCGCGGGCGTCCTGCCGCCAGGGAGCGTTGTCGGGGTCGACCCAGACGGTTGGGGGCGGGGTGTCCTCGGGCACTCGTGGCACATGGACGATGGTCAGCTCCGCCCGCCGTTCCGCTGCGACCTCGAACGCGAACCCCAGCGCGGCCTGGCAGGCCTGCGAACCGTCGACGCCGACGACGACCACGCCGAGCTCGCCCTGGTCGCACCGCCAGTTGTCCGGTACGACGACCAGGGACGTCCGGGAGAGCGCCGTACAGACCTGTGAGATCGAACCGAGACTCAGCTCGGCGAATCCACCGCGCCCACGCCGGCCGATCACCAGCAGGGCGGCGGACCGGGCGACGTTCAGCAGCACCTCGGCGGGATGACCGTGCCGGACCTCCAGGGTCGCGCCGGTGAAGCCGAGTTCGGCCAGTTCGTCGGCGGCATCCTCGAGGACCCCGCCGCCGTCGTCGATATCCGGCGCCGCACCGAGGGGATGGGCCGGTTGGTCGTCGTCGGCGACATGTACCGCGCGGATTCCCCAGCTTCGCCGCATGGCCAGGTCGGCGGCCCAGTCCAGTGCGAGGACGCCGTCGCGCGATCCGTCGATCCCGACCACGATCGTCGGGCGAGCGTCTGCGGACATGATCGTCACCTTTCCCTCGATGGGCGGTGTGTTTCCAGGGAACCCCGTCGCCGCGGGAGCCGAGGAGTGCCGGATGACAGCACCGTGCTGGGGCGAAGGACCTTCGTCTCGGTCGGACGCCGCCTCCGGCCGGGGCCTTTCGGCCCTGGGAGCCCTGCCACGCGGGCGATCGAATGGACTCGTGAGGGATACGGGCTGCCGGCCCGGCGCAGACCCTGAGCTGAGTGTCCGGATCCAGCAGACCACGACCGTGTCCCTCGCCGTACTTCGGCGGGCGTCCGAACCGGCGCCTCGGCACAGCGGCCGGGAGGGGCGGATGAACCAGGCCCGCCGGTGGTGCTCCGACTCCAGAGCCGAGGAACGCGATGACGACATCCCTGCCGGCCGGCGTGCGCGACGAACTGCTCAGGGCGGCCGTCGCGGCGCCCTCGGTCCACAACACCCAGCCCTGGAAGTTCCGCTTCCACGACCGGGTGGTCGAAGTGCACCGCGACCCGGCGCGCGAACTGCCGGCCGAGGATCCCGATCGGCGGATGCTGTACCTGTCTCTCGGCGCCGCGGCGTTCAACCTCCGTGTCGCCGCCGCCCGGCTCGGCCATGGCACCGACATCAGGTACGTGCTCGATCGTGCTCGTCCTGGGCTCGTCGCCGAGGTCGAGTTGCTGACGCCTGGCCCGGAGGCCGAACAGTTGCGGCTGCTGGCGCCGTACCTGGCCCTGCGCAGGACCAACCGGCAGCCGTATTCCGGCCGCCGGGTCGCGGCGGAGGTCCGTGAGTTGCTGGTGCTGACCGCCCGGCTGGAAGGGGCCGAGCTTGAGTGGCCGACCGCGGCGACTCGGCGCGAATGGTTGCAGCTGGCAAGCGACGATGCGGGCGCTCTCGACGACGAGGACCCGGACCGGACCGCCGAGCGACGTCGCTGGGTCGGGGGCGTCCGGGTCGGTGACGGCGTTCCGCGCAGTGCGTTGGGGCCGCGGGGCCCCCGGGGCGCGTCGCTGGTCCGCGACCTGGCCGCCACTCCCACGGACGAGAACCGGGAGCCCGCGAGCTTCGAGCCGAAGCCGCAGTTGGCCGTGCTCTCGACCCGTCACGACAGTCGGCCACACTGGCTTCGGGCCGGGCAGGCGTTGGAGCGAGTTCTCCTCGAGGCGACCGCCCGGGGATTGTCGACCTCCCTGCTGAACCAGGCGATCGAGCACGACGCGCTGCGGTGGCTCGTCAATGATCCACTCGGCCCGTGGCGGCGCCCGCAGGCCATCATCCGCGTCGGCTACGGTCCGCCCGTCCCTCCGACTCCGCGCCGCCCGATCGCCGACGTACTGCTCGACTGAGCCGGCTGGACACAGCGCTCCTGGAGCGTCGCCGTCCCGGTATCGTGATGACGACGTGCTGAGCGCCGGCCGGGCCGGCAGTCAGTTCTTGTGACGGTGCAGGGCCCCGACGAGCTCAAGCCAGGCGTGGAGGCCGTCATGGTCGGCCGACCGGAAGCCGACGTGGCCGTCGGGGCGGACCGCCATGAGGTCGCGACCTGGCCGGCTGGTCAGGCGATGCACCCGAACACACGGGCCGAGCGTGCCGGGGTCCAGCGGCTGGGCGTCACGTGAGAGCAAGATGTGGATCCCGGGCGTCGCGGTGAGCTCGTGGAGTCGGATCGTCCTCCCGCTGCTGGTGACGGTTGCGTCGGGCAACCGGTCGCCGGGCCGGACACCCCGGCCGATGGCGGGTGTGCCTAGCTGCGAGAGGACGCTGCCGCGGTAGCTCACCCGCAGTTGTGACAGCGTGCGGACGGCTTCGCTGAGGAGCCGCTGACGCCGCATGAGAAGTGGTACGGCGGGGGCCGCCAGGGGCGCGAGCTTCCCACGCAGCAGGGCGGGCAGCGGATGGGTGGAGGCTTCGGCGCAGAAGATCAGGTGCGTCATCACGAGCACCTGCCGGGCGACCGGCCGACGTTCCTGATCGTAGGAGTCGAGCAGTTCGGGCTGCCGGTGGCCAGCTGCGTAGGCCAGCTTCCAGCCCAGGTTGGCGGCGTCCTGGATCCCGGTGTTCATGCCTTGTGCCCCGGCCGGCGAGTGAGTGTGCGCCGCGTCGCCGGCGAGGAACAGTTGGCGATGCCGGTACGTCGCGGCCAGCCGATACTGCAACGGCACCCGGGCAGACCACTGCAGTTCCCGTACGGCGGCACCCAGCTGCGACTGGTCGAGTAGCTGCTGGATCTCGGACAACGGAACAGGCAGGCCTGGCTGCCCGAAGCCGTCGTCGACCCGGTCACCGGCCGATCGGGTCGCGAGCAGGCGCCAGGTCGCTCCCTCACCGAGCGAGAAGGCGAAGAGCAACCCGCTGGTCCCCGCGGCGACATGCAGTACGCCTGGGGCGAGGTCGCCGTCGAGCTCGACGTCGGCCAGCACGACCTCCTGCCGGTAGGCCGCGCCGCGCCAGCCGATCCCGGCCCGGGATCGGACGGTGCTCGCCGGGCCGTCGCACCCGGCGACGAACCGGCACGTTGTCTCCGACGTCCCGCCGGCCGATCGCAACGTGGCCCGGCAGTCGCCCTCGGCGTCCGGGCTGGGGGCCACGTCGACCAGCTCGACTCCCCGCTCGATGGTGATGCCGCGGCGGGTCAGAGCCTGCGCAAGGACGGTCTCGACGTCCATCTGCCGTACGAGCGTGAGATGGGGGAACGCAGTGTCGGGCAGCGCGAACTCGCCCAGACGGACGGAGGCGCGTCGGCGCCCCAGATGGAGCTCGGCCTCCGGGGACGTGTCACCTCGGTCGAGCAGTTCCCCGGTGACGCCGAGAGGCCGAAGACACTCCAGCGTCCGAGGGAACACGATCATCGCCCGCGATCGCCGGTAGGCCTCCGGCCGTCGTTCGACCACGCGGACGGTCGCGCCGTGATCGTGAGCCTGGAGGGCCGTCGTGAGTCCCGTCGGCCCTGCGCCGACCACCAGGACATCCACGGGCGTGCTCAGCGTACGCCGACCAGGCGCCACCATGCCCCCTCGTCGGCCGGCTCGACCGGGTCCAGCAGCTGGGGGTCGGCAAGCACCTCGTCGCGACGCAGACCGGTCACCACCTGGTAGTGGATCGAGCCGGGGACGCTCACCAACTCGAGCACCCGCCAGAGTGCACGGGCATACGCCTCCGCAGACTCCGCGCCGTCCCACTCGTAGACTCCCCGGTAGGTGCCGAGTTCGTCGTGGGCCAGCCACAGCTTCGAGATGAAGCCCGGGAACCCGACGAACAGCGGAGTGTTGAACCAGGACTCCCACCGGAACAGCGCGTGACCCCGTCCGCGCACGCCGCGCAACTGGAACGTGACCACCAGAATGCAAGGATCGGCCTGCGACGGCCGGTCGACGACCGTCTCCCGGTACACCCGGCCCTGCGTTCCGTCAGCGAACCGCAGGTATTTGCCGACGTGCTCGCGCGGTTGACGAACGCGTCGTTGCAGCAACAGCTGTCCCGTTGCCACCACGCAGCGCCCAACCGCGGCCAGCGCGACGGCTCTGGGCAGGGGGCCTTGCTCGCTCACCAGGTCACCTCCGTTCCGCCGGGGTGGTCATGACCTCGCGGATCCGCATCGTCCTATCCTCACCTCTCCGATTCGCTGATTGCTCTTCAGCGTCCATCTGACGCGCCGCTCGGTGACCAAGTCACGGAGGATTCCGAGGGCCAGGGACACCTGCAGAACTGCACGGCCCGCATCACGGCCGTGGCGGTGAAGACCTTCGACATCGACTGGACACTGAACATGGTGTCGACAGTGACCGGCGTACCCCCGTCGCTGTCCGTGGAGCCGAACCCCTGCTGCCACACCACCCCGTCGCCGTCGACCAACGCCAGGGCAAGTCCGGGATTCTGTTTCTGGGCCATCAGCTCGGGGATCCTGGCCTGATAGGTCGCGATCACCGCGGCGACGCCGTCGCTCTGGTCGGCCTGAAATGCCGCTCCACAACTGGCCACGCGTGATCCACAAGAGATCCTCGTGACCAGTCGGATGGGAACGATGACAGGCTCGGGAACGCGTCCTCGTGTCACCCGCGACGAGTTCGACGAGGACTGAGCCCGGCTGCGTGAGGACCAGCGAGGTGAGCACCTCATGAAGTGCCTTCGAGGGCACAGACCAGCCCGGGTAGGGACCTTTGGACCATCCATCGGGAGGACACGGACCCTGTCGACGACCGGCCTCGTGGCGTTCGGTAGAGGTGACGACCGAGTGCGCTGGAGGAGCCATGAGGCATCCGTTGAAGGTGTCGGACGTGATGACGCGCGACGTGATCACGGTGACCGAGGACACGCCCTACAAGGACGTCGTGTCCGTGCTGGCGGAGAACCACATCAGCGCGGTGCCGGTGCTGAACCGGTACGGCGGCGTGGGTGGCGTGGTCTCGGAGACGGATCTGGTCCGCAAGGAGGAGTTCCAAGGTTCGCGGCGGCCTCCGTGGGCGCTGCGCTGGTGGCAGCATCGGTCGCGGTCGAGGGCCGTTGCCCTGCGGGCAGCCGAGCTGATGTCGCATCCGGCGGTGACGATCGAGCAGACAGCGACGATTCCCGAAGCGGCCAGGTTGATGGCGGCGCGGGGCATCACCCGCCTGGTCGTGACCGACGGCGACATGCTGACCGGCATCGCGACGAGATCGGATCTGCTGAAGGCATTCCTGGCACCGGACGAGCGCATCCTGCATGAGGTCCGGCAAGAGGTCGTCGTACACGCCCTGTGGGATGACCCATTCGGCATCGAGCTGGCCGTCCAGGACGGCGTCGTCACAATGTCCGGCGAGGTCGACCGCCACAGCACAGCCGAACTCGTCGAGAAGCTGACCGCCGGGGTCGACGGCGTGGTCGGCGTCGACAACCAACTCAAGTGGGTGTACGACGACACGACGTCGACTCCGAATATCCAACCTTCACCGGAACACAGGCGCCGTCCCTGACAGGCCCCGGCGCCGGTTCCGGATCCACCATGTGGTGCCTCACAGCTCGGGCACCGTCAGCAGGGGTTCGGCGATGGCGTAGTCCACCACCGGACCGTCGCGGCAGATCAGCAACGGCCCGAGCTGGCAATGCCCACACAAGGCGATCCCGCACTTCATCGAACGCTCGAGCGACACGCGGATCCGCTCGGCTGGGACCTGCCCGCGGAGCAGGACCTGGGCGCTGAACCGCATCATCGGCTCCGGGCCGCAGAGGAACGCGACGGTTCGCTCCGGATCGAGCCGGAGCCGGGACAGCGGCTCGGTGACGAATCCGACCGTGCCGTCCCAACCGGCTGCCGGCCGATCGACGGTGAGTTCGATGTCGAGCTCATCGCGGACAACCCAACGGTCCAGCTCGGCGCGGAACAGGAACTCGTCCGGCGTGCGGGCGCCGGCCACCAGCACGACTCTGCGGTATGCCGTACGTCGGGTCAGTGCCGTCACCAGAAGCGGTCGCAGCGGGGCCAGTCCGATGCCGCCGGCGACCACCACGAGATCGTTGCCGATGGCGTCGTCGAGAGTCCACGTCGTACCGAACGGGCCGCGAACACCGAGGACGGTTCCGGGCTGGGCGTCGTGCAGGGCCCGACTGACCGCGCCGACGGACCGTACGGTGTGGACCAACGTGTTGTCGTCGCCGATGCCGCTGACGGAGATCGGCACCTCGCCGACGCCGTACGCGTAGAGCATGGCGAACTGCCCCGGGTGGAACCGTGCCAGCGGCTCGTCGACCGGCTGCAGCCGCAGTGTGGCCGAGTCGCGGGTCTCGACCGTGCGGTCGACGACCTGGTACCTGACCGGAAGCATTGGTTCAGCCATGAGCGCTGTCCTCGTGCCTCCCGTCGCCGTACAGGTCCAGCAACCGCGCTCGGGTGGACTGCAACCGGTCGAGGACGACGACGAGCAACTGCCGGGTCAGCGCGTAACCGAGCCGGGGATCCTGGTCCGCGAGCCCTCTGAGCTGATCCGCGTCGAACGCCGTCGCCTCGACGGTGCCGATCGCGCGGGCTCCGAAGTGCCAGCGGTACGGCGGGACGAGCCAGGACCAACCGAGCAGATCGCCAGGTCCGAGTGTCTGGATGACAACATGGCCGCGGCCGGGCACCGCCGTGTCGAGCGCGACGCGGCCGTGCCGAATCAGCCAGCAGTGGTCGGCCCGGCCGCCCTCGACGAACAGCCGGTCGCCGTCGTCGTACGAGACCTCGTGGGCAGTGCGGAGCACCGCCTCCTGCTCGTGGGCGTCGAGTTCGTCGAACAGACCCGCGTCAGCCATGGGCGGCGTTGTCGGCTGCGGTGAGCCGGCCTACCTCTTCGGTGAGGTCGATACCGACGGGGCACCAGGCGATGCACCGGCCGCAGCCGACGCAGCCGGACCCGCCGAACTGGTCGTGCCAGGTGCCGAGCTTGTGGGTGAGCCACTGCCGGTAGCGGCTCTCGCCAGAGCTGCGGACGCTGCCACCGTGCAGGTAGGAGAAGTCGAGCTCGAAGCACGACGACCAGCGTTGCCAGCGCTCGGTGTGGTCCCCGGTGAGGTCGCTGACATCCTCGGTGGTGGTGCAGAAGCAGGTCGGACAGACCATCGTGCAGTTGCCGCAGGTGAGGCACCGTTGCGCGACGTCCTCCCAGTGCGACGAGTCACGGCTGCCGGCCAGCAAGGCTCGCAGATCCACCTCAGGCATCGCCCGCCCCATCCGGTGCGTGGCCGTTTCGACTGCGGTGCGTGCCCTGTCGGTCTCGTCAACGGCCGCGTCGCGGTGGTCGATCCGGCCGAGCAGGTCGCGGCCGGCGTCGGTGCCGGCCTCGACCAGGAATCGGTGGCCGCCGGCCGGTGCCGGGGCCGTCAGCTCGGTCAGGGTCAGGTCCGCTCCGGGGCCGGCCGCGGGGCCGGTGCCCATCGAGGCACAGAAGCACACCTCGCCGGGTTCGGTGCAGTTCACCGCCACGACGAACAGCGACCGGTGCCGTGCCTCGAACGACCCGTCCGGATGGCTGCCGCCGCCGAGCACATCGTGAAGCTTCGCGATCGCGGCCAGGTCACAACCCCGGACGCCGAGCAGCGCGTACCGCGGTGACTCCTCATCGGCGGCGCGGAACGAGCCGTCCTCGTCGGTGGACCACAGGTTGCGGCGGGCCGGATGCAGGAACGTCTTCCAGGACTGCGGACCGGCGGAGTGGGCGAACATCGCGTCGTCCTCACGCCGCCGCAACCGGTAGTAGCCCGGTCCTGTCTCGACGCCCCAGCCGGCGGGCAGTTGGTCGGCGCCGGTGAGCTCGGCGAGCACGATCGCGCTGCCGGACACGGTTGGGCCGACCACCTGGTAGCCGTCGGCGATCAGCACCTGGACGAGAGCGCCGAGGCCGTCGGTGTCGATGATCGCTTGACCCATACCGCGATCGTCCTGGTGGCCGCCGTACCGGCCCAGGGCCGAAGGTCCCGGGCGGCGCGGTCTTCGGTCCCTGGCGGAGCCGTCAGTCACCCTGATGTGCTCACTGTGATGGACACTCCGACGCTTGCGGTCTTCAAACTCGCCTCGTGTGACGGTTGCCAGCTCACCGTGCTGGACTGCGAGGACGAGCTCCTCGCGCTGGCCGGGCGGGTGCGGATCGCGCACTTCCTGGAGGCGTCGAGCGCGGTGCTGCCCGGTCCGTACGACGTGTCACTGGTCGAGGGCTCGATCACCACGGCAGCAGACGCCGAGCGAATCCAGCGGATCCGGGCCGAGTCGCGGGTGCTGGTGGCGATCGGCGCTTGCGCGACGGCCGGCGGGATCCAGGCGTTGCGCAACTTCGGCGACGTCGCCGAGTTCGCATCGGTGGTGTACGCCCGGCCGGACTACATCGAGACCCTGGCGACCTCGACGGCGGTCGCGGACCACGTCCGGGTCGACTTCGAGCTGCGCGGCTGCCCGATCGACCGCCGCCAACTGCTCGAGGTGCTGACTGCCTTCCTGGCGGGCCGCAAGCCGGATCTGCCCGACACCTCCGTGTGCACCGAGTGCAAGCGCCGTGGCCTGACCTGCGTGATGGTCGCCGACGGTACACCCTGCCTCGGACCGGTCACGCACGCCGGATGCGGGGCGCTGTGCCCGGCGTACCGGCGCGGATGTTTCGGCTGCTTCGGCCCGATGACCAAGCCCAACGTGGCGGCGCTGCTCCCCAGGTTGCGGGAGGCCGGGATGACCGACGCCGACATCGACCGGGTCTTCCTCACGTTCAACGCGGCTGCCGGCGGCTGGTTCTCGTGAGCCACCGCGCCAGGCAGTTGAAGGTCAGCTCACTCGCCCGTGTCGAGGGGGAGGGTGCGCTGCGTGTCACCGTTCGGGACGGCGTCGTGGAGCGTGCGGACCTGCAGATCTACGAGCCGCCGCGATTCTTCGAGGCCCTGCTGCGCGGGCGGAGCTACACCGAACCACCCGACATCACCGCGCGGATCTGCGGCATCTGCCCGGTCGCCTACCAGACCAGTGCGTGCACCGCGATCGAGGACGCCTGCGGGGTGCGGGTCGGCGGGCCGATCGGTGAGCTGCGGCGCTTGCTGTACTGCGGCGAATGGATCTCCAGCCACGCTCTACACATCTACTTGCTGCATGCTCCAGACTTCCTCGGCTACCCGGACGCCATCGCACTGGCCACTGCCCATCGCGACATCGTCCAACGTGGGCTGGCCCTGAAGAAGGCCGGTAACGCGATCCTGGAGCTGGTCGGCGGCCGGCCGATCCACCCGATCAACGTCCGCGTCGGCGGCTTCTACTCGGCACCGGGCCGGGATCAGCTCGACGAGCTGGCCGCTCAGCTCCGTCCGGCGCTCGACGCGGCGATCGCCACGGTGTCCTGGGTGGCGGGATTCGACTTCCCGGACCTGGAGCTGGACCACGAGTTCCTGGCCGTGCACGACCCGGCTCGCTACGCGATCGAGAGTGGTACGACGTTGCGCCGCAGCGCGGGTCCCGCGTTCGGAATCGATGCCTTCAGCAACCATGTTGTCGAGGAGCAGGTATCACGCTCGACGGCGCTGCATGCCCGCCTGGACGGCCACCGGTACCTCACCGGACCGCTGGCCCGCTACACCCTCAACCGCGAGCGCCTGTCGCCGCTGGCTCGCGAGCTCGCCGCCGGCGCGGGGCTCGGCAGCGAGTGCCGCAACCCGTTTCGCAGCATCGTGGTCCGTGCCGTCGAGATTGCGTACGCGGTCGAAGAGGCGCTGCGGTTGATCGAGAACTACCAGCCGCCGGAGCCTGCGTACGTCGTCGTACCGGCACGAGACGGCGTTGGGCACGGTGTCAGCGAGGCGCCGCGTGGCCTCCTGTACCACCGGTACGGGATCGGTGCCGACGGCCTGGTCCGGTCGGCGACGATCATCCCTCCGACGTCGCAGAACCAGGCTGCGATCGAGGACGACCTCCGGCGGGTGGTCGCGGCCAACCTCGATCTCGGTGACGAGCCGCTGACCGGGCTGTGTGAGCGGACGATCCGCAACTACGACCCGTGCATCTCCTGCTCGACGCACTTCCTCGAGCTGACCGTGGAGCGGCAGTGACGACGGCAGTGGTGATCGGTGTCGGGAACGAGTACCGCCGCGACGACGGCATCGGGCCCGCCCTCATCGCTGCGCTCGAAGACCGTTGGCTGCCAGGTGTGAAGCTGATCGTGTCCGACGGCGAACCGGCCAGGCTGATCGATGACTGGGCCGGTGCACCACTCGCCGTGGTGGTCGACGCCGTGCTGTGCGACCCGTCGACGCCTGGCGAGATCCACCGCACCGAGGTTTCCCTCGAGCAACTCGCCGCCCCCGGTCCTGGAGATTCGGCCGTCGAAACCCACACCGCCGGCTCGCACAGCCTCGGCATCCCCGACGCACTGCGGCTCGCGGAAGCGCTGGACCGGCTGCCGCAACGGCTCGTCGTCTACGCGGTCGAGGCCGCGGATGTCGCGTTCGGCACCGACCTCTCGACCCCGGTCGCCGCCGCGCTGCCCCGACTCGTCGACGCCGTACTCAGCGCCCTGGACGAGCCCTTCAGCCGACGGTGAGTGCCTTCAGCCACTCCCAGAACATCTGCTCGCGGTCGGCGATCTCGCGCATCGGCGTGGTAGCCAGTTCCAGGAGGTCCGCCGCGACTCGGTGGTCATCGTCGAGGACGAGGACCCGTACCGGGGGACCACGGCGCCGCCGGCCGGTGGGCTGCCGGGATCACCCGCTTCACTGTTCATCTACGTAGAGGACGTGGATGCGGTCATCGCGCACGCAGTGGAACTGGGCGCGACGCTGCAGCGTCCGGCGGGGGACCAGTTCTACGGCGACCGCGACGGCCACATCATCGACCCGTTCGGCCACGGCTGGACCGTCGCGTCCACTTCGAGGACGTGACACCAGACGAGCTGATGCGCCGGATGGTCAACGGGCCCGGCGGGCGGCGCCGCCGTCCGGCTCCCAGGACTGAGCAGAGGAATGGTCGGCGGCCTGTTCCGTGACTAGTGGTGAAGAGGCGACCCGGGCGCGTGTCCACGGCCTCCCGTGCCCGCTCGTGCGAGGACGGGAGCATGCGGGTGTACAAGCGGAGGGTGAAGCCTGGGTCCGGGTGGCTCAGGTATTCCCAGCGAAGACCCACAGAACCGGCGTATCTCAAGACCTTCACGCCAAGGCCCGCGTCCGGGTTCAAGACAGGATGGAGGAACGAGGACGCGTCCGTGAACACGACCATGGCGACAGCTGCGCCGTCGGCGCACGATTCGTTGATTCCTGGACGTACCGGTGTGGTGTGCATAGGCTCGATGGTGGCCAGTCGGCCTCTCCTGGGATGTCCGCGCTGGCCGTGGTGGAGCCCGGCAATCCCCACGCCAACACGTTGCCGGGGGGAGACTCAGCACTGGAGGCCGTGATGACGACACACGCAGCACCCTCGACGTCGAGCGCTCAGCCGGGCGGGAACTCCGTTGACCCCGCCGTGCGGGTAGGGCTCTACGAGACCATGGTTCTCTCCCGCACCTACGAGGAGGCGATCCTCCGGGAGTACCACGCCGATAAAGGACCCGGCTTCGATATCGGCAAGGGGCTGGTCCCCGGGGAGATGCACCTGTCCGCAGGACAGGAGCCCGTGGCGGCCGGTGTGTGCGCACACCTGACCGCGGAGGATGCGGTGACCGCGACGCACCGCCCGCACCACTTCGCGATCGCCCACGGCGTGGACCTGCGGAAGATGACCGCAGAGATCTTCGGTCGCGAGACTGGTCTCGGGCGCGGGCGCGGTGGCCACATGCACCTGTTCGACCCTGATACGCATTTCTCCTGCTCGGGGATCATCGCCGAGGGCTACCCACCCGCGCTGGGACAGGCGTTCGCGTTCCAGCGCCGCGGCAGCAGCCAGATCGCTGTCGCGGTGACCGGTGAGGGCGCCGCCAACCAGGGCGCGTTCCACGAGTCGCTGAACCTGGCGGCCCGATGGTTGCTGCCGGTGGTGTTCGTGATCGAGGACAACGACTGGGCCATCTCGGTGCTGCGCTCGGCGTCCACGGCGATCGGCTCGAATGCCGACCGTGCAGCGGCCTACGGCATGCCGGGCGAACGTGTCGAGGACAACGACGTCGAGGGTATCTACGGCGCCGCACAGCGCGCCGTTGCCCGAGCCAGGGCGGGGCAAGGGCCGTCGCTGATCGAGGTTCACACCCTGCGGCTGTGGGGGCACTTCGAGGGCGATGCCCAGGGATATCGCCCCGAGCTCGCCGACGTGCCGATGCAGGACCCAATCCCTCGCTACGAGCAGACCTTGCGCGCGGCCGGGCACCTCGACGACACCGCCGCGGCCCGGATCAAGGACGCGGCGAGCGAGCGAGTCGAGGACGCGATCACCTACGCCAAGAACAGTCCCGTGCCTGACCCTGCGTCGGCCACTTCCTACGTGTTTGCCTGAGGAGACGACGATGACCATCATCGACACCCCGGCTGCACCCGCGCCCCAGGCAAGCCGCCGGCTGACCACGTCCAAGGCGATGGTCGAGGCCATCGCTCAGGAGATGGAACGCGACCCCTCGGTGTTCTACCTGGGCGAGGACGTCGGCGCCTACGGTGGAATCTTCAGCTCGACCACCGGGCTGCTCGAGCGGTTCGGGCCGCAGCGAGTCATCGACACCCCGATCTCGGAGACCGCCTTCATCGGCCTCGGCGTCGGCGCCGCGGTCGAGGGCATGCGCCCCATCGTGGAACTGATGTTCGCCGACTTCATGGGCGTATGCCTGGACCAGATCTACAACCACATGGCGAAGATCCACTACGAGTCTGGCGGCAATGTGAAGGTCCCGATGGTGCTGACCACCGCCGTGGGCGGGGGCTACTCCGACGGCGCACAACACTCGCAGTGTTTGTGGGGCACCTTCGCGCACCTTCCGGGCATGAAGGTCGTGGTCCCCAGCAGCCCCGCCGACGCGAAGGGCCTGATGACCTCGGCGATCCGTGACGACAACCCGGTCGTCTATATGTTCCACAAGGGCGTGATGGGGCTGCCGTGGATGGCGAAGAACGCCCGCTCCGTCGACGAGGTGCCCGAGGGTGACTACGCCGTACCCATCGGCAAGGCGAGGGTCGCCCGCGAGGGCAGCGACGTCACGGTCGTGACCCTCTCGCTGTCGGTGCACCACGCCCTCGACGTCGCCGAAAGTGTTGCCGGTGAGGGCATCGACGTGGAGGTCATCGACCTCCGCAGTCTGGTGCCGCTGGACCGCGAGGCGATCCTGACGTCGGTGGCCAAGACCGGCAGGCTCGTCGTCGTGGATGAGGACTACCGCTCGTTCGGTCTGTCCGGTGAGGTCGTCGCCACCGTTGCCGACCACGACCCAACGATGCTGCAGGTCCCGGTACAGCGGCTCGCGATGCCCGATGTGCCCATTCCGTATGCCCACGCACTCGAGTACGCCGTCCTGCCACGGCAGGACAAGATCGAGAAAGCCGTACGCGCTGCGGTGGCCGGATGACCGACGTGCCGTTCCCCGCATTGTCGAAGGACACACCGGACGCGGAGGGAGTGCTGGCTACCTGGTTCGTCAGTGACGGCGCCACCGTCAGCGCTGAACAACTGCTTGCCGAGGTACAGGTCGACAAGGTCTCGGCAGAGGTACCGGCACCCGTCGGCGGAGTGGTGCGCCTCCTCGTGGCGGAGGAGGAAACTGTGAAGCAGGGTTGCCCGATCGCGCGCATTGACTGAGTCCCCGACGGTAAATCGGGATCTGTCGCGCACTCGCCGCGCCCACGCCCGCCTGGACTTGGTCGCCGCCGGAGGCACATTCGGTGACTGTTGCCGCCGGACCGCGCCGCATAGGCTCACCTGTGAGGATCATGGTGTGCTGTCCGGGATCGCGGTTTGACCCGTATGAGAGCAGACCGCAGTGTCCTGGCTTAGATCTGTCGGCTGTGGTCCGGGGTGGTGCTTGCCGCCACCGGCCCGGCGGAGCGTGTCCCAAGAGGGGCCTTGCCGTGAACAAGGCGCCATCATAGCTTTGACCGCCCCTGCCGGCCCGGTGTTGGCCATCGCGCACCCGCACCGAACAGGAGTCCGACAGCCATGACCAGCATGCCCCAGGCGATAGTGACCGACCAGTCCGACACCTCCATCGAGGAGGTGGTGCTCGGCGTGGATACCCACAAGGACACGCATGTCGCCGCCGCGGTGACGGTGCTGGGTGGGGTGATTGAGTGCAAGGCATTCCCTACCACCGCGGCCGGCTACCGGGGTCTGTTGGGCTGGGCGCGTGGCCTTGGCTTGGTGCGCCAGGCGGGGGTGGAATGCACCGGCTCGTATGGCGCGGGACTGACCCGCTACCTGCTCAGCGAGGGCGTCGAAGTGGTGGAGGTCAACCAGCCGGACAAGGCCACCCGCCGCCGTCGGGGCAAGACCGACACCATCGACGCGCAAGCTGCCGCGCAGGCAGTGATCTCCGGCCGAGCTTCTGCGACCGCGAAGACCTGCGACGGCCCGGCGGAGATGGCCCGGATGCTCAAGCTGGCCAAGGATTCCGCGGTCAAGTCCCGCACGCAGGCGATCAATCATGACCAGCGCGGTCAGCTCGCCGACACCGGGCAGCCGGGTGAGTACCCTTGACCCGCGGGTCGGCCTTGGCGTGCGGCTGAACCTCGGTGTCCAGGCGCTCGATCGTGACCTGGACCGCGTCGATCATCGCCAGGCAGTCCTCGATCACCTCCCGCGACGCCGCCGGCAGATCCAGCCCGGCCAGCCACTGGCGCCCTGGATCGCTCCAGCAGCCCTCCGCCCGGTCGTGGCCGTGGTCGGCCAGGATTGCGTGGATCCGGTTGCGCAGCCGCGTCCGCAGCCGGACCAGCTGGATCCGGTGCCGCAGCCGGGCCAGCAGCTGACGCACCGCCGGCGGCGCGATCCAGGCCTCCGGCAGCAGATCGGCGCGCAGCAGCTGAGCCAGGATGTGCGCGCGTCGACCTTGTCGTTCTTCAACCGCGCCGAGGCGATCGCCTTGCAACGCGACGGGTGCACCAGATGCGGCTCGAACCCGTAGTCGTCGAGTAGCTCGACCAGCCACCCCCAGCCGAACGCGGCCTCGAACGCCACCGGCGTACCGATCGGCAGATCCCCGATCACCTTCAGCACCGTCTCGATCCCGTTCGGCACATTCCTGTTGGCCAGCACCTGACCGGCCTGATCCACCACCGCCACCTGCGAACGCTCGCGGTGAACATCGATTCCCACGTAGACAGACATCCCGGGCCTCCTTCCCGAGCTCGATACAGACAACCCGGAACGTACGTTCACCGGACCGAGCACGGAAGGGGGCACGGCCCACGCCCGGCCGACATAGGGTCAGGTCAGAGCTCGCTTTCGGTCCTCCGCCAAGTGATGTCCGCGTGACTGGAAGAGATCTACACCATCTTCGAAGGCACCTCCGAAATCCAGCGCCTGGTCATCGCCCGCGCCATCTCCGGCGTGCGCATCAGGTAGTACAGCCCACGCGCGCTACACAGGCGCTCCGTCGCTCCGCTCCTCCCGCGCCTGCTACGCGTGCTCCCACCCACCCCCGGCTTGTCGCCGGTGCATCCGTGCCGGCTGCGCCGGCGACCTGCGGGCTGCCGCCCGGTTTGCGCGCCGCCGCGCGCATCGACCGCCCCGTGGTTGCGCCGGGCGGGATGGGCGAGCGGTCTCGCCCCGGGCCGGTCATCCGTGGGCTTGTGTTGACTGGATGAGCGTGTCGCGCGCCACAGGTCCGTGGTCATTCGTCTCGTGCCAGATCGCCGTTGACGCGCCCGCAGCCAATCACGGTCATAGGAGTACCTGCACCCCGCCCCACGAAGACAGCGACCTCAGCGCGTCACGCGCTGGCCCGCTCGGCTGAGGAGACGGTCAGTGCGCCGAGTGGACGCAGCTTCGGGGCAGGAGCAACTGACCGGCCAGTGAGGTGGCCAGCTAGCCGCTCCCGGTGGAGTGGCGGAACGGACGCGGAGTGCAAGGGGACTCGAGGAGAACGAGGGACGTCCCCTCAGCACGTCCGCTCCGCCGGCTTGTGGCGATCAGGACCTCGTGTGTGCAGTGGCGGAGATGCTCTCTGATGTGTGCCGGGTGCCCGAGCACGGCGAGGTGGTGCAGTGTCGGCACGACGAGCGGTTGCCCGTCGGATTCCAGGAGCGATTCGAGGAGACCTTGGCCCAGACTGGTGATCGAGTCTCGTTGCATGAGGAGCCCGCGTGATGCTCGACATTCCCGATGAAGTGTGGAACAAGGTCGTGGCCGACGGAAACGCCGCGTGGCTCGACGAGCTGCCCTCGATCGTGGAATCTCTAGCGCAGGAGTGGTCATTGACCATCGGCGCCACGTTGCGCGGCGGCCACGCGGCGCTCGTCGTCGAGGCGACACTCGCTGACGGAACGGCGGCTGTCCTCAAGGTCGGCGTTCCGGGGACTCAGCGCGATCTCACCTTCGAGGCGACCGCGCTGCGCCTCGCCGACGGCGACGGCTGCGCGCGCCTGCTGCGCGACGACCTCGATCGCGGCGCACTCTTGCTCGAGCGACTCGGGGCCGCCATCTGCGATGTCGTGCCTGATCCCGCGACACGGCACGACATGATGTGCGATGTCGCTGTCCGGCTCTGGCGGCCGGCCAGCCCCGATCTCGACCTGCCGACGGGCGCCGACAAGGCACGCGAGTATTCCGACCTGCTGCCGCGACTGTGGGAAGAGACGGGTCAGGCGTGCTCGGAAGCGACCGTCGAGGACGCTCTGGCGTGCCTGGACCGTCGCCGCCGCGCCCACGATGACCGACACGCCGTGCTCGTGCACGGCGACGTCCACGACCTCAACGTGCTTCAGGCGGCGGACGGCACGTTCAAGCTCATCGATCCGGGTGGCCTGCGCGCTGAGCGAGCATACGACCTTGGCACCATCATCCGATGCAATCCCGACGCCGGCGACGACCTGCACGCCAGGGCGAAGCGGCTGGCCACCCACACTGGTGTAGACGCCACGGCGATCTGGGAGTGGGGAACGATCCACCGCGTCATCAGCGGCCTGTACAGCCGACAGATCGGGTTCCAGCCGTTCGGTGATCTGTTGCTCGCCGAGGCAGATCGACTAATAGCCAGCGGCCACGGACCGGGCGGTGGTCAGTAGCGGCGGATCGTCTTGATCCGCCGGTGATCTCCTCGTCGGTCAAGTACTCGCCTTTGTGCCAGCTTTCCCGGCTGGCGCGCCGAACCTCGTCGTACCGATCAAGACCCGGCTACTTTGCCTGGCGCTGCGCGAATGATGTTCGAACAGGTCCGCGATCTGCTGTACCGGTTCTCCCGCCGATGCGCCGACTCCGACTTTCCCGAACTGCAGCGCCTAGGGAGCTTTCACGACTCCCGTCGCCCAAGCTCCCTAGGCCGATGGTGGGGTTGTCGAAGAGCAGCCCCCACCAACTTCCACTCGGTGCAGGGATGAGCTCGTCGAGCCGCAGATCGTCATCGTCGTCGGTCACGAAGGAAGTCTGGCAGAACCTTCGGCCGGTTCACCGGACGGCCGTCGACGAACCTCAGCCTGACAAGCCACCATCGGCTCCCGCATCGAGCGGCCAGGCCAACGCCGCGCCGTCAACCCGACACGACTACGACGTCAACGTTCGTTGGAGAACCCCACTGCAAGTACGGTGAGTCAGTTATCGAACAGCACTATCAATCGGCACGTAATCCCAGCTCGCACCGTCGTCGACACTGCGGTAAAGGTGACCGCCGGGAGCAGCACCTGGAATCTTGAACGCGTTGTTCGTGGTCAACCAGACCGTCCCGCCCGCGACCGGGTCGATCCGAGTGATGAGCTGCTTGGCCGGCAGCCGAAGGTGGCGGCGCTGCCATGGGCCTGCCGGGTCATCGGCGACGAAGAGGTCGTGGCCCGCCGCCGTCCAGATCCGCCCGTCCGCCCCCCACGCCGCCGGGTGCGGTCGGCGCGAGCGCACTGGCACCATCGGCAGCCGGTACGGACCAGCCCAGTCCCGCGACCCGACACGCCGGTAGACGTAGCGGCCCTCCCACTTCGGCCGCCGAGCCGCGTCCCGGCCAGAGAGGGCCGACAACACCAGCAGGACAGTTCCATCCCGGCCCATCACCGGTTCAATCCGGCGTTCCGCGTTGACGGGCAGCCTCGGCGGCGGCTCCAACGCCTCCGGCTCCCAACTGACGCCCGCATCCACGGTCCGATACAGGACGTTCGCCCCGTTTCCTTCGGCTGCCACCAGCAGCCCGTCGGTCGCCGACTGAAAGGTCACGTCAACCACGCCAGAACCTTTCACGCCCGCAAGGCTGTGCCAAGTCGCGCCACCGTCCCAGGTGCGTACGAGATCGGTCCGCGCCATCCCGGGCATCCCGCTCTGCTGGTGAACATATGCCCTCAGCCACATCTGCCCAGGTGTCAGGAACCCTGCCCCCGACCCATTAACCGGAGCCTGTGCCAACGTCCAGCTGACACCGGCATCCTCGGTGCCGGCCAGGAAGGCGTCCGGCCCAACAAAGGGATCATCGGCGGCGTGGGGTTCCGGCCGGTAGCCATTGATGTCGTCGCCCTGCGACACTGCCAGCGCAAATGCGGCCCGACGCTCGTCGAACGCGGTCAACCTGCCGTAGAACAGACCCCGCCACGCCAACTGCGGACGCCAGGTCGCGCCGGCGTCCTGAGTAAACAGCACCCGGCACTGTGCCGCTTGCAGGTCCACGACATAGGCCCACCCGGCCGTCGGTGAGGCGAATGCCGTGTCGCCGACCACGAATCCGGCCTCGGGAGGCCGTGACTTCGCAGCGGCCACCTCCACCGGCGCAGGCGTGCCCGGCATCGGTTGCCAACCCGGCTCCACCATCGGCCCGCCTCCCTGAGGACATTGGTCCTGCCTCTGCCTTCCGACCGCCAACGTCGTGAGCCCGGACATGCTAACCCGGCCCTTCTGGTCCGCCGCCGAGCGGCGCTGCTGAGGTCACGCCGACTGCACCGCGGCGATATACAGCTCACGCGTGAAGTGGCGTGAGCCGCAGGCGAATTGCTACTACCCAGGGAAGTCCGGACGTCCGTTGACACCCAGTTCAACTGAGGTCAGGTTCGAGTTGCGCCAGGAGCTCAGGATCGATAGAGCATCAACCGCGGTGATGCTGGCCGCCGCGCGTCGCCTCGCCCAACATCACGAAGTCCGGCTGTCGTACTAGCCACAACCGTCGAGACATGGTGGCCAGAGATCCTTGCGTTCCTGCACACCGGGATCACCAACGCCGGCTCCGAAGGCATCAAGCGGATCGTCAAGACCATCGCCCGCGCGACGCCTACGGCTTCCGCAACCCGGGCAACCAGCGCGTACGCACCCCCGCTGCGCGACCACCCGTCGAGCCCGTGGATCGTAGAGGCCTTCGGTCTTCTGAGTCCGTCAACGTCTCCGCGCAAGGCCGTTACCGGAGACAATACGAGCGGCAGGTCGATGTGCTTCGACCAACAACAGCACGCGCACCCGCCAATACATCGGCCTGCTGAACAGCTGGACGATCAAGCTGTCCGACCCCGACACGATGAGCTATGCCCTGTCACTGACGCTGACCGTCGCGCTGCAGCTCTTCGCAGTCGTCACATCCACGTGGCACGGGACCGACGAAGGAACCCTCCTCTCGTCGTGCTCTACGTCTTCGAGTTCTCCGCAATCGCATCGCTCCTACCCGTCTCGTGGCAGGAATACCTCCGGCAGCAAGACATCCTCGAGCGGTTACGCAGCGAACGAGGCGCAAGTTGACCGTGGGGCCTCGGAAAGCTCGCCTTGACGCCTACGTCAAGAGCACGGGCAGTTTTCTTTTCAGGATGAGCGCATGGCGCCCGTCGTTACCCCCGATCGTGCCCTGACCTGTGAAAGGAACGTAGGCAGGCGGAGTCATTCGTGTCCCGCCCCCCGATCCCTGCTCGTCCATTCCCATGGGGTGGATAAGGCATGGGAGCCTGCAGGGGTCGGTGGGCAGCAGATGGTCCTATCTGCGAGGCGTGTCTCCTCGCCTGACCACGATCCGTCCCGCTATCCTAGGCCTCATCCGGAGGGGGATGCGCGATGCGCAATTCTAGAGTGATCGTTATCATCGTGGCTGCTGCCATACCCGTCATCATTACCGTCGTTGCGGTGTTCGCCGGGCCTACGGCGTGCAGCAAAAGGGCCGAGGTGATGCGCCAGTCTGGCCGGGGAGCTCGGGCTCGTCTCTAAGGACGATGGAGCCCGTTACCGGGGCCAGCCACAACCGATGTTCTCACGTTGATGGCGCGACCGATGGATTTCAACGAATTAGTCGACGCTCTTCACGCCAATGCCGAGCCCGATGCACGCCCCGAGAACCCTGAATCCTCGGGCTTCTCAACGTATCGCCTCGAGCAATCAGAATAACCTCATGGCTAAATTCAGCCTGGTTATTTGTTGACCAAGGTCTCCAAAAGATATTCCCTGAAGATGGGAGTAGCAATTGCGGCGACGGTTTGGTTGGTGTTTGGCGACGGTCGCGGCTGTGAGCATCATAGCCAATGGCATATGGGTGACGATGGTGCATCCGCCACCTACGAGCGACTATGCGTGGTACGCCGGAGCGGCCACCAGGATGAGCCACGACCTGGGGTACGTCGGATCGAACGGACAGCCAACTGCTTACTGGCCAGTCGGTTGGCCGTTCGTACTATCGGTGTTGTTTCGGCTGACTGGGCCGTCGGTTGCAGCCGGGTTGACATTACAAGTAGTGATTACGGCGGCAACGTCAGTGCTCATCGCACTGTTTGCCCGTCATATCACCAGAAGCAACAAGGCAGCGCTGACGGCCGGCCTGGCGTACAGTCTATTGCCAGAGGTGTGGGCGTGGAATTCCCAACTGGGTACTGAGCAATTGTTTACGCTGCTCACGCTTGGCATGTTGTATTCGCTCGCGCGAGCAAGTAGCTGGCGGGGTTACGCCGTGGCGGGTGCATTTGCTGGTTCGGCCTGCTTGGTCCGGCCAACTCTTCTGCTGTTCCCGCTCTTGCTGCTGGGTATAGAGTTCATGAGACAGCGGCGCCGGCGGGCGAGCATCGGTCGAGTAGCGGTGTTTGTGGCCGGCATGGTGCTGGTCGTTGCGCCCTGGACAATCCGCAATGCTGTCGTCTTCGAATCGTTCGTGCCCGTCTCGACCAACGGTGGTGTCAATCTGTACCAAGGCACACGTACCACTGATAGCTACTGGTGGTCGACCGACCCGAACCACAACCCATTGCTTCACGCCAGTAGCGAGGTTGAGCGCGACCGCCTTGGCGTCCATTTGGCGCTGCGCTATTGGGCTCATCACCCTCAGCGTTTTGTCGCCGACATACCACCCCGGCTCAAGGCTCTCTACAGTGGCAACGACATCGCCTTTGGCTGGCTCCACGGTGCTGGTGGCTGGTCCATACAGCGTTATCACACCTGGCGGTTGATTGCCGACGTGGCGTATTGGGTATTCATGGCCGTGGCGCTTATCGGCATGATACGAGCGTGGCAATCTCGGAGCCATAGCGTGTGGCTGCTCGGCTGTTTTGTACTGTTTTACAGTGCGCTCTGGATGTTCTTTCCGGTCTGGGACCGTTTTCGGTTTCCGCTCATGCCGGTCTTTGCAGTCTGGATTGGAGGAGTCTTTTCTGTCAGTCGTCTATCAAATCCTCGAAATACCTAGCAGGAGACGCATCAACCCCGCCCTCGCGCAAGGCTTCTCCTTTTAGTCTGGTTCGCGGCAATACGTTTCAACCATGTATACCGGATCAGCGGCACGGCCCGGGACGATGGCGGTTTCCCGACATCTGTCGCGATGTCGCCGCGCGTGCACAATGCCGGATGGGCGTCACGGGAGCGGCGCCAACCCGGTCAATGACCGCAGGTAGTTTCTGGTGGCCGCACTCCTGGCAGGTTTCTGCTCCGTCACAGCTCCGTAAGACGCTGACCGAGCATGATCACGGCCGGCCAAGGATGAAAGGCAAACAACAGGTGCGAAGGCACTTTCGGCCATTCGCCACCGGAGGTCAGCCCCACTGGAGCAGATCTACACCATCTTCGAAGGCACCTCCGAAATCCAACGCCTCGTAATAGCCCGAGCCATCTCCGGCATGCTGATCAGGTAGTACGACCCACGCGCGCTACAGGCGCTTCCCTCGTCGCGCCCGCTACGCCCGCTCCCACCAACCCTCCGGCTTGTCGCCGGTGCATCTTTGCCGGCTGCCGCCGGCCATCTGCGCGCTGCCGCCCGCGGTTTGCGCGCTGCCGCGCGCTGATCGACTGGCCCCGTGGTTGCAGCCGCGCGGGATGGGCGAGCGGTCTCGCCCGCGGCGCGGCTGTCCGCGGGCCGCGATGACTGGACGAGTGTGCCCGCTCGCCGCTGCCGACGCAGACTGTCTCTGCGGCCCGACTGTCAATGGATCTGTGAATGAAACTCAGTCATCCCTGGGCAGATTCGGCAGCGGAGGCAGCCAAAATGCCACGATCTTCGCAAGTAGACATGACCGTGTAGGGCGACCCCCGCACTTGTAAAGCGGTGGTTTGACTTTGTACACACCTAACTGGCAGGGACGGGGGTTCATGACCCGGGAGCAGCGGCACGCATTGCGGCTGGAAGTCAGTTCCGACCGGGTCAACGCCAGTTCAGGCACCGGCCTCGAGTACGGCGAGGTCGCGCACCGCATAACGGTGGTGCTCGGCCTCTTCCTTCAGCACCACCTTGAGGCAGCGGCGTACGACGTACTCCTGGTCGGGATACGGGTCCGCCGGCTTGCGACCGCAGACCCGATCGAGCTCGGCCTCGGTGAGCCCGTCGACGACACGCCGCATCGTGGCCATGCGGGCGAGCCGTGGCGCGAGCACCTCGTCAAGCGTCGGGGTGGCTTCGAGGGTGAGCCCGAGTTTCGCCGACTCGTCGGGCGGCATCCCGCCGTAAGGGAAGCCCAACGAGTGGTACGGCGCTTCCTCCTCGAGCACGGCGTTGCCGAGCCAGGCATCGCCGGCGAGTAGCAGGTGCCGTTGGGTCTCGACGAACGACCACTCGCCGTCGACCTGCTCGTGCAGCTTGGCCTCGGGCAGCAGCCTGGCGCGGTCGAGCGTCGCCTGCCACAGCGTCTCGATGGCATCCCAAGCAGCCCGGTAGTCGTCGGGGGTCGCGGCGTCACGCGCCAGCACCCGCATGGGGTGCTGGCGGTCGAGCTCGGCCTCGACGTAGGCGGTCACGTCGACTTCGTTGACGACGACACGCCCGAAGTCGCCACCGAGGTAGACGTTGCTCCCGTAGCAGTCGACGATTTTCAGCCCGCTGACCTCGCAATCGCGGATCTCGAGACCGGCAAGGTCGCACAGGTGGATGCGGCCGCCACGGAACTGGTCACTCTGGGCGTACTCAGTAGCCATCGAGGAAGTCTCCCGCACCCGTCCCGCAGGCGCCACGTTTGGCGAGGGTCCAACTATGTTGGAGCATGCTCGCGTACCGCTCGGCGGCACCACAAGATGGGAGTGCTTGTATGAGATGCAGATCCCGTCCCCCGCACTTTGCGGACCGATGAGCGGCCTCCGGCTGACGACCTGGTTCGGATGCCGGTGGGCGATCGGATTGACCAGGTCGGCCAGAGTCGTGCTGTCTGGATCTGCGGTGTCGGCGGCAGGCACCACTTGGTACTGGTACAGCCCGATGCGCTGCGCGTAGGCTCCGCTCACAACGTCTGCCTGGGGGAGGGGTTATGCGGGTGCGGGGTTTGCTGGCGGCGGCCGGGTTGGTCGCGGGGGTGCCGGTCGCGGGGGTGCAGCCGGCAGAGGCTGCGACGACTTGGAGTTGTTCGTTCGCGGTGCCGCACAAGCTGGTGCTGAGCGGGCCTGACACGCATGTCGCGTTTCGGCTGGGTGGAAACTGTCCGGGGCCAACCCAGATGAGGTACGCGACCTGGACGGGAACGTCGAGCGGACTGCCAGGCGGGCCCTACACGCTCGGCTGTGACCTCAACTGTTCCGTCAATGTGGCTTTCACGGCTCTCGGTGCGACCGAAACCTGGAGGCCGAGCGGCCCGGCGGTGGATTGGAAGGGTCAGGTGATGCCGGTCGAGCTGCTGCCTGGGTACTCGCTGACCAAGGTCAGGTCGGTGACGGGGTTGTCGGCGGTACGGCGGGGGACCAAGGTTACGCTCACCGCGTCGGCGACGTACTACAGCCCCAGGCTGCAGAAGTACGTCCGCTCGCACGGGCGGATGCTGCTCATGTACCAGGACCCGGGCATGCCGTGGCGGACGCTCACCTACGTCACGCCGAACTCATCAGGACTCGCGACGTACACGATCACTACCAACCGAGCCCGCACGTACCGGGCCTACCTGCCGTCGACGGCCACCACCTGGTACTCGTACAGCCCGGCCGTCCTGCGCTGAGAGTAGAGCGAACAGACTGCCGGGCGGAGCACCTGTCCAGTGCAGGTCTGGGATGACACCACACGTTGGGGGACTTCCAACGGTGCGCGGCGGATGCCCTCGGACTTCGGAGCATCCGAGGCGGAGTGCGTTCTTTGTGCGTGAGTGGTCACACGGCCTCAGCATGAGCGTCACGATGCCCGCGCTGTAGATCGGTTGCGGCCGAGCTGAAGGCCGGTCGGGGCGGCAAGTGTGTTCACGTGCCACGGATGAGGCGGTCGCCGAGGTCTGAGCGGCGGTAGAGGACTGAGCGGCCGTGGCGGGCCGAGATCAGTAGGCCGGCTGCGCGCAGGGCGCGTAGGTGTTGGTTGACTGCGGTCGGTGTGACGTTGAGGCGTACGGCGAGTTCGGTGGACGACGTCGGGGTCTCGAGGAGGCCTAGTAGCCGGGCGCGGACGCGGCCGATCAGGCCTATCAGGGCGGTTGGCGGCGTACTTGTCTCGGTTTCCCAGAGCGTTCCGAGGCCGCGTGCCGGATAGATGAGGTGCGGCGGCTCGTCGGGGGAGATCGGCACCGACCCGCGTCGGCTGAAGAGCGAGGGAGTAAGTGTCAGCCCGCGGCCGGCGGTCGAGGTCCGGTAGGAGAGGTCGCTGCGCAGACGTATCCGGAGAACGGTGCCGTCGAGGCGGACATGCGGATCGACGTCGGCGAACATCGCCGCGAGACCGGCGTGCGCCATGACTCGGCCGCGGTAGACGACGTCGGCCTCGAGAACTGTCCGCATCCGCGCCCAGTACGGCTCGAAACAGGCCTCCCAGTAGCCCTGCAGCGCCGCCAGCACACGGCCGAGCACCCTGGCCGGTCGACCTTGAAGCACCGGCGGCAGCGTAGCCGGATGGATCTCCGCGAGGTCCGCGCGTACGACGCCGGTCGGGGTGCCTGTCAGAGTCGACAGCTCGTCCTCGATCCTTCCCAGCGGACTGTAGGGCCGTGGGGTGAGGAAGTCCGGCGTCCACAGCGACTCGTTCGTCAGGGCGCGGAGCAGTTCCAGATCGAGCCCGGTACGCGCCGGCTCGGTGGCCCGCAGCCAGGGCAGTTGCAATGGGAACCGGCCGGGGTCGCGCAGGGTCCGCAGGGACAGAATCAACTCATGAAGCGGTGAGATCGCGAACCGCACCTCGCCGAGGTCATTGCCCGCGAGTTCGTACTCGATCATGAAGCAATACGCTACATCGCTGGTACCGCCAGCGACCGGATGCGAGAACTGTCGCGTGCCTGAGCTCCTCCGCGATCCCATCGAGCGCGCGCTCGCCTCCGCCGTGGCCGCGCTGTCGCTGTCCCGTGGCATGTTCTTCGCCGTCAGCGCGCTCTATTTCACCCGCGGAGTCGGGCTGTCTCCAGCCGTCGTCGGGATCGGGCTCACCGCTGCCGGAGGGGTTGGCGTCCTGGCGTCGTACGTCGGTGGGCGGCTGAGCGACCGATACGGTGCAGATCGGCTGCAGCAATGGACGCTAGCCGCGAACGGAGCCTCACTGCTGGCGTATGCCCTCGCCAGCAACGTTGTCAGCTTCGTCCTGATCGCGGCCTGCGTCTCCGCGACGCGCGGCCTGCAGAGCACCGCCCAGGTGACATTGCTCGCCCGTTGGTACGTCGGCCCCGAGCGGGTCACTGTCCGCGCCAGGCTGCGTGTGGTGATGAACGTCTTCATCGGCGGCGGCAGTCTGCTCGCGGGACTCGCTCTGATGGTCGACACGACATCGGCGTACCGCCTGACCGTGGTTCTCGTCGGCGCGGTCACGATGCTCGGCACACTGCCGCTGATCGGTCTGCGCCGCAGGGTCGCTGGACTCGCGGCACGCATGGATGCTTCCAACGGCGCGGCGACATCCGTGCGCGGACGCTCTCCCTTGCGCGATCGTACGTATGTCGCGTCGACGATCCTCAACGCCGTACTCGCAATCCAGTTCGGACTGACGTCGGTCGGGATACCGCTGTGGGTCGCAGACCACACCGATGCCCCAACGGTCGTCGTTTCAGCGCTCCTGCTGGTCAACACCACCTATGTGGCTCTCTTCCAAGTCCGGGCCTCCCGCGGTGCAGAGAACCTGCGCACTGCCGGCCGATCGGTACGACGAGCAGGTCTGCTCCTGCTTGTCGCCTGCCTGCTCTTCGCAATCGCGGGGTACCTCGGCGCCGCAGCGGCAACCGCTGTTCTGCTCCTCGCCGCACTCTCCGCCTCCGCGGCCGAGACGCAGGGCGAGGCCGGAGGCTGGACCATGGCTTTCGAACTCGCCGACCCCGCTCGCGCGGGCGCCTACCAAGGCCTCAGCCAAACCGGCTACGCGCTCGCCCTGATGCTCAGCCCATTCGTGGTCACCACAAGCGCGATCGACCACGGCACGCGAGGTTGGATCGCGCTCGGCGTACTCTTCGCAGCCACCGGCACCACAACGGCAGTCATCGCCAACCGCGCAGCCTCGCGCAAGAACCACCGCCACGCACCGGCCGACGGCACTCCTGTGACGTGATACGCGTCCACACCGCCGACCGGGAACGACGTCACGCTGCGGGGCTCACGAGGTCGTGTGCTGCTGCGGCGAAGGCGTGGATCCGGGCGGTGGCGCCGTCCGCACGCCACATCAGGCGCCAGTGGACCGGCGGTGCATCGTGGAGTAGGACGTAGGCGACATCGGGGCGCATGTAGTAGCGCCTGATGTGGGCGCCGATCGGCAGGAGCCCCCGGCCGGCGCCGACGAGGGTCAGGGCCTCCTGGAAGGAGGCGGCGGCCGGACCGGACTCGATCGGCCGCTCGGCACGGTTCTGGCCTGGCAGGTCGGACCTGGGCAGGTCATCGGGCGTCCGCAGTACGGTGGCCCCTGCGAGGTCCTCGACTGAGATGGACTGCCGGTTGGCAAAGGGGTGTCCGGACGGCACTGCGAGCATCTGTGCCTCGGTCACGAGCGGGGGTCCCGTGACGAGGTCGTCCCGGTCGCTGGGGAAGCAGGTCAGCAGCACCTCAACCTCGCCCTCGAGCAGCCAGGGCACGGCGTCGACGAGCTGCACCTCGCGAACCAGGACCTCGCAGCCCGGCTGGCGAGCGTGCAGCAGTTCGGCGGTCTCCGATAGCAGTTGGCCTCCGGCCGCACCTACGAAGCCGACCTGCAGGGTGCCGGTGATGCCCCGGCCCGACCTGACCGCCCGTTCGAACCCTGCCACGATCATCTCCCGCGCGGGCTGCAGGTCGTCGTACAGCCTGTGCCCGATCGGGGTCAGCTCCACGCGGCGACTGGTGCGGTTGAACAACGGCGCGCCGACACGACGCTCCAGTCTCCTGATCGTTTGGCTGACCCGGGCCGTGGAAACGTGCGTCCGCTCGGCAGTTCGACCGAAATGAAGTTCCTCGGCGAGCGTCAGGAACGTTTCCAGTTCGTAGCGCTCCAGCATTTCCGATCCCCTTCGTTAAGTCGCGCTTCACGAGCCTTGCACAGGTTCGCGTTGATCGACAGGGCGGCTCGGCCGAGGGTGAAGGAGTCCGAGCTTCGTACGACGTGCGCAGGAGAGTTCATGCACAACACCCGTGATCAGGCTCCGATTGGGGCGAACGCAGCCGACAAGCCGCGCGTTGCTGACCAAGACCTTCCCGCGGTCTCGCCCCTGCCGCTGATGCAGCTCTCGATCGGCTTCTGGTCTTTCAAGGCGCTCGCTTCTGCACAAGAGCTGGACCTCTTCGCCCGTCTGTCCGGCACCGACGGTCACACCATCGACGAACTTGCCGAGCTGCTGGGCGTTGCCCAGCGGCCCATTGAGTTGCTGGCTACCGCGTGCGCGTCCATCGGATTGCTCGAGCGCCGGGACGGGCGCTACGTCAACAGCGCGCTGGCTGAAGAGTTCCTCGTACCCGGCAAGGCTTACCACTTCGGCGGCTGGGTGCGGATGCTCGACCGTCGGCTCTACCCGGCTTGGGGCAGCCTGACCGAGGCGGTACGAACGAACCGGCCGACGAGCTGGAACCCCGACGAGCAGGCGCACTTGTTCGACAGCGAGGACCCTGAGCTGCTGGCCCTGTTCTGGGAGGCGATGCACTCGCTGTCGACGTTGACTGCGCGCGAACTCGGCGTACACGTCGACCTGTCCGCCTCGACCGCCCTGCTTGATGTCGGCGGCGGCTCGGGGGCCTACGACATCGAACTGTGCCGGCGCTACCCCAACCTGCGGGCAACGGTGTTCGATCTGCCGCCGGTCTGCGAGATCGCCTCGAAGAAGATCGTGGCAGCAGGCCACGAGGACCGCATCGCGGTCTCCCCGGGCGACTTCCTCGCCGATCCCGAGCTCCCAGCAGGCCATGACGTCGTGCTGTTATCCATGATCATGCATGACTGGACGCCAGAGCAGGACCTGGCGATCTTGCGCAAGTGCTTTGCGGCCTTGCCTCCCGGCGGCCGGATCGTGATCAGCGAGTTGCTGGTCAACGATGAGAAGACCGGCCCACCCGCCGCTGCCCTGATGAGCCTGAACATGTTGGTGGAAACGGTGGGTCGCAACTACACCGCAGCGGAGTACGAGCGATGGCTGCACGCCACCGGGTTCGTCGACGTCCACACAGTGTCGTTCGAGGCTCCCGGCGCGAACGGCGCGATCCTCGCCCGCAAACCGTGACGGCGTCGGCCGAACACCCCTGAGGCCGCGCTCCCGGCGGTGCCTAAGCTCTTCAAGGTTGCTGTAGGCAATTACCAGCTTCGTCACAGCTCCGCGGAACGATGGCAACGACGATCACGGCTGAGGTTAGCGGCGGTTGATCTGGGCGGTGATCGTGGTGTCTTTGATCGCGGTGTCGTTCGCTAGCAGGAACGCCTTGCTGAGGATCAGGCTGAGGACGGAGTCGTCGTCGAAGGGGAGGAAGAGCTTGCTGGCCTGGGGGTTGCGGGCGGCGACGATGCAGAGGTACTGGTCGTTCGGTGACATGAGGATGTTGCCGCTTCCCAGATGAATGCGGTACGTGCGGAGGTCGCCGCGCACCCTGAGATAGCGGTCCTCGAGCTCACACCGGTCGGCGATGGCAAGACGCGGTACGAGTTGTTCGAGAACATCGCGGCGGATCTCGCCGGCAGCGGACAGTTCGCCGAAGCTGTAGGTATGCCAGTACGTCTCGAAACGGCGCTCCGCACCGCGGTCGAGCCACTCCGGATCGGCTCCGATCGATGTCACCCCCCGACGAACAAGTCGACGTCACGCATCGCTTCGGTGAGGACGAGTGGCGGTACGTCGGCGAGTTCGATCGAGTCATCGCTGTGGATATCGACGAATCGCACCTGATCACTGGTGCAGTACGGATAGAGATCGCTCGCGGTCGGTTCCTGATCGAGGATCGGATCGAAGAAGAATTCGGCACGGATCCCGGAGGTGTCGAACGTTCGCCGGGCGACACCGTGATCGATACCGTCGTCCCACCACGCGACGGCAACAGACAACCGCTCGTGCGGGCTGGACGCGGCGCTCACTCGTCTTCGCAGCGGAGGTCGCGGCTTCTGAGGAATGTGCGGATCTGGGTGGAGTGAAGCTGGAGGTGGACCACGCCCTGGATGAGGACGGCCGCGAGCGACGTCCCGCCGTTTCGGTGCGGATGGGGGAGTGGTGCGGCGGCCCGATCATCGCTCAGGTCACCGAAGAGTTCGTCGACCTTCCGCCCACAGTGGTCGAGGTAGCCGAACACCTCTTCGCGAGAGTACGTGGGCGGGACGACGTACGCGTCCTCGTCGCCCGGCGAGAACGGGGCCGGCGGTGCCCAATCAGTCTCCATGGTCGACAGGTCGAGGTCGGTGAACCAGAGCGCGTGAGAGGCGGTTCGCCACACGGCAGAGGTGGCCTGGAGCTTGCGCTCGCGGATCGCTGGGTCATCGAACGGTTGCCCGTGACGATCCGTTGGAGGCCACGCCCACTGGTCGGTCTTCTTTACCTCGTAGATGCTTGCGTCCCACAGCTCATCTGGGCAGCCGCGAAGTGTGATGGCCAGGTCGTCGAGGGTTGACCGGTACTGCGCCGCGACCACAGAGCACCAGGTCGTGCCCGAACCCTCCGTCGTGTCCGGTGTTCCGGAGCTGGCCATCCTGGGTTTCCCTTCCAGCGTGCTCGCAGTCCGAACTCCTCGGCGACGCTACAGCAGCCGGAGACCAGAAGGTTCCAGCTATGGCAGGGATGACGTTCCACAGCCGACTGCGTGCCAGGTCCGCAGCGGGTTCACGAAAGGTCCAGATCGCACTATGGAGACACCAAGGGAGTCCGAAGGTTCGGACTTCGCCGGCCTGACTCGTCGGCGGTTCGTGATCGCAGCTGGTGCTTCGGTCGCCGTGGCCGGGCTCGGGGCAGGCTCTGTCCAGGCGGCCGCTGGGCCTGCGCTCGAGGCGACCGATGCGATGCCGGCGGCCGGAGTAGGCAACGGAGCCAAGGTTCCCAGAGGTCTGTGGCTGGCGGGGGACACTCACGTCCACGACGACCACTCGTCCGATGGCAGCGGGCCTCGGCAGGCATCCAAACAGACCCTGCCCGGCAATCTGCCTGTCGGGGACCAGATCGCGCAGGGCGAGCGGACCGGCCTCGACTTCATGCCGCTGACCGACCACCGGACGTACGACCAGGTCTGGGACCCCCAGTGGAAATCGTCCGCACTGCTGCTGCTCCCGGGCGAGGAGGCCAACGGTTCGCCACACGCCGTTGTGTTGGGCAACGTCGATGTGATCGTGGACGGCGCCAACCCGCCCGGTTCGCCGGCCTTTCGTCATGTGCAGCAGTCGGTCTGGGACGCGCATGCCCAGGGCGCGGTGTGGTCGCAGGCTCACCCCGACGACGGCGAGTACACCCGGGCCGCAGGCCCGAACGACAATGCCAGCGTCCAGGGCGCAGACCTGGCCGAGGTGCTCAACGTCGCCAGTGACCCGGACGTGGAGATCGAGTACGCCGAGAACCGCTGGAACGCCGGCTTCCGCTTCGGTGTGGCCGCGGCCAGCGACTGCCACTTCCGCGAGCTGTGGGCCATCGACTCACCCGGCATGCCGACCACCCACGTGTTCGCGGCCGAGCGTTCGGTCCTGGGCATCCTCGACGGGTTTCGAGGCGGACGGACGACGGTCTCGCAGAAGATCACCGGACCGGTCCTCACGATCGAAGCGGACGTCGACGGCGACGGGGAGTTCGAGGCGATCGGCGGCGACGAGGTCGTCGTACCCGGTCGCAGGCTGTCCGAGGACGCAACGCTGCGCGTGAAGGTCGAGGGTGGCCAGGGTACTAGCGTCCTCGTCTACGCGAGCCCAGGCCGTTCGGCGGGTCCCATCGCGACGTTCCGGCCGGTGCGGGCCAACGAGACGTTCGAGCTGCCGCTCCGGCTCCACGGCCTGGTGCACAACTGGTATCGGGTCGAGGCTCGTTCCCCCGGGGGCGCCTCGGGTAGCGGCGCCGACCCGAACCTGCCGGACCAGCTCCGTGGCGCCACCTCGCCGATCTTCGTGTCGGTCGGTGCTCCGGCCGGCCCCGAGCCTGCGATCGCGCTCCCGGCCGCCGACACCACGGACGACCAGGCGATGCTGGTCACCGGCGACGTAGGCATCTTCACCGGCTTCTCCGATGTGGCTGTCGTAGGCGACGTCGTACACGTCGTAGCCGAGGTGCACGAGGACCATGCCAGCAAGGTGGTTTACCGCCGAATCAACCACAAGGGCAAAGTCACCAGGTCCATCACCTTGTCCGGTTCGGGAACCGCGCGGTTCCCGCGCGTGGCCGCGACCGCTGACGACGTGTGGGTGGTGTGGGAGGACGAACAAGGTAACGAGCAGCCGCACCAGCCGGTGATCCTGCTGGCGCACAGCACCAACAGCGGTAGCTCGTTCAAGTCCGCGGACAAGATCAGCAAGGGCGACGGTCGTGCTATTCATCCTGCGCTGGCGCTGATCGACGGCAAGCACCCACTGGTCGCCTGGTCCGACAACAGTGACGGCGCGTTCGATATCTTTGCGCAGGTCATCGGCATCGACGCTGCCGGCGTGAACATCTCCGCGGCGGGCAAGACGACCAGCCCCGGTGTGCCCACCGACGCGCGCTCTCCGCGCTATCCCGCCTCGCTGTTCCCGGTCATCGCCGTCGCGGACGGCGGCGAGGCAGTGATCAGCTGGCAGGACGACCGCTACGACCCAGACCCGCTGTGGACCGGCCACACTCCGCCGGCGGGCCAGCCGGCAAGCGGTGGCACGGATCCGGACAACTGGCAGATTCTCGCGTCGGCTCGCACGTCACCGCGCGGCAGTTGGAGCAGCCCGGTCCAGGTCAGCAAGGTCACCGATCGGTCCGACCGGCACCCCGGCCTGACCGTGGACGAGAACGGCGACTTCGTCGCGATCTGGGAGAGCGGCGAGCTGCGGAGCTCCGGAGCCAACCTCGCGCTCCGAGCCAGCCGTTCCAGCGACGGCGGCGCCACCTGGACCGCGTTCGAGCAGGTCGCCCTCGCTCCGAGCGCGATGAGTCAGCGGGCCAAGCTGGGCGTGGATCCCGATGGCACGGTACGCGCGGTCTGGTACGACTCTCGTTCGGCGGACTGGCGTTGGAAGGTCTTCACCGCCACCCTCGACGCCAAGACCGGCTGGTCCGCGGCCACGCAGGTGAGCCACCGTGGCAACAACACGTGGCCGGCCGTGCATCGGGGCATCGTGGTCTTCAGTCACTTCGTGGGCAGGTTCAGCACCGCCTTGGCGAAGGCGGTTGGCGCCTCCTGTGGGACGTTGTGGCCGATGCCTGGCAGCGAGCGGATCTCGGTGGCTCCTGTGAAGTGCGGACCGTGGTCGAGGCCGGCTGGACCGGTCACGCCGTCGGCCTCGCTGACGAGGATGATGGTAGGAACGGCGATCTTCGGTAGTGCGGCGAGTGCGGCCTCCGGTTGCTGGTAGCGCGGATCGCCTTCGGCCAGGCCGTAACGGTGGCGGTAGGAGTGGATCACCACGTCGACGAAGTCCGGGTTGTGCAGGCTGGGCGCGGTGGCGGGGTAGGCGGCAGCGGAGGCGGTCCAGGTCGGCGACCAGTCGCGCCAGAGCAGGGCGCACAGCTCATCGCGGTTGCGGGTCAGGCCGCGTCGGCCGCGTTCGGAGTGGAAGTAGTACTGGTACCAGAGCTTCCGTTCGATCTCGGCAGGCGCGGGTTGGCCGGATTTCGCGATGTCCTGGATCGCGTAGCCACCGCAGGTGACCAGGCCCGTGACGCGCTCCGGCCACAGGGCTGCGGCGATACATGCGGCCCGGCCGCCCCAGTCGTAGCCCGCGACGACGGCCCGGTCGATCTCCAACGCGTCCATGAAGTCCAGCACGTCCTGGCCCATCGCCGCCTGCTGCCCGGAGCGCATGGTCCGGGCGTCGCGGAACCTCGTTGGGCCGTAGCCGCGCAAGTAGGGGGCGAGGACGTAGCGGCCGCTCGCCGCGAGTTCGTCTGCCACCTCGTCGTACGCGCGTACGTCGTAGGGGAAGCCGTGCAGGAGGATCACCGGAACGCCGTCCGCGCTCGGCTCGCCGGCCGCCTCGTAGCCGATCTCGAGCACGGGGGTGGTCACACTGCCCTGGATGGGGAAGCTCATGACCTCATCGTCGCACCAGAGTCCGACACAACCGCCCGGACCGAGCTGTAGCGGCAGACCGAGTGGGTGGTGTCGGCGGCGATCCAATCCGGCCACCGGCTGTGCTCATCGAGGCGACCGATCGGCGATGCCGATAGACACGCCGGATGCGCGCGAGCTAACTTCACAGAGCCGCCTAGGAACAAGGAGTGACGATGACGGCACCGCAGCCGCAGGGTTTCGGGGGATGGCCGAGGGGTGCTTTCGATGTGTTGTTGCAGCTTGAGGGTGATCCTCCGGTTGACGTCAGGCGGCGGTGTCGGCGGGACCGGGAGAACCTGGTTCGGCGGCCGATGGTCGAGTTGATGAATGTGATGGCTGACGCGGATCCGGAGTACGAGGATTTTGCGGTCTGGGGGTACGGCGACGTGCTGGTGCAGGCCTGGCAGCGGCAGAACGCGATCGTCCGGCTGGCTCGGAACATCGAACTGGGAGTTCGGTTCGATCTGGACGGCCTGGAGGTTGGCGTGGCGTGGTGGTACGCGCCGTCGGCACAGATCGAGCGGTACCGGGCCGCGGTGGCGGATCCAGCCTCCGGGCGGCGGCTGGTTGCCATTGTCCGAATGCTGGAGCGGGAGGGTTTCGTGATGTCGGGCGATCTGCTGAAGCGGCCGCTGCGAGGGTATCCGGCTGACCATCCGCGGGCGACGCTGTTGCGGCACAGGTCGGTTATCGCGGTCCGGCCGCTCGGCTGCGAGGAATGGATTCACACCGCCGCCGCGGCGGATCGGGTGCTCGGTGCCTTCTCCCAGTTGCGCCCGCTGGCGTCGTGGCTCATCAAGAATGTGTCACGGCCGCGAGTGTGACGCGGTGTGCCGGCTTGAGCGCCGACGTTCTGAGCCGCCCAGGGCGCCGGTCGAACCGACAACGGCGATGGTCTTCTTTTCTGAGATGAGAGATTCCCGTTTCACGAGCTGACGGTAACTGCCGGGCTGGTGATGCCCTCCAAGCTGTCGCCACCGGATATACGTTCGATCGCAGGGCAGTTTGCGAAGTTTGGGGGTCGTGCTGCTGATCTGAGGGAGTGTCCCCGATGCGGTTGCCTGGGCGGCGGACCGACCGTGTGGGCAGGGGAACTTCCATCGCAGCAGTAGCACCAGAAGGGGAGACAGCCATGGACAGCAGGCGTTCAGCCGTCGCCGTGTTCGCGCTCGTGGTGGGCGCGGTCGCGGTTACCTCGAGTGAGGCATGGGCAAGGGATCCGGTCAAGGAAGAGCCGCCGCCGGCCGTGGTCGTCCCGCGCGATCCAGAGCCTCCGAACTATCCGGCATACGACTCGTCTTATCCGGTGAGTCCTGCGGAGTCCTCAGGTACTGTCGCGGCGTCGTCGGGCGAGTCTGGGCTGGAGGTTGTTCAGGCCGGGGCGTCTGCGCTCGGCGGAGCGGGCGTAGCGTGCGGCGTCATGTGGCTGTACCGCCGTCGCAACCCGCTGGCCCACTGAATCGTGGAGCGCCGTATCTGTGCACCGCGCAGATATGGCGGACCCGCCGGGGGGAAGCATGCCGCGCGCCTAGGGCGTGGGGAGGTCCAGCTGCCGAGCCGTCTTCGCGGCTTCGCGACGATTGGGGACGCCGAGCTTGCCGAGTATCCGGGAGACGTGGTGCTCGACGGTCTTGTCCGAGACGAAGAGTCGAGCGCCGATCTCTACGTTCGTCAGGCCGTCGGCAACGAGCTGGAGGACCTCGACCTCGCGGGAGGTGAGGCCGGCTGGGTTGCCGCGGGTGCTTGGTCGCAGCCCGCGGGGCACTCGTTCACCCAGGCTCCGCAATCGTTCGGCAGCGAGCGTCGCGGCAGGACGGGCACCGAGGCGGTCGAGGATGTCGAACGCGTGGGCCAGCGCGCTTGGTGTGCCGGCCTCGATCAGTGCCAGGGATTGTTCGTACGGCCGGTCAAGTGCATGCCAGGCGTCAGCGGCCCGCTGCCAGTCGCCGTTGATCTCAAGGGCAAGCTGGGACGGCGTACCGGCGGGTACGTCGTGAGGGTCGCCGAGTCGTGTCGCCCAGGAGGTCAGCTGGCCTCGATGGTGAATGGTGAGCGGCTTGTCGTTCCGGCTGAGCACGTTCCTTATCGACCTGCGGGCACTGTGCAGGTCGCGGTGCAGCCACGCTTCCTCGGCCAGCGCCAACGCGACCGGGACGATCCGCTGCATGTCCTCGGTGGACTCGGCGCGCTGCATCGCCTCCAGTAGCGTGGAATGGGCGTCCGGATCGCCGCGGCGCATGGTGATCGTGCCGATGGTCGTCAGTGCTGGGATGTGTCCGACCGCCATCGTTCCGGCTCGTCACCTGTCCACCGGCGTGACGCGGGTCAGTCGTTTGCTTCGAAACCTGACAACGTCGTCGCCTTCTCGGTCTCCGCGTCCCGCCTTAGCGTGAGCCCCGTCACAGTCACGCTCCAGGGAGGGATCCTCGTGAGAGACGTCCGGAGAAGTCTGTTCGCGGTGACCGGGGCGATCGCCCTGGTCACCGCCACACTCGCGGTACCGGTCACAGCCGGTGCCGGAGTCACTGGTGGAGACACCGAGTACCTGGTCCTGCTCGAAGCGGGGGCGGACCGTAACCAGGCCATCGCGGCGGTCAAGGCCGCCGGCGGTGAAGTGGTCAAGGAGAACGCGCACCTGGGCACATTGACCGTACGCGCGGCCGCATCGGGGTTCGTCGCCCGCGTGTCCGCCTCGAGCGCCGTCGAGGGCGCGGCCCGCAGCCGGCCGATCGGCACGGTGCCGCAGCAGAAGCCGCGCACCGTCGAGCGCGAGAACGGCGGGACCGGCAAGACCGGGGCCGCGAAGGGTAAGAAGGCCGTCGGGATGGACCCGCTCGACGCGCAACTGTGGGGTCTGCGGATGGTTCGCTCCGACCTGGCGCGCCAGGTCCAGCCGGGCAAGAAGTCGGTCAAGGTCGGTGTGCTCGACTCCGGCATCGATGCCCGCAACCCGGACATCGCGCCGAACTTCGACTGGAAGCTGTCCCGCAACTTCGCACCGGACATCCCGGAGATCGACGGCGTGTGCGAGTTCCGCGGCTGTGTCGACCCGGTCGGCTGGGACGACAGTGGTCACGGCACCCACGTGGCCGGCACGATCGGTGCCGCCGTCAACGGCGTCGGCGTCTCCGGCGTCGCGCCGAACGTGACGCTGGTCGAGATTCGCGGCGGCCAGGACAGCGGCTTCCTGTTCCTCGGCCCAGTCACGGACGCACTCACGTACGCCGGTGACGTCGGACTCGACGTCGTCAACATGTCGTTCTATGTCGACCCGTGGCTCTACAACTGCACCGCCAACCCGGCGGACAGCCCGGAGGCACAGGCCGAGCAGCGCACCATCATCCGGGCGATGAACCGGGCGCTGAACTACGCGCACAACCACGGCGTCACGCTGGTCGGCTCGCTCGGCAACAACCACGAGGACCTCGGCAAGCCGCGCACGGATATCAGCAGCCCTGACTTCCCGCTGAACACCGCCTACCCGCGGCCGATCGACAACGCGACCTGTGTCGACCTGCCGGTCGAGGGTCCGCACGTGATCGGTGTGTCGGCACTCGGTCCGTCGACGACGAAGGCCGACTACTCCAACTACGGCCTGGAGCAGATCGAGGTGTCCGCCCCCGGTGGGTGGTTCCGCGACTTCTTCGGGACGCCGCAGTTCCGGACCAACGAGAACCTGATCCTGTCGACGTACCCGGTGAACGCGCTGCAGGTCGCCGGGCTGGTCGACGCTGCCGGCAACGTCACGCCGGCCGGGGTCGCGGCCGGCGCGCAGAAGCAGTGCCCGGCCGGCGTCACGGAGTACACCAAGTGTGGGTACTACTTCGTGCTGCAGGGCACGTCGATGGCGTCGCCGCACGCCACCGGTGTGGCCGCGCTGATCGTCAGCCAGTACGGCAAGAAGAGCCACGGTGACTTCGGGATGAACCCGGACAAGGTCGGCCGGATCCTGATGGACACAGCGCAGGCCCGGGCGTGCCCGAACCCGCCGCTGCAGACCTACACCAACGAAGGGCGGCCGGCCGAGTTCAACGCGCTCTGCGAGGGCACGCGGAACTTCAACGGCTTCTACGGCCACGGCATCGTCGATGCCTTCGCCGCGGTGACCCGCCACTAGCCCGAGCCGATCCGAGCCGACGGGTTGGCGTCCCGACCATGGAGTTGCCCCCTCGAAACCCGAGGGGGCAACTCCACCGGCCGGCCGGCCACACAACCGACGTCGGGTTGCAGATCCCGATCGCGATGCCGGGGAGTCGGTGTTCTCCCAGCAGGGCAGGGATTCGTCGCGCCAGTTCATCGGTCACGGCCGCTGTGTTGCTCCTGGTTGTCACTCTGTCTTTCTACCGTCCGATGAGATCGAGCTTCATGGGACTCGGCAGTTAATGGATTGACACTGGTGGACGGGTGCTGGTCTGCTGTGGGCGGTGCGCTGGATGAGCCGGCGCGGACCGGAAGGAGGAAAGCCGATGTGTGTCTTGTCCCGTAGCTTTTCTCTGAAAGGTTCTTTGGATTGGCATTCGCACGTTCGTTCAGCTGTGAGCACTGCGGCGTAGAGGTCTCGCTCGACGCCCCCGGAACCACCCATCGCAACCATTGCCCGAGCTGCCTGTGGTCGCGTCACCTCGACCGCAACGTCCCGGGTGACCGCAAGGCCGATTGCGCCGGTGGCATGGAGCCGATCGCGGTCACGGTCCGCGGCGAGAGCCGTTGGGTTCTCATCCACCGGTGCATCAACTGCGGTCGCCTCCGGCTCAACAAAACCGCCGGTGACGACAACGTTCTGCTCCTGATGCGGCTGGCGGCTCTCCCGCTGACCATGCCGTTCATCCCGTTCGCGGCCGAGCCCGAGTCCGAGGGAAACGGCAACGGCTCGCATCCAGCCACTCGCAAGCCGAGGACACGCAAGAGCAAGACCTGACTGAGGTTGTTGGCCAGGCGATGTCGTCGATGGCTAGCCAAGGAGCGGCGGCCAGGGCTGTGGGGGTGCGAGGCGCAGTCGCTCCTCGAAGTGGGGTCCCCACACGTCGGTGAGGGCGGCCACCGTCCCGGTGAGGTCGATCGAGGTGCCGAACACCATGGCTGCCGAGATCGGTGAAAGGCGAACCTGGAGACAATCGCCCATCGCCCCGGCTGCCCGCAGGTCGCCAGGCAGCAGCCCGATGAAGACGCTGCCTTTCTCTCGCCGGCCGTGGAGGTCGTACACGATGCCTTCACCGTCGCTCAGGTCGACGATGAGGGTGACCGACGGGTGCGCGACCATCGCGATGTCCACGAGTGCCTGGGTGCGATGGCGGAATCCGGCCATGCTGACGCCGGGCAGCCGACCTGCTTGACGCGGGACCGCGACGTCAACCAGCGCCCAGTCAAGCGGTGTCCCGATCGGTGACAGGTGACGATGCTAGGCCTTGTGTCAGCGGCCCGGCGCCGTGAAGTCGAGCAGCAGCTTGCTGGTTGTTTCGGGCGCTTCGAGCATCGGGACGTGCCCGATTCCTGGCAGCATCTCGACCCGCACGTTCGGCAGTACGTCGTACTCGTGCGCCGACGCCGGATCCCACCGCGGGTCGGCAGCACCGAAACCCACCAGCACCGGTACGTCGATCTTCGAGAGCCGGTCGGGAACGCTTCGCTCCGCGATGTACTCGCCGTTGTGGCGTAACACCGTGACGAAGGTTTGGTACGTCAGCCCTCGGACCTCGGCGACCAGGGCGTTCGGGATGTCCACCGGACGGACGCAGGTCACCCTGATTCCCCTGCGGATCAGGTTGTCTGAACGCAGCGCCCAGACAAGCCGCCCGAGCGGCGGGCGGGTGAGGGCCCGCAGGAGTGCGGGCTGCGGACGAAGTGCGCCAGGGCTGGGCCCGGTACTGATCAACGCGATCGCCTTCACCAGCTCGGGACGCTGCTCTGCGAGCGACGTGGCGACATAGCCACCGCTCGAATGTCCGACCACGGTGACAGGTCCGATCCCGAGACTGTCGATCAGCTCCGCCGTACGGGCCGCCTGCGTCGGCACGTCGTACGACGTCCCGGCCCCGGAGTGACCCATTCCCGGCAAGTCGACCCGGACGACGTCGTGGTGCTCGGCAAGCGCCGGGACCACTGGCACCCAGGTCGTGCCGGACGCGCCCGAGCCGTGGATGAGCACCATCGGAGGCGCTTGGCGCGAGCCGTCGCGGACGACGTGCATGCCGTGCAGGTATTGGACGTACTCACTCATGCACCTCAGGATGCGCGGAAGCCGACGATTCGTCTTGTACAAATGTCCGTTGGGCTCTCGAAGTGACATGCGTCCAGGTCTGTTAGAGGGGTGTTAGAGACGGCGAGTCCGGTGCTTTTGTCTGGCTAGGCTCCGGGCGGTGACAGAAACGTGTGAGAACGACGCGCCTGCGGACACTGTCGGCGCGCCTCCTCCGGTTCATGGGCGGCTGGTTGGTTGGCTGCTGCATGACCGGCCGGTTGGGCATGCCGGGCCGCATCGGCCGGCGCCGCATCCGACCCACCGGTGGTGGAAGGTGATGTGCCTGACCGGTGTCGACTACTTCTCGACGCTGGGGTACCAGCCGGCGATCGCGGCTGCGGCTGTTGGCCTGTTGTCACCGCTCGCCACGCTGATCCTGGTGCTGCTCACTCTGTTCGGTGCGCTGCCGGTCTACCGTCGGGTGGCGGCTGAGAGCCCGCACGGCGAGGGCTCGATCGCGATGCTGGACCGGCTGCTCGGCCGCTGGAAGGGCAAGTTCGCCATCCTGGTCCTGCTCGGCTTCATGGCCACGGACTTCATCATCACGATGACGCTGTCGGCCGCAGATGCGACCGCGCACGTGGTCGAGAACCCGTACGTGCCGCATTGGTTCGAGGGCAAGGAGGTGACCATCACCCTGGTCCTGCTGGCGCTGCTCGCCGGGGTGTTCCTGCGTGGCTTCGGTGAGGCGATCGGGATCGCCGTCGTGCTCGTGGTGGTGTACCTGAGCCTCAACCTGATCGTGGTCGGCGACGCACTCTGGAACGTGATCACCGCGCCTGAGTTGGTGACGAACTGGCGCGGCATGCTGACCACCGAACACTCGAACATCTGGGTGATGATCGGCATCTCGCTGGTCGTGTTCCCCAAGCTCGCGCTCGGTCTGTCCGGCTTCGAGACCGGCGTGGCGGTGATGCCGCAGGTCGAGGGTTCCGCGGACGACGATCCGGCGCATCCCGCCGTACGGATCCGGAACGCGCGCCGGCTGCTCACCACCGCCGCCTTGATCATGAGCGGCTTCCTGATCACCAGCAGCTTCACCACGATCGTGCTGATCCCGAAGGACGAGTTCGAGGAGGGCGGCCAGGCCTCCGGCCGCGCGCTGGCCTACCTGGCCCACGAGCACCTCGGCAGTGTGTTCGGGACCGTGTACGACGTCAGCACGATTCTCATCCTGTGGTTCGCCGGGGCGTCGGCGATGGCCGGCCTGCTGAACATCGTGCCGCGCTACCTGCCTCGCTACGGCATGGTCCCGGACTGGGCTCGGGCGACGCGGCCGCTGGTGATCGTGTTCGGGCTGATCGCGTTCGTGATCACGGTGCTCTTCAAGGCCGACGTCGACGCCCAGGGTGGGGCGTACGCGACCGGCGTACTGGTGCTGATCCTGTCGGCCTCGATCGCGGTGACGCTGTCCGCGCGACGCAAGGGGGAGAGGGCGAAGGCGATCGGATTCGGCGTGATCAGCCTGGTCTTCCTCTACACCGCGATCGCCAACATCATCGAGCGGCCTGACGGTGTGCAGATCGCGTCGTTCTTCATCGTCGCGATCATCGTCACCTCGCTGATCTCGCGGGCCACCCGATCCCTGGAGCTGCGGGCGACCGAGGTCCGGTTCGACGAGGAGGCCTGCCGGATGATCGCCGAAGCCGCCGAGGCGGGTGAGCTGCGGGTGATCGCGAACGAGCCGGACGATCGCGACGAGGCGGAGTACCAGGACAAGGAAGCCGAGCAGCGCGAGGTGCGCAACCTGCCCGAGGGACTGCCGATCCTGTTCCTCGAGGTGACGCTGACCGACGCGTCGCAGTTCGAGACCGAGCTCGACGTCCGCGGCGAGGAGCGCTTCGGCTACAAGATCCTCACGGTGGAGAGCCCGAGCGTCCCGAACGCGATCGCCGCCCTGCTCCTGAAGATCCGTGACGAGTGGGAGGTGATGCCCCACATCTACTTCGCCTGGGCCGAGGGCAACCCGTTCTACTTCCTGCTCCGCTACCTGATCTCCGGCGAGGGCGACGTACCCCCGGTCACTCGCGAAGTGCTCCGCCGCGCAGAACCCAGCCGCTCGAACCGTCCCTGGGTCCATGTGGGCTGAGCTCAGAGAAATTAAGATTTCTGCGTTGAGATCTTAAGAAAATCAAGGTACAACTGAAGAGAGTCAGGTCGAGGACAGGAGCTGAGCGTGGATTGGCAGGAGCTGACGGACCTGACGCGCGGACAGGAGTTCGTGGTCGAGCGGGTCCGCCTCGCCGGCAGCGGCGTCGCGATCGAGGGGCAGTTCGAGCCGCCGCAACTGGCTCGGCTCAGCGTCGACGACCAGGTGTTCGTGGCCGCGTTCGTCCGGTCGCACGGCTCGATCAAGGAGATGGAGCGGATCTTCGGGGTGAGCTACCCGACCATCAAGTCCCGGCTGAACCGGATCGCCGAGAACCTCGACTTCGTCGACACCGACCCGGCGCCGACCGGCGCCGACGTCGTCGACCGGTTGCGGCGGGGGGAGATCAGTGCCGAGGAGGCGCTGGCCGAGCTGGAGCGGCCCCGATGATTCCGCAGCTGGTGACGGTGCGCTATCGCCGTACCGATGGCCGCTGGCTGCGGCTGTACATCCCCGTCGTGCCGGTGCTGCTGGTGCTGTCACCGTTGCTGCTGCTCATCGTGCTGGCCGGACTGGTGGCCTGCCTGATCTTCCGGATCGAGCCGCTGGGTGCGCTGCGCGGCGTGGGCCAACTGCTGTGCGCGCTGCGGGGCGCTCGGTTCGAGCTCGAAGACGGCCAGACGGCCGTGCTGGTAAGCGTCAGTTGAGTCAGGTCAAGGAGCAACGATGAACGAGCAGCGCCGTCAGGTCCTGCAGATGCTGGCCGAGGGCAAGATCACCGCGGAGGAGGCCGAGCGGCTGATCGACGCCCTCGCCCGGCAAGAGCCCGAGTCGCCGCCCGGAGCCGCGTCCCGCCAGAAGCCCCGACCGAAGTACTTGCGCTTCGTGATGCACGACAGCTCCGGCGCTGAGGGGCCGACGCGGATCAACATCCGGGTCCCGCTACAGCTGCTGCGGGCCGGAGTCCGGCTCGCGAGCTTCGTCCCTCCGCAGGCGCTCGCCAAGGCCAACGCGGAGCTGACCAAAGCAGGGCTACCGATCGACCTGGCCGAGCTCAAGCCGAAGGACCTCGAGGAACTCATCGACCAACTCGACGAGGTCACCGTCGACCTCGACGACCCAGACACCAAGATGCAGGTGTTCTGCGAGTGACAGAGCAATCGCCGGCGATCCAGGTGCAGGGGCTGGAGAAGTCGTACAAGGAGCTGCAGGTGCTGCGCGGCGTGGACTTCGAGGTCGCGCGGGGGAGCATCTTCGCCCTGCTCGGTTCCAACGGCGCGGGCAAGACCACGGTCGTGAAGATCCTGTCCACGCTGCTCAAGGCCGACGCGGGGACGGCGAGTGTCGATGGCTTCGACGTCGCCACGCAGTCGGACAACGTGCGGGAGTCCATCAGCCTCACCGGACAGTTCGCCGCCGTCGACGAGATCCTCAGCGGGCGGGAGAATCTCGTACTCATCGCCCGGCTGCGGCACCTCAAGGACCCGGCCAAGATCGCGGATGACCTGCTCGAGCGTTTCTCGCTCACCGACGCGGCCGCGCGGAAGGTGTCGACGTACTCGGGTGGCATGCGCCGCCGGCTGGACATCGCGATGAGCCTGATCGGGAGTCCGCCGGTCATCTTCCTGGACGAGCCGACGACCGGGCTCGACCCCGAGGCGCGCCTCGAGGTGTGGAACAGCGTCAAGGAGCTCGCCGGGCAGGGTACGACGGTGCTGCTCACGACGCAGTATCTGGACGAGGCCGAACAGCTCGCCGATCGGATCGCGATCCTGCGCCAGGGCCGGATCATCGTGAACGGCACCCTCGCCGAACTCAAGCAGTTGCTCCCGCCCGCCAAGGTCGAGTACGTCGAGAAGCAACCGACCCTGGAGGACGTGTTCTTCGCGATCGTCGGCGACGACCGTACGACAGCTGGGGAGCGAGGATGAGCACGCACTTCTTCGGCGACACCGCCGTTCTGCTGGGACGATCGCTGCGCCACGTCACGCGCAGCCCGGACACCATCATCACGACCGCGATCACGCCGATCGCCATGATGCTGTTGTTCGTCTACGTCTTCGGCGGTGCGATCCAGGCAGGGTCGGACTCATATGTGAACTACATGCTGCCCGGCATCCTGCTCATCACGATCGCATCCGGCGTCGCCTACACCGCGTTCCGGCTCTTCATGGATCTGAAGAGCGGGATTTTCGAGCGCTTCCAGTCCCTGCCGATCGCCCGGTCGGGCGTGCTGTGGGGCCACGTACTGACGTCACTGGTCGCCAACCTGATCTCGCTCGTGGTCGTCGTACTCGTCGCGCTGCTGATGGGCTTTCGCTCGGGGGCGGGAGTGCTGGCGTGGCTGGAGGTCGCCGGCATCCTGATCTTGTTCACGCTGGCGTTGACCTGGCTCGCCGTCATTCCAGGCCTCACCGCGAAGACCGTGGACGGCGCGAGTGCCTTTTCCTACCCGCTCATCTTTCTGCCGTTCATCAGCTCGGCCTTCGTGCCCACCGAGACCATGCCAGGGCCGGTACGCGCGTTCGCCGAGAACCAGCCGGTGACGTCGATCGTCAACGCCATCCGCGACCTGTTCGCACAGCAGCCGGTCGGCACCGATATCTGGGTAGCTCTCGCCTGGTGTGTCGGCACTCTCGTCGTCGCGTACATCTTCGCCATGGCCACGTACCGCCGCAGGATCGCCTAGCTCAAGTGCTGCCGTATCAGACACGGACTGTCAGGCTGCGACGAACAGGCCGGTGAGGTACATGATGGCGAGCCCGGCCGACAGGCCACCGATGGTCGCGGGGCTCAGGATCCGGCCGGTCTGGGTGCGCAGGCCGGGCGCGAGCTGGATCACGACCTGGACGATGGCGCCGACGCCGAGGCCGAGCAGCAACGCTGAGAGCGCGGCGTTGGCCACGGTGGCGCCGACCATTGCGCCGACGATCGCCGGACCGCCGGCGAGCAGGCCGAGTCCGAGCAGGCGGATCACCCCGGGGCGTTGGTGAGTCAGCGGTGCGACGACCGCCAGGCCTTCGGTGGTGTTGTGCAGGGCGAAACCGACGACGAGCGCGGCACCCAGGGCAAGTTCGCCGATGGTGTAGGCCGAACCGATCGCGAGACCCTCGCCGAGGTTGTGCAGTCCGATCCCGATCGCGATCATCAGCGCGAGCCTGTTGCCATCCGGTTCCTGGTCGGTTCGGTGCGACGTCCGGCTGTGCAGGACGCGGTCGACCGCGGTGAGTGCGAGGAAGGCGAAGGCAGCGCCAAGGAAGACCAGCAGTGATCCACCGAAAGCGCCTCCGGACTCATCGGCCAGTTCGAGTCCTTCGAGCGTGGCGTCGACGGCGAGGAAGGCGAGTAGCCCGACGGTCAGCGCCAGCAGCACCCGGACCGCGGCCTTGCCCGCGCGGCGCAGTACAGGCAGGAATGCCATGCCCAGCACGACCGGGATGATGCCGACGTAGGTTCCGAGCAGCGCCATCAAGGCCAGCAGGTCAGGTCCGGTCGACGGAGTCGTGACCGCGACCGGGATCTCGTGCTCGATGACGGCGCCGGTCGAGGTCAGCAGCGAGACCCGGTAGGGCTGCCCGTCCTGCCAGGGAAAGTTCATCCGCACTGTGTCGGTCGCGAGCCGGCCTAGTGGCTGCGTGGCACCGGTGAACGAGACATAGACGTCGTTGACGAAGATCTGGGCGACCTGCACCGGGTCCGGGCCGGTATTGCGCACGGTGAGTTCGATGGTGCCCGGCGCCAGGACGGTCCGTTCGACGGCCACCTGTTCGACCGGAGGTCCGGTTCGTTCGGGCAGGCTCCGGCCGCTGAGCAGCAGCAGCGCGGCCAGGCCGGCGACGACGGTCGCTACCGCCACGGTGGCGAGTACCCAGACCGGTGCACGCGTGCGCGGCCTCGGCGCGGTCATTCCGTCACCTCGAAGAACCCCATCCAGCCGAGGTCGGCGAACTCGCTCTTGTGGGCGTGAAACATGTACTTCCCCGGATACGGGAAGCGCAGTTCGCAGATGCCACGCTGGCCCTGCGCCTGTACGACGGTGTCGGTGTACTCGCTGGGCTCCAGCCGGGTGCCGGTCGGGTAGTAATCGAAGAAGTTCCCGTGCACGTGGAAGCTGTTGATCGGGTCGTACTCCAAGATGTTGACCAGGTAGATCCGGACCAGTTCGCCGCGCTTCACCCGGACCGGTTCGTGCATGTAGTGGAAGGGGATCCCGTTGACGGCGTACAGCTGGTTGCCCTCGGCATCGAATGTGGTGTTGTAGCCGTGCATCACCATCACCAGCTCGTCGGCCCGCGGGCGCGGCTGGGGCGGGTCGATGATGAAGGTGCCGTACATGCCGCGGGCGATGTGCTCGGCCAATGGCCCGACGTGGCAGTGATACAGGTGCAGGCCGAACGGCTCGGCGTCGAACTCGTAGACGAAGTCGCCGCCCGGCTCGATCACCCCTCTGCCCAGGCCGGGTACGCCGTCCATCTCCGCCGGATGGATGCCGTGGAAGTGCATGGTGTGCGGATGGGCGGAGCCGTTGACGAACCGCACCCGTAGCCGGTCGCCCGCCCGGCAGCGCAGCGTCGGACCCGGCACGCGTCCGTTGAACGTCCAGGCCGGGAACCGCACCCCGGGCGCGACCTCGAGCTCGCGATCGTTCGCGAAGATCTCCCACTCGCGCAGTGTCCGTCCGTTCGGGAGCTTCGAGACCTTGCCGTAGTCGAAGTCCCGGAGGACCTCGCTCGGGTTGAACCCGTTGGCGACGTGGTCGACGGGGCCGCCTCGGAAGGCCGGCCCGCTGACCCCGCCGCCGTGGGCGTGCCCTTCCGGGTGAGCCGGGGGCGGCCCGGGGTCAGCGTCGTCGGTCAGCAGCCGCGCGGGAATCGCGCCGAGGGCGACGCCCGCCCCGCCGAGGAGTACCCGGCGCCGGGATGCCGCGGGCATCAGACACGCTCACCGTGGACGGTCTGGGCAAGCGCCGGCCCCAGCGCGTGGGTGCTCGGGCCGATCCGCACCCAGAGCGGTCCGCCGAACGGTTCCTGAGTCAGTACTTCCAGCTCGGCTCCCGGCACGATTCCCCGGTCAGCGAGGTACCGCAGCGCGTCGCTGTCGTCATCGGCAACCCGATCCACCCGGAACCGGCTGCCGGTCGCGGTGGCGGCCAGCGGGGTGGTCCAGGCCTCGACGTGCTCGCCCACCCGGGAGGGGATGGGGTCGCCGTGCGGGTCGTGGGTGGGGTGTCCGAGTACGGCGTCGATCCGGCTCTCCAACCGCTCGCTCAGGCTGTGCTCGAGTACGTCGGCCTCCACGTGCACCTCGTCCCAGGACAGTCCTAGGACCTGCACCAGGAATGTCTCCAGCAGCCGATGCCGACGGGTCACCTCTGTCGCGTGCAGTTCACCGTGCGGGGTGAGCCGCGCGTGACGGCTGGCGGATCGAGTGATCAGGCCGCCTGCTTCCAGCCGCTTCAGCATGGCCGAGACCGTCGGCGCCGTGACGCCCAGTCGTTCCGCCAGCGCGGACGTGGTCACCGGGGTGTCGCGGCCGGCCAGCTTGAAGATGGTTCGGAGGTAGTCCTCGACAGCTTCGGTCTGGTCGATCTCGCAACAACGGATCGGCTGCTGGACAATTTGTGGTGTCACACTCTGAGGTTAGATGACTCTAATCCTCCAGTACACAGCCCGGCACCGTGCAGGCGTACCTTCTGCAGTGGGGAGAGGTCGAAGCAAGCAGAAGGGGAGGAATGACATGAGCGGAAGCGGTACCGCGGAGGATCCGTGGGTTCTCAAGACACCACCCGGTACGTCGGAATTCACCATCTACCGTGATGACACGGCGGAACCGGCGGAGCTGGTGTGCCAGGTCGGTTCGACGAAGCTGCGGTACCTCGCCCGCTGTCTGGACGACGTACCCGCGATGCTGAAGACGCACGGTGACTGGATGGAGTTGGGGAGCGCGGACGAGGGGAAGCCGGCGAAGGACGGGACGCTGGAGGCCTGGGGGCGTGCCGACGGCAACCCGGTCGGGGGCTGGTACGGCCTGCGCAAGGGGTACCGGGGTCGCTTCGCGATGTACATCCCGCCTCTGCTGGAGGAGCTCGGCCTGGTCGAACTCGAACACAATCCTCGCAACAACCGCATCCGCGTTCCCTGACAACGAAAAGTGGTCACTCCGTCGACGGGTCGTGTTCGGGTGCCAGGAGCTTTGCCATCAAGGTGATGAACTGGCGCCGTTGCGCGCTGGTCAGGGGTTCCAGGACTTGCTCCTGAACAGCGTCGATGACGTCGTCCAGTTCCAGGAGTTGTGCGACCCCGGCCCGGGTGATGGTGACGATGTTGCGCCGCTTGTGCTTGGGGTCGACCGACCGCTCGACGAGCCGGCGTGACTCGAGCTCGGACAGGGCCGCCGTGACGTCGCTGCGATCGATCCCGGTCCCGCGGCCCAGGTCGGCCTGGCTCGCAGGTCCCCACTCCTCGAGCGCGGCCAAGAGGCGGTAGTGGTAGCTGCGAAGCCCGTGGCCATACGACTCGAACCCAGCGGCGAGGAGCCCCGACGAGCGCGCGAAGGTCCGGCTGATGAGCCAGGTCGGACGATCCTTGACGCGAGCGGGGGTACGACTCGGCGCGTGATCCATCATGCGTAGACGGTATCAGTTGTTGGCGCGGCCAACACTTGCTATGTTGGCCGTACCAACACTCAAGATTCTGGGAGACCGACTGATGGACACATCACTCACCAGCGTTCTGATCATCGGCAGGAGTCCGAGCGTGATCCTCGACGCTGCCGGCATCCTGCGGAGCAAAGGCTTCCGCGCGGACGCGACAAACCAGTTCGACGAGGTGCTGACGGAGTACGACACCACGAGCATCGATGTCGTCGTGTTCGGTGGGATGGTCCCGCCTGACGCCAAGCGGCACCTCAGAGAGGAGATCTCCAAGGGCAACGGTCACGTCACCTTCGTCCAAGGACTCGCCGGAATCGCAGGCCTCATCGCGGCCCAGGTGGAGGGCGTCACGTCGACGGCCCCAGACGACGCCGTGGCCTACGACACCACGAAGAGAACAGTGCAGCTCACCCTGAAGGAGCCGGCCCGAGTGGTGGTCGAGGCCTGGTGGGCCACGTCCTTCACGCCTCCCGAACCGACGAGCACGTCGATGCGGATCACCGACTCCGACTTCGACTCGGGGGAGTACCTCATTCCGCTCTCCGCCGACGTTCCGACCGTAGCGTCGTTCGTCACCGTGTCCGTCGGGCCGACTGTCCGCGCGTTCACGGTCGGCGCGATGCCGGAGGCAGTACGGCGGATGGTTCCCTCCGGTAGCCGACCGCCCGCACTCCCACCGGTCCGAGCGGTAGCAACCCACAGCAACGACTGACAAGCCGGCCAAACGGACCACGAGCGCGGGACCGGTCAGCCGCGCTGTAGGCGGCCTGCCAGGTAAACGGTCTCGACAGTGAGGTTCTCCGAAAGGACAACCAGGTCGGCGGGGTTGCCGACGGCAATGGTGCCGCGGGTTCCCCAGGCGTGGTTGTGGGCGGGTTGGTGGAGACGAGGGCGGCGGCTTGCGGGGGAGTGAGGCCGAGAAAGCGTACGACGTTGGCCAGGGCGTCGGACACGAAATGGACTGAGCCGGCCAGGGTGTCGGTGTCGCGGAGTTTCGCGACGCCGTCCAGGACGGTGACATGGCGGTCGGCGTACGAGTAGTCGCCGTCGCCCAGCCCGGTTGCGGCCATGGCGTCGGTGACCAGGATGGTTCGGTTCGGGCCGGCGGTGCGATCTTGCGCCGGTTCAGGAAGGCCAACGCGATTCACCCGACCTACCAGGCGATGATCGAGCTCGGCCGTGCCCAGAAGACCCTGTTCGTCGCCCGGTACCTGCGCGACCGGGATCTGCAGCGTGAGATCAACGAGGGCCTGAGCGTGGTCGAGTCGTGGAACGGCGGCAACCAGGTGATCTTCTTCGGCAAGGGCGGCGATATCGCGTCCAACCGGCGCGACGAGCAGGAGCTGTCGGTGCTGTGCCTGCGCGTGCTGCAGTCGGCGCTGGTGTGCGTGAACACGCTGATGGTGCAAGACGTCCTCGCCGACGACACGTGGGCCGACCGGATGACCGACGTCGACCACCGCGGTCTCACACCACTGTTCTGGACCCACGTCGTGCCCTACGGCGAAGTCCGGCTCAACATGGACCGCCGCCTCAGCCTGCGGGCCGACGCCTGACGTGTGCGACCAGGGCCTACCGCTGGTGCGCTACGCACAAGACACTTCGGGCCATCTACCTGGCGGTCTGCCAGGACACCGAATAGCCAGCGTCTGCCAGCGCCTGCCTGCATCCGGCGCATCAACAGGTCTCATCGTCCTGCGACAACGCAATCACCGGGACCAGGCCCGAGGCCGGTCGCAGAGGGTTTAACACAAGCGAACGCCTGTGGCGATGGCGCGGCGTGTCGTCTGCAGCAACATGCAGTGGGGTTGCGGGCCAGCAATTCGAACGATAGAAATTGCGTTGTCTATACCGGTGCCGCGGGGGCTGCGCTGGTGCTTCCGCCCCTTCGTCTGCTGGAGTGCCCCATGCGCCGCGCGCATAGGTTGCTGACGTCTGCCCTCGCTCTGTCTCTTCCGGCTTCGCTCGGAGTTCCAGCTGCTGCTTTTGCGCATCCACAGCAGGTTGTGCAGGTCGCGATGCCGCAGGTGGCTCGTGCGGTTGCTGGTCCGTTGGCGCCGCCTACGGCCGCGCGGGTGGCCAAGGCCTCGACGGCCGGCGGCTCGGCTGCCGGGGCCGGGGCCGGGAAGCCTGCGCGGGTTCGGGAGTTGCCCGAGAGGCGAACCCGATCCTCGACCTCGTATCGCATGAGCGACGGGATGACGCAGGTTGAGTTGTCGACGGAGCCGGTGCATTACAGGGATTCCAAGGGCAAGTGGCAGGACATCGACACCAAGGTCACCGCGGGTACCGGTGATGATTCGTTCGAGAACGCGAAGAACACGTTCCGGTCGCGGTTCGGCAAGTCGAGCGACCGGTTGCTGACGTTCGAGGCGGACGGCGACTCGATCAGCTTGGGTGCGGCCGGCGACAAGCGGCAGTTGACGCCGTTGGTGAAGGACTCGTCGGTGGCGTTCGCGGATGTGTTCGGTACGGCGGATGTGCGGTACTACGTGTCGCGCACGGGTGTGAAGGAGACCGTCGTCCTGACGGCGGCCGCGGATGTCGCGGGTGAGTACACGTTCGAGCTGCGCACCAGCGGGCTGACGGTGAAGGCGCAGGCCGATGGGTCGATCGGGTTCTTCAAGAAGACCAGTGACAAGTCTGGGGACGCGCGTGCGACGTATGTGATCCCGGCGCCGAACATGTTCGACTCCTCGCCGGACAACCGGCTGGGTCAGCCGGGCTACTCGGACAAGATCACCCAGACGGTGACCCGGCAGGGCGGCAGGACGCTACTCACGCTGAAGCCGGATCAGGCGTGGCTGGCGGCGAAGGAGCGTGTCTTCCCGGTCGTGATCGATCCGACGATCGTGGTGGTGCCGGATCCGGCGGCGGCGCAGGATACGTCGATTTCGGAGGCGGCCCCGGCGGCGACGTATGGCTCGAACTCGACGGTGCTGGTGGGGGATGACGCGAGTCACAACACGTGGCGGGGTCTGTTGAAGTTCGATCTGTCGATGATCCCGGCCACGACGACGGTCCGGTCGGCTGATCTGAATCTGCATTACGGGGCGGGGTTCGGTCAGGACGTGAGGCTGCCGTTCGCGGCGGTGAAGGTGACTTCGGGGTGGTCGGAGGCGGCGGCGACGTGGGCGTCGATGAACGCGGCGTGGGACGGGACGTATGCCACCAACAAGGTCACGGTCGACGATCAGGACACCTTGTCGGCGTCGTATGAGGGGTCGTGGAAGGACTATCCCAACGCCGGCGCGGTGAATGGCTCGTTCTCGTATGCGCCGGACGGTACGACGCCGGAGGCGTTTACCTGGGATGCGCGGGTGCCGAGTGATGGTGACTATCTGGTGCAGGGTCACTATTTCCAGGCGTCGTATCGCGGCAAGTTGGCGACGACGCTGACTGGTGCGACGGCCGGTGGTCAGGCGCTGGTGCAGAACACGACGTGGGACCAGACGACCGGTGCGGCGGCGGGGTCTTGGTACTCGTTGGGCACGATTCATGCGCGGCCGGGGAGCCCGGCGCGGGTGAAGATCGTTCGCGACCAGTCCGGGGTGGCGACGGTCCCGATCGCGGACGCGGTGTCGTGGACGAAGTATTCGACGGCGACCAAGCAGCCGGGGGATCGTGACGGCTGGCATTCGTATGCGCTGGGCAGCTATGTGCAGTCGTGGGTGGCCAATCCGGCGTCGAACTTCGGGGTGATGCTGAAGGCTGTCGATGAGGCGCCTGCGACGGCGCCGGCCGGTGGCCTGTACTACACCGCGAGCGAGGCGACGTTGGGCGGGGAGACTGCGGCGCGGCCGAACCTGGTGATCACCTACGACGAGCCTGGTGTCACGCTGAACCCGTCGTCGACGATCAACGCCTCCGGCCCGGAGCTGTCGTGGGGCAAGTATGTCGATCCGACGCCGGCCGACGATGACGACCTGGTCGAGTACCAGATCTTCCGGGGCTGCCGCGCACTGCCGGGGAACACTTGCGCAACGCCTGTCGGCGACTACTTCTCGACCACCGCTCCCGGTGCCTTGGAGTTGGTCGGGACCGTGCCGCCGGACGTGACCTCGTACACCGACGAGACGGCCAAGCCATCGACCGTTACCGGCACCGGCGACACCGACGCGGCGACCTACAACTACTGGGTTGTGGCCCGCACGGTCGGCGACGGCGCGTCCAACGGCAAGGCCGCGTCGAACGCGCAGACGGTGACGACGCCGCGCGAGGGCCGGATCCTGCAGTCCTTCAGCGGCGACATCACCAGTGGTATTTCCGACACGACGTTGAGCAAGACCCAGCCGAGCACGAACCTGTCACGTCCCGACGGCGGCACGCCTCAGGCCCCGAATACCCGGTATTGGGTGCAGGTTGGCAACAACCATCCGACGTACGGTGTCGAGCGTGGGGTCTTCAAGTTCGACACGTCGTCGATCAAGCAGGGCACGAAGGTCACCGACGCCCGGGTGGAGTTGTTCTCGAACTACGGTTCCGGTAGCGGCCGGGCGGACTTCGACCTCTACGGGCTGAACAGAGACTTCGTCGAAACCGAGGCGACCTGGAACCAGGCGACCTCGACGATCAACTGGACAGCGACCGGCGGTGACTTCGACTCGGACGCGCTGTTGGGATCGGTGAGTCCCGACGGCAACGCACAGCGGCTGACATTCGCCTCGACGGGCGCCACATCGAACCTGCTCACGAAGTTGCAGTCCTGGATCGACAACCCGGGCGACAACCACGGCCTGTTGCTGCGGACGCGCGACGAGGCGCCGGCTGCTGCGGGTCAGCAGTTGGTGAGTATCACGAACGGCGAGTCGCCGGACACGTTGTTCCGGCCGCGGCTTTGGGTCGAGCACCTGGCCAAGAACCAGGCCGAGACCTATCAGGTCGATGAGATGCCGGAGAGGTTTGTGCCGGGTACCACGATTACGACCCCGGTCACGGTCACGAACGCATCGAACGAGACGTGGCCGGCCGACGCGCAACTGTCCTACCGCTGGACCGAGCCGGACAGTACGACCGACATCACGGTGTCTGGTGACCGCAAC
>NZ_JBVHFT010000016.1:0-261733 GCF_055562215.1 Kribbella sp. NPDC020701 | reverse complement strand
GCGCCCTCGCGGAACTCCTGATCAAACTTTCGTCGTGCCTCTGCCATCGCCCTCACCTTCTAAGGGGATGTCTCCACGCTACGAGGGGAAACCCATGTCAGTTGATCGTCGGCGTTGTAGTGGTACGACATCGTGTTGCCGTTGCGGTCGACAACCGAGGTCTGCAGGCGCGTGGTGGAGTTGAAGTAGAACCGGGTGCCGTCCGGGCGGCTGAACACCCACCAATGGTCCGCGTCAGCAGCCTTATCCTGCTTCAGATCGAGCGCCACACCCGCCGGCCGCGTATACACGATCTCCTGCGGTTTCAGCGGGTCCTGGGTGCCCATCTTGTAGTAGTGGGTCGTGCCGTCGCCGTCCACGAACGACATGACGTTGGCGTTGACGACCGTCAGACCCTCGCCCAGTCTTGCCAGCGTTGCCGGCTGCACCGAGAACCCGTAACCCGACGCCAATGCCGATGTCGACGTGCCGTCCTGGCTGTTGTAGGCCAACCGGACGAAAGCCGACGGGCCGATCGACGGGTTCGACAACGCGTCGTAGGACCACACGACGTTGCCGTTGTACAGGTTGGTCAGCAACTGCGAACCGCCACCGGTCTCCTCACCGGTGTACGACAGGAACTTCTCCAGCCCCAACTGGTTGGATGTCGGGTCCTCCACATACCGGTCGACACACAACAACCCGGACGTCTCCATCACGCAGCCCTGGCTCGGCCTAGACGGCGGGGATACTGCGTTGTCACCGTCGAACCAGGTCTTGTCCGGATTCCTCAGGTCCAGATGCAGGTCGTAGGACTTCCGTTTCGTACCCGAGTCGGCGTTGATCGGCGCCTTCATCGGAAGCTTCACGGTTGTCGACTCACCCGGCGCCAGTGCCCGCGCGAGCGGGACGCTGAGGCGCTCGCCTTCGGTCGTCAGATCGACGAGGCTTTCCGGATCCGTCCACCGGTACGACACCTGCAAATCGCCAGGCCAGCCGTCCCTCGACGTGTTGGTCACCGTGACAGGCGTAGTGACGGTGGTGTTCGGCTGGAACCGCTCAGGAATCTGGTCCGCCTGGTAGGTCTCGGCCTCGTTCTTGGCCAGGTGCTCGATCCACAGCCGCGGACGGAACAACGTGTCCGGCGACTCGCCGTTCGTGATGCTCACCAACTGCTGACCCGCCGCAGCCGGCGCCTCGTCACGCGTCCGCAGCAACAGGCCGTGGTTGTCACCCGGGTTGTCAACCCACGACTGCACCTCAGGGATCAGCTTCAAGGGTGTCTGGGGCGTCACGGGCACATCGACGAACGTCAGCCGCTGCGCGTTACCGTCCGGACGCACCGACGCCAGCAGCGTCGGGTCATAGTCACCACCCGGAGCCGTCCAGTTGATCGTGGAGTCCGCCTGGTTCCACGTCGCCTGGTCCTCCTTGAAGTCCCTGGTCAACCCGTACAGGTCGAAGTCCGCCCGGCCGCTACCGGAGCCATAGTTCGAGAACAACTCCACCCGCGCATCGGTGACCTTCGTGCCCTGCTTGACCGCCGCCGTGTCGAACTCGAACACCCCCCGCTCGACACCGTACGTCGGGTGGTTGTTGCCGACCTGCACCCAATACCGCGTGTTCGCGGTGGTGCCGTCCGGGCGCTGCAGATTCGTGCTCGGCTGCGTCTTGCTCAACGTGGTGTCAGAAATACCGCCAGAGACGTCACCAACGAATGACTGCAGGATCCGCCCCTCGCGCGGCATCGTGACCGTCTGCACGTTCGATGCGGCCTTGCCGTTCGAAGCACCGTCGCCGACCGTGCGCGCCACGACCCAATAGCTGTACGTCGCAGATTCGGTTGCCGTCGACGCCGTCGCACCCTCGTCGGTGAACGACGTCACGTCCGGACGGACCGTACCGACCAGCTCCGGGATCTGTTACGACAATGCGGTATCAGAATCAACATTCGCTACTTACAAGAAAGAACTCATCCACACGCGCCCCTGGCCCGACCTTAAAACCCTCACAACCCAGACAATCGACTGGATCGAGAACTACTTCAACGCCATTCGCAGACACTCCAGCCTCGGATATTTGACACCCCGAGAATACGAGCTAGGATACAGAGAAATAAACCAACTGGCAGCCTAATTCGGCGTCCAAAAAAACGGGAACACTCCAGCTGGAGTTGAACCGGTAGGGGTTGACGATGTCGGCGTCCTGGGCCGGGTCATCTTTGATGGCTACGCCAAGGGGCCCGAGAGTCCTTCGGGACCAAGCTGACTGGCCGGCGCTTTCGCTGACCAGACGTGGAGCCGCCTGTCGGAATCGAACCGCCGACCTTCTCATCACGAGGAACTTCGTCGTCGCATTGGCTCTACAAGCGGTTTCCGTCACGCGGCCGCCCGCAGCGCGCGAGATTCCCCAGGAGTATCCACGACTTTGTGCAACGCGTGATGCCCACGCGTGTCGTCGCTGGCGAGATGACAGCGCTCATCTCTCCAGGCCCGCTCACTGAAATCCCCACCCGTGTGGCTCCACCAGATGCGATGTGGCCCTCAGAGACTGGCGGTCTCTGACCACGCGCCGGCTACTCGAAGGAGCCCTTGCTGTCCATGCTGACAGGGGAGGAAGACGTCGACGAGCACGCATTGCGTCGTCAGGGCTTGACGGTCTCGGCGATCGCCCGGCACCTGAACAGGGACCGTAAGACCATCCGCGCATACCTCAACCAGGAGCGCGTTGCCGGGGAGCGCAGGTCGGTGGCCTGGACCCCGTTCGGGCCGTACCTCGAGTACGTTCGTGCCCGGCTGACTGAGGACCCGCACTGTTGGCGCTGACGTTGCTCGACGAGGTCGTTGCCCTGGACTACAATAAGGCGTACTCCACGGGTCTCCGCCGAGCACGTCGGCTCGTGGCAGTTGGGATCGCGTTATCAGAGACTGCGTCGACTTTCGTGGGCTCGGCGAGGACGGCGCCCCAGCGCCGCCCGCAGCCGGGCCTCTGCAACGATCGACTACGCGAAGACGCTACGAATCCCCGGGCGGTCGAAAGTAAGTGCCATGTCGCGGGGCGACCGGTCCGAGTTGTTCTTGGCGTCCGGGTCCGCGCCAGCGTTCAACAGCACGCGGATCAACGCCGGCTCTCCACCCTGGAAGGCGAACACTGCGCGCCAGAGTGGGGTATTTCCGTACGAATCGCGCAAATCGACGGGGGCCCCTGCGTCCAGTAGCAGCTTCGCCACCTCCAAGTGGTCCTGCTGGCAGGCCACGTGAAGTGGGGTGGAACCCATGCGGTCGACTGTCGCGACGTGCTCCCCCTCCGAGATCAAACGCGCCACCTCCAGGGTGTTGCCGGCGGCGGCCGCCTCGTGAAGTGGCGACCTCTCCTGCGGGTCACGTGCGGGACGTTGCTCGGTCATCTCGGCGCCTCGTAACGGTGGCTCATGTTTGATGCAGGATCCTCGTACCAGTAGTGAGTTGGGTCGTTCTCGTACTCTGTGACTTGCTCTCGGGTCCATCCTTCCTCACGCGCACGCTGCTGTGTGCGCCACCACTCAAACCAGGGGCGATGCCCGAAGTGGCCCGCTCCTTCGGCGATCTCGACACCAGTGTTCGGATCGTACAGCTTCCCATCTGGAGCTCGCTGGGTATCGAGGATCGCCTGCTTCGTGGCCTTTCGAAGGGTTACCCGGCGCGCCGCGACATCAACGGCCTCTGCGGCCGGTTCGGCAAGGTTCGCAGCGGTCTTGTCGGCTAGTGCGACGGCTGCCCGGTCGGCGGTCTTCACGGTGACGCCGACTCCCCCGGTGGGTATGAGCATGGGGCCGAGCCAGCGGCCGACCTCGTAGGAGGTGCTGTTGGTGTTGCCTGCGCCGGTCTTCTCGAGCATGTTGCGGTAGATCTGGCTGTCGGTCGGGGCACCTACGGCCTGGCGAAGCTGGTTCAGCGGGATTGGCCCTGGCATCTGTTCGCCAGTCTCGAGGAGACCCTGCAGCGTGCCTAGGCCGACGTTCGTCCAGGTCTGTTTGACCTGCTCGTTGTGATCCTCGTCAGAGGTCGAGACCGGTAACGTGAAGGAGCCCGGCCTGTCGCCGCCACCCTCGAGCGCGTTCATGTGGCCGTCGAGTTCGATGCGGCTGATGGGGTTGCCGCCGCCGAACATGTACCGGTTGGTGTTCCAGGGATCCTTGCCGAGTGCGAGGTCTTGGAGGGCACCGTTGAACATGTCGCGGGTGAGGAACCGGTTCAGGCCGGGGTTGTATTCGCGGAACCCCATGTCGTAGGTGCCGGTGGCGCCGTCGTACCGGGCCGAGTTGAACCGGTAGGGGTTGACGATGTCGGCGTCCTGGGCCGCGTCGTCCTGAAAGGCGTCGTCGCCGGTGGTGCCGGTCTTGTCCGGCTGGCCGTAGGCGGTGTACCTGTACGTCGACGTCGTGGTGCCGGTGGTGGCGTCGGTCAACGTTTCGACGTCGCCGTGCGGGTTGGTGCCGTAGTACGACTTCTTCGACGTCGATCCGCTGACCGGCGAGTCGACCAGCGACAAGTTCTCCCCGGACGCCCCGTAGGCGTAGGCCTTGGACGTCTTCCAGGTCCCGGTGCTGTCTTTCTCTTCCTCGGCGGTGACCTGGTTCGCGAGGCCGACGAAGGTGTACCTGGTGGTGATCGAGGCGGCGGTGCCGACCTTTTCGGACTGGTTGACCATCCGGTCGAACGGGTCGTAGGTCTGGTTGCGGGTGTAGGTCGGCGTACCGGTCGTGTCGAATTTCTGTTGGCGGGTGAGGCGGTCGTAGCCGTCGTAGGCGTTCTGCTCCACCACCTGCGCACCGACATCCGACGTTGTCGCCCGGCCGAACGGGTCGTAGCGCTGGTTCAGGGTCGTCGACCCGGTCACGGTCTTGACCAGGCGGTTGCGGTCGTAGGTCATGGTTGACACGGTGGCGCCGATGGTTTGTTTGGTGGTGTTGCCGGCGGCGTCGTACTCGTAGGCTTCGTTGTCGCCCTTGTCGACGCCGGTCTTCGTGACCGCGGCCAGTTGCCGGGCGGGGGTGTAGGTGTAGGTCGAGGCCTGGTCCAGATACAGCGACGAGTTGGCTTGCAGGACCTTTTCGACGTCCTGGGACCGGTCGCCGTCGGGGTTGTACTTCAGCGAGTGTGAGGAGACGAGCAGGCCGGCGCTGGTCTTCTCGGTCAGGATCCGCTGCAGGCCGTCCTCGTGGTACGTGAACGTCGCCAGGTTGCCGTTGGGTTTGGTGATTGTGGAGCGCCAGCCGCGGGGGTCGTAGGTGTAGCTCCAGGTATCCGTGCTCGTCGACGTCGAGCCGGCCTTGACCGTGTCGACAAGGTTGCGGACGTCCCACGTGTAACCGGTGTAGCGAGACACGCCGACAGTGTTCGCATCCGCCGGGCGTTGGGCGTTGGTCGACAGCACGTTGGAGTCGAGGTCGTAGGTGTAGTCCGTGGTCGCCTTGCTCGTCGTGCCCTTGAGTTCCTCGACCTTCGTGGTGCGGCCGAGGCCGTCGGAGGTGACCTTGTAGGTGTCGGTGGCGGCGTTCGGGTTGTTGTCCTTGACCTCGGTCTGCTGGCCGTTGGCGTCGTAGTTGTAGGTGAAGGAGCGGTTGTCGACCGGGTTGGTCGAGACCAGCTTGATCGCGTCCGCTGACACGACACCCGTCGCCGAGGGCGCCAGCGTGATGGTCTTGGCGACCCCGTTCGGGAACGAGTAGTTGCCCAGGTTGACCCATGGTGTGGCGGCGGTGCAGGCCTTCTGGTCGACGGTCTTGGTCGCGGACCCGGTGGAGTGGTTGATCGTGTACGTCGCCGTCGTCGTTGCGTCGGTGCGGACCGGGCACGAGGCGTAGACGTCGAACGAACCGGCAACATCGGGCAGTACCCGCCAGCTGAACGTGTCGGTTGAGCCGGTTGCCGCGACGTGAGTGCGGTAGTCCGTGCCCTGGGTGTTCGTGCCGCCCGCGACCGTCGCCCAGGTCCCGGTCGAGCTTGTTTGCCAGGTGTCGGCGTTGTCGACGATGTCGACCGGCTGCTGCGCCGCAATGTCGGAGCGGGACTGCAGCGCACCGTCGGGGTAGTAGCCCCACGCCTGGGTGCGTTTGGCGTCGTCGCCGGGCACGGTCAGCGTGCGGTCGGTCTGCTGGCCCAGCTGGTTGTAGCCGTAGCTGGTGGTGATCTGCCACGGGTCCGTGGAGGTCTTGATGTCACCGGAGCCGTAGTAGGTGAAGTTCGTCCACTGTGTCCCCGAGGAACCGAAGGTCGGCTCGGACTGGGCCTTGATCTCACCGGTCGGGTAGTACTGGATGAACGTGCTCGACGGCGTCTTGTAGAGCGTGGTCGTGGTGTCGAACGCGGACTTGTTCTGCACCGGCCGGTTGTTCTTGTCGTACACCGTCTCCGAGAACAGACCGCTCGGCCGCGTCACCCGCGTGACGTTGCCGACCTCGTCGTACGTCGTCTCGGTGACCCGCTGCTCCTGATGGCCACCGATCGGCGTGTGCGGCACGCTGACCTCGATCGGCTGGCCGGCCTCGTCGTACGTGGTCGTCTTCGTGTGCCCGGTCTGGTTGATCTCCGCCGTCACCAGACCGTCGGCGTCGTACACCGTCTTGCTGGTGTAGCCGGCCGCATCCGTCACCGCGGTCGGGCGATGGTTCAGGTCGTAGACCGTCTTCGACGTGTAGTCCGTAGCCGGGGAGGCGTTGCGCAGCGGGTCGATGACGGTGGTCCGGTTGCCGGCCTCGTCGTACTCGTAGCTGGTGGTCGGCGTCTTCGTCGACCCGTCCGAATCGACGAACGGGGTCTCGACCTTCAGCACCTGACCGATCCGGTCGTAGGTGTACTTGGCGACGAAGTCGTTCGGGTCGCTGGTGGTCGCGACACCCTTGGGCGCGGTCTCGGTGACCTTGCGGCCGAGGACGTCGTAGGTGTAGGCGAGCTGCCGGCCGGTGGTGTTGTTGTCCGGCAACGTCGTGGTCAACAGATTGTCCGCGGCGTCGTACGTGGACACCGACTGCGCACCGTTCGGCGCGGTCTCCTTGGTGAGGTTGTCGTTCAGGTCGTAGTCAGTCGCCGTCGTCCGGGTCTGAGTCCCGTCGTACGGCTTCGTGACCTTCGTCGGGCGGCCGAACGCGTCGTACTCCGCCGTTGTCTCGCGCTGCTGCGCGTCAGTGACCTGGGTTACGTTGCCGCGGGCATCGTAGGAGAACTGGGTCAAAGCGAGCAGCGGATCGGTGATCTTCGTCGGGTAACCGCTCGGGTCGTACACCGTGTACTGGGTGACGTTGCCGCGGGCGTCGGTGGCCGTGGCCAGGGTGCCGTCGGCGTTGTAGGTGTAGGTGGGACCGTAGCCGCGGCCGTTCTTGACGGTCTTGATGTTGCCGTTGGCGTCGTAGGTGAAGGTGTCGGTGCGGCCGGCGGCGCTCTTCTTCGACATCAGCACGGTCGGCTTGGCGCCGGTGGTCAGCGTATGGTAGGTCAGCAGGACGCCTGGCAGGTTGTTCTTGATCGCCATCGCGTCGCGCACGATCAGCGGGTAGCCGGTGTCCGGGTCGTATTCCCAGGTCGAGACCGCGCCGTTGGGCTCCTGCAACCTGATCACGTTGTGGTCGCTGTCCCAGGCCAGCAATGTGGCCTTGGTACCACCGGTCGCGTTCTGGTTCGCGTCCAGAATCGAGGTGGTGCGGCCGTAGCCGTCCATCCGGTACGTGGTCACCGACGGCGTGGACCCGTTGACGTCGGTGACCGTGGCGACGATGTCCTTTGCTGCGGAGCCGTCCGGATCGGCGTAGGAGAACGTGGTGTCGTTGCCGCGGCGGTCGGTGTAGCTCTTCGGCCAGTTGGCGTACGACGAGTTCTCCGTCGACGTGTAGTACGCGATCTTGGTCTCGGCGCCGGTCTGGGGGTTGCGCGGGTCCTTGACCGAGATCAGCTTCGTGTTGCCGTTGTTGTTGCCGTCGGTGTAGGCGAACTGGAACGACTTCACCACAGCGCCTGGGTCGAACGTCTGGGTGGCGGAGGTGAACGGGCCACCGTCCTCGAGCTTGACCAGCTGCGAGGAGCCGTTGTAGTTGAACTTCAGCGCCCGCCCCGAGATGTCGCGGATCCACACCAGTTTCCTGGTGCCGCCCGCCTCGTACCCCAGCGTCAGGACCTGCCGGTTGCGGGCGTCGGTGACCGTGCTCAACCGGCCGGAGGTGTCGTAGGCGAACGTCATGGTGTTGCCGTTGCGGTCCACCACCGAGGTCTGCCGGCCGGTGTCCTGGTTGAAGTAGAACCGGGTGCCATCCGGCCGGCTGAACACCCACTGGTGGTCCGCGTCGGCCGTGAGGTCACGGGTCAGGTCCAGGCCGACGCCAGGCGGGCGGGTGTAGGTCAACAAGCTGGAGGTCTGGGTGGCGAGCTTGTAGGTGTGGGTCGTGCCGTCGCCGTCGATGAACGTCATCAAGTTGTTCGTACTGCCACCGGTCGGCACCGACAAGTCACTACCGAGCCGCGTCAGCGTGGCCGCCTGGACCGAGAACCCGAACCCGGCCCGCGGGCTCGTGCCGTCCATCGAGTTGTACGCCAGCCGAACGAACGCCGACGGCCCGATCGACGGGTTCGACAACGCGTCATACGACCAGACCGCGTTCCCCGAATACAGGTTCGTCAACAGTTGCGAACCGCCGCCGGTCTCCTCACCGGTGTAGGACAGGAACTTCTCCAGACCCAGCTGGTTCGACCCCGGGTCCTCGACATACCGGTCCACACACAGATATCCGGTCGTCACGACCGCACAGCCCTGCGACGGCGGCGTCGTGTTCGACGACGGCGGATGCGTGATGGAGAACCACTCGTAGGTGCCGTTGGTGCCTCTGTCTGGATTGAACCACCACAGGTCCAGGTAGATGTCGTAGGCCAGCCGCTTGGTGCCGCTGTCGGCCTGGATCGGCGTCCGGATCGGCAGGTTCAGCCGGACCGACTCACCCGGGGACAGCGCCTTGCCCAACTGCACGAAGTTCCGGTCACCCGACACGGTGATGTCAGTGGTGCTGCCCGGCTCGGTCCACCGGTAGGACAGCTGCAGCCCGGTCGGCCAGGCCTGGTTGGTCGTGTTGGTCACCGTGACCGGAGTGGTGATCGTGGTGCCCGGGACGAACCGCTCCGGCATCTCGTCGGCCTGATAGGTCTCGGCCTGGTTCTTGGCCAGGTGCTCGATCCACAACCGGGGCCGGAACAACGTGTCCGGCGACTCGCCGTTGGTGATGCTCACCAGCTGCTGGCCCGCAGCAGCCGGCGCCTCATCACGCGTCCGCAGCAGCAGGCCGTGGTTGTCGCCCGGATTGTCCACCCACGACTGCAGCTTCGTCTTCAGGTCTGGGTCGGCCGCAGACGTGAACGTCAGCCGCTGCGGGTTGCCGTCCGGACGCACCGACCCCAGCGTCGCCGCGTCGTAGTCACCGCCCGGAGCCGTCCAGGGGATCGTGGACGTCGCCCGGTCCCAGGTCGCCTCGGATTCGACGAAGTCCCTGGTCAGAGCGTAGAGATCGAAGTCCGCGCGGCCGGAGCCGGAACCGTAGTTCGAGAACAACTCCACGCGCGCGTCGGTGACCTTGGTGCCCTGCTTGATCGACGAGGTATCGAACTCGAGCACGCCCCGCTCGGCGCCGTAGGTCGGGTGGTTGTTGCCGACCTGCACCCAGTACCGCGTGTTCGCGTCCGGAGGCGCGGGAGGAACGGGGCCGTCGGGACGCTGCAGGTTCACGTCGTGCTGCGTCGCACTCAGCGTGGTGTCGGAGATGTCACCGGCGAACGACTGCAGAACCCGGCCCTCGCGCGGCATGGTGACCGTCTGCACGTTCGACGCAGCCTTGCCGTTCCCGGCACCGTCGCCCGCGGTCCGCGCGACGACCCAATAGCTGTACGTCGCGGGTTCGGTCGCGGTCGAGGGCTTTGCGGACTCGTCGGTCCATGACGTGACGTCCGGACGGACCGTACCGACCAGCTCCACAGCAGTCGGGGCCGTGGTCGAGAAGTAGTCACCCACCGGCGTGGTGCACCCAGCGCCCGACTCGTCGACCGGCAACACCCGGCAGCCGCGGAAGATCTGGTACTCGACCAGGTCGTCGTCATCGGCCGGCGTCGGATCCTCGTACTTGCTCCACGACAGCTCCGCCCCCGTCGCGTGGACCGTCGACGGCGGGTTCAGCGTGACACCCGGCTCGTCGTAGGTGATGACCAGGTTCGGCCGCGCCGCCGTCTCACCGCCCGTGGTGTCCTCGCTGGCGTTGTAATACAGGCCACCGACCGGCGGGGAGGTGATGGCGTCGTCCAGCTTCACCATCACCCCGTAGTTCGCCTCGGCGCCACTGACCCACTGCTGCACCAGCGTGCCGAGCGCGAACGAGTGCCACCCGTCACGATCGCCCGGCTGCTTGGTCTGCCTGGCGTACTCGGTCCATCGCACCGCATCCGCAATCGGCGTCGACGACGTCGTCGTATCCCGCGTCATCTTCACCCGCGCGGTCTGGCCCGGCTCGGTGTGGACCAGGTTCTGCGGGTTCAGCGAGTACCAGGACCCGGCCGCCGATCCGGTCGTCTGATCCCACGTCGTGTTGAAGGCCGGAGCCGGGTAACCGGTGATCGCAACCGTCGGCTTGCCGCGGTACGACGCCTGGAAATAGTGCCCCTCGACCAGGTAGTCACCGGCGCTCGGCACCCGCGCGTCCCAGGTGAACGTGTCCGGCGTCGTACCATCCGGCGCATACGTGAACGCGCCATTCACCGCCGCCGTGTTCGCGAAGGTCTTCCACTGCCCCTCGTAGGTGGCCGACAACGTGTCCTGGTCATCCACCACCACCCGGTTGTAGTGAACCGTCCCGTTCCACGCCGTGCTCATCGACGCCCACGTCGCCGTCGTCTCCGACCAGTCCTGCGTCGCCCGGTACGCGACGAACGTCGGCGACGTCGTGTCCGAACCGAACGAGTTCCCGTAATGCATGTTCAGATCCGCCGACCGGATCGCCGTACCCGCCGGAATCATCGACAAATCGAACTTCAACAGACCACGCCACGTGTTATGACTCGCGTCATCACCCACCAGCACCGTCGAGTTCGTGCCGTACGTCGCAGCCGGGTTCGCCTCCGAGATCGAGGTGTCCTGCGCCGCGGCTGGATCCGGCACCACCACGATGGTCGGATCGATGACGACCGGGAAGACCCGCTCCTTCGCCGTCAGCCACGCCTGATCAGGCTTCAGCGTGAGCAGGGTCCGGCCGCCCTGCTGGCTGATTGTCTGGGTGATCTTGTCCGAATACCCCGCCTGGCCGAGCCGGTTCTGCGTCGAGGAGTCGTACATGTTCGGCGCCGGGATCACGTACTTCGGCCGACCGTCCTGCGAGTTATTACTGGTCTTCTTGAAGAACCCGACCGACCCATCCGGCAGCGCCTTCGCCGTCAAACCGCTCGTGTGCAACTCGAACGTGTACCCGTCCGCGGCATCGGCCGCAGCCGTCAGTACAACCGTCTCCTTCACGCCGGTGCGGGACACGTAGTAGCGCACGTCCGCCGTACCGAACACGTCCGCGAACGCCACCGACGAATCCTTCACCAGCGGCGTCAACGCCCGCTTCTCACCCGCCGCGCCAAGACTGATCGACTCATCACCAGACTCAAACGTCAGCAACCGGTCACTCGACCTACCGAACCGCGTCCGGAACGAGTTCTTCGCATTCACGAACGAGTCATCACCAGCGCCGGCCGCAGCCGCGACAACACGAGTGTCGATGTCCTGCCACTTACCCTTGGAATCCTTGTAATGCACAGGCTCCGTCGACAGCACCATCTGCGTCGTACCGTCAGACATCCGGTAACTGGACGACGACGCCGTACGCCGATCCTCCAACTCCCGCACCCGTGTCGGCTTCCCGGCAGCGGCTGAAGCTGCCGTCGTCGTGGACGCCTTGGCCACCCGCGCGGGCAATGGCGGCGCCAGCGGGCCGACCGCCGCCCGAGGCGCCTGCTGTACAGCGACTTGCCCGACTCGTTGAGGGTGCGCGAGGGCGGTCGCGGGGACTCCGAGGGATACCGGGAGAGACAGGATCAGGGCAGACGTCAGCAACCTGTGGGCGCGGCGCATCGACACTCCAAAACCGGGCGGATCCGGCGCACCCCGAGCGACACCGGCTAGTCACACAGAGTTACATCCACCCGAAACCGGCCTAAACCAACTCGCCGATGACCAATCGCCAAATTGCAGGTTGCTGCAGACGGTCCGCCCGCCGTCGACACCGGCCTCGGCTTCTGCTATGGCCTGGCTGCGAGCGCGGCCGAGGCTCCTCCCGGTGATAGCGGTCTACTTGATGTCGTCATCCCAGTCTGGTTCGTCGGGGTTACGCAGTTGGCGGATGCCGGCGGGGCCGAGATCGGGCAGGGCGAACGAGTAGGTGCCGATCACGTTGATGTGCTGGCGGACGAACGGCGACAGCCGGGCGATGTCTTCCTCGGCCAGCGGGTATCCCTCAGCCTTGAGCTGGTCCAGGGACCGGTCCATGTAGAAGGTGTTCCACCAGGTGACGCAGTTCAGTACGAGGCCGAGCGCGCCGAGCTGGTCTTCCATGCCTTTGTAGTAGCGCTGGTACAGCTCGCCGTTCTTGCCGTGGAAGATCTTCCCGGCCAGGGCGTGGCGGGACTCTTGCAGGTTGCGCACACCCTTGATGTCGCGGCGGTAGGGTTCCTCGACGGCGTAGGTGAGGATGTGCAACGTCTTGAAGATGCGCCCGTAGTGGGCGATCGCTTCCCCGAGCGGGGTCGGGTTGCCGTCTCGCTGGATCATGCGCAGCAGGTCGTAGGCGCGGATCTGCCCGGTGTAAATCGACACCACGACGCGCAGGATGTCGACCCAGTGCCGTGTGATCTTGTCCAGGTCGATCTTCCCGCGCGCGAAGCGGGACAGGCTGCCGTAATCGGCGTCCTGGACGCGCCAGCCCTTCTGATCAGGGATGTCGGCCGGAGCGGGCCGGTACTGCATGCCCAGCAGATGGACCAGGCCGAAGACCACGTCGCTGTAGGAACCGGTGTCGGTCACCAGAATCTCGGGGCGCGGGCCTCCGTCGCGGCGGAACGCTACGTCGATCATGTGGAGCGAGTCGCGGACCGTGCCGGTGACGACCTTTGCGCCGAGTCCGACGCCACGGTCGTTGATCATGTTCAGCCAGGTGACTCCGCGCGAGCGGCCGAAGTACATCTCATTGGGGCGGGTGTAGATCGAGGGCACCGGCACCACGAACCGCATGCCGTCGATCGCGGCGACCAGACCGCCGCCGAGCGCCTGGGCGAACCCGATTTGGCCTTGCTCGTCAATCAAGGGACCGTTGGCCAGCGTGTAGGTCTCAGCCGACAGGTAGTTTTGCGCAACATGCGAGAGCCGCCCGCGCTCCAGGGCCGGTGTCCCGGCCTTGACCACCGGGGCGTAGCCGATGTTCAGCGCCTGGGCGGTCAGGCAGGCCGCGACCGAGATGTGGACGTCGGCGAGCTTGCTCACCCCACCAGTGGCCGAAGTGAACGCGGCCTCGAACGCCGGGACGCGCCCCATCACCTCCAGGAGCAGCTCCGGCAAGTCGACGCGCGGCAGCATGGCCGCAACCCGCTTACGGAGGTCGATCAAGGACGGCGATTCCGGCAGCGCGGTCAGCTTGGCCACATGCAGGCGTCCTTCCGCATCCACGGTCACGTCCACGCCGTCCTGCCCGGCCCGGGACGCGACATCGTTGAGGGCCAGGTGGAGCACCATCGCTTCTTGCGGCCGTCCAGCAGCCGCGGCAGCTGCTTCATCGCCCCCAGCGCCCTGGCGTTAGCGCCGAACTCGATCACCGACGTCAATGTCTTGAGGAACCCCGACACTGTCGCGATCCGGAAGGCCAGCAGCGCGCGCATCTCCCCGTCGGAATCGGCGCCGGGTGGCGGCACCATCTCACTCACCGCGGCGACCGCCTCCCTCAGCTCCCGACGCGACATGATCGCGCCGATCGCCTCCCACACCTGATCCAGCCGCAGCTCCTCGCCGTACTCGGTAACCTCCAGCAACGTCTCAACAGCCGCCGCGAGGGTCGCCGAGTGCTTGGCCAGCTTCGGATGCCCGCGCGCCCGCTCCTTGCTGGTCGCGGTCTCGGCCCTGCCCACCAGCTCGGTGGCGACCAGCAGATCCAGCAGCTCAAGGCAGTCGTCGACCGCCTTGCCCTCCAAGTAGACGACAGTGGCCAGCAGCGTCGCGAGCCGACGCGACGGGCCGTGCCGGCGCAGCGTCGAGGCCGTAGCCTGCATGCCGTACCGGGCCAGGTCCACCATCCGCCGATGCGGCACCTCAAGCGGCATCGGCATCGCCCCCAGACCGACACCGAGGATCTCCGCGGCGCGCTCGAGTGCCTTCTCCAGGTTCTTGCCCGACGGCCCCGCCGGACCCTTGCGCCAGCGTTCCAGATCCGAAGCACGCCTGCCATCCGGCACCTCCAGCAACGACCCCAGGATCACCCGCTGGTGCGGCGACAGCACCGCATGCAGCGCGCCGTAGAGCCGGTCTGTCGCCTCATCCCGCACACGGGCGACCAGACGCGCCAAGGTGGACACGCCCGGCAGCAGCACCTTGTTAGTACGCAGCCACGTCACACCGTCAAAGAAGATCGTCTTCTTGCCGTCGCCGGTATTCCAGGCCCGCGAGTCCACCCAGGCCGTGAACTCGGCCTCAGCCTGCGAGAACTCCTTGAGCTGATAGGCCGCGCGGATTACCTCCTGGTGCTCGAACGGCGTGTTGCGCCGCTCGGTGTACCGCTTGACCTGCGAGACCTCCACGATCCCGAGCTGCTCACCCAGATACACCAGCACCTCATCGGGCACCTCCAGCGGATCGGCCAGGAAACGCCCCACGAACCGCGCCGTCGTCAACTGGACAGCGAAACCCAGACGGGCATGCGCCCCCCGCCGCTCAGCAATCAGCGCCCGATCCGCGTCATCCAGGAAGAAGAACCGCTCCAGCTCCGCCTGCGACGGAGAACCCGAAAACCGGCCAAACGCGGCCGCCTCGCTATCACTCAAGAACTCAACTGGCATAGACGCCGAAGGTAGGGCAAGTCCCGCGACCCAGGCCAGGACAAGACCAAATAGTTAGCTCGTGCATCCGCTAACGGGACTTTCCGTTCGGATGCTCGTCATGCCCCGGTCCCGCGCGGCGCGGGACCTTCGGCGTGACCGTGCCGACCGGCCCGGGGCCTTCGGGACGTCGGGCCCTGCCTGCCGGGGCCCTGGCCTGATTGCATGGAATTGCCGAAATCGAAGGGAAGGCGGACTCCGATGGACACCAGGTCACAGACCGCAGGCAAGCCGAGCGACCTCGGCATCCGCATCCGTCATCGCCGGCTGGCCCTCGGCCTGAGTATGGCCGAAGTCGCCGAGCGGACGGGCCTGAGCACGGAGCGCATCGAGCACATCGAGTCCCGGCCATTCGCCGTGACCGGCGGAGAGCTCGCCCGGTTGTCGGCTGCCCTCGAGATCAGCATCGACGACCTGACCGGGCCGCACCAGCCCACAACCCCTCGGCGTCCACCGATCTCGCCCATCCTCGAGCCGATGCGCAAGGAGGAGTGTGTGAAGCTCATCGACGCCGGAGTTGTCGGCCGGATCGCGTACACCGGCGCCGACGACCTCGTGGTCATCCCGGTCAACTACTGCTACCTGAACGACCTGATCATCTTCCGGACCGCCGCCGACAGTGCGGTCGCGCAGTTCGACCTGGCACCGATCGCGTTCGAGCTCGACTTCACCGACGAAGGTCTGCAGGACGGCTGGAGTGTTCTGGTGCACGGCCTGGTCCGCCCAGCCGTCAGGGAGGAGTCCGACGCCGCCCGCGGCCGAGTGGAACCATGGGCCGGCGGAACCCGCGAGTCCTACATGGCCATCGAACCCCACCGCATCACCGGCCGCCGGATTCGCTCCTGGTGAACGCAGGAAGAAGCCGCACCGTCGGTGAACCGCTCCCCAGAAGTTCACTGACGGTGCGGCTCGATCCTGCGTGATCAGCGATCGAGCTCGTGCTCGCGCAAGCGGGCACGGGCCTCGTCGAAATCCTCGCGGCTGATCTTGCCGGCAGCGAAGCGGCGCTCGAGGATGTCGAGCGGCGACGGGATGCTGGTGGGCCGCGGACGCGGCTGGTGGACCAGCCGGACCGCGGCCCACACAGCTCCACCGGCGACCAGCACCCACAGCGTCACGACGACCAGGATCCAGCCCAGGTCGGAGCCCATTGCATGCAGCATCGCCCCTCCTCGGACTCTCAGGCCGCTGTCGCGGAGGTGGTGAGCAGCCGGCCGAGTTGCTCGCCCCAGCGGCGGGCGCGCTCGATCTCGACCTCGCGGATCGGCCCGGTCGTCTCGTCGACGAAGAAGCTCGTCGACGTGGAGATCTGCCGGAAGCCCATCCGCCGCAGCAACTTCGCGGCCGACCGAGCGGCCGAGCCCGGCAGCCGGCGGACCTTGGCGATCCGGGTGTCGAACGTCGCCACCTCAAGCTGCTTCGACCAGCGCGCGCTGCTGGACTTCGTATCGGTCGCCAGCGCCGCGAGCCATTCGCGGATCCCAACCTCGATCGGCGTCACGACATCGGCCTGTTTCCACGCCTCCTGCCGGGTGGACGCCCGGCTCATCGAGAACGCGTGCGTCGGTCCTCCGACGACCAGCAAGCGCACGTCGCCGGGGATGACGGTCGGCGCTTTGTTGACCGGCACGATTTCGGTCGGGACACTCTGCCGCAGCCCGTCGCGGATCGTCCGCGCGATCCGCTCGGTGTTTCCGAACATCGACTCGTACACGACGAGTGCGCGAACAGTCTCGGACATGATCAAGCCCTCCGATCAGAATCAGTAGGTCGGTACGACGAGTTCGCGACGCCGGGGGGCGCGCGCGTGCTCGCGCTCGGTCGCGGCCAGGTGGTGCGGCACGATCGCGACCGGGCAGGTCATCGCGGCCACGGACCGGCGGGCCACCGGATCGACCGGCAACGGACCATCGTGCGAACCGACCACCACCAGGCCGACCTCACCACTCTCGTGCACGAGCGCGGCGGACGGCTGACGACTGCTCAGGAAGCGCGTCACCTTCACATCCGGGAACTGGCTCGTCCACGGCGCGAGCGTCTCCGACAGCAGGTGATCCGCGCGGCTGATCCAGGAGTGTTCCGGGTCGTCGTCGTTCCAGGCATGCTCGGCCGGCAGCCCCGCGTGGACGACGATCAGATCGGCCTCCCGGCCGGCCGCCATGCTGAACGCGAACTCGAGCGCCTCCGACGACAGCTCGGTACCATCGATGCCGACGGCAACCTTCCGGCCCGCCAGCGACGGCTTCCACGACGCCGGTACGACGACCACCGGGCAGCCGGCCCGGCTGGCCAGCGTCAGGCTCGCCTGCGTGTTGATCAGGCGCTGCGGTCCACGACTGCGCGCCCTGCCGACCACCAGCATCCGCGCCTTCCGAGCCGCGTGGGCGAGGACCCGCAGGCGCGAGCCCTCACCGGCGACCGCGGCCAGCGCCAGCGCATACCCGTTGTGGTGCCGGATGTGCGCCACCGCGGCCCGCAGCGCGTCGTCGGCCAGCTCGGCCGGCGCCTTCGGCGCGCACCCAGGCATCATCGGCGAGAACGACCCGTGCGCCGAGTACGGCGCCACCAGCACCAGTTCGGCACCGCAGCGCAGCGCCTCCGCGACCGCGAAGTCGACGACCCGCAGGTTCTCCGCAGTGCCATCGACCTCGACCGCGACCGGCCCGGTCCGTGTCCAGGTACTCATCTTTGTCACCTCTCTGTCACTTCGAGCCTGCCGTGCCTTCCTCGGCTTCGGCAGGGCCACGCGGGGCCCCCGCACCAGCCGGACGGACCCAGGTGCAGAGGACTTTCGACTACGTCCCGCGGTCACGGCTCGCGGGACGCCGGTACAACTGCCCGGAGGGGCTCTTACCGGAGCAGTGACTCCAGCAGGGCCCACTCCAGGGCACCGGTGTCACGCCAGGAGCCGTCGACCCCCACGTGGATATCCGATTTCACGGTTATTGTGCTCACCGCAGCCACGGGTACTTGCGGACGAAGTCCAGGCTGCTCCACCACTTCCCGAGGCCCCACACGTTGCCAGCAGCAACGAGCGCCAGGACGACGACGGTGATGGCACCGACGATGTGGTCATCGAGCACCGGGTTGTTCTCCGGCGGCAGGTTCGCCGACCACATCAGCACGTACAGCAGCGCGCCGGCACCAGCCGCGATCCGCATCCCGATCCCCATCGTCAGCGCCAGACCGATGCCGGCCAGACCGACCATGAACAGCGGAGTGACCCACCAGTCACCGACCAGGCCCTGGTAGAAATCGGCCAGCGGCCCGTTGGTGCCCTTACCCAGGAATCCGGCGGTCGGGTCGCCACCGTCGATCCAGCCCTTGCCGGACGGCGTGGCGTAACCGAGGCCGAACAACTTGTCGAAGAAGGCCCACAAGAACGTGAGCCCGTACACGATCCGCAGTACGGCGAGCCCACGACCAGCCATCGGGGTGATGACCCCGTACTGATCACCGTCGGGCTCGATCGCGGAAGCCGGCAGGTTGTGCCGGTGCGGCGTGGTGGTCATGGTGTGTTCCTTCCACTCGATTCGGACACCTCGATCGTCGAATCTCGCCCCCCTCCACGGTCAGGGCCGTTCTCACCTCACCACCACAAGCCGAACGTCCCCCGCATCCGGGACGTATGCCGCTGGGAGCCGCTCAACGCCCGGCGCACGCTGAAACACGGAGGTAGTCCATGGCCAGGGAGGTGCCCATGCTGAGCGACCAGCTGACGACCGAGACCCTCGGCGTCCTGCTCCACGCAGCCGGCGCCGCGCAGATCGCGCACATCCCTCCGCCTTGGCGAATCGAGGCGAACGGGCACCTGATCGACGTCTATCTCGACGGTGCGCATCTCCTGCCGGCGGCGGATCCGACCGCGCGAGCGTTGCGCATCTCGACCGGGGCCTCCGTCTTCAACCTGCGCTGCGCCGCGGCGTCTTTGAGCTTCGACAGCTGGGTGAGTCTGTGCCCGTACCCGTACGATCCAGACCTCGTCGCACGCATCGTCATCGAGTACACCGGCTCGCCCGATCAGGAGCTGCGTGGGCTGTACGGCGCGATTCTCTCGCGTCATCTGACCCGGCCTCGCGGCATTCCTGACGAGTCGCTCAGAATCGCTCTGGCGCGAGCAGCGGAGATCGAGGACGCGAGGCTGGATTGGCTTCCCGGCTCGTCCGCTCCGCTGGCAGTGGTCCGCACCGATCGCGACGGCCGCCCGGACCAGCTCCGGCTGGGCAATGCCCGCCAACGCGTGCTTCTCACAGCAGCCAAGCACGACATCCAGGCGACCTGCCTGAACCAGACACTGATCCGCTTCGGCCGCTCTGCCTGCGTGCCGACGAGAACGGACGCCAGATGAACGCCTTACTGACCGACGACGAGGTCGGCACGTTGCTCACGGCCGCGGTGCACGCGCCGTCGATTCACAACACGCAGCCGTGGCGGTTCGAGGTCCACGGGCCGGTGATCGACGTACTGCTCGACGAGAAGCGCACCTTGCCCGCCGAGGATCCCGCCGGTCGCGCCGCACGGATCGGGATCGGAGCGGCCGCGTTCAACATCCGGGTGGCGGCGGCGATGCTCGGCCACGAGACACGCGTCGCTCCGAACCCGGATCCGCACCACCCCGAGATGGTGGCCCGGATCTTCCTTGCCGCCCGCCAGGTACCGGTGCCCGGGCTCAGCGGCCTGTACGGCGAGCTCCGTCGGCGACACACGTATCGCGGTCCACTCCTGGACCGCGCAGTCCCTCTCAAGGTCATGCAGAAGCTCGACGAAGCGGCGCAGTCCGAAGGTGCTCAACTGCACTGGCTCGGCCAGACCGAGCTGACACCGCTGGGCATCATCCTTCGGCGCGCCGACGACGACGACCTGCACGACGAGGACCGGCTGCACGAACGTCTGCGCTGGATTGGCGGAGACCGACCGGAGGACGGCGTCCAGGAGAGCACGCTCGGGCCGCTACCCACCCACCCGGCGTTCGTCCGGGATCTCTCCGCCGGCTTCGACAGCAAGCATCGCAGCCAGGCGGTCTACGAGACGCAGCCGGCCATCGCCGTGCTCAGCACCCGCGAAGAAGACACCGGAGCCTGGATCCAGGCCGGCCAAGCTCTGCAGCGAGTTCTGCTGATGGCGACGTCGTACGACCTGACCGCGTCGTTCCTCAACCAGGTGCTCGAGCGTACTACTCCGCGCTCACAGGTCCGGGAGCTGATCGGCGGCCGATCCTGGCCGCAGATGGTGATCCGGATCGGCTACCCGGCTCAGCCCAACGGCCGGACGCCCCGCCGGGACTGGCGCGATTCCTTCGACCAGTGGTTCTGAAACACACAGGGAGGTTGATCATGTCGTCGCACCCCAGTCCGATCGTGGTCGGATACGACGGTTCTCCGGGCAGCCAGGACGCACTGCGCTGGGCCGCTGCCGAGGCGGTCCGGGAGATGGCTCCACTGAGGATCGTCGAGGCGTTCGAGCTCGTTGTCGTCTCGCGCTCGTCACCAGGAAGGGTCGTTCCGCTGGAGGCCTTGCGGACCGCGCGGCAGAAAGGGCTCGAAGCAGTGGCCGAGACCGTCCGCCTGCAGCATCCCGGGCTTCCGGTCGAGACGAGCCTGGTGGCCGGCGGCGCCGTCGCGGCGGTGCTCGAGGAGGCCGAGCACGCGCGGCTCGTCGTCCTGGGATCACGGGGACTCGGGGGCTGGAGCGGGCTCATGGTCGGCTCCGTCGCGTCCCAGGTGACCACCCACGCGCTGTGCCCGGTGGTCGTGACCCCGCACGACCCGCGGCCGCACGCCCACGAAGGGCCGACCGTGGTCGTCGGCGTCGACGGATCCAAGGCATCGGCCGAGGCGATCGAGTTCGCCTTCGACCAGGCCGAGGCGATGCACGCCGACGTGGTCGCGTTCCATGCCTGGACTTCGCCGTTCCTCACCTACGCCGACGGGGCGTCGATGCTCCAGTTCGACGAGCAGAAGATCCAGGACGAGGCGCGGCTGCTCGTTGCCGAGTCCGTGGCCGGAGCGGCTGCCGACCATCCCGACGTGCGGTGGATCACCGAACTGGTCAGCGGCTCCGCGGCACTGGGCCTCGCCCGCCGCTCGGAATCCGCCGACCTGATCGTCGTCGGTTCCCGCGGCCGGGGTGGCTTCACCGGCCTGCTGCTCGGCTCGGTCGGCCAGAGCGTCCTGCACCATACGCAGTGCCCTATCGCCATCGTCCGGTGATCGCGTCATGATGCAGACCAGAACTCTCGCCGCACAGCCGACCGCTGTCCGGCGAGCCATCCTGGCGCCGGAACAGTTGATGGACTGGATACCGCGTGCCTGTGCGGAAGTCGCCGGTTACTTGTATCACCGCCGTGTCACACCCTCCGGCTATCCCTACGCGCGATGGCACCGGTTGCGTCACGACCTGACCGGGGTCGAGGCCGGACTCCCGGTGCCCGCACCGATCAGGACCGTCGGCCGCGTCGAGTCGTCGGAGCTTCCGCCGGGTCCGGTCCTGGTCGCGTGGCACACCGGCCCGGACGAGCAGATCGCTCTGACCTATCAGGAAATCGACAACTGGCTCCAGTCCGCTGGTGCTGAGCCCAACGGCGACGGTTGGGAGGTCTATCACGACCTACCGACCTTCGATCGCAGCCGGAGACACATCGAGGTCGTCCAGCCGCTCAGCATGTCCGTGGCCACCGTCTGACCCGGACAAACCGCCGTCTTCCACCTCCGACGATGGCTCTGCGCGCCGGTCCCGACTGCGGCCGAACTACACCTCCGAGCGGGACCTTCGGCCCTCCCCCCAGCGCCCGCCCACGGCTTGACTGGAACTGCGGGAGTACGACCGGGAGGTGATCCCCATGGCAGCCGAAGTGCCTGTACTCGCCGGGATCGACGGATCGCGCGACGGCTTGATCGCGCTCGACTGGGCAGCGTCGTACGCCACCCTGCGCCACGCGCCCCTGCACGCCGTGTACGTCCTGGACGATCAGCGGCAACTGCCCGCGAGCACACCACCGACCGGACCGGACGACGGCAGCGAGGTCCTGGAGGACGCCCTGCAGGAGCTCGAGCGGATCGGCTTCAGGACCGGATCGCTGGAGGTACGCCACGGCCACCCGGCCAAAGTCCTCCTCGAACTGTCCGAGCACGCCCAGACCCTCGTCGTCGGCCGCCGCGGCATGGGCGGCTTCGCCGAACTCGTGCTCGGATCCACCTCCCAGGCATGTACGGCGCTCAGCACCGACGTACCGCTGATCGTCGTACCCGACATCTGGGACCCGACGGCTCCTGCCCACCGCCGGATCGTCGTCGGCATCGACGGGTCCCCCGACAGCCAGGACGCTGTGCGCTTCGCGTTCGAACTCGCCGACGCGACCCACACCGAACTTCACGGCGTCCACGCCGTCGAGATCCGCGAGAGCTACCCCGACCCCAACGTCTGGACCGACCCGAACCGGCAGTCCTGGTCCGGCGCGGCCGACGAACTCCTCACCCGGACACTGGATGACTGGAAGTCCAAGTACCCCGAGGTCGACGTCCAGCAGCGTGCCGTCGCCGACCATCCTGTCCGCGTGCTCGCCCGCGAGTCCCAGCTCGCCGACCTCGTCGTGGTCGGCGGACTCGGCCACACCGCCTTCTCCGAACTGCGGCTGGGATCAGTGGCCCGCGGCCTGCTCCACCACTCGCACTGCCCGGTTGCCGTCATCCACCACGCCTGAGGATTCGTTGCCATGACACTCAAGGGGGACATCGTCATCAAAGCCCGGCGACTGACCAAGCACTTCGGCCGCCGGACCGCACTCGAAGGTCTTGATCTGGACGTCCCGGCCGGTGTCATCCTCGGGTATCTCGGTCCGAACGGTGCCGGCAAGACCACCACGATCCGCCTGCTCGCCGGGCTGATCCGGCCGACGTCCGGCTCGGCGGTCGTCTTCGGCTTCGACGCCAACGACCAGTACGACGTGATCCAGCGCCGGATCGGCTATCTGCCCGGAGACTTCGTCGCCTACCCCGACCTCACCGGCGCGCAGTACCTCGACTACTTCGCCCACCTGTACGGCGGCGTCGACCGGGACCGGATCCAGCTCCTGACAAAGCGGTTCGACCTGGACCTGGATGTCCGGATCGGCATGTTGTCGCGCGGCAACCGGCAGAAGGTCGGCATCGTCCAGGCGTTCATGCACGACCCGGACCTGCTGATCCTGGACGAGCCCACGACGGGGCTGGACCCGCTGATGCAGCGCGAGTTCCGCGACCTGCTCCGGGAGACCCGGGACGCCGGACGGACCGTCTTCCTCTCCTCACACGTCCTGTCCGAGGTCGACGCCGTCGCCGACACCGTCGCGATCCTGCGAGCCGGCCGGCTGGTGACGACACAGTCTGTACAGGCGTTGCGGGACAGCGCCCGCCGCCGCCTCGACCTCACCTTCGGCGGCACGCCGCCGGCCGACCGCATCCACGCTGTACCTGGCGTGCAGGAGCTCACCGTCGACGGCCCAACCGCCCACGTGGTCGTCACCGGATCGACCGCGGAGCTGATCAAGACGGTCGCGCCGTACGAGGTGACCAACATCGTCAGCCACGAGGCCGACCTGGAGGCCGCCTTCCTCGACTACTACTCCGGCCAGGGGTGAACGCCATGTTCCGCAACGTCTTCCTGAAGTCGATGTACGACGCCCGCCGCGGCCTGATCGGCTGGTCGATCGCGATCGCGGCGCTCGTGCTCCTCGAGAGTGCTCTGTGGCCGTCGGTCCGGGACATGCCGAACCTGACCGAGCTGTATCAGTCGTTCCCCGAGGAACTGCGCAAGCTCTTCGACCTCGAGGCGATGAACACCGGCGCGGGCTTCCTCAACGCCGAGCTCTTCACGCTGATGCTGCCCGGACTCTTCCTGGTCTACGGCATCGGCCGCGGCGCCCGCGCGCTGGCCGGCGAAGAGGAGCGCGGGACCTTGGAACTGCTGCTGGTCACGCCCGTCTCCGGCTTCCGGATCGTCCTCGACAAGGCATTCGCACTCGCGCTGTCGATCACGGTCCTCGGGTTCGCCCTGTTCGTCGCCACCACGCTCGGCAGCCTCATCTTCGGCCTCGGTATCAGCGTGCCCGCGGCCGCAAGCGGTGCCCTCGCGATCACGTTGCTCGGCACGGAGTACGGGGTACTGGCCCTGGCCGCCGGCGCCCTCACCGGACGCCACTCCACCGCGATCGCGATCGCCTCGGCCGCTGCCACCGCCGCCTACTTCGTCTACGCGATCGGTCTCATCCTGCCGCGCTTCGAGTCATGGCAGCCCTACTCCCCCATCCACCAAGCCTTCCACGCCGGGCCCCTCGGCGCCGGCCTCCAACCCAGCTACCTCTGGCTCCTCGCCGGCACAGCTCTCCTCACCGCCATAGCCCTCCCCGCCCTCGACGGCCGCGACATCTCCACCGCCCACGGCGGCTGACCACCATGCACCTCGCCGGATCAGGAGGCCCCGATGACATCAGCACCGGCAGCACGAGTTCCGCTGCCACTGCAGCCCGGTGACGAGATGCAGCGGCTCGCCCGGTTCCATCGCGACGTGCGCTGGACCGGTACCATCCAAGCTGGCGGTATGGGACCCGGCAGCCCGGCCATGACCGCAACCGGCGAAGGCCATCACCACACCATCCAGAACGGACTGTGGATCGTCGGCGACTACCAGCAGGACCAGTTCCTCACCGACGGAACGTTCGTCCTCCACTGGCAGCTCCACTGGGTCGCCGGCTGGGACCCACAGGCCGGCGAGTACCGCGCCTCGGTCGCCGACAATTACGGCCATGTCGAGATCCTGACGGGCCACATCGACGGCAACCTGCTCACCTTCGAGAGCATCGGACGCCCGCCCGTCCGCCTCCGCCTCTTCTGGCGCCTCGCCGACGAGAACACGATGATCTGGCGCAACGAGGTCTCTGTACAGGACGGGCCCTTCAGGCTGGTGGAGCGGTACGTCTGCACGACCGTCGAGTGAAGCGACGATCTCAGGAACCCTGCGCCCAGCCGCTCCAGCTGGCTTTGGCACCGGAGTCGCCGATTCTGACCACGTCGTAGACCGCCGCGGCTGAGACGATCACGGCGACCACGGTCACGACCGCCGTCACGGTGCTCGATGCCGGGGCGAGATAGGTACGTGTCGCCGGCGTCGCACCGTCGCCTTCCCGTTGCCGCCACCAGATGATCAGGGCCAGGACGGCGACCGCAACGGCGACGTAGATGGCGGTGTCGCCGAGTTCCGCGTGGCGATGGATGAGAGAGTTCGGCTTGAGGTTGTGCTCGAGGAACTCCCCCGCGCTGGTCGTGATCGGTACCAGGACGACGACCAGCACCGCCAGAATCGCGTTCGGACCGGCCAGCCGGCTCCTGGCCGCCGGCCAGATCGCGGTCAGTGCGAGCAACGCCGCCGACAGCGGAAGCAGTACGACGATGGCGTGGACAAGGAGCACATGGGCAGGGAGCCCGTTGATTGTCTGCATCAGGTTCCTTCAAGTCGCTCTCTGATCTGGAGTCGCCACGCTGGCAGACGGTTCTTGGTGATTTCTTGGAGGCTTCAGCCCTGCAGGTGGGCGGCGTCCAGGGCGGATTGCAGCGAGCGGCGGTAGCCGTCCGACGTGAACGTCGCGCCGGACACGGTGTCGATCTGCGCGCTCTGGGCGGCGATCGCCTCCCGCTCCAACTGCGGGAGTGCGAAGGAACTGATCTCCTGGTCACGTCGTCCCGACGACGGATACACCAGTGCGGTCACGGCGACCAGGCGGTGCGAACGGATCGTGACGCGGAGCTGCACCGGGCCGTAGCGAGTACCAGCTGATGTGCCATTGACCGTGAGGACACCGGTCGCCGGCTCAGTGCTGACGACCCCGGGCTCGGCCGTGGCAGCGGTGGGAGACTCTGTCCGGTTCGTGCTCGTCGGGTACAGGAAGAGTAGGCCGAGCAGCACTCCGGTGGCGCCGACGACCGCTGCATTGCGCCGCAGCCGCGCCGCGTGGCTCGTCATCGTGCGCCGGCCCGGTGCGCCGCGTCGAGCGCCGACTGCAGCGACTGGCGGTAGCCCTCGGATGTGAAGGTGGCCCCGGACACGGTGTCTACCCGCGCGCCTTGCGCCGCAATGGTCTCCTGGTCCAGTTGGGGGATCGCCGCGCTGTTGATCGCGTCGGTTTGCCCGTCCCCGCTCGGCCGAGCCAAGGCGCGCGCTCGCGTGATCCGCCCACTCTGCAGGCTGATCTCGACCTGCACCGGACCGTACTCCGTCTGGACCACGTCACCGGCGACGGTCACGGAGACGGACTTCGGTGGGCTGACGCGTGCCGATGGATGCGGAGTGGGACTCGGCCGGCTCGTCGGTCCCGTCCGGGAGCCGGACTGTCCGGCAGGTCGCGGCGTCGGGCGAGTAGGCACCCGGCTGGGTTGCCCGGCCGGAACCGATGACACCACCCCGGCAGCGGGATGCGGCTGAACGCCGGCCTTCACCGCCACACCCGCGACCACCAGGGTCGCGGCCGACATGACCAGCTTGATCCCGCGCCTCACGCATGTACTCCTCTCACCACGAGAACCGCTCCTGATGAAGCTGGTTCGGCGGAAGGCCGATCCGGGCGGCCGTCGCGCACACCGCGTCCATCCACGGATCGGGTCCGCACACGTAGACGTCGTGCCCGCCGATGCCAGGCACGAGTTGCCGCATCGCGTCCTCGTCGGTCCAGGCAGCGGCGCTCTGTGGCAACCATGAGCGGCGCCCTCGGGTCCGCCGGCCGAGGAGGTAGTGCACGGTGATGCCGCGAAGGCGAGCCAATTGCTCGAGTTCGCCGTAGAACACCACGTCGTCGGCATCGTGAGCCCGATAGACGAGGATCGCGTCGCCCGGTTCATAGGCAAGTTCTTCCAGCAGGGCCCGCAGCGGTGTGATGCCGATGCCGCAGGCAAACATCGCGACCTTGCCGGTGACGCGTCGCTCGCCGGTCAGCCGGCCGTAGGGGCCTTCGATCGCGACCTTGGTGCCCGGTAGCAGCCCGGCCAGCCGGCTGCTTCCGTCACCGGCCGCCTTGGCGGTCACCCGGAGGCGGTCGGGCGCGGGCGAGGCCGACAGCGAGTACGGATTGCCGCGCGACCATCCCGGGCCGTCGAGGAAGCGGAACACGAAGTACTGACCTGCCTGGACCGGCATCCGCTGCAGACCACGACCGGCGAGCAGAACAGTCACCACACCGGGACCCTCGCGGATGACCTCGCGGACCGTGAGGCCGTGCCGAAGCGTCCGCCAGACCGGCAGGGCCACGCGATAGACCAGGATCGCGACGAGTGCGACGGCGTACGCGGACCACCAGTACAGCCGTGCAACCGACGACCTCGTGAAGTCCGCACCCGTCCAGATCTCGTGCGGCACGGACAGCCCCACCCCGACATAGGCGTACAGGTGCAGCAGGTGCCACGACTCGTACCGCAACGCCCGGCGAGCCACCCTGACCGAGGTGACGACGACGACCGTCAACGCCATGGTTCCCGCGCCCGCGAGGAGCATTCCGCCGTACGTCGTGACGACGCTCCATGTCTCCCGCAGCAGATTGTCGTGGTCCCGGAGGGTGTATCCCCCGAGGATCAGGCCGACGTGGACCATCAGCAGATTGAAGGACCAGAAGCCGACCAGCCGGTGCCTGCGGACCAACTCGTCCTGACCGTAGCTCCGCTCGATCATCGGCACCCGCGCCATCAGGAACACCTGTACGAGCAGCAAATCCGCCGCCACCAGACCGGACAACCGGCCGAGCGATGTCAGCAGGTCGGCCGGCCCGGCCGCGAGCAACTGGAGACCACGCCCCGACAACCACAGGGCGACCACCACCAGGACGCTGCCCCAGCACAGGACGCCGGTGGCGTCGCGCCACCAGACCGGCGTACGACGCGACCGCCGCCGGACGTGCGTGATGCGATGCCGGCTCGTCGCCTGCGCAACACCGCGGTTCGTCATGCCACGACGATGCCCGCGGATTCTTAGGCCTTCCTTGGACCGGGCTCCTCGATCGACGGCAGGACCAGCTCGAACGTCGCGCCGACCTCGCTGGGCGCCAGCCGGAGCCGGCCACCGTGACGGTTCGCGACATCGTGGGTGAGCGCGAGACCGAGGCCGTAGTGTGCGCGTCCCGCGCGATGACCACCCGTGTCGAACCGGCGCAGCACCCGTTGTGCCTCCTCCGGGCCGATCCCCGGACCGGTGTCGCTGACCGCGAGGATCGCCTCCCGCCGCTGCCGCCGTACGGCGATCCGCACCTCGCCGTCACGCGGTGTGTGGTCGATGGCGTTGTCGACCAGCGCGATCGTCGCGCGCCGGATCGCGCCGGCCGAACCCAGCACCAGCAGGCTGCCGCCGTCCGCGTGCCAGCGCAGCCGCACGCCGGCCTGCTCGGCATGGGCCGCGGCGCTGTCCACGACGGCTTCGGCGATCCCGACGAGATCGAGTGGCTCATGTTCTTCGGTTCCGCGCGGGTCGGCGGCTGCGAGCAGGTCGTCGACGACCTCTCCCAGTCGCTTGGTGTCCTGCACGACCCCGTCCGAATCACGCAGGACCTGGTTGCTCGAGCCGCTGCGCCGGAGGGCGCGGTCGAGGACCTGGGCCCGCGTGCTCAGTAAGGTCAGCGGCGTGCGCAGCTCGTGGCCCGCGTCGGCGACGAATGCCCGCTGCAGGGTGAGCGCCTCGGCCAACGGCCGAACCGCCCGACGGCCGATGACGACGCCGAGCAACCCGGCGAACATCAGGCCGAGGGCCGACGCGAACCCCATCGCCTGGAGCAGCCGAGCGCGCTCCTGATGCGCCGTCGCCAGATCGAGCACCGCCTGCACAGGCTTACCCTTGGTGATCCCGGTGGCGATGCGGTACTCACCGTCGTCGTTCTCCACGGTGGTCAGCCGGATCTGTCCGTCGGCACTGTTGCGCATCGCGGCCAGCTCGGGGAGGAGTTCGTCCGGCAGCCCTGGGGTGACCGTCGTACCGGCTGGGCCTGTCATGGCCAGCCAGGTCCCGGCAGGGGGATCGCCGACGTCATCTGCCGTCGCGATGGCTGACCGGAGGAGATCGTCGGCAGCGCCTGCTTGACCTCGGACCACGACGATCGTGACCAGAGCGATCAGTAGCAGCATCGCCACCCCGACCAGAGCCGCTACCTGCACTGCGACACCGCGAGCGGCTCTGCGGACGAGGACCTCGTCACCGATCGGCCGCCCGCTCATAGACTGCCCAGCCGGTAGCCGAGGCCCCGCACGGTGCTGATCACGCCGCGCCCGAGCTTGCGCCGGCAGTAGTGGACGTACGTGTCCACCACGGTCTCCGACTCCGCGTCGTCGAAGACCCGGTCGAGCAGCTCGCCGCGGCTGAACACAACACCGGGTCTCGCCGCCAGGAGAGCCAGCAAAGCCGCCTCGCGCTCGGACAACTCGACCGTACCGCCACCTGACCGCCGTACTGTGCGGCCGGCAAGATCCAGCGATCCACCCGGAACGGCCATCTGGCCGGCGTGATCGAGGTGGCGACGCAGCAGTGCCCTCAGTCGCGCCAGCAACTCGGTGAGCTCGAACGGCTTCGCGAGATAGTCCTCGGCGCCGGCGTCGAGCCCTTCGACGCGGTCCTCGGTGCGGTTCCGCGCCGACAGCACCAGGATCGGCGTGACCACCCCGCGGCTGCGCAGCCTGGCAATCAGGTCCAGACCTTCGACAGCAGGCAAGCCACGGTCCACGATCATCGCCTCGAACGACCGCGTCAACGCCAGGTGCAGTCCGGTCTGACCATCGCCTGCCCGCGTCACGGCGTACCCCTCGTCGGCAAGCACCCGGTCGAGCAGTCCGGCCAGATCGGCGTCGTCCTCGATCAACAGGATCCTTCGGAGCGCGGTCACAGTCCGACCGCCACCCCGTCGGCGGGCCAGCCGGCCGTGCCGAACAGGTTGCCGTCAGCAAGGATTCCCAGACCCTCGTAGCCAGGCAGCACCGCGAGCACTGCCGGCCAGTCGTCGCCCGCGACGAACGCGGCGGTCGCGAGAACGTCGGCGTTCTCCAGCGACGGACCGCACACCGACACCGACAGCCACCGGCTCGCCACGGCGCCGCCGGTCCGTGGGTCGTACAGATGTGCGCCTCTGGCCGCCGTACCACTCGTCGCCACGGCTCCATCGATCCGGGCGATGCTGGTGACCACTCGGCCGGGGTGTCGCGGGTCCTGAATTCCCACCGTGAACGGACGGTTGCTCGGGCACAGCACCAGGACGTCGCCTCCCGCGTTCAGGCACCAGTCCAGGCCCGGGAGGTCACGCAGTCGCTCGCCGGCGCGCGCGACCGCCCAGCCCTTCACCAGCCCCGAGGGATCCCATCCGCCGCCTGGCAGCGCGGCATCGAACAGACCACCGGTCAGCTCGTGAGCCTGGACGCACCGCTCGGCGACCTCCCGCACGATGGGATCCACCGCGTCCCAATCCACCTCCCCGCGCGCCAAGCGGCTCACCGCACTGCCGGCCTTGTACGGCGAGAAGATCCGATCGATGTCGATCAACTCCGCGAAGACCTCCCGCACCGCCGCGTCCGCCAGCACCGACTGCGCCTCGTCCCCGCGGGCGAGGACACTGATCGGCAGACCCATGATCTGCTCTACCCAGCTCCGCTTCGCCGTCATGCCGCAACGGTACGTCGTACAGCTCAACGAGTTGGCCGCACCTCCGGCTCGTCCCTTCGACGTACTGCGCGACGAACAAGCTTGGCCGCGGTGTCGACGCCGAGCAGGACGATGGCGGCGGCGCCCGCGAAGAGCCAGCCCTGGTACGACGGCCAGCTGCCGCCCAGGAGGTCAGCCAACCGGGGTACGCCGAGGAAGCCGGTCAGCAACGCCATCTCGGCGAGGACGGCCCACAAGAGGGCGCGGTTCGTCGTCATGCGGATCTCGTAGACCGGACTGCGCTCGCTGCGACAGGCGAACGCATTCGCCAGCTGGGTCAGGCCGATCACCGCGAACGCCGTACCAGAGGCCAACGCCAGCGCAGCGGCGGGCGGCGTGACTCCGAGCTGCCAGCCGTGAGCGATCAGGACCAGCAGGAAGGCACTCATCGAGAGGACGGCCTCCGTCGGTCCGAGCAGGCCGAACGCCCGCAGGAGCAAGCCGCGGTCGACGATGTGCCGATGCCTGGCCGGACCTTCCAGCGTGCGTTTGCCAGGTGGTTCGACTCCGAGCGCCAGCGCGGGGAGCATGTCGGTGCCGATGTCGAGCGCCAACACCTGCAGGACACCGATCGCGAGTGGGATCGATCCACCGGACAAGGCCCAGACGGCGAAGGGTGCCAGCTCGGCCACGTTGTCAGTGAGGTGGTAGGTGAGAAATCGCCGGACGTTCGCGAACGTGGCCCGGCCCTGGCGGATCGCGGTGACGATGCTCGCGAAATGATCGTCCAGCAGGACCAGGTCGGCCGCCTCCCTGGCGACGTCACTGCCGGAGGCGCCCATCGCGACACCGACGTCGGCCTCTCGCAGGGCGGGCGCGTCGTTGACGCCGTCACCCGTCATCGCGACCACATGGCCGCGCGAACGTAACGCGCGGGCGATCCGCAGCTTGTCCGCCGGGGTGACTCTGGCGACCACGACACCGTCCTCCCGGTCGAGCAACTCGCCCAGGTGCTGGTCGTCCGCCGGTAACTCCTCGCCGGTGAGGACCAGACCATCAGGCCCGAGCAAGCCCACTTCCCGGGCGATGACCCCAGCCGTAGCGGCGTGGTCGCCGGTGACCATCGCAATCCGAACCCCCGCGTTCCGGCAGATGGTCAGCGCGTCCTGAACATCGGTTCTGGGCGGATCCTCCAGCCCGACCACGGCCAGCAGCTCGAGGGAGTCCTGGCCCATATCCAGCCGGCCGTCGCGAACCAGCACGCCGACCGCCTCGGCCACCGCCAGCACCCGGCGACCTCGGCCGGCAAGCTCCTCGACCGCTGCCGTGGCATCCGGACCGCCGTCGACGCGGCAGTACCGCATCAACGCGTCCGGGGCACCGATCACCAATGTGTTGCCGTTGGCAACTACTGCGCTGTAGCGAGTCTCGCTGGTGAAGGGAACCCGGCGGGAGATCGCCGCCGGGTCCACGCCCGGCACGCCGAGTCGCCGGGCCAAGACATCCAGCGCGACCTCCATCGGGTCGCCCTCGGCCACCCACCGTTCCTTCGCTCGGACCGCGCGGCCGCGGATACACGCGATCGCTGCCGCCGCGGCCCGGGAGGCGGCACCGACCGCCGCGGGATCGCCTTCTGCCGACCCCTTGGGGTCGTACCCGTCGCCGGTCATCGCCACGGTGCCGAGCGGCGTCCAGACCTCCAGCACCGCCATCTGATTCATCGTCAGAGTGCCGGTCTTGTCGGTGCACACGAACGTGGTCGCACCGAGGGTCTCAACCGCATCCAGCCGCCGGACCAGCGCGTTTCCGTGTGCCATCCGCTGCGCCCCACGAGCCAGCGACAGCGTCACCGTGGGCAGCAGCCCTTCGGGCACGAGCGCGACCATGACCCCGACACCGAACAGCAGCGCCTGGGTGAGGTCGAGGCCGAGGACAAGCGACACCACGGCGAGCGAGACCCCGACCGCGACCGCCATCAGCGCGACGACTCGTACCAGCCGGTGCAACTCGACCGCCAGCGGGCTGGCGGGTCGATCCGCGCTCTCGGTCAGAGACTGGATCGCCGCCAGCCTGGTGCGCCCGGCCACCGCCGTCACCACGGCTTCCGCCTCACCCTGTACGACGAAGGTTCCCGCGTACACCTGCTGCTCGGCCGTCGGATGGACCGGCACCGATTCGCCGGTGAGCATCGACTCGTCCACTGCCAGGGCGTGCACCGTCAGGAGACGCACATCGGCGGACACCTTGTCGCCGGCTGTCAGCAGCACGAGATCGTCCCGCACCAGTCCGGTCGCGTCGATGGTCGTGACGTCACCGTCACGGATCACCTGGACCCGCGCGGGCAGCAGCTCCCGCAACCGCTCGGCAGCCCGATCGGCACGGTACTCCTGAGCGAAGGCGAAGACACCGTTCAGGACGACGATCACCACGATCGCGGCCGCCAGTGGCGCCAGGTCCGCAGCCAGCGCGAGGGCGGCGGCGATCCACAACATCAGCGCGAACAGGTGCGTCAACTGTCCTAGCAGCAGCTTCCAGGCCGCTGTCTTCCGGGGCGCGGGCAGCTGGTTCGGCCCCTCCGCTGCCAGCCGGCGGGCGGCATCCGCTGCTGACAACCCGCGGGCACTCGATGTCTGTTGCCTGCTCTGCACGACCCCTCCCCGTCGAGCATCCCGGAACCTGCGGTGCCCCCGAGGTCCTAGTAGAACGGGCCGGCCGTGCCGGCGGCCGGCGCGGTGTCGTCGAACGCCCAGGTCAGCTGGTTGTCCACCCCGACGACGCCGTCGACGCCGTCGATGAGCCTTTCGGCGAACGCGACCGTGCTCCGGTTCGCGACCTGCCCGATCAGCCTCACCACACCCTCGCTCACACTCACCTCGACGGCGAACGGGTCGTCCCACAGACCCCGGTCGACGACGTCACGCCGTACCCGGGCAAGAATCTCCCGGTCCGGGGCCAGGAACGCACTGAGCAGATCCGACCGCGTCACGATGCCGGTAAGCTCGTCCCCGTCCATCACGACCAGTCGGGTGATCCGGCGGGCCGCCATCAACCGCGCGGCCTCGTCCAGCGTGCAGCCGCCTTCCACGGTGACCGCGGGGCTGGTCATCATCGTTCCGGCCGTCAACGCGTCAGCCTTGGTCCGGGCCTTCCGGTGGAACCAGTGCTTGCCGGACCGCAGGTACTCCTCCTTGCGCAGCAGGTCCGTCTCGGAGACGACGCCGGCCACAGCGCCGTGCGCGCTGCACACCGGAACCGCGCTGATGTGGTGCTCCGCCAATGTGGAGGCCACTGCTTTGAACGACGTGTTCTCTGCGACGGTGACGACGTCGGTAGTCATCACGTCGGCGACTGTCAGCAGGTGGCGCATCATGACTCCTCGTGCCGGCGGACGATCGCGACGGGCGAGTCCGCGTGGTGCAAAAGGCTCTGGCTGACCGAGCCAAGCAGCAGACCGGCGACCCCGCCGCGGCCGCGGGAGCCGACAACCACCAGGGACGCGTCGGCGGACAGGTCGACGAGTTGAGAGCTCGCCCGGCCTTCGATCACCGAGGCCTGCACCTGCACCGTCGGGTACTTGTCCCGATACGGGGCGAGGCTCTCGGCCAGCCAGTTCTTCAGCAACCCCTCGGTGCTCTCGATCGAATCGGCATGCTGATCCTGCGGATGCCAGCAGTACACAACCCGCAGCGGCTGCCCGGACCGGGCCGCCTCCTCGAACCCGAAGGCCACGGCCTCGTCCGACTCTGCCGATCCGTCGGTGCCCACGACCACCGGCCCGGTACGACGCTCACCGCGCACCACGACCACCGGGCACGGCGCCTTGGCCGCGACCGACGTCGCCACCGAACCGAGCACCACGGCCGACATCTTGTTACGCGACCGAGTCCCGACCACCACCATCTCGGCCTGCCCTGCCTCGGTGAGGATCGCGTGCGCGGGATCGTTGTTCGCCAGCCACCCGGATCCACCCTCGTAGCCGAGCCGGTCCCGCGCGTACTTCACCGCGGCCTCGACCTCATGCTGGTACTTGTCCAGCGGCATCGGAGGTGGAACGTAGCCCTCGACACCCAGGGCCGGCCACCGGCTCAGCTCGTTCAGGTACGCCCGGACCACCCGGACCGCTACCCCGCGCTCGCCGGCCGCCTCCACGGCCCAGTGCAGCGCGAGCTGACTCTCCGGCGTGTCGTCGACACCCACGAGGATGTACTTGTTCATCGATCTGGTCCCCTCAGTGACTCGGGTGCTGGACGAGGATCTCCTTCAGACCGTCGACGAAGCCCAGCGATTCGTCGTAGCCGCGCTGCCAGACGTTCCGGCCGAAGATCAGGCCCAGGCCGCCGGCGTCCATCGCCTGCTCGGCCTTGCGGTACATTGCGTCGTCGCCGGCCTTGGTTCCGCCGGACACGAGCACCAGCGTGCGGTTCGCGGACCGCACCACCCCGTCGATCGCTTGCTGCGGGGTGAAGATCTCCTCGTACGGCGGTTTGACGCTGTCTCGCTTCTCCGGGTGCGGGAAGTTCACCTTCACCACATCGGCGCCGAGCTCGCTCGCGACCCGGGCGGCGTAGTCGACCGCGTAGAACGAGTCCTTGCCGCCTTTCGCCTCGATCGCCGCGCCCCGCGGGTACGCCCACACGATCAACGGCATCCCGAGCCGCTCGGCGTCGGCGCGGATCGTGCGGTATTGCGCGAAATCCGCTTCCTGCGCGGGGGAGCCGACGTACAGGGTGTATCCAACCGCGTCGGCACCGAGCCGGACCGCGTCCTCGACACTCGCATGAACCGGCGACAGTGCGGCGTCGTCCGAGGGGATGTCGGTCTTGCCGTTCAGCTTGAGGATCAGTGGAATCTCGCCGGCGTAGTCCCAGAAGAACTTCTCCGCCAGCCCGATCTGGATCGCGATCCCGTTGAACTCGCCGGCGATCGCCAGCTTGACGATGTACGCCGGATCGGACGCCTGCGAATTCGCGAAGAAGTCCCGCGGACCGTGCTCGAGCCCCTGGTCGTACGGCAGGAACAACGCCGTCCCGTTCCGCAACCCATGATCGAACAGGATCCGCCGCAGCCGCGTCTTCTTTCCCGTGTTCAACCCGAGCTCACCCAACGGTGGTCGAGTCTGCATGACGGTCACCTCCAGATCGAGCTCCGGGGCCTGTGGTCCCGGCCTACTTCCAATCTCGTCCGGCCGGGTCCCCCGCGGCAGAGCCGACAGACCCGCATCCGCCGGGACCTTGGGCTGTCACCAGGTGGACATGCACGGTCCCGGTTGGTGATTCACGGCCTCCCCCTGGTGGCTGTGTAGACGGCTGCCCCGACCAGCAGCCCGCCGAAACCCAGCAGCACCAAGGGCGGCGCAAGCTCTCCCGGGAACCACTCGGTGACGACGGACGGCAGGATGTTGAGCGCACCGAGTGCACCGACCCCGAGCAGCAGCAGATCGCGGAAGAGCACCGCCAGGACGACGATCGCCACGACGGTGCAGAGCGCGAGCACCATGCCGGCATCAGTAGGGAGCGTGATAACCGCCCCGACCAGCGCGCCCACCGCGCTGACGGCGAAGACCGGACGCCGCGGTTTCAGCAGGCCGCGCCAGCCGAGCAGGAACCACCCCACGCTGAGCGCCCAGACCGGCAGTCCAGGCACGTGTGGGTTGTCGGTCGCCCTCGCGACCATCGCAGCCGCAGTGACCATCAGGGCGACGAAGAACATCGCCTGTTGCGGAAAGGTCGGTAGCCGCCACCAGAGCGCGGCCGCGAGTGCCGCTGCTCCCGCGCTGGAGACGATCAGGACGTCGTCACCCCGCAACTCCAGAACGAGGTCGGCGAACAAGGCGAGAAACGCAGCAGTGGCGGCCGTGGAGAACAGCCAGAGAACGGACCGGAGGCGGATACTCGCAGCTCCCAAGTGTCGCGGCACCGCCAGCCCGGCGATCAGCAGCAGCGCCGCAGCCCCACCGACCACGCCGAGTTGCGCGATGTCGGACAACGCAGCCCAGTACTGCGCGGCAAGAAGTCCGGCGGCGACCAGAACGATCACGCCACCGAGGTAGGCGAGCGCCTCGATCATCAGAGACGTACGGTCGCGCGGAGGCCGGGCGACGCCAGGCTGGTCGTCAGGTTGTGACGGCGGGGCAGATGGCAGTTGCGCCGACCTCAGATCGAGGTCGTCGCGCATCCGCTCGGCCTGAGCCCTGCTGATCAGCCCTTCGCCCAGCCAGCGGTCGATCAGCTCCGGGCCGAGCGGCCGGTAGTCAGTCGACCATCGCCTCATACCTTCACTCTCGACTTCCCCAGCAACAGCAGGCAGAGCCGAACGGCCCCCGCCGGGGGCCCGATGGACCTGCAACGAACTGCGGGCGGCAACCAGTCAGCCTTACGGGCCTGTCAGAAGCGGTCGCGGATCATGGTGATGGCTCCGCTCGGGCATTCGGCAGCGCAGAGGCCGCAGCCCTTGCAGAAGTCCAGGTCGATCTCGTAGCCATCGCCGGGGCCGAGCTTGATGATCGCATTGTCCGGGCAGACGCCGAAGCAGTTGTCACACTCGAGGCAGTTGCCGCAGGACATGCAGCGTCTCGCCTCGAAGAGCGCGTTCCCGGCGGTCAGTCCACCGGTCACCTCGTCGAAGCTCGAGATCCGTCGCGCGACATCCAGCTGGGGGCGCATCGTTGCCTCCGCGTCCGCGTAGTACCAGGTGTTCAGCCGGTCGTAGGTCGCAAGCTCGGGCCGGTCCGGCGGCTCGAACGTCGTACCACGCAGCCACGCGTCGATGTGACGCGCCGCCTTCTTGCCATGGCCGATGGCGACGGTGACCGTGCGATCACCCGGGACCATGTCGCCGCCCGCGAAGAGACCGGAGCGGCCGGTCATCATCTGCGCGTCGACCTCCACGACCCCGTTGGTGACTCGGACCTCGGGGAGATCCTCGACCAACGCGAGCTCGGCCTGCTGGCCGAGGGCGAGCACCACCGAGTCGGCGCCGAGCTCCTCGAACTCACCGGTCGGTTGCGGGAAACCCGTCTCGTCGAGCCGCATCTTCTCGATCTGCACCCGGTCCGCGCCGGCGTACACGATCGTCGACAGCCACCGGATCCGGACACCTTCCTCAAGCGCCTCCCGCACCTCGATATCGTGTGCGGGCATCCGCTCGCGCGTTCGGCGGTAGATCACCACGGCGTCGGTGGCGCCTAGCCGGCGTGCGGTACGGGCGACGTCCATCGCGGTGTTGCCACCGCCGTACACCGCGACCCGGCGGCCGAGCAATGGCTCCTCGCCCTTCTCGAGGTCCGCCAGCAGCGACACCGCGTCGACGATGCGCGCCGAGTCACCGGCCGGGATGTCGGCACGACGTCCGACGTGCGCCCCGACAGCCAGGAACACGGCGTCGAACTCGGCGAGTTCCGCGGTGAGATCGGTGACCGGCGTGCCGAGCTCCAGCCGCACGCCCAGGTCGACGATCCGCTGGACCTCGGCGTCGACCACGTCCCGCGGCAGCCGGTACGCCGGAATGCCGTAGCGCATCATTCCGCCGGGTTCCGGCGAGTCGTCCCGGATCGTGACCTGGTGGCCGCGCAACGCCAGGTGGTACGCCGCGGACAGTCCGGAGGGACCGGCGCCCACGATCAGCACCCGCTTGCCACTGGGCGGCGCATCGACCACGACGGACCAGCTCTGCTCGATCGCTTCGTCGCCCAGGAACCGCTCGACCGAGTTGATGCCGACCGGCTCGTCCAAGGTGGCGCGGTTGCACGCGGTCTCACAGGGCCGGTAGCAGACCCGGCCCATCACCGCGGGGAACGGGTTGTCGACCATGATCTGCCGCCAGGCCGCCTCGTAGTCGCCCTCCTCGGCGTGCGACAGCCACTCCTGGACGTTCTCGCCGGCTGGGCACGCGTCGTTGCACGGCGGCATCCGATCGAGGTACACCGGCTGCTCGGTCCGCCAGGAACCGGTCTTGTTCGCCAGGCTCGAGCCGACGTCCAGGGTGATGGCGAACGGCAACGGTCCGTGCTTGTTTGCCTCAGGCATCTAACTCACCTCGTCCGGTTCGGTCAGCCCGAAGATGCGGATGTTGCGGTCCGCCTCGGCCTGGATCCTGGTGATCAGGTCCTCGCGCGGGGTGTCTCCGAACAAGTGCGCGAACCGCCCCTGCGGCCGCAGGTAGTCGGTGACCGGCAGGAGCCGGCGGATCTTCGTCGCGTCGGACACCACGCCGTCGACCGCCTCGAAGACCGGGAAGATACCGGTCTCCGTGGCGAGCCGGGCGGTCCGGATCGTTTCGTCGGAGGCAGTCCGCCAGCCCAGCGGGCACGGCACCAGCACGTGCAGATAGCGCGCACCATGGAACTCCATGGCGCGGCTCGCCTTGTACTCGAGGTCACGCAGGTCCGCGACGGTCGCCGTGGCGACGTACGGGATCCGGTGTGCCATCGCGATCTCCGGAAGGTTCTTGCCCTGACCGAACGAGTTTCCCGTGGGGGTCGTCGTGGTGGTGGCGCCGTGCGGAGTCGCACCGGACCGCTGGACGCCGGTGTTCATGTAGCCGCCGTTGTCGTAGCAGATGAACAAGACGTCGTCGTTGCGCTCGAACATCCCGGACAGGCAGGCCAGACCGATGTCGACCGTTCCTCCGTCACCACCTTGACCGACGACGCGAACGTCCCCGCGGCCCTTCGCCTTGAGCGCGGCCGCTACACCGGTCGCCACGGCGGGTGCATTGCCGAAGAGCGAGTGCAACCACGGAATCCGCCACGAAGACTCGGGGAACGGGGTGGAGAAGACCTCCAGACAGCCGGTCGAGTTCACCGCCACCATCTGGTTGCCGGTGGCACGCATCACCGCATCGAGCACGTAGCGGGCGCCGAGTGCCTCACCGCAGCCCTGGCAAGCGCGGTGTCCCGAGTTCAGCGAGTTCGTCCGGTGGGTATCGGCCTGTACCGAGCGTTGATCCGGGTCCAGCAGGCGGTTGCCCACGGCGAAGCTGCCGGTCTGATAGAACTTGATCCGTTGCACAGGCATGGCGAGTCCTCTCAGCCTGTCCGGCGCAGTTCGCGCTCGACCAGGTCATGTTTCAGGTCCAGGAACGTCAGCGGCTCCAGCCGATCGGCCACCGCGTCGGCGAACAACGTGCGTAGCGACTTCTTCGTGACCGGACGACCGCCGAGACCAGCGATCACCGTGTACGGCTCGCCGGACCACGCCGTTCGTACGTCGGCCGCCACGATCCCGCCCATGCCGACCGCCAGCGCCCGCTCCAGTACGACGACCCGCCGCACACCGCGGAGCGCCGTACGCACCGCGTCGAACGGGAACGGCCGGAACGAGGTCACGCCCAGCACGCCGATGCTCACGCCCTCGTCGCGGAGCTCGTCCACGGTGTCCTTCACCGTCCCCAGAACCGAGCCGAGGGCGACGACGACGGTCTCCGCGTCCGCGCAGCGGTAGTCCCGGACCAGCCCGCCGGAATCCCGGCCGAACGCCGCGGCGAACTCGCTCGCCACCCGGGGAATCACCTCCAGCGCCCGCAGGTGCTTGGCATGCGCCAGATAGCGGACCTCCGTGAAGGCGTCCGGGCCGACCATCGCGCCGATCGACACCGGCTCATCCGGATCCAGCAGCTGTCGCGGGACATACGGCGGCAGGAACGTGTCCACCTGGTCCTGACCCGGCAGATCGATGCGTTCGACCGCGTGCGTGAGCACGAATCCATCCATGCAGACCATCACCGGTAGGGACAGCTCCTCAGCGATCCGGAACGCCTGGAGGTGCAGGTCGACGGCCTCTTGATTGCTCTCGGCATACAACTGGATCCAGCCGGAGTCGCGCTGGGACATCGCGTCGCTGTGGTCGTTCCAGATGTTGATCGGGGCACCGATCGCGCGGTTGGCCACCGTCATCACGATCGGTAGGCCGAGCCCTGAAGCGTTGTACAGCGCCTCCGCCATGTACAGCAGTCCCTGACTCGCAGTCGCCGTGTACGCGCGGGCACCGGTCGCCGACGCGCCGATGGCGACGGACATGGCGGCGAACTCCGACTCCACGTTCACGAACTCGCACGGGGCCAGTTCACCAGAGGCGACCAGTACGCTGAGCGCCTCGACAATGTGAGTCTGCGGGGAGATCGGATACGCACAGATCACCTCGGGCCGGCAGCGGGCCACCGCCTCAGCGACGCCGCGCGAACCTTCAATCTGCGTGAGCACGGGACACCTCCTCGAGTTGCCGGCAGGCCAGGTCGTAGGCGGCGCGGACGGCCGCGACGTTGCCGGCAGCGACCGCACCGGAGAACCGCTCCTGGACGACGGCCACCACCGATTCGGGCCCCACCTGCCCGCTCAAGGCGGCGAAGGCACCGAGGAGTACGGCACCCGGCAACGGCCTGCCCAGGTGGGTCAGGGCGAGCTCTGTCGCCGGGATCGTCATCACGCGCTCCGGCCGGAACCGCTGGACGTACGAGTCCAGACCCAGCTCGGCCAGCGACCGCGAGGTGTTGATCAGCAGATACCCGTCGGCACGGAGTCCGCCGAACACGTCCACCTGGTGCAGCAAGGTGGCGTCCTGGATGAGGACCGCGTCAGGGTCCGCCACCGGTTCGTGGGTCCGGATCGGCCGGTCGTCGATCCGGCAGAAGCCGACCACCGGCGCGCCGGTCCGCTCCGACCCGAAGGTCGGGAACGCCTGCGCCTGCCGTCCCTCGGTGAACGCCGCAACGGACAGCAACTCGGCGGTCGTCACCACACCCTGGCCACCCCGGCCGTGGATCCGCACCTCGAACATCACGTCACCCGACGCACGGAATCGCCACGGACCGGAGCCCCGATGGTCATGGCGGGCAGCACCCACGGGCGGACCTCGACCAGGTAGAGCTCGGCGGACCGATCGTCCTTGGCCCACTCGAGTTCCATCGGACGCTTGAAGTACCGGTCGGCGATCACCGACCAGTTCGCCAACTCGCGGATCTCGTCGTCGGTGAGCACCAAGCCGGAGCCGTTCTCCGCGCGGTGCTTCACGATCATCGGCCGCGCGCCCGGGTGGACGGAGTACAGGTCGGGATCGCCGCCGGCCCGGGCGGCGCGGATCCGTACGAAGGTGCTCTCGCCACGGACTGTGCCGGAGCCACCCAGATCCGAGCGCACCATCGGCTGCACGGTGATCGGCATGGCCGCCTTCAGGTGATCCAGACCCCAGTGCTCACGGTTGCCGACAGCAACGGCACTGAACAGCGACGCGAAGCACCGCCGGCAGGCCGCCAGCACGTCCGCGCCGGTCCGCAGCCGCAGGAAGACCTCGTCCGGCGCATCGTCGTGCGATCCGACCGGACTGCAGCGGACGGCAACCTCGGTGCCGTCGCCGCCCAACTCGGCATAGGCCTTGAGAATCCGGTCGGCCAGGTCCGGGGGCAGCGACGCCTCGCGGAAGGCCGTGCGGATCGCCGCCGCGACGACCACCAGGGCGCGCCCGGCCCGGTACCTGCGCAGCTCTTGTGCGATCACCGGTCCCAGACGGCCTTCGCGAACGAACTCCTGGTACGCCGCGGCCGTCACTGCGAAGCCCACCGGAATCCGGACGCCCTCGCCGGCCAGCGAGGCCAGGCGAGCGACCTTTGTTCCGACCTGATCCGGATCAACCTCGCCCTCGAGCCAGACGACCATCTCGCTGTTCATGACTCCTCCTGTCAGAGCGCTCCGGCAACCAGCTCGGTCAGGTCGACCAGGCGGCTGGTGTAGCCCCACTCGTTGTCGTACCAACCGAAGACCTTGACCAGGTGGTCCTGGACCTGTGTCAGTTGCGCGTCGAAGATGCAGGACGACGGGTCGCCGATGATGTCGTGGGACACGATCGGATCCGTGGTGTAGCGCAGGATGCCCTTCAGCGGCCCGGCCGCGGCGTCGGCGAAGGCCTGGTTGACCTGCTCGACGGTGACGGCCTCGGACAGCTCCACGGTCAGGTCGGTCAGCGAGCCGTCCTCGATCGGGACGCGGACCGCGACACCGTCGATCTTCCCGGCGAGCTCGGGGATGACCAGGCCGACCGCGCGGGCCGCGCCAGTACTGGTCGGGATCAGGTTCGCGGCGCCGGAACGTCCGCGGCGCAGGTCCTTGTGCGGCGAGTCCAGCAGTACCTGGTCGTTGGTGTAGCTGTGGATCGTGGTCATCAATCCACGCTCGATGCCGAAGGCCCGATGTAGTACGGAGACCATCGGTGCGACGCAGTTCGTCGTACACGAGGCGTTCGAGATGACGTGGTGGGCTGCCGGGTCGTAGTCGTCCTCGTTCACGCCGAGCACGAGGGTCGTGTCGACGTCCTTGCCGGGGACCGACAGGATCACCTTGCGCGCGCCGGCGGTCAGATGCGCGCCGGCGGTGTCGAGCGTGCGGAACCTGCCGGTCGACTCGATCACGATGTCGACGCCGACACCGGTCCAGTCGAGCCGCGCCGGGTCCCGCTCGGCGGTCGCACGCAGGGTGCGGCCGCCGACTGTGATCGTGTCGTCCGAGTGGCCGACTTCCTCCTTGAGCGGCCCGTACGTCGAGTCGTAGCGCAGCAGGTGCGCGAGTGTCGCCGGTGCCGCGACGTCGTTGATCGCGACCACCTCGATACCGCTGGACTCGCGTTCGAGCACACAGCGCAGGTAGTCGCGCCCGATCCGCCCGAACCCGTTGATCCCCACTCGTACGCTCATCATCGACCCCTCAGTCGGTTGTTTCCGTCTCTTTCATTCGACCGGTGTGAGCGGGGGTGCCTGCAGGGCCGAAGGTCCCGGCTTCGGCTGCCGGACGACCACCAGCGCGACAGTCAGCGTGCCCAGCAGCAGGAACAGGACCGAACTGGTCAGGATCCCGATCCACAGCCCCGGCAGCGCGGGTGCAGTGGCACCGGCGTCGGCCCGCACCGTCACGTCCTTGCTGCCGTCGGGCGCCATCACCACGAGCATCCAGTCGCCGCTCTCGATCGGCCAGGTGAGGGTTTGCTCGCCCGGTCCGGTGGACTGAGCCCGCCAGATGGCCAGCTCGGTGGGCGCTGACGACGGAGCGGTCCCGGCGTGGACGTCGTACGTCCGGGTGTTCGGACCGACGGCCTGCACCGTCGCGTACCCGACACCGGCCAGATACCTGCGCACGTCCGCTGCGGAGGCGATCCCCACGAACACCGGCGCACCGGTGGTCGTCTGCACGCGGATCCGCGCGTCGCCGAACCAGCGTCGCGGAACCGATGCCGCTCCGGCGTCGATCGTCAGGTTCTCGCTCGTCAGCGCGTACCCGGTCGTGCTCAAGGTCACCTTGTCCGAGGTGACGAAGCCCGCGGAGTCACGCCGACCCAGATCCAGCCACGCGAGCGCTCCCCCGACGCTGATCCCGATGACCGAGGCCAGGGTGACCACGATGCCGGCGATCAGCGCGATGGTGCGCCGGCCCGACATCCGCGGCTCGGGTTCGTGCGCCGGCGGCTTCGGGCGCTGCTCGAGCGGCGGCGAGTGCAGCCGCGTCGTAGCAGGATCGTCACCGCCCATGTCCAGCCGGAACGGTGGGTACTGGTCGACCATCAAGGCCGCGTACGCCGCGACCCGTAGCGCCCAGCGGTCCATGCCGAGCACCAGGTCGAAGACGGACCGCGGGTACCGTCCGGTGAACAGCAACACCACCGCCGCCACCAGAACCAGCAGACCGACCAGGCCCGCACCCCACACCAGCGTGCGGTGGTCCGCCTGGGTGGCGAACCAGGTGCCGCTGCCGAGGAAGAAGCCGACCACGATGTAGTGCGGGATCGCGAGCAGCCACCACTTCACCAGCACCAGCCCACGGGACAGGTGCTCCGGATACGCGACCTCGAGATGCGCCGGGTAGTCCGGTACGTCGTGCAACGTGAACGGCGGGTACTTGTCGGTGCCGAGGGCGCCGTACGCATAGAACTGCACCCGCCAGGTCCATCGCATCACCCCGACGTTGAACTCGAAGATCCCTCGCGGGTACCGCCCGGTGAACAAGATGGCGAAGAACGCCACGAAGCTCAGCAGCGCGAACGCGATCCACAGCACCGCGAGCACGAACAGGTGCGGGATCACCAGCACCCACTTCACCAGCCACAACCACCGATTCAGCCGGTCGTCGAGCGCCGCGTCCACCCGGACCGGATACGTCGTCGTACTCATCACGCCCTCCCATCACTCGTCCTTCGCTGCCAGCGTCGGACGGCCGCGACTCCGCCAGCAGAGCCGAAGGTCCCGTTCGGGGACCGGCTCCGGTGGGTCATTTCTGGCCGCGGAGCCAGCGTGGTGCGACGGCGAGCCACTCGGTCTCCCACTCCCGGGATCGGCGGCGGTTCAGTGGGACCTGGGCGAGTCGAACGACGCCCCAGAGCAGCAGCCACGAGCCGGCGAGCGTCAGCAGGCCGGCCCAGGTGCCGAAGAACGCGCTGTCGGAGCTCGAGCGGGGAGCCATCACAATGGCGCCGGCCCGGTCGAGCCAGATCGTCACCTCGGCGCCGGCCTTCGTTCCGATCACCACACTTGTCGTGCCTTCGCGCGGGTCGCCCTTCGCGTCGATGTAGCTGACCCGCGCCCGCGACAGGACGTCGCCAGGCGCGCTCGGTACGACGCGCTCCGTGCCCTCCAGTGTCGTTGCCTTGACCTCGTGCAGGACAGCTCGTTGCCGATCCGCCGACTCGTCATTGGCATTGCGGACACCGGTTCCGACCGCCGCGGCGACCGGGAGCAGCAGGAGTGCGGCGACGATCCCGCACCACAGCAGGGCCGCTTCCAGGCGATCCGAACGGCGACGCAACGGACTGCGGCCGATCCCGAGCCGGCGGGTCTGCCTGAGCACCCACTGCTCCCCCGACCGTTCCTTGACGGTGCTCACGGCGACCTCCCACTCAGATCTCGACCGGACGCAGGGGACCGGCTCACCGGACCGGAATCGTCTTGATGACGGTGGATCTCGTGGCCTCTGGCCACCTTCCTTCGGTCCGCTTCCGGCGAGCCGGTCGCGTTCCTCCATCTCCAGGCTCGCCCGGCCTCGCTCCCGAGGTCAGGGACCAAGGTCCCGACAATCGGGGACACCTGGCCTGCGCTGTCAGTCAGGAATCAGGACGGCCTCGCCGGGGCGGCGAGGCGTCGGCGGGACAGGTGGGCCGTAGCCGAATCGGATCACCGCCTGCGGGCGCTGCCAGGGGCCGAGGGGCTCGTTGATCTGCGTGCGGAGCTCTTCGTGCTCGATCACCTGGTTCAGCAGCGATACCGACACCCCGTGCGCGGTGGCTTCGAGCAGCACGTGCTCCAACGCCTGGCCGGCACGGAGCCACTCGATCGGACCGTCGTACCGCGTCGCCAGCACTGCCAACTGGGGCTCGCGTTCGAAATCGGCCACCGCGCGGGCTGCGTCAGCGTCCGTGGCGGCCAGGTCGCGTACCACCGCCTCGCCACCCGCTGCTCGCGGCCCGAGCGCACTCGACGGGATGCCGTCAGTCTCCCGATCACCACCGACCCAGCGCCGCCGCTCCGCTGTTCGGGCCTGGTTCTCGGCGTCGGCGTTCACCGCGTCATTCGTTGCCATCCGCAACCACCATCGGCGGGACGGCCGATCGAGCCACTGCAGCGCCGCACCCTCCGCCGACGCACTGAGGCCGAGCAGCGCACGCACCTGTCTGGGCACCCGCCGATCGGTGAACGGCTCCCGGTTCGTCCGGCGCACGGCCAGGTACGGCGCCAACTCGGCCAGTGGACCGATCACCGGGCCGCCCAGCTCGATCACGGCCACGAGATCCGGCCGGCGCTGGTCCACCAGGTGCCGGACCTCCGAGCCGATCCCGCGGGCCGCCGCTTCGACCCGCAGATTGAGGATCGCGGCCCCCAGAGAGACGAACAACATCCGCCGGGAGGGATCCTCGGCCGGCAGCTCGCGCTCACGATCGCGGTACACCTCGACCACCCGGTCACCGAAGCGGAACCGCCACGGCTGGGTGTTGTGCATGGACGGCGCCGCCACCGCGGCCCGCAGCATCGCGTCTCGATCCGCGTCCGGCAATCCGCCGGCCGGCCTGTCTGTTGCTTCCATCACGATCACCTCAGTGCACGTAGGCCTGCAGCTCGTTGATCAACGCGGTCAGTACGACCTTCGCGTCGCCGAAGAGCATCGCGGTCCTCGGGTTGGTGTAGAGCTCGTTGTCGATCCCCGCGTAGCCGTGACCCAGCGACCGCTTCACCACGATGACGCTGCGGGCCTTGTCGACGTCCAGGACCGGCATTCCGGAGACGGCGTTGCCTGGCCGTCGTGCGGCCGGGTTGGTGACGTCGTTGGCGCCGACGACGAGCACGACGTCGGTCGCCGGGAAACGCGTCCGGAGTGAGCGCCACCCGCGTCTCACGTTCGGCGGTTTCGGCCAGGCAGCCGATCACCAGTCTCATCGGTGACCTCGCTAGAACTGGAAGACGACCCGAGCCGGGATGTCGCCGGCCAGCACGTCTGCGATGGACTGGTTGACGTCGTCGAGCTTGCGGTCGACGGAGATGACCCGGGTCCGGCCGGCCGCGTGCAGGGCGAAGACGTCCTCGAGATCGTTGCGCGTGCCAACGATCGAGCCGATCACGGTCTTGCCGTTGAGCACGGTGTCGAAGATCGGCAGGCTGAGCGCGCCGTCGTCGGCGGGCAGCGCCACGCACACGAGGCGACCGCCTCGGCGCAGCGACCGGTACGCCTGGTCGAACGACTGCGGGTTCGCCGCCAGCGCGACCGCCACGTCGGCCCCACCGAGCGCCTGGATCGCCTCGACCGGATCGGTCTTCGCGGCGTTCACCACGTGGTCCGCGCCGAGTTCGGTGGCCATCTCCAGCTTGGAGTCCTCGATGTCGACGCCGATGGTGATGCCGCCCGCGATCCGCGCGTACTGCAGGGCCAGGTGCCCAAGCCCGCCGACGCCGAAGATCGCGACCGTCTCGGCCGGGGCGACACCGGCGACCTTGATCGCCTTGTACGTCGTGACTCCGGCGCACGTCAGCGGTGCGGCGTCACGTGAGGTGACATCCTTCGGGACGGGCGTCGCGAAGGCAGCGGGCAGTACGGCGTACTCCGCGAAGCTCCCGTTGACCGAGTAGCCGGAGTTCCGTTGCTCCAGGCACAGGGTCTCCCAGCCTCCGATGCAGTACCGGCACTTGCCGCACGCGTAGCCCAGCCACGCGATCGCGACCCGGTCGCCCAGCGCTCGGTCGGTCACTCCGGCGCCCAGCTTCTCCACCACGCCGATGCCTTCATGGCCCGGGACGAACGGCGGGGTCGGCTTGACCGGCCAATCACCGTGCGCCGCGTGGATGTCGGTGTGGCAGAGCCCACTGGTCTCCATCCGGACGAGAACGTCGCCCGGCCCGGGCTCGGGAATCGGCATCTCCTGAATCTCCAGAGGTGCACGGAAGTCGGTGACAACTGCTGCTTTCATGATCTGCCTCTCAGGTACGCAGGTTGTGGATCGGGTGACGAAATGACCGGCGAGCCCGGCAGCGAGGGAGAATCCCTCTGGCCCGCCGGGCACGACATCGAGCTGGACCGTGGCCTCGCCCCAGGCCTGGTCCAGCCGCCGGTCGATGTAGAACGGGCTGCCCTCGATCTCGCCGACGAGCACGTCGCCGGGACCGACGAGGAACTCGCCGTCCGGGTAGCACATCGGCGTGCTGCCGGCGCGACACCCGCCGGACTGGACGAACATCACCGGAGCGCCGCGGTCGGCGCTCAAGCGAAGGATCGCCTGGCGTGCGGCAGCGGTGGCTGTGATGCGGACGGCTGTCATCGAATGCTCCTGTCGCTCAGAACTGACCGAGCGGCTCGTCGCTGTAGCTGACGAGCAGGTTCTTGGTCTGGCTGTAGTGGTCGAGCATCATCCGCTGGTTCTCCCGGCCGATGCCCGAGATCTGGTAACCGCCGAACGCCGCCCCGGCCGTTCTCGTACCGGGGCGTGCCTCGACCGGACTCCCCTGCTTCCCAGGTGCGACGTACTGCACGATGCATCTCCTCAACCTCAATGAGTCCGTGCACTTCGAGAGAACTCCCGCCTGGTGCGGGCACGTAGGGCCGAAAGACCCGTCCGGGCCGTGACCTGGGCAGCAGACGCGGCTGAGAGTCGAAGGTCCCGGCCCGCGGGGACCGATCGGCCGATGCGGAAGGCTGCCGGACAGCCGATGCTCAGTGGTGCATCCCCGCACTCGCCTTCGCAGTACCGGCCACGGGCCATGCGTTCCGAACGCGCGGCGGCTCCGGCACGACGAGCCGGCAGTAGAGCCCATCGTCAACCGATCTCGAGACCTCCGGCCCTGTCGTCGGCACCAGTGCAATCAGAGAGTTGAGTCCTGGACTGCGACGGAGGAGGACGACATGAGCAGACTTGATGATCGAGTTGCACTGGTGACTGGAGCCGCGAGCGGCATCGGAAAGGCGACCGCTTGGCGCCTGGCCGCGGAGGGCGCAGCTGTTCTGCTGACCGACGTCGCGGTGGAGGCCGGCGAGGCCGTGGCGGAAGCGCTGCGGGACTCCGGAGCCCGTGCTGTTTTCGCCCGCCACGACGTCTCGAGCGAAGCCGACTGGGAGACTGTCTGCGGACTGGCCGCGGAGGAATTCGGCGGAATCGACATCCTGGTCAACAACGCCGGCATCGGCGATCTCTCGACGATCGAGGAAACCACTCTCAAGGACTGGCAGCACACCATCGATATCGACCAGACCGGTGTCTTCCTCGGGATGCGGACGGCCGCACCGTACTTGAAGGCTTCCAGGAACGCGTCGGTGATCAACATCAGCTCGATCTTCGGCACCAGTGGCGGGTTCGGCACGTCGCCGGCGTACCACGCCGCGAAGGGTGCGGTCCGTACGCTGACCAAGAACGCAGCGCTGCACTGGGCAACCGAAGGCATCCGGGTGAATTCGATCCACCCCGGTTTCATCGACACGCCGATCCTGGAAACTGCCCGGAACACCCCGTTCTGGGACACGATGATCCAGCTCACCCCGATGGGCCGCCTTGGTCGCCCGGACGAGATCGCCGCCGGCGTCGCTTACCTGGCCAGCGACGACGCCTCGTTCGTCACCGGCCTCGAACTGTGCATTGACGGCGGCTATCTGGCTCGCTGAGCTGCCCGTACCTCGCCGGCTGCGGAATCCCGCAGCCGGCGGTGTTCAGATGAAGAGCAACTGGGCGCCGTTGGTCTTCTCGATGAAGTCGGCGGCGCTGATGATGCCTTCGACGTCTTCGGAGAGGTCGGACTCGTCGAGGTGCATCATGTCGGCCGACATCCGGCAGGCCCAGAGGTGGCCGCCGGAGGCGACGATCTGCTCGAGGAACTCCGGTACGTCGGGGACACCGATGTCGTGGATCTGCTTCTTCATCTGGTGTGTGGCCATCGCGGTCATGCCGGGCAGGCCGCCGAGTCCTTGCGGCAGGTGCGTGGCGGTGTTGCCGAGCATGGTGAACTTCAGGTCGTGCATCCGCGACTTGGTGATCATGTCGAAACCCCAGAAGGTGAAGAACAGATGCGTCTCCACACCCTCACCCAGTGCGGCGTTGGCCAGGATCAGGCCCGGGTAGGCCATGTCGAGGTTGCCTTTGGAGCAGATGATCGCGAGCTTGCGACCTTCGGATGCCTGATCGCCGAAGTCGGGAACGATCAGCGGCATGCTGTCGGTGGTGGTCATGACGGTTCCTTCTCTCACACACAACCGCGGGGCTTCGGCAGGCCGGCGACGTACGCCATCTTCTTGGCCGGCTTGCCGGGGAACAGGGTGAACAGCCGTTTGATCGGGATGCCGGTCAGGATCGAGACCCGGCGCAGGGTGGCCGTCTCGCCGTGTGAGGGATAGTCCTGTCGCAGGAAGCGGATCGCGGTCCAGTGGTCGTCGGTGAGCTCGATGCCGATCTGCGCGGCCAGTTGTGCGGCGAGCTCGTCGGTCCATTCGCCGTACTTGGTGAGGAATCCTTCGGAGTCGACGTGGATATGGGTGTCGCCGAGGTTGACGACGGTCATGGTCGGACCTCCTCGTCCGGTCGATGTTTGCCGGTCATGGACATCAGGGTCGGCACCGGCAGCCGACGGCCCGGGAGCAACAGGTGCCAGTAGATCCAGCGGAAGGCGACCTTGCCCCAGTGGTTCGCCTTCGTCTCCCGAAGCAGGGACAGCGGACCCATCCGCCCCAGCGGGTAATGCCCGGGCAGCGGTTCGGTGTCGTAGTTGAAGTCGATCAGCAGGCCTTTGCCGTCGCCGGTCTCGACGAAGCAGTTGGCGTGCCCGTCGAACCGATGGGTCATCGCCAGGCCTTCGACGTACTGGCAGAAGTTCTCGGCGAAGATCTCACTGGCGAAATGTGCGACCGAGCCGGCCTTCGAGGTCGGGATATCGTTGGCGTCGCCAATGGCGAAGATGTCCGGATGAGCCTTCGACTGCAGGGTGTGCTTGTCGACCGGCACGTAGTTGAGCTCGTCACCGAGGCCGGACTCGCCGATGAAATCCGCACCCATGTTCAGCGGCACGGTGACCAGCAGGTCGTAGCCGACCTCGCGGTCGTCGTAGCTGACCAGAGCCTTGCGCTCGGCGTCGATCCGCTCGACCAGGAAATCGGTCTCGACCGCGATCTTGCGTTCGTCGAGCAAGCGGCCGAGGTACCGCGATGCGATCGGCTTGGTGAACGCGCCGTCCAGCGGCGTCACATAGACGATCTCGACCTGATCCCGCATGCCCCGGCGGCGGAAGTAGGCTTCGGTCAGGAACGCGAACTCCAGCGGAGCCACCGGGCACTTGATCGGCTGGTCCACCACGTGCACGACCAGGCGGCCGCCGGTGAACGTCCGCAGCGCGTCGCGGACGGCGAACGCGCCGTCGTAGGTGTAGAAGTCGTGGATGCTGCGATGCCACTCCGGCCCGAGCATTCCAGGCGTCTGGTCGGGCCTCGGACTGGTGCCGGTGGCGATGACGAGATAGTCGTAGCCGACGACGTCGCCGTCGACGAGCTTGACGGCCTTCCGCTCGGGGTCGACGGCCGAGACCTCACCGATCAGCAGCTGAATCCCGTTCCGCAGCAGGCTCCGGCGCGGCTTCAGCAGCGGCGTCGGTACGCGCTCGAACGGGACGAACAGCAATCCCGGCTGGTACAGGTGATCGCGATCGTGGTCGATCACGGTGATCCGCCACTCGTCCGGCGCCAGCCGGCGCCTCAGTTTGTTGGCCACCGTCGTACCGGCGGTCCCGGCGCCCAGAATCACCAACTGCCTCATCACAAACATCCCTTCATGAACGGGCCCGGCCGGTTGCCGCCGGCCGGGCCGGGTTGGGGTCAGTCGGTGTGCTCGATCGTGATCGTGCGCGCCTCGGCGGGCTGCACCGAGATCGGGACGGTCACCTCGAGGATTCCGGCCGTGTACTTGGCCACGACGGCCTTCTCGTCGGCTCCGTCCGGCAGCAGCACCCGGCGGGTGAGCGTGCCGTAGTGGAACTCCGAGCGGGCACCGTCGTGCTCCTCCTGTTGACGAGTCGCAGAGATGGTCAGCATCCCGTTCGCGACCTCGACCTTGACGTCCTTCGCCGGATCCAGGCCGGGCAGCTCTGCCCGGACGACGTACTTGTCGTCGTCGCTGAACTCCTCGATCCGGACGCCGCGCATCATCGCCGGCATGGTGAACAGACTCGGCAATCCCTCGGCCCAGTCGAACAGGTCCGCGAACTGACGCCGGGGGTCCCTGTGTTGGAGCGTCGTCATAGTGGCTCCTTTCCGTTGTCTTCCTTCACTTCCACGACACCTCGCGCCGCGCCGACGCAGCAGGGCCGAAGGCACCGGACCCGGCAGGCCTTCGACCCTGACGCCGTCGCCGACCAGCCGAACCGAACCGGTTGACGGCGAGCAGGCTGAGCAGGGCGATCAGGCCGCCGGCCAGGCCGTCGAACAGGTAGTGGAGCATCGCGTTCCGGAACGTCCAGTACGCCTCGCGATGCCGGATCAGTAACCACAGCAACGTCGTCAGCAGCACCGGCCAGTGCCCATAGATGTAGATGTAGCTCACCGTGTTCGCTATCCACCCGTGCGCGGTGACGGCCGCCTGCAGTTTCGGCTCGACGAAGACCCCGGACGATCGCTCGATGGCGACGACGCGCTCAGCGTTCCGGTAGGCCACGTCGACTCTGGTCGCGATCAGACCGCGGACACCGAAGTACGGACCCTTCGGGTCCATCGTCCGAAGCAGCCGCGGTCCACACCAGGGCCTTCCGGTCCACCGCAGCGGGCACTTCTGCCCTGTCGCGCGATCGCGAGCCGACGTGTGCTGGAACTGCGAGAAAGGAGCCGGCCATGACCGACATCGACAACGCCCGCGCGCAGCGCGACGCGCAGCGCACCGTGGCCAGCCGCCGGAGCACCGGATCGTCCCGATCGGACCAGGCCGTACTGCGCCACCTCGGCGTCGAGCTCTACAAGGAGCGCAACCGCCGTGACAACGCACCTGACGAATCCGCAGCGGACCAGCCGACCGATCAGCCGCCTGCGCGCTGATTCGGCGGCCCTGCGCGCTCAGTTCACCGGGACTCGGGCCCGGGCGGCGGCCGGGTTGCGCATGCTCAGCACCGCGAACGAAGCCTTGGCAATCCGTCGCCAGATCTCTTCCCTGATCGGTTGCCGGCGTACTCCGTTGCCGTGACCTTCCGGCGGGTGGCCTCGCCTGGCTCGTTGGCCACCGCTACCCCACCGAACATCGCGACCGCGTTGACGAAGAGGACGGGCGCCTCCGCGGCAGCGGGTCGTCCTGAATCGTCTTGTCCTCGACTCCTCCGAAGATCGGCGTGCCTGACAAGGCGAGCCGCCATCGCTTGGGTATCAGAACCTCGAAACCACCGAAGAGTGCGAGGCAGTCGACCGTTGCTTCGTCATCGACCTGCGCCTCGCGCAAGTCGAGAGTGACCGCTCCGAAGACCGCCGTGGCATCGGCGCTCGCCAGTCGTTCGGACTGAACCAGGGTCTTGGTCTCGCCGAACATCGCGAACGCAGTTGTATCTCTGCCCGACCGCCGTACTTGCGGAACAGGCCGAACCCGACGGCGACGCCAAGACCGAGCAGTGTTGCCCGTAGTCGCTTCATAGCAGGCTCCTTCGACGTGTCCGTGTCATGAGGGGCACCCCTTCACGTTGTCCCTGCCAGATCAGGACCTCCGGCACTGGGGCGCGGGCGGTCCGCGACAGAGGCTGGTCGAAGGAGGTGACGCGACGTGGAGCGAGTCGGTGACCGTCCAAAGATCGTCCGAGCGAGCCTGGTGTTCAGTGCCGGATGTCTGTTGCTCGGAGTCGGGATCGGCCTCGGTCCGCCGTACCTGATGAAGGCCGGCGTCCATCCCGTCACAGTCATAGGTATCGCTGTCCTGGCGGCCGGACTCGTGCTGCTCGGTCTCGGCGGGGTGGCTCTGGTACGCGCCCCCCGGAGTTGGCGCCGCATCGTGGTGGTGCCCGTCCTCCTCGCCGCGGTAGTCATCGCAGCGCTGACGGTCGGTCAGGCTGTTGCGGCGACGAACGTGCCCCCGACGACCGTCGGCTCAACCACTCCGGCAGATCGAGGCCTGACGTTCGCCGAGGTCACGTTCCCGACGGCTGACGGGGTTGCGCTCGCCGGCTGGTACATCCCGTCCCGCAACCACGCGGCCGTCGTCCTGCTCCACGGGGCGGGCTCCACTCGCTCGAGTCCGCTCGACCACGCTGTCGTGCTCGCGCATCACGGGTACGGCGTACTGCTCCTCGACGCGCGCGGTCATGGCCGCAGCGGCGGACGCGCCATGGACTTCGGTTGGTACGGCGACACAGACGTCGCCGCGGCCGTGTCGTTCCTTCAGACCCGACCGGACGTCGATGACGAGCTGATTGGGGCGGTCGGATTGTCGATGGGCGGCGAGGAAGCGATCGGCGCGGCGGCCGGTGACCGGCGGATCCGTGTTGTCGTCGCCGAAGGCGCGACCCATCGAACGGCCGCCGACCGAGCATGGCTGTCCGACGAATTCGGCTGGCGCGGCACCCTCCAGGAGGGTCTGGACCGGCTTACCTTCGGCATCACCGACCTGCTCACGGCCGCAGATCCCCCGCGGGCGTTGCGCGATGCGGTCGCCGCGACCGCGCCACGAAAGGTCCTGCTCATCGCTGCCGGTGACCTTGCCGACGAACCGAACGCAGGCCGCTACATCCGATCCGCCGCGACCGGCAGCGTCGACCTGTGGGTCGTCCCCGGCACGGGACACACCGATGCTCTGCGAACCCATCCGCGCGAATGGGAACAGCGGGTCACCGCGTTCCTCGCTACCGCATTCAACCTCGAAGGAACCAAAGTCTCGCCATAAGAACCAGTGAAGGCGTGCTGAAGAAGGGAGTTCAGTGATGTCCAAGAAGGTACTCATTGCCTACGGCACCAAGATGGGCGCGACCGCGACCATCGCGGCAGTCCTCGGTTCCGAGCTCCGCGCCGCCGGCCACCAGGTCGACGTCCACGAGGTCGGCGCCGTCCTGGCGGTCAGCGAGTACGACGCCGTCGTCGTCGGCAGCGCGATCTATCAGGCCCGCTGGCGCCCCGAGGTGGTTCGCTTCCTCCGCCACCACGAGCGGCAGCTCCGCAACCGCCCGGTCTGGCTCTTCCACAGCGGCCCGATCGGTCCGAGCAAGCACCAGGACCAGTCCCTACCGCCCGACGTCGCCCAGCTGGCCTCTCTCATCCAGGCAGCACCGGTCAAGACCTTCGCCGGTGAACTCCAGGCCGACGTGGTCACCGCGCGGCTGTCCCACCGGGCCGAACTCGAGCACCTGATCGGCGACTCCAGGGACTGGCCCAAGATCGGCGCCTGGTCCCGAGAAATCGCCACCGCCCTGCAGACACCGCGAGCCGAAGCGGCCGGCGATGACTCACCTGTTGCCGCAGGCAAGTAGGCCTGCGGCACCCGGATCCCGGCGGCGCACGGCCGCCCGGCGAACGGTGACGACTGCGCTCGCCTGGCTCCGCAGCGCCGTCGGCCTGCTGATTCTCATCGCCGTCGTCGACTACGTCGTACTGCCGAGGATGGCCGGCACCGAGCAGTCACTTCGCCTGCTGCGCAACGTCGATCCATGGTGGGTCGGCGCCGGAATCGCGCTCGAAGCGATCAGCCTGGTGAGCTACACGCTGAGCACTCGCAGCGTCCTCAGGAGGAGACCACCAGGCTTCGGTTGGCTCCTGCGCAGCGATCTGACCGGCTACGGCATCGGACACATCGTGCCGGGCGGTGGCGCGACGACGACCGCACTCCGATATCGGCTTCTGGTCTCCGGTGGCGCGGCACCGACCGACGTCGCCGCGGCCATCGCAGCACAGGGCGTCGGGTGTGCGGTGGCGCTTGCCACGATCCTCTGGGTCGCCCTGATTCCCAACCTGGTGTTCTCCGGGCCGACTGCGCCGTACCTGATCATCTGGCTGATCGGCGTCGCGCTCGCCGCCTGCGGCGTCGTCGCCACCCGGAAGCGTTCGCGGATGGCCGCGGGCGCGGCTGCCATCCTCGGCTTCGCGCTCCGCCGGCTCCCCCGGCGCTGGCGCCCCAGGGCTCGCGAGATCGCGACCCATCTGCGTCACCTGCTGTCGGACCACGAGGTCCGCAGATCCTTCCTGACCTGGGCCACGCTCAACTGGCTGCTCGACGCCGCAGCTCTCTGGTTCTTCCTGATCGCCTTCGGACACCCGATGAACCCGGCGTCACTCGTGCTCGCCTACAGCATCGCCAGCCTGCTCGCGGTCCTCCCGATCACACCCGGCGGACTCGGCATCATCGAAGGCCTCCTCATCCCGGGCCTCATCGGGTTCGGAGTCCCCGGCGGAATCGCCGTACTCGCCGTCGTCTCCTGGCGCCTCTTCCAATTCTGGATCCCCGTCCCCGTGGCCGGCCTCTGCTACCTGTCCCTGCGCACCCCAGGCTGGCGCGACAGAGTCTCCGCCACGACCCGCGGCAACGCTGCCCGGTAGCCCGGCTGGCATCGAGGTCGCACCAGTCCTGATATGACCCAGTCGCCCGGGAACGGAACGGACGGACCTTGGTGCATCACGACGTCGGGATGGAAGCACGCTGCCATTTCGCTGAAGTACGGCCGTGCCTTCCGAGTTCTCTGGAGGATGCTGGCCCGTGCCACTCAACTCGAGGCGAAGTATGCCTTTGTGACCGCCATGATCTTGGGCGGTGGCATGGACTTCGCCGAGTCGTCCAGTTCGCCGACCCATACCTTCCAGGTCGTGGTGGTCTTGTCCAGGTACTTAAAGTCGTGGTTGCTGTCGGCAAGGACGACGAAATTGACGTCGTCACAGTAGTAGGCGCCGGTCCACCCATCGGGCCGCCCCGACCACGCGCCGCCGTTGCGGAGTCGGCAGCGGGTGCCGTCGGCGAGTTCGAGTCCCCAGGGATAAGGAGCAGCATCCGGCTTCACAGCAGGAAGGCCGGGTTCGGTGACAGTCCAGCGGTAGAGCCGTTTGTCCCAGGGTTCGCCGCCACACAGCGCCGCACGTCCGGCGGTGACCTAGCAGACGTCCGCCCCATCGGATACGTAGCCACAGGAGTAGATGCCTGAGCTCACCGCGGCCGGCGAGGGGTACGCATCACCGGAGGGTGCACACGCCAACCCCTTTCCGGTGTTCTCGACCCGCCAACCTGACTTCACCTGACCGGACTGGGTCAGCGGGTTGATGTTGACGACCTCGGTCGGAACGGCCTTGGGAATGAACGAGATGCCATAGATGGGACTGCTCTTGCCCCCGAAGCTCGCCACCGAGTCGACGATCTCGCGCGCACTGATGATGAGCAGATTCACCGCGGTCAGGATCGTCGACACGACGACGTCGATCACGCCGAAACCAGCCCGCCCAGGAACACGGGAACATCGGTCATGGACGCACGAGCCATCTCAGCGGTACATCTCGCCGCGAACTTCATCGTCTGCTCGATGGTCTTGGTGACGTCGGCCACCTCGAAGAAGTTGTCCGTGTACTCGTCGGTGAAGCTCTTCAAACAGCTCTTAGCCGCGTCCGTCCATCCCTTCGACGGATCGCCGCTCGTGACGGTCTTGGCCAGTCGCTCCATCCACCCGTCGGTCGCGACGGCCTGCCCTGCCACCTTCGACACCGCGCCCTCGACGGAACCTGCCAGCTCGAGAATCTGCAGGACGTACGCCACCTGACTGATCTCCGCCCACACCTTCGCCTCCGGAACATCCGGAAGCCGCAAGGTGACGCTCTCGCCACGCGGTATCAAAATGACGGACTTGCCACGTGGCGTCAGGAGCTTCTCCCCCACCCGTCGCAACCCACTGAGTCAGCGCACCCACGCTCAACCCGAGCCGATTGCCGGCGATGACCTTCCAGGCCTTCGGATACGTCACCTGCGTGTAGGCCAGCCGGTTGTTGGCGATCCGCACAACGGCGCGACCAGACTCGACACCGGCACACCACTTCACCGAGTCACCACCGTCCGACGCCACCGTGACCTTCGTCCGCAGCGCCGACTCGCCACCGCATCTCGGCTGAGCCACTCCAGCGCGCCCGGTGAGCCAATCCCCTAACCGCCCGAGCGAATCCTTGGCAAACGCCTGGATATCGAATCCACCCAGAAACCCCGACGAGAAATGGTCGGTCTGCGCCGTCACCGTCAACTGGCCAGGCTTCCATGGCGATGTCGGCAACCACCGCCAACCACCATGCCCGTCCTGCCACGCAACCACCGGCACCAGATTCGGATCCCACCCAGCCGGCACCTTGAACGCTACCGTCGCCCGGCCCTTCAGCTGCGTCCCCGACAACTCGACGCGCACGCCTTCCCCGAACCGCCACAGACCAGCCGCGCTCGCCGGAACACCCCCATCACTCTCGACACGCAACCGCCCATCACCAACCACGGACGACGCAGGCAGCACGACCTGCACGTCGCCAGTAGCGGGGCAGGGATTTGAACCTGCGACCTCTGGGTCCCTGCAACGTGGCAGCCATTCCCCCTGGTCGGACCGATGTGTCACCTGGTCACAGGGCAGCTTGATCACCAGTCCGGATCGCTGCTCCTGAGCTAAGATTCCTGTTCTGACCGTAGTCTTGACCGTGGATTCCACATCAACTGCGGTGGCGCGGTTGGCCGCGTTCCACCAATCGATCGCCTCGCCGGCCTCAGCCATACGCTGGATGATGTGAGCGGTGAGCTCAGCCTGACTGCCGGTGGTCTGGCAGAACGTCCACAATTGCCGCGCGGCACGCTGATACTGGAAGATCACTTCGTCGGCTTCGAAGACATCCAGTTCACCGCCGCGGTGCCGATCGATCGCCTCAGCGACCCGCTGAACCAGAGCCGCCAGTTGCACCTCATGATAAGTGGCGACCTGCTGACGCGCAGCCTGACGCTCAGCCTTCGTGCTCACGGGCCCAACGTTACCCTCAGCCTTCATCCGGCCGTGAGTGCAGGCGTGGTTGGCCGTGTGCGTTTGTGAGTGGTTTGGGTGTGTCGGGGTCCCAGGAGGAGCTTCGGTTTGGTCCTGGGACCGCGTTGTCTACTTGGCGTTTGCTGGTGTCCCGCTCTGGTTGTGGCGGGCAGACACTGTCGTTCAGGTGGTGTCGACTGGATCCGGACACGGCTGCCTGTGGTGGTGATCATGGCGGAGATGTGCAACACGCGGTCCCAGAAGGTTTGCGGGCTGGCGCCTGATATCCCGGGGTCTCGGCGAACCCGACAAAGTTTGGTCAACCCGCCGGTGGTCGAGCGCGACCTCGGCGCCAGGGACGTGATCCACAACGTCTCGAACGAGGGTCGAGCGGCTGTTCGCGGGAACGGTCGATCCTCGGCCAGCAGTGGTTTCATGAGCTGCACGGGCGGATGCCGGCACATCGGCCAGGGCTGACCTGATGATCTTGTGCACGGCGACTGGCGCCCAGTAGCGAGGGGCATCATCGGGCCCGGTCGAATCGCAGCCGCTTGTACCCGGGCATGCGCCGCTGGAGCGAGGCTGCCAGCAGCGGGACGAGCGGGTCGTGGTAGTCGTGGACCTCGGCGACGGCCTTGCCGGGTGCGGGGCGGACGACTCGTCCGGCGCACTGGACCAGGAGTCCGTCGAAGGAGATCGGCGCCGCCAGGAACAGGGTATCCAGGGCCGGTGCGTCGAACCCTTCGCCGACGAACGGTGTGGTGCCCAGGACCAGGACGCCGTCCCCAGGCCTGGCGTCGGTGAGTCGTTCGACGACGGCGCGTCGATCCTTGGCCGGCATGCCTCCCTGGAGCACAAGTGGTTCGTGGCCGCGACCTGCCAGGAGCGAGGTCATCGTTTCGAGGTGGGCGACCCGGCGGGTCAGGACCAGGCAGTTGCGCCCCTGGGCGAGAGCGGCGTGGACATCGTCGAGGATCTGCTCGTTGCGGTCTTTGTCGGCAGTGAGCGCCCGGTGGGCCTCGGCGATCGGTGACGGGGCGTCCTGATCGATGTCTGCTGCGGTGAACCTGGTCTCGTGGAGGTGCAGCACTCGTGCCGGTCCTGCGGTGGTGTCGGCTGCTTCGGCCAGCGTCCCGGGGATCTCGTCGGTCATCGTGTGCCGGACCGGTCCGAGCTGCCAGCGCAGGAGCTCGCCGAGGCCGTCGCGGCGCTCGGGGGTGGCGGTGAGGCCGAGCCAGTACCGGGCGGCGATCTTCTTGACCGAGTGGTCGTAGGCGGCTGCGGCGATGTGGTGTGCCTCGTCGACGATGACCTGCCCGTATCCGGCGGTCAGGTTCGCGACGTCGTCGTGTCTGGCCAGGGTGGGCAGCATGGCGACGTCGACGATCCCGGTCAGTTTGCTCCGCCCGCCGCCGACCTGTCCCGGTTTGAGGCCGAGGAACACGGCCAGCCGGGTGCGCCATTGGTCGGCGAGGGCCTTGCGGTCAACCAGGATCACGGTGGACACCGCTCGTTCGGCGATGATTGCGCATGCCATGACCGTCTTGCCGGATCCTGGCGGGGCGACCAGGACGCCGTCGTCGTACGCGAGCAGCTCGCCGACTGCCGCGGCCTGCCGGTCGGTCAGCTCGCCGATCAGCGCCACGTCGATCTCCGTGCCGGCGGTCCGGCTGTCGGTGACGTCGAGGCGGGCGCCGCTGCGCTCGATGATGCCTGTCACCAGGTGCCGCAGTCCGCGAGGCAGGACAAGCTTCTCGTCCAGGGTCAGGTCGTAACCGGTGACGAACCGCGGAGTGTCCCAGGTGGATTTGCGCAGCCGTTGCAGCTCGTAGAACTTCGGGTTCGCCATCGATGCGGCGTGCTTGAAAGTCGCCAGAGCAGCAGGCGGGAAGACGGTCGCGTCCAGGACCAGGCCGGCAGCGAGTTCGGCGCACACGACCGGTGGCATTGGCGGGTGCACCTTGGTGGACTCGGCTCGTGCCAGGGTCGTGACGTCGTTGCCGACGGCGGCGCGCGACGCCTTGCGGGCAAGGCGAGTGGCGTCACCCGGAGTGAGCCGGTCCAGCGTCGAGAGGAAGGCCCACTGGTCCTCGTACGGTTCCAGCGTGGCCGGGTCGAGGAAGAGCGTGAGCCCGTCCTTGCGGCGGTTGCCGTGCAGCGGTGCGGCGATCTGGTTGCCCGGGCCAGAGCCGGGCAGTACGTCCTGGCTCGGGAACAGACGATCGTACGAGCCCAGGCTCATGGCGCCACGCTGGAGGATGGCCTCGTGGATCAACGCGGTCCCCACCGCGCGTGCCGTCTGCGCGGTGATCGCCTCGGTGAAGAAGATCCATACGTGCGCCCCGGCGCCGGACTGGGAGATCTCCAGCGCAGCGGGGACGCCGGCAGTTCGCGCGGCCTTGACGTACGCTAAAGCGTCGAGCATCGCGGTCTTGCCGTCGAAGTCGGCAGCCAGCCACCAGCAGGTGTTGTCCGGGAGCATCGGGTACAGGCCGATGAACAGGTCCTGCCGCGACCTCGCGGCCAGGTGCTCGGCGACGATATCCGGAGTCAGCGGGAGCAGGCGGGCGGTCGCGCGGGTCATGCCCTTGCGCCACCCACCCGCCGCCGCGGGCATCCACCCGTTCTTGCCCGTCCGCGGGTCCTCCCAGCGCCTCGCGTAGGTGTCGGTCCTGGCACGGAACAGGTCCAGGTAGAGGGCGAGCTTCTGCTGCGGCGTCGAGCCCGCCATCGACACCAGCCCGCCAGGCCCCCCGGGCGCCGCGAGCTGCTCGGGTGCGGGCGTGGTGTCCTCGCCCCGAAGCTCCAGCAGACGGGACAGCCGCGCATTCTCGGCCCGCAGCCGATCCCGCTCGGCCCGCAGCTCGGACAACTCACGGCGCAGGTCCGGGCTGCCGCCGCCATCGCGACCGTCACGAAGACTCACGCGACCATCCTGCCAGCGCCCGAGACCGCCCCGTCGCCCAACACCGGCGATGAGCCGCGGGACGACATGTCCCGGAACTTGACTTCCGGCCAATTAGTCCATTGATCCAAATCGGCACGGGGCCTACCGCAAAGATATGCCGAGCAGCATTGCCTGTCTGGACAAAGCTTGGAGGCTAGGAAGCCGGTCGAACGCCGACTACCCTCTGGTCGTACTGCCTTCCCGCCGAATTGGTGCTCTGCTGGCTGCTGTGGGCAACCACGAGGCAACAGCGCATCCTCACGTCCTGCGCGCTCACAACGGTGCCACGACAGACGTGGTCACCGCCGCGCTGAGCCCGGATCTGACCAAGGATCTCGTCGCTGGAACGCTTGCGGAAATCGCCAGGGCCGGCAAGGTCCGAGACGAGAAACTATCGGACGAACCGTACAACGGTGGTTCCTCACCTGATCATCTCGGCAAACCCGGCGCAGCAACAAGCTTCCGCGCGATGGCTATGCTGGCGCCCGTGGCACAAGGAGCTCGGAGATTCGTGGCACCGCTGATCGGCCGGTGGCGGATCGTGGAGATGAGTGGATGGGACCTCGACGCGATCGACCTGGTCGAACCGGGTTTCATCGAGTTCAGCGCGGGTGGGACCGGGCAGTTCGGGTTCATCGCGGTCCGTGGCTGGCTGGACTCCCGTCCGGCCGAGCGAGACGGCCGTGCCGGTGTCGCGTTCACCTGGGAAGGGGTCGACGAGGGCGACCAAGTCAGCGGTCGTGGTTGGGCGGCGCTTGTCGACCGCGAGACGATCGAGGGGCATCTGTTCTTCCACCTGGGAGACGACTCCAGCTTCCGGGCAGAACCCTTCAACGGCGCCGACGGACTGGACGGGCAGTGAGCGAGTACCAGTACTACGAATTCCTGGCGATCGACCGGCCACTGGACGATGACGAACAAGCCGCGGTCCGGTCGCTGTCCACCCGGGCAAGGATCACGGCCACCAGTTTCGTGAACGAGTACCACTGGGGCGACTTCCGGGGTGACCCGAACCTGTTGATGGAGCGCTACTACGACGCACATCTGCAGGTGAGGAACTGGGGCACGCACCGCGTGATGTTCCGCCTGCCCAGTGATCTGCTCGAGCCCGACGTCGTCGAGCAATACCGCGCCGGCGACCAGTTCAACTCCTGGGTCGCGGGCGACTTTGTTGTGCTCGACTTCACCAGCGAAGACGACGCAGGCGAGTTCGATTTCGACTACGACGCAGGGTCGTTGCTGTCGGCAACCGTCGGCGTTCGTGCCGAACTCGCCGCAGGTGATCTCCGGCCGCTCTACCTCGCATGGCTGGCCACCTACGGCGCCTGGGAACGCGACGAGGATGTCTTCGACAGCGACGCCGACGACGACCTCGAACCACAAGTCCCGCCAGGGCTCGGCACGCTCACCGCGGCACAGCGAGCATTGGCCGACTTCCTCCGCCTCGATGACGACCTGCTCGCCACCGCGGCCCAAACCTCCCCGCCGATGGAGGAGATCGCCGACGATCCCGCAGATGTCGCCGACTGGATCGCCGGCCTGCCGATCACCGAGAAGGACCGGCTGCTGCGACAGGTCGTCCAGGGTGAGGCCGCGCGGGTACAGATGGAGATGCTGCGCCGCTTCCGGACTGAGATCACGCCGACCACCCCCACACCCCAGCCCCCCGCACCGTTGCCGACCTGCTCGACAACGCCGCACGCCGGCGAGCCAACCGCGAGCATCGGCTCGCCGCCCAACACGCCGAAGACCAGGCACGGCGCGAGCACGCCCGCGCCCTGGCTCGCGAACAACGACTCGACGACCTGACCCGCCAGGAAGACGCTGCATGGTCGCGCGTCGACGCCCTGATCGCCACCCGGAAACCGGCCGAGTACGACGCCGCCATCACACTACTCACCGACCTCCAAGCACTCGCCGAACGCGAGAACCGCCCCGACACCTTCGCCCAACGCGCCATCACCCTGCGGCAAACCCACGCACGCAAACCCAGCCTCATCGAACGCCTCAACCGAGCCGGCATCTAAGCTCGATCCGCACCTCCGCCAACCGGCCAACTGCCTCTGCCCAGGTCGGCTCATCGCGGGTGAGGTCCGGGTCAGTACTGCGGTGCACGACGGCGTATGCAGGACCGAACCGCGGGCGCCGGTCCGGTTGCAGTGCACGCCCGCGAAGGCGAGGCCACCATCAGCAACCGGGGTGATGATTCGACCTGCACCGCCAGCAGTTCGCGCTCACCGGCATCGCGTGAGACCGTCACCGATCCGGCCGCGCACGCTCCCAGGACTCACTCACCGCCTGCACCAGCCTCGAGCAATGCCGACAGTATCGCCTGCCAGAACTCCTGAGTATGCGCTGAGCCCCGCTTGCCTCACCAGATCCGCCACCTGACGCGGTATATCGTCGTACCCTGCGACAAACCAGTCCCTGATGACACAGCCCGCTCGGGCGCGCCCCCTCCGCTTCCAGGCGGTGCAGAGATTCGAGGCAACATTTGTCCCCGGAACTGGGTACAATCGTTGCCGTGGCTGACTCGACGCTGGCGCGGCTCGGCTCCATCGCGGAACGCCGGTGGGGCCTGGTCACCACTGCTCAGGCCGAGGACGCCGGTGTCTCCCGCAAGCAGCTGTCCCGGATGGCGTCGGCCGGTGCGATCGAGCGTGTGGCACAGGGCGTGTACCGCATGGCCGGAGCGCCACCACAGAATCACGAGGCGATCTACGCGACCTGGCTGACCCTTGGTGGAGCGACCGCGCCCCGCACCAGCGCCGGTGTCGCATCGATCGCGACGGCCGGCACCACGGCCGCGATCGTTCACGGCATCGGTGACTTCCTCCTCGACGGCTTCGACTTCATGGTGCCTGCACGCAAAGGAACCCGGCTTCCCGGCGTACGCCTGCGCATCCGGCAACTGACCCGTGACGAGGTGATCCCCGTCGATGGACTCCCCACCCTGACCGTCGAGCGCACGATCGCCGATCTGGTCGAGCTCGGGACCGACCTGTCCATGGTCGCCGGCGCCGTACGCGACGCCGTACGCGCCGACAAGCTCGTGGCACCCGACCGGCTCGCGTCCTACCTCGACCCCATCGCAGCGCGACGCAGGAGCGACGGCAACTCCCTGGCGAACGACCTGTACGAGCTGGCCGGCGTGCAACCGGAAGGATGAGACCGTGACTGAGCACGGGGCTAGCCGACTGGCGATCCCTGGAGCTGGCGATCAAGGACGCCGCGAAGAAGGCAGCCCGGCAAGCAGGCCCCGGCGTCAGTGCCGCCAGCGTCGATGCCCAGATCCGACAGGCACGCTTCGACCGGTTCCTCACCCGAGTCTTCGCCCAAAGGCGAGCAGTCCGAGTGGCTGCTCAAGGGCGGGATGAGCATGCTCGCCCGCGTGCCCCGCTCGCGCACCACCAAGGACATGGACCTCGCAGCACAGCACGCGACCAATCTCGCCGAAGCCGAGAGAGCACTCACCGAACTGGTCGACGTCGACCTCGGCGACCATCTCACGTTCCGGCTTATCCGCTCCACGCGCACCGGCCTCGGCGACAACCAGCCCGGAGTAGCGACCCGGCGCTACGTCTTCGCCTGCCTCGACGTCGACCATGACACCCAGATCGACACGGTCGTGGCGGGTCGCCGGCCTGGACGGGCTGCGGGTAGTGGACGCGTCGGGATCGCACGAATGATGCCGAGCACTGGCGTCGTGGGGAGGTTCACACGACCTTGCCCCACGAGCCGGATCCGGTCGAGCCGTGTCAGGCGCGGACCCGAGCCAGTTCGATGGTGCCGCCGTGGGGAAGTCCGGGGCAGCGGCGCGCGAGTTCGATCGCCTCTTGCAGTGTGTCGGCCTTGAGGACGACGTAGCCACTGAGGCCGTCGGTGGTATCGCCGCTCGGCCCGCCGGCGCTGATCGTGACCGTGGAGTGGGTTCGGTTTCCCCAATCGACCACCGAGTCGCGCAGCGACGCCATCCAGGCGGCCCATTCGGCCTCTTCGGCCGCATCCGGCTCGTGGTCGCGTCGCGTGCGGAACGTCATGACAAAGCTGTCCACGGTTCTCTCCCTCTTTTCAGCTGGTCAGCGCCGCACGCAGCGGAGCGGGGTCGAAGAAGACCCGTTCGGCGACAACGCGGCCGGCGCGCACGCTGAGCCAGTCCGCCATGGCGACAGGCCGGTTCGCACCTCGTAGAGCGACGTCGTGGATCAGGCAAACCTCGTCGCCATTGGTGAAACTCTGACGCACGGTGTGTCCGACGCTCGCGGTCAGCAGCGGGCCTGCGCTGTCGAGGAATGCGTCCGCGCCACGGATTTGGACGAGCGGGCCGGCGAAGTCGAGGTCGTCGTCCAGGAGCACACGCGCATCCTCGCGTGCGCCTGCGTAGAACGCAGCCAGGAACTGCCGCGCGGTGGTTTCGGCAGGGGTCATTCCACGTCCTTCCATCGAACTTTCTTCAAGCAAGCCAAACCTACACACGACAACTTGCTTCAAGCAAGAGATAGCGTGGGGGCATGCTGCGCCGCGACTACCCCGCCGAGAACTGCTCGATCGCCCGGGCCCTTGAGGTGCTTGGCGAGCGTTGGACACTGCTGATCCTGCGCGATGCCCTCTTCCGCGGGATGACCCGCTACTCGGAGTTCGAGGCTAGTCTGAATATGGCCAGCAACGTCCTGTCGGGTCGCCTCGCTCGCCTGGTCGAGGAAGGTCTGTTCGAGGTGGACACAGACGGCAGCTACCATCCCACCGCGAAGGCCCGCGACGTGGTGCCAGCCCTGATCGCGCTCACGGAGTGGGGCGACACCTGGTCGGCGCCCGACGGACCACCCATCGTCTACCGCACGCCCACAGGCACCGGCGTGCACGTCGAGATTCGTTCGGATCATGGGCGGCTCCTGACGCCAGGGACGACGATCGCTCCGGAACCGGGGCCGGGCGCGAAGCGAAGAGCGGGCGGGACTCGTGGACGATCGTCGTAATGGCCCGTCAAGCTGTGTGGTGAAGCCAGTCCGTACGCACACGCCGTAGATCCAGCGCACGCCTGCGGCTTCGCGTCTGTTCTAGCCCGAAGCCACGACGGAGCCGGTCGCACCACTCCTGACTGACCTCAGCTCGGCCGAAGTTTCCGGAAGCCATCGAAGGTATGGAGGTTCGCCCTCGTGGGCGTCGACTGTTGCTCAGCTGCGACGAACGAGAACCAGCCCCCTCAGGGACTTCCGACAGTGAGGACATCGCTTCCGGTAGCGGCCCTGCGATAGCGGCCGGGTGCTGAACCCAGTTCCCGTTTGAACGCGAGGGCGAATGCAGTCTCGGAGCCATAGCCGACGTCCTCTGCGATCCGCGCGATGGTGCTATCGGTGGTGGCCAGTCGGTGGGCGCCGACTTCGATGCGCCACCGGGTGAGGTATTCGAGGGGACCTTGGCCGACGACGGATTTGAATCGGGCGGCGAGGGTGGATCGGGAGACATGCGCTTCGTCGGCGAGGAGCTGCACGGTCCACCGTTGGCCCGGTGCGGCGTGGATCGCGCGGAGGGCGGCTGCGACGGTCGGGTCGGTGAGGCCGTGGAGCCATCCGGTGCCGGCCGGGTCTGTGCTGAGGTGGTGGCGGATGACGTCGATGAGGAGTACGACGGCGAGGTGTCGGACGACGACGCTTGCCCCGAGGCGATCGTTTCGTGTCTCCTGGTCGATGCGCCCGAGCAGGTACTGGACCATCGGAGCACCCTCGGCATGGGCGGGAAGGTGGATGAGAGGCGGCAGTGCGTCGAGCAGGAGCTCACGGGCGCGGCGGTCGAAGGAGAAGCTGCCGCCGATGAGGGCCGCCGTGACGGGCTCGCTGGCCGGGCCGACCTCGGCACTGCGCCCTTCGCTGGCCTGGAACAGGGGGGATGCGGCCCTGACGGGAGCCTGTGTGGAGGTGGCGAGCACGAACTCCTGCGGCCGGGTGAGCAGGAAGCAGTCTCCGGCCCGGAGGGTGATCGGATGGTCCAGTCCATCAGTCTGGACCGTGCAGGAGCCGGTGAGGACGGAGTTGAACTTCGCGCCAGCTGGTGAAGGGAACCGGACTGCCCACTCGCCATGCCCCGTCAGGGTGGACGCGAGCTCGCCGCGGGCGTCGACGAGATTGAGGACGTCCTCTAAAGGGTCGACTCGCTCTGGACGATCCATGTAGTTTGTTGGACTCATAGCAATGGATAGTCTATTCCTCCGCTCCTAGTCTTGAGGAAGAAGTTCACGAGAAGGAGTGGAACATGACCGAGCAGACCATCGACCAGCCCGCCGACAACCGGGCCGCGGTCCCGACGGGCGAGCCCAGCAAGGGTCGCATCGCGGTGCTGACCTCGGACAAGGTGGAGGAGGTCGAGTTCTTCTACCCGTACTACCGCTTCACCGAGGCCGGCTACCAGGTCGACGTGATCACGCCTGAAGGCGGCGAGCTGACCGGCTACCGCGGCTTCGGCATCTAGGAAACGATCCCGCTGGCCGATGCGGACCCGGCGGACTACCTGATGCTCTACGTGCCCGGCGGTCTCGCCCCGACCGCGCTGCGCGAGATCCCGGAGGCGATCGACTTCGTCCGGGCCTTCGCCGCTGCCGACAAGACGATCGGGCTGGTCTGCCACGGACCTCAGCTGCTCGTGGCCGCCGGCCTCGCCGAGGGCCGCCAGCTCACGTCCTGGTTCGAGGTCGCTCCCGAGGTCGAGGCTGCCGGCGGCACCTGGGTCAACGAGCCGGTCGTGCGCGACGGACAGTTCTTCACGGCCCGCAAACCCGGCGACCTGCCCGCCGAGCTCCACCAGATCATGGCCCACCTCGACGCGCAGGCCACCGATGTCTGAGCTGGTCACCACCCCGTTCGGCCCCACAGCGACCGCCGACGAGGTGCTCGACGGCGTCGATCTCGCAGGCCGGCGGATGATCGTCACCGGCGGCGCCTCGGGCATCGGCGCGCAGACCGTCCGCGCCCTCGCCCGCTCCGGCGCCGAGGTCACCGCCGCCGTCCGCGACCCCGCCGCGGTCACCCCGCCGACCGAGGCGTCCGCCGCGGAGGGATGGGCTGGCACCGTGCGCGCCGCGCCGGTCGTCGTCGTCAGCTCCGGCGTGCACCGCAAGCATCCCTTCGACTTCGGCGACCCCCAGTTCGAGCGCACCCCCTACGACCCATGGGTCGCTTATGGCCGGTCCAAGACCGCCGGCGTCCTGCTCACGGTCGGCAACGCCCACCGCTGGGCCGGCGACCAGATCACCGCGAACGCCCTGATGCCCGGCTGCGTCACCACCGGCCTGCAACGCCACCTCGACCTCGCGACCCTGCAGGCCATGGGCGCCGCCGACACCGACGGCAACCGCATCGACCAACCCTTCTACAAGACACCCGAGCAGGGCGCCGGCACGAGCGCGCTCCTGGCCGCATCCCTGCTCCTGGACGGCATCACCGGAGGCTACTTCGAGGACAACCAGGAAGCTCCCGTCACCGCCGACCCCGCCGGCGACGGCGTCGCCGCGCACGCGGTCGACCCGGCCGCTGAGCGGCTGTGGCGATATGCCGAGTCCGACGCGCAACGTGCTCGGCGCCGACGCGACCGTTGTGCACCTTCGTAGAGAGTCTGAGAACTCTTCCCGGCCCTGAAGACCGTCTCGAATGTGCTGATGATTCAGGCCCCCTGCACGCGACGAGTCGGCATAGCCCCGATTCCCCACGAGCGCCGTACCGAGCCGACTCGTTTGGCTCAGTACGGCGTTGCGTTTTCCTGAGTCGCCTGTCAGACGTTTGCACTCACGGCTACGGGTTCCAGGCCCCAGTCCCGAACGCCCCTGCCGTCAACGAAGCGCCACTCGGCGCGGCACTTGTCGCAGTCGATCCGGACGTCGTGCTCGCGGAAGCCCGGGATGTTGTCGTGCTCTTCGATGATCGTCCCGTCGCCGCAGGGGCACAGGTACTCGTAGCGCTCCACGGTCCCGGCACCTGCCCCCCATCCCTCGTGGTCGTGCGCATCTCCGCCGTCCGGCTCGGTGCGAATGGGTGCCGAAGATGGCTCCGTCTTCATCCACTCCGCGATCGCGCTGACCGCGGCGTCGTAGGCCTCGGGCGAGTGCGAGACTTCGTGGAAGATCGATCATGGCGGCATCACCCTTGCTGAACGGTAGAAGTTGATCGCGCCGCGTCCGAGGGCCGACCAGATTCTGCCTCGCTCGCGCAGCACGGCCCCGGCGTACGCGGCCCATCAGCCTCCCGCTCGGCGTGGTACCCGTTACGGACCACCAGCCGGTGGCCGTTCTCGTCGAGCTCGTCACGATGGGCCTCGATGTAGGCGGCAATCTCGGCCTGCAACGCCGCAGCCAGCATCTGACGGGCACCATCGCGAACAATCTCATCCAGCAACGACGACACCAACGACCCGCCATCCCCGCCGGTCGCGTTGGGCTCGGACTCCTCGTCGACTACCTTGAGCACGGGCGTACCTTCCCGAACCAGCGCGCCAACGCCGGTCCTGATCAGACATCTATGGGCTTCAGATCATCCTCGGGAAGGTGCCGCGCCGTACCTGCTGTTCGTGTTCCCCCTGAGTCTGCCGATCGCAATCGGCGCGGCCGCCATCGCGTCGACAGGCTTCGCGTCCACCCTGCTGTTGCAGGAGCGATTGATCGCGCTGACCGGCGAGGATGTCCGCGGCCAGGCACTGGGCCTGCATGCCAACGGCATGAAGGCGATGCAGGCGTTCGGCGCGACCCTGGCCGGCCTCATGGCGCAGCTCCTGCCCGTCGGTACGACGATGGCAATCCTGGCGATCGCGTCCCTCGCCGTGACCGCCATTCTCACCCCGGCCTGCGATTGTCCGCTGCCCGGAGCGCGAGGCACCGGCCCACCCAACCAGAAGCCACGATTGCTCAACCCAACGAAAGAGCAGCTTGACCGTGAAGCGAATCGATGGCTGATCACCAACAGGAGAAGAACAATCACGATGCACCTCGCCGATACCGGGATGACGGCCGGGCGACCGATGCCTACACAGAAGGACGTGCTCGGGTACTCCGACTCGTTGTCGAACTGGGGGCGGTGGGGCGACGACGACGAACTCGGCACTATGAACCACATCACCGACGAGGTCCGGCTGGCACTATCGAGCTGGTATAAGGCTATCCATGACGCGTGATGCCGAGATCGCCGACTTCATGGAACGCCTTCGCGGTGCGTGGCGAGCGGGCGATATCGATGCCTACGTAGCGGCGTTCGCATCGGACGCGGACCTGGTCAACCGCTCCGGTCAGTGGTACCGCGGCCGGGCGATGATCGGGGAGCGACTTGGGGAGTTGGCGCAGTCTGGCCGCCAGGCGCTGTTCGCCGCGGAGCGTCGGACCGAGGAGGTCCGCATCATCACGCGGACGGTCGCGATAGTGCACGAGTCGTGGATCGAGCCGGATCGCATCGCGCATGCGACGTATGTCCTCGGTCGTGGCGAGGAGGACTGGCAGGTCACCGCGACGACCGTCGTGCTCCAGCAATCATGAACTGAGGTCGATCGCCGTCAGGGCGGCTCGGAGATATGTCGGCGCTTGGTGAGCGCGAACTCCGCCACGCGGCCCGGCCCGCTGTGGACACTACACTCTCTCTATCACCCGCCCACCAAGCGCCGAATGACACACTGATGAGTTCAGTCAACTAGCCGAGCAAGCGTTGGCGCAGTTGTTACGTTTGGGTGACCAACACGCGGGTCAGTACCCGAGTTGCTTGTCGACGACGTTCACCAATGGCCGGCCGCCGGCGAAGCGTGCGAGGTTGTCGAGGAAGATGGTGACTTGCCGCCGGAGCGTTCCTGGCGTGGTCGCTCCGTTGTGCGGGGTCACGATGACGTTCGGCAGGTCCCAGAACGGGCTGCCGGTCGGTAGCGGTTCGATGCTGTGGGCATCGAGTCCGGCAGCCCGGATCTGGCCGTTGCGGAGGGCCTCCAGCAAGTCATCGTCGACCACGATTCCGCCACGGGAGATGCAGACGAGGTTCGCTGTGGGTTTCATCGCCTCGAAGACCGATGCGTCGAAGGCGTTGCGGGTCTCGGGTGTCAGAGGTGCGGTGATCACGACGTGGTCGCAGTTCCGGACGAAGTCCATCAGTTGTTCGGGTCCGTACAACTCGTCGACACAGTCGACCGGTGCCGTCGGGTGCCTTCGCAGGCCCAGCACTCGCATGTGGAACGCCTGGGCCTTGCGGGCCAGGTCCTTGCCGGCGTTGCCGAGTCCGTAGATCCCGATCGTGGTGCCCATCAGTTCGGGATGCCGGTGCCGGTCCCACCGATGGTCCTGCTGAGCGGACAACCAGCGGGGAGCGTCCCGGTCCAGCATCAACAGCAGCATCAGGGCGTGCTCGGCCAGTGGTACTCCGCCGTTCCCGGCCGATGAGGTGAGTACGACCGGACTGGACACCAGATCGTCGAAGATGGCCGCATCGGGTCCTGCCGCCCAGCTGTGTATCCACCGCAGGTGTGGCAGGCGAACGAAGTCGTCCGGTCCCACCGCGCCCGCCACGGCGACGACATGCTCGACGTCGGCAGTTGGCGGGCGCTCGGCGAAGTGCAGGGTGTGCTGTGGGGCAAGTGCCGCGGCGCGGCACCGATCTTCCTCGCTGAATGGACCCGTTACCACGATCACGTCGTCAGATGTCACCGCCGGCTCTCCGTTCCGTTCAGGGCTCGAGTGAGCCGCAGCAAGGCTGAGTGGTCCAGCCCGCCGTCGCCGCGAGCGCGGAGCGCAGCCATCAGTTGAGCGGCGATCGCGGTCTGCGGCAATGACAGCCCCTGCTCGCGCATGACCCCGGCGACGATGCCCAGATCCTTGTCGTGCAAGTCGACCCGGAACCCTGGCTCGAAGACGCCGGTCAAGAACGCGGCACGCTTGCGGTCCAGCACGGCCGATCCGGCCAAGCCGCTGCCGATCGCGGACAGCGCCGGCTGGAGTTCTACGCCGGAGCGTTCCAGGAGAACGACCGCTTCCGCGACGGCCTGCAGATTCGCGGCAACGATCAGCTGGTTGGCCGCCTTGGTGAGCTGGCCGCTTCCAGGCGGACCGACATACGTGATCGTGCCGCCCAGCGTGCAGAGCATCATCCGAACCTGTTCCAGCACGGCCGGATCCCCGCCGACCATGATGCTGAGCTCCCCGTCGATCGCGGCCTGCTCGCCGCCGCTCACGGGCGCGTCCAATGCCGGTACGCCGCGCGCCGCCATGGCCTCGTGCACTTCGATCGCGACCGACGGCGCGATCGTACTCATGTCGACAAAGATCTGGCCCTCGGCACAGGTGTCCGCGAGTCCGTCGGCCCCGAGCACCACTTCTCGTACGTCGGAGGAGTCAGCAACCATCGCGACCACGACGTCTGCACCTTTCGCGACCGCCGCGACCGACTCCACCAGGCCGCCGCCCGCGGTCTCGATGCGCTCCCGCGAGGCCGCCGACCGCCCGTACGCGCGGACCAGATACCCGGCCCGGACCAGGTTGGCGATCATCGGCGCGCCCATGACGCCGGCACCGATGAATCCGACCGTGCTCATCGTGGCCTCTTCTCACGCACAGCTGTGGCGAGCTGGACCGGATCGAGCCGATCCACCCAGCCGAGCGATTCCGTCGTCGGCCGCGTCGGTTGATACTCGGCGGCGATCGTTCCGCGATAGCCGGCCGCGACCAGAGCCGTCACCGTCTCCTCGATCGGAAGATCCCCACTGCCTGGCTCGCCACGGCCAGGGCTGTCGGCGAGCTGAACATGACCGATCCAGGGCGCCAAGCGTTCTGCGGCTGTCACCAAGTCGACGCCGTTGTTGCCGAGGTGGAACAGGTCGAAGAGCAGACGGACGTTCGGAGTCGAGCGCAACGGACCCTCGAGCAGTTCGACCACGTCATCGCCGTCGACCAGCGGATACGTACCGTTCAGCCCGCGGGCCAGCGGCTCCAGTAGTACGACTCCATCGATCTCGGCAAGGATCTTCGCGACCGCCCGTACGGCGCGAACCGCGGTGTCGTGCTGCTCGTCGACGGACCATCGGACATCCAGCTGGCCGTACAGCAGATTGAACGCACGGCAGCCGGTCCGCCGCGCGATCTGTAACACCTGCTCGGTGTTGACCTCGAGTTCCTCCTGCCGGTCCGGCCGGCAGGCGATTCCTCGCTCACCGGTCGACATGTCGCCGGCGAAGAAGTTCAGGCCGGACAACTCGACGCCCGCTTCTTCCAGTGCGGTGGTCAACGCATCCACCTGCGCCGGCGTGGCTCCGGGCCCGGGGAACGGCCACCAGCTCTCGACCCGCTCGAAGCCCGCGGCCCGGGCGGCGCCCGGGCGTTCCAGGTAGGGAAGCTCGGTGAACAGGATCGAGATGTTGGCGCTGAGCGGGAGCGTTGGCATAGCAATACTCTCCTGAAAACTCGTCTTGTCTGCAATCTTGACAGACAAGTTAGCCGAATTGAAGATGATCGCAGGAACATCCCCACAGCGCATCGAGCACCTGCCTCCGATCGCGCCGAGCGAAAGGTGATGGCGATGTCCGTCCCGCTCCCCCGTATGTCCCGCCGGTCCGTGCTCCGCCTGGTGGGCGGACTGGGCGCAGCAGCAGTCGCCGGCCCAGCTCTTGCGGCCTGTGGCGACTCGACCGGTTCCGGTTCCTCCAAGTCGGCCTCGCTCCGGTTCATGTTCTGGGGGTCCGACGACCGGGTGAAGCGCTTCCAGAAGGCCTGCACGACGTTCAACGAGAAGAACCCGTCCATCAAGGTCAGCCCCGAGTTCGGCGACATCGACGCCATCGAAACCAAGATCACCGTCGCCATGTCGGGCAAGAACCTTCCGGACGTGTTCTGGGTGACCGCCGACCTGTTGCCCCAACTTGTTGCCGGCGGCCACGTCATGGACCTGACTCCGCACCTCGGCGCGGGTAAGGGCATCACGGACGCCGGCTTCACCGACTCGATCAAGGCACCCGGCCAGATCGACGGCAAGCAGTACGCGATGACCCACGGGTTGCAGTCGATCGGCATGTTCGCCAAGCAGAACGTGCTCGACGAGGTCGGCATACCGGTGAAGAAGTACCCGGACTCCTACACCTGGGACGAGTTCGCGCAGCTCAGCGCGAAGATCCACGCCGCCAAGGGAGCGAAGTTCTTCGGCACCGACGATCCGAACACCGGCGGCGCCGCCGACTGGTTCAAGGCCTACGCCCGGCAGCACGACCAGGACACGTGGGCGGAGAACGGCGACCTCGGCTTCACCAAGGACCTCATGACCGAATGGCTGACCTACTGGAAGAACCTGCGCGACACCCAGGCATCGGTCCCGACGGCGCTGGCGCTGGAGCAGAATCCGTACTTCGAGGGCGCGCCGATGATCCGCGGACTGGCGGCGTACCACCTGCGCAACTCCAACCAGATGCTCGAACTGCAGAGCCTGACCAAGGATCCGCTGGTACTGATGCCGTGCCCGGGCAACGGCGGAGCCGGGACCAAGGCGATCGGGCTCTCCCCCAACATGCTCTGCGTCGCCGCCAACGCCAAGAATCCGGACGCGGCACTCAAGTTCGCCGACTACCTGCTCAACGACGTCGACCGCGCCAAGATCATCGGTACGACGATCGGCGCACCACCCACCCAGACCGTTCGCGACGCCATCACGTCCGCGGTGTCGGACGCCGAGAAGCAGTTCCTCACCTACATCGGGTTCGAGGCCGAAGCCAAGTCCAACCCGGTCCGCAACGGGCTGCCGACCTCCGGAGCCTTCACCGGCGACATGGTCAAGGCCTGGCGGAACCTCGCCTACGACAAGGCCTCGATCCAGCAGACCGTCGACCTGATCTTCGGCGACCTGCGCACCAAGCTCCTCAAGAAGTAGCCAACTCCCCCGATCGCGCGGAAGGACCGCTATGCCACTGAACGAGATTGCCGCCAGTCTCTATCCGTGGGACCTGGCCGACGAGGGCATCGAGCACGTCCTCGACGTCCTGACCAGCCGTGCGGAGGTGAACTCGGTGTACCTGGTCGGCCTGATGCACAAGGAGAAGCGGCCTCTGCACGCCCGGCACTATCCGCACAACCCCGTCCGTCGCTACTACGTGCCCGAGGACAGCCGGGCGTACTGGGCACCGGATCCCAGCAAGTACAAGCGGATCAAACCGCTCACCACCGAGCGCGACTTCCTGATCGGCCGCGACTGGCTCGACGAGCTGATCACAGCGTCCCGGCAGCGCGGCCTGCGCACCGGCTGCGAGATCTCACACACGATCATCGACGCGCAGTACGCACGGGAGAACCTGTCCGACGTACTGCAGCGCGATGTGTACGGAAACGTCGTCGGCGCATTCGAGGCGGTCGAGGCCCAGCGGGCGCTGCCCTGCCTGAACAATCCCGATGTCCAGGACTACCTGTACGGGTTGTTCGCCGACATCGCGAGCAACCACGACGTCGACTACGTGCAGACCTGCCTGGTGCTGTTCGGCGCAGGACGTGACGACGGCGGAACGCACGGCTTCGGCCCGACGTCCTGGCAGCAACTGCTCGCGGTCGCGACCGGCGGCTGTTTCTGCGACGCCTGCAAGCGCAAGGCCACTGATGAAGGCCTGGACTGGGCGTCGGTTGTCCACGAAGTGACTCACCTGGCCAACCTGTCCCGCCGGATCGGACTCGAGGAACTGCACGAACGTCAACTGCTCGACGAGTCCAACTACACCGAATCGGCACTGCTCGTGGAGAACGAGGCCTTCACCGCGTGGCTGCAGTTCCGCAAGCGCTCGGTGAACCGCCTGTTCGCGCTCGTCCGCGAGGCGCTCGCAAGCTCCGGACGCCAGGTCGAGTTCCGCTACAACACCTACATGGCGTCGCCCGAGCGCGCCGGGCTCGACTTCGCATCGGCGTTCACACACGTCGACTCGGTTCGCGAATCCGACTACTCCGACCAGCTGGGCACGGCCGAAGGAGTCGCGACCAAGCGGGCAAAGTTGATGAAGTGCCGTCGCGCCCTGCGCGAGGACCAGCAGCTGATCGCCGCTCTCGGCGTCCGGCCCAACGCGACCACTCAGACGCTGACCGACAGCGTCAAGGCCGCGGTTGACGCCGGAGCGGACGGTCTGTCACTCGGACACTACGACGGCGCCACGATGGAACGGCTGGACGCTGTCAAGCTGGGGCTGCGCCGCTGGGAGGCGCAGCAGCGCGACTGGCAACCACTGACCGGTTCGACGGTGGAATAAGCGCCATGGCATTGATCAACGAGGTTCAGCAGGCGGCCAAGGATCGCGCCCGGGGCCGGCGATCGCGGATCGCGTATCTGTTCCTGCTGCCGTGGATGGCGGGCGTGCTGCTGATCACGCTCGTCCCCATGGTCACCTCGCTGTATCTGTCCTTCACCGACTACCGGCTCGGCGAGTCTCCCCGGTTCACGGGGCTGGAGAACTACCGGCGGATGTTCAGCGACCCGGACTTCCTCGCGGCCTCGGGTGTGACGGCGAAGTACGTGTTCATCTCCGTTCCGTTGCAACTCACCTTCGCACTCGCGATCGCAGTGCTGCTCAACCAGGGCGTACGAGGGCTGGCGATCTACCGGTCCGTGTACTACCTGCCCTCGTTGCTCGGGGGCAGCGTGGCGGTGGCGGTCCTGTGGCGGCAATTGTTCTCCAGTACCGGACTGGTGCCGGAACTCGCGGGCAAGCTCGGAATCCAGATGGGGTCGTGGATCTCCGAGCCGGCCCATGCGCTCGACACGCTGATCATTCTGCACGTGTGGACCTTCGGCTCGCCGATGATCATCTTCCTGGCCGGGCTGCGACAGGTCCCCGAGGAGCTGGTCGAGGCGGCCAAGGTCGACGGAGCCGGGGCCTGGCGCCGATTCACCTCGGTGATCCTGCCGCTGCTCAGCCCGGTGGTGTTCTTCAACCTGATCCTCCAGCTGATCGGCTCGTTCCAGGCCTTCACGCAGGCATACATCGTGTCGGCGGGAACCGGCGGGCCGTCGAACTCGACGTTGTTCTACACGCTCTACCTGTTCGTGACCGGCTTCAAGAACTTCGAGATGGGTTACGCGAGCTCACTGGCCTGGATCCTGTTCGTCGTGATCGGCATGCTGACCGCGGTCAACTTCGTCGCCGCCCGCTACTGGGTCCACTACGAGGACTGATCCCGATGAGGACAGATACGGTGACCACTCCCCCGACCATGCCCGCAGCCCCGCTCGAGCAGACGCCGCCCGGCCGTGGCGGCAAGGCCGGCCCGGACCTCCTGGAATGGATCCTGCGACGCGGCTGGCGGCATCTGCTGTTGATTGCCTTCGGCATCATCATGATCTATCCGCTGATCTGGATGCTGACCCGATCGTTCATGAACAACAGCGACATCTTCGGCGACGGTTCCGGCGGTGGCGCGCTGACTCTGGCCAACTACGTCGACGGCTGGAACTCGCTCGGCATCCCGTTCGGACGGTTCATGCTTAACTCGATGATCGTCGCGATCGCGTGCATCGTCGGCAACCTGATCTCCTGCACGCTGGCCGCGTACGCCTTCGCCCGCCTGCGGTTCCGGTTCCGCGGGCCGATGTTCGCGATCATGCTGGCGACCATCATGCTGCCGTTCCACGTGACCGTCGTACCGCAGTACGTGATCTTCTCGACCCTCGGACTGACCGACACCTACGTACCGCTGATCTTGCCGAAGTTCCTGGGCGTGGAGTCGTTCTTCATCTTCTTGATGGTGCAGTTCATGCGCACCCTGCCGACCACGCTGGACGACGCAGCGGCGATCGACGGCTGCGGACCACTGCGCACGTTCTGGAGCGTCATCCTGCCGCTGTGCACTCCGGCGATCGGCGTCACCGCCGTGTTCACGTTCATCTGGACCTGGAACGACTTCTTCACACCGCTGCTCTACCTGAACCGGCCCGATCTCTACACGGTGCCGCTCGGGCTGAGCACCTTCTCCGACTCCGCCGGGCTCAGCAACTACGGTGCGCTGTTCGCGATGTCGATCGTCACGCTGGTCCCGGTTTTCGCCGTGTTCTTGTTCGCCCAGAAGGCCCTGACCCAGGGCATCGCGACCACCGGCCTCAAGTAGGCTCGGACAGGAGGTTCATGTCCATCATCTCCGCGGTGGAGCTGATCGAGTTCGACCACACGGTGGTGCGGCGCTACGACCGCAGTGGCGAGCCGCTGACCGACGCGACACCGCCGAGCCGGACGACGCGCCGGTTCGGGATCCGGATCCGCACCGACGACGGCGCCGAGGGCGGGTACGTCGTCATGTGGAGCGCACCGCCGTACGCCATCGCCCAGGTCAAGGCCATGGCGGGAAGCATCGTCGGGCGCGACCTCCACGACCGCGAGGCGATCTGGGACAGCTTCAACGGCGGCTTCGCCAAGACCGACCGGATCGGGGCCGGCGCGATCGACATCGCCCTGTGGGACGCCCTCGGCAAGCTGACCGGCCTCGGGGTGTCGCAACTTCTCGGCCGGTTCCGGGACCGGCTTCCCGCATACGTGAGCACGGTCGGCGGAGGGCACGGGCTGGGCAGCCTTGCCACCGCTGACAGCTACCGCGACTTCGCCGACCAGTGCGCGCGCCTCGGCGTGCCCGGCTTCAAGATCCACGGGCGGTCGGCCGGAACCGCTCGCGACGAGATCGAGATCTTCGGCGCGACCGCTGAGGGATCAGGCGGCCGGAGCGACATCATGACCGACCCAGGCAAGAGCCTGCCGACCCTCGCGGAGGCTCTCAGGCTCGGCCGGTTCTGCGACGAGGTCGGCGCCTACTGGTGGGAGGACCCGCTCCGTGGCGACGCACCGCTGGCGCACCGGATCCTGCGTGACCGGGTTCGTACGCCGCTGCTCATCACCGAGTTCGTCCGCGGCCTCGAACTGCGGACCGCGCTCGCACTCGACGGCGCGACCGACTTCCTGCGCGCCGATCCGGAGCTCGACCTGGGCATCACCGGCGTGATGAAGACCGCGCACGCGGCAGAGGCGATCGGACTGGACCTGGAGGTGCACGCGGCCGGCCCGGCGCAGCGCCACTGCATGGCGGCGATCCGGAACACGAACTACTACGAACTCGGGCTCCTCGACCCCACAACCGGCAATCCGTCGTTACCAGACGTCTTCGCCGACGACTACGCCGAGGACCTGTCCGCAGTCGGAGACGACGGCTGCGTCGGCGTACCGTCCGGCCCGGGTCTCGGCGTGACGTACGACTGGGATCGGATCTCGACGCTCAACGCAGATCGCGTGACCTTCCGATGACCAGTACACCTGTCAGGCAGTTCGGCTAGCGATCAATTAGGATGCGGACATCCCAGGCCGAGACCCGGCCGAGATGACATCAAGGAGGCGGTAGGAGTGAGTGTCGAACTCGAGAGCACCTCACTGACCGACTCGCTGACTACCGCGCTGCGCAAGCAGATCATCGCCAGCGAGATCCCACCGGGAGAAAAGCTCTCGGAGATCTGGGTCGCCAACCGATTCGCCGTCGCCCGACCTACCGCCAAGGCCGCGCTGGACCGGCTGACGAACGAAGGACTTCTTCGTCGAGGACCCCGACGCACCGCGGTCGTCCCGCAACTGTCCGCCGACGACGTGAGCGACCTCTACTACGCCCGGGAGCCAATCGAGTGTAAGGCGGTGACGACGCTCGCGCGCCGCGGCGAGGTGCCCGGCGACGCCGACCGCTCGCTGTCGCTGATGCGGATCGCAGCCGAGCGCGACCAGCACACCGAGCACACCGAAGCCGACGTCGCCTTGCACCGCGCGCTGGTCGCCGCCACCGGCAGCAAACGCCTGCGCCGGATGCACGAGACCGTCATGGGCGAGACGCAACTGTGCATCGCACAGGTGCGCTCACATGCCGGCCTCGACCTGATCGCCCTGACCGATCGTCACGCGGCGGTCCTCGACGCGATCCGGAGCGGCGACCCGGACGAGGCTGTCAAGGCTCTGCTCGCCGACCTGCACAACTGCCGCGACACTCTCCTGTCCGACATCGAAGCCGCCCCGCACCAGGAGGCCGGCGAACTCCACGCCTGAGAACTGCTTCGACCTTCATCTCTGCCGCACGCACTGCGGTTCAAGAGTTCCGCGCGCCGGCAGGCGTACGGCGAACAGGGATCGGCACTCAGTCGTTCAGTCGTTCGACCGAGCCGCCCGGTACGAGTTGGGCGGGGAGAAGACGCACGACGGGCGACCGCGGCAGAGGCGGCCCGGAGCCCGGAGGCGGCCACCCGATGTCGATCCAAATCTCGCTCAGAAGGACGGTCCGGGCGTCTTCCCCATAGCGCGCATGCGCAGTTCGTGGCCACTGCGAAGCGTGTCGAACGCGCCACGAACCAGCTTGGCGTAAACCTCGGGGTCGCGTGGTGTGGCAGTGGTCTCGGCAGTTGGCGCGGCTTGTCGGGGCGGTGCGGCATAAGTTGTGGTCGACGGGTGTCCCAGGGATTGGTGGGGCCGGCGGCGACGGCGTTCCAGCGCAACCTGCACGCCGAACGCGACGGCTCCCAGCGCGACGCCCGCGAGGGGGGAAGCGGTGGTTGGGGGTTTGGACTGACCCGCAGGGGAAGGAGAGGTCGCGGGCGTTTGAGACGAAGGTCCAGGCGCTGCGGTACGCGAGTGGGATGGAGACGGATCGTGATCGGGGTGACTATCTGGATCCGGATGCCGGCAAGGTCCGGTTGGAGGAGATCTGGCCTCGGTGGATGGGGTCGCGGACGATCGATCCGGCGAGCGCGATTCAGTACGACTCGAAGTGGCGGCTTCATGTGGAGCCGGTGTTCGGGCGGCGGATGGTCAAGAGCATCCTGCCGTCGGAGGTCGCGGTCTGGCTAACCGATCTCATGGGTGTCTACGGCCCCTCGACAGCTCGAAGCGCATTGCTGGTTCTCAACGGGTGTCTTGAACTTGCGGTCGCCGACGAGCTGATCAAGCGCAATCCGTGCCAGTTCAAGGTCGTCAAGAAGCCGAAGCGGCGGTTCTCCAAAGTCGTTGCCTGGTCGGATGAGACGGTCGAGCGCATCGTCGAAGCACACCCTGATCGGTTCCGGCTGCTTCCGACGACCGCGTCGGCCGCCGGTTTGCGGCAGGGTGAGCTGTTCGGACTCTCGGTCGACGACTTCGACTTCAGTCTCATGCTCATCGGAGTCCGGCGTCAGGTGAAGCGCCTGGGAAAGAGGTTCGTCTTCGCGCTTCCCAAGAACGACAAGGAGCGTTTCGTGCCGATGGCACCCGTGCTCGCGATTGCGATCAAGAGCCACATCGAGCATTTCGGGATGACCACCATCTCGCTACCGTGGGAGCGCCTCGACGGCGAAGTCCAAGACCACGACCTGATTTTCAGCTGGCCAGACGGCCGACACATGACGGCACGTTTGCACGACGAGCTCGTGTGGAGACCCGCGCTTGCCATGGCCGGTGTGATCCCGCCGCCATACAAGGACAACCGCGGCCGCCGGCGCTTCAAGACCGACCGTACGACTGGGCTGCACGCGCTCCGCCACTACTTCGCCAGCATCACGCTCGCGGACGGGGTCAACATCAAAGAACTCTCCGAGTATCTCGGGCACCACGATCCGGGCTTCACGCTGCAGATGTACACCCCTATGCTGCCGTCGTCCTACGACCGTGACCGACAGGCCGTCGATCGGCGGCTGACGCGACTTGCGCGGCGGCTGACGGACCAGTCACGGACCAGGAGCGAAATCGGACCGGAGCTCGAGCCCCCGGACGCCGGCCCCGGGCTGCTCTAGCCGGAGATCCAGGAATGGCGAAAGCCCTTTCAGTCAAGGCTATTTGAGCTCCGCGGAAGTCTTCCCTAGTAGGCGCCGCGCTACGATCAACTGTTGAATCTGCTGGGTTCCCTCGAAGATGTCGAGGATTTTGGAGTCTCGGGACCACTTTTCCAGGAGGTGGTGTTCTGAGTAGCCGAGGGTGCTGGTTAGTTCTATGCAGCGGAGGGTGATGTCGTTGCCGGAGCGGCCGGCTTTGGCTTTGGCTATGGAGGCTTGGAGGGAGTTCGGCCGGCGGTTGTCGGCCATCCAGGCTGCCTGGAGAGTCAGGAGGTAGGCGGCTTCCCAATCGGCTTCCATGGTGAGGTACGACGCTGCCGCGGCCGGTTGGAGGTGGACGGGGCGGTCGTAGTCGACCTCCACGCCGGCGTCGCGCAGCAGGTCGCGGGTGAGTTCAAGGGATGCTCGGGCCACGCCGACGGCCATGGCGGCGACCAAGGGGCGAGTGTTGTCGAAGGTCTGCATGACGCCGGCGAAGCCTTTGTCGGCGTCGATGTCGGGTGATCCGAGCAGGTTCTCCCGCGGTACGCGGCAGTTCTCGAAGCGGATCGTCGCGGTGTCCGACGCGCGGATCCCGAGCTTGTGGTCGAGGCGCTCGACGGTCATCCCAGGCGTGTCCTTCGGTACGACGAACGACTTGATCGCAGCCCGCCCGAGCGACTTGGCCAGCGTCGCCCACACCACGACGGCGTCGCAGCGCCCACCGGCCGTGACGAAGATCTTCTCACCGTTGAGCACATAGACGTCGTCATCCAGCCGAGCTGTCGTCTGGATCTTCGCCGAGTCCGAGCCACAATCGGGCTCGGTGATCGCCATCGCCGCCCACACGCCGTCGAAGCGACGCAACTGCTCCTCGGAGGCGACGGACGCGATCGCCGAGTTGCCGAGCCCCTGCCGCGGCATCGACAGCAGGAGTCCGACGTCGCCCCAGCACATCTCCATGATCGACAGCACCGACGACAGGTTCGACCCGTTCACGACCCCGTCGACGGCGTCGGCAGTACGTCGTACGCCGGAGGCACCCGCACCCGAACCGGTGCCCGAGGCACCTAATCCGTCGACCATCGCCGCGAGCATGTCGAGCTCGACCGGGTACTCGTGCTCGGCCAGGTCGTAGCGGCGCGAGTTCGGCCGCAGCATCTCCGCGGCGACCTGGTGTGCCTGATTGACGAAGGCACGGAACTTCCGAGGCGTCTCGAGGTTGATCATCAGACCAGCACCGCACCTTCCATGACGCCGATCGCCCGCAGATCGCGGTACCACCGTTCCACCGGATGCTCCTTGACGAACCCGTGCCCGCCGAGCAGTTGGACGCCGTCCGTCCCGATCTGCATGCCCTTGTCGGTACACAGCCGCCGCGCCAGCGCGACCTCGCGAGCGAACGAGAGCTCTTGCTCAGCACGCGATCCGGCCCGGTACGTCACCAGCCGCATGCCCTCCAGCTCGATCCCGATGTTCGCCACCATGAACGCCACCGACTGCCGGTGACTGATCGGCTCGCCGAAGGCAGTCCGCTCGTTCACGTACGGCGTGACGTAGTCGAGCACCGCCCGTGCCGTACCGAGGGACAACGCGCACCACCCGAGCCGCGACAACCGCACACATTCGGCATAGTCCTCAGGGGTTCCGAGTTGTACGGCCGGCACGTCCGTGAGAATCACCCGGCTGAGGGAGGCCGCCCGTAAGCCCATCGACGGCTCGGCCTCGATCGTCACGCCGGGATGGTTGGACTCGACCAGGAACAACGCAGGCCCGGAGGACTCCACGTCTGCGGCGAGCACCAACAGTTCGGCCTCGGCCCCGCGCGGCACCAACGACTTCACGCCGTTCAGGAGGTGACCGGTTCGTTGCCGCGTCGCCCTGGTTTTCAGCGTGAACGGATCGAACAGCGGTCGCGGTTCGAGGATCGCCAGCGCTGCCGCGGGTACGGACGACCCCGTGAAAGCCGGCAGGTACGTCGCCTGCTGGGTCTCATCGCCCCACAGAGAGATCGCCGTACTCACGGCTGCCGGTGCCAGGCACGCGACAGCCTGTCCCATGTCGCCGTACGCCATCGCCTCGGCCACCAGTACGCCGGTCATCGCGGATCGTTCGGTCACGATGCCGCCGAGTTCCTCGGGAACCTCGATCAGACTCAGCCCGAGGTCGGCGGACGACGAGAGAACCTTCTCTTCGGTCGCGCACGCGGTGTCCGAAGTGGCGGCAGCCGGGCGGAGCACCTCGGCGGCGAACTCGCGCACGACCTCGACGACCAACTGCTGGTCCTCGGTCGGGGTCAGGTCGAAACGGCCGGTCCCGCGCGCCGCCGGCAACCGCGACGGCTTGCTGCGCTTCGACGCCGCCGAGAAACTCCGAGAGAGCGCTCCCGCCGTGCGGAAACCGGTCTTCGTCGCCTCGAACACCACCCGCTCGGTCTGCTTCCGCAGCCCGAACCGGTCGATCGCGCGCGACTTGGCCAGCCGGTTCAGCAGTGCGACGCCGACTCCGATCGCGTCCCGCCTGCCTCGCGTTCGCTCCTGAAGGCTCATGGCGCTACTGTAAACCGAAGTTACAACGCAGGTCACGTCCCGGCGCTGCAGGGCGGCGGTGATAGCCTGACGACCCGTTCGAAGGGTGGACACGTAGTGGCCGTGAGCATGTCGGATGTGGCCCGCCACGCCGGGGTCTCGCAGCGGACGGTCTCCAACGTGGTCAACAACTACGTCCACGTCTCCCCCGCCACTCGCGCCCGGGTGCAGGCGAGCCTCGACGCGCTCGGATACCGGCCGAACACGGCCGCGCGGCGGCTCCGGACGGGCCGCACCGGCACGGTGACGCTGGCTGTCCCGACCTTCAGAGAGCGCTATTTCGCCGATCTCGCCGAGGCCGTCATCGCGGCAGCCCAGCGGCGCGGTACGACGGTCCTGGTCGAGACGACCGGCGGACGCCACGAGGCCGAACTGGAACTCCTGCACGGCGGCGGCGAGATCCTCACCGACGGGCTGATCATGAGTGCGGTCGCGCTGAGTCGCGTGGACGAGGGGCAGGCGGAGGGCCGGAAGCATCCGGTGGTGCTCGTCGGCGACCGTGAGCCCGGCAGCGAGATCGACCACGTCGGCATCAAGAACCGGGAAGCGGCGCAGGCGGCGGTCACTCACCTACTCGACACCGGACGGCGCCGGATCCTGCTGCTCGGAGCGAACAACGGACCCAAGCGCTCCTACCAACTCCGCCGGCAGGGCTACCAGGCCGCGCTGAAGAAGCACGGGTTCGAGGTCGACCGGAACCTCCTGATCGACTGCGGCTGGACGACCGCCGAAGCCGCCGATGCGATCGCCGGAATCATCAGCCAAGGGGATCTGCCCGACGGGATCTTTGCGATGAATGACTCGGCTGCGCTCGGGGCTATCCGGGCGCTGATTCGCGCCGGGATCGACGTGCCAGGGCACGTCTCGGTGATCGGATTCGACGACATCGTCGAGTCGAGCCTGTCGACGCCGACGCTCAGCACGGTGGCACCGCTGCTCGACGACATCGCGAGCATGGCGCTCGACCTGCTCGAGGAGCAGTTCGGCGCGGAGGAGCCCCGCGTCCCCCAGCACCGGATGGCCGGCTACGAGCTCCGCCTCCGCGAGAGCACCACCCTCTGACAAGCCGGACGATGCGCCACAACCTCTTGTTTTCCGAGTTTGCTACGTAGTAAATTTCGCGACCATGACGCGCACAGCTCTCGCCCCCGTGTTCAGTGGAGATGGCCGGATCGAGTTTGCGGACCGCTCCTACGCCGACCCCGGTCCCGGGCAGCTCCTGCTCGGGGTCCAGGCGAACGCTCTCTGCGGCACGGACCGCGACCAGTACTTCGGCGGCTGCAGCGTTGTGCCCGGCCATGAGGCCGCCGGCACCGTGATCGCCGCGGGAGAAGGCACCGGGGTTCCGGTTGGGAGTCGCGGGGCCGTGTTCCTGATGGACTTCTGCGGCGAGTGCCGGAGCTGTCGGCTCGGGGCGACCAATCAGTGTCTGGCCAAGCGGGCGGACATGGGGTTCACCCACGACGGCGGGTACGGGCCTTACGAGTTGGTCCACGAGACGAACTTCTTCCCGGTCACCGATGACATCGAGATCGGCAACGCGACCATGTTGCTCGACGTGATGGGTACCAGCCGCCACGCACTCGGCCGGGCCGCGCTGGTTCGGCAGGACGTCGAGAGTGTCTACATCGCCGGCGCCGGGCCGATCGGCCTCGGCTTGGCAGTGATGAGCAAGTTCCTGTACGGCGCCGACGTACCGGTCTACATCTCCGACATCTCCCGGTGGCGCCTCGACTTCGCCGAGAGCTTCGGCGCGATCCCGGTGCTCGCAGACGATCTGAAAGCCGTCGGGGACCCCGACATCGCGTTCGATTCGTCCGGCAAGGAGGTCGCCCGGCGCGCGGCACTGGATATCCTCGGCAAACGCGGTGCGCTGATCTGTGTCGGCCACGGGGAGACCGTCACCATCGACGTCTCGAGTGACCTGATCGCGCCCGAGCACGCGATCCTCGGCAGCGAGTACTTCCGGTACGACGAAATGACCGCCAACCTCGAACTCCTCCAGGCCAACCAGGAGCTGATCGGCCGCGTGATCAGCCACCGCCGCCCGGTCGCCGACATCCGCGAGGCGTTCGCGCTGTTCCTGGCCGGCGAGACCGGCAAGGTCGTCGTCACCCAGGAGATCGCCTCGTGACCGATCGCCTTCGCGTTGCTGTGGTCGGAGCCGGCGGCTGGGGGGAGCAGCACGCCCGCATCTTCTCCCGTCGCGAAGACACCGAACTCTGCGCAGTCGTCGGCCGCAACCCGGACAGGACGCAGAAGAGAGCCGAGCGGTACGGCGCCACCCCGTACACCGACCTCGACCTCATGCTCCAGCGCGAGCAACCCGACCTGATCACCGTCTGCCTACCGAACGAGGACCACTTCGACGTCACTCTGCGGCTGCTGCGAACCGGCGTACCGCTGCTGGTCGAGAAGCCACTCGTCTTCGACCTCACCGAGGCCGACACCCTCCTCGCCGAAGCCGGCGACCAGTTCTTCGCGATCAACTTCAACCACCGGTACGCCGAACCCGTCCAGCGCGCCAAAGCCCTGATCGATACCGGCGAGATCGGTGAGCCGGTGTTCGCCACCTGGCGCTTCGGCGGCGAAGCCAACCACGGCAACTCGCCGCACGCGAACCTGATCGAGACCCAGTGCCACGGCTTCGACATGCTCGAGCACCTCGTCGGCCGGATCGCCAACGTCTCCGCACACCTGACCGACAAGACGTACGGCGACTTCAGCACCCTCGCGCTGGCACTCGACTTCCAGAGCCGGGCGGTCGGCACGATGCTCGGCAGCTACGACTCGTCCTACGCCTACCCCGACTCACAACGCGTGGAGATCAACGGGACCGAGGGCCGCCTGGTCATCCACGACACCGTTCGCGCGCTGACCTTCTCCCGCGTCGGCGACGACGTCGAGCACCGCTGGCACTCGGGATACTTCGACGACGAGGCCCGCTATTTCTCCGGCACCTTCGACCGGCACGTCGACGCGATCCTCGACGCCCTCCGCGCCGGAACCAAGCCACCCGTACACGCCGAAACCGGCCGCCGAGCCCTGCAACTGGCCCACGCCGCCATCCAATCCCACGAGACGGGCCGCCGGATCACCGTCCCATCCGCGTGAGCGCCGCCTCAACACCCGCGTCGGCGACCGCCGAGCGCCGTACGATCCCTCCATGGGTACGACGGACGACCGGACCACCGCACTGGCCGATCGGCTCTTCCGCGACGCGGGCGGCGCGCTCGAGCTGTACACGATCTACCTCGGCGAACGCCTGGGCCTGTACCGGTCGCTCGCCGACCACGGCCCGTCCACGTCGGCCGAGCTGGCCGACCGCACCGGGACCGCCGAGCGCTACATCCGCGAGTGGCTCGAGCATCACGCCGCCAGCGGGCTGATCGACGTCGATGACGTCCAGGCGGCGCCGACCGAGCGGCGGTACCACCTTCCGCCCGAGCACATCCCGGTTCTGGCCGATCCGGACCACGTCGACTATCAGGCGGCCAAGGGGGTAGAACTCGCCCGCGCGGCGCGGCAGCTTCCGCACCTCGTCGAGGCCTTCCGAACCGGTGGCGCACCACCGCACCAGCCCTGGGAACCGGAAGGCCGCGCGGAGTTCAACCGGCCGATCTACCTGAACCGTTTGGGGAAGGAGTGGCTGCCGGCCATCCCGGAGATCGATCGGAGGCTCCGGGACGATCCACCCGCCCGCGTGGCCGACTTCGCCTGCGGCACCGGCTGGTCGTCGATCGCGATGGCGCAGGCCTACCCGCGGATCACGGTGCACGGGTTCGACCTCGACGAGGACGCGATCGCCGCGGCCGCTGGACACGCCGACGAGACGGGCCTGGCCGATCGCGTCAGCTTCTCGGTCGCCGACGCCGCCGACCCAGCCCAGGCCGGCCGGTTCGACCTGGTCACGATTCTCGAGGCCCTGCACGACATGCCGCGGCCGGTCGAGGCGCTACGGAGCGCGCGGGACATGCTCGCGCCCGGCGGGACCGTCCTGGTCGCCGACGAGCTGGTCGAGGACGAATTCACGGCACCCGCGTCGGACCTCGAGCGGTACCACTACGGCTGGAGCCTGATGTCCTGCCTGTCGGACGCGATGGGCGATCCGGAATCGGCGGCGACCGGAGCGGTGATGCGTCCGTCAACGTTGCGCCGCTACGCCACCGACGCGGGCTTCCAGGAACTGCAGGTTCACCCGTTCCACACCGCGTTCTGGCGTTTCTACCGACTGGTCCCCTGACCGGAGATCCCATCGGCCTTGGCGGTCAGGTAGCGCTGCTCGGGCAAGCTCGTCGTACGGCGGGCCGCCGCGAGGTAGAGCTCGTGCGCTCGCGACAAGTCTCCGGAACGCTCGTACAAGTGTGCCCGTACGGCGTCCAGCCGGTGTGTCTCGGTGATGTTCTTGTCGTCGTCCAGCGTGGCGAGCAACTCGAGTCCCGCGGCCGGACCCTCCACCTGGGCGAGCGCGATCGCGCGGTTGAGCGTCACCATCGGGTTCGGCGCGAGCTTCTCCAGCAGCGTGTACAACGACAGGATCTGCGGCCAGTCGGTCGCCTCCGCACTCGGCGCCTCCGCATGGATCGCCGCGATCGCCGCCTGGATCTGATACGGCCCGACGGCTCCCTGGGCGAGCGTGCTCAGGATCAGCTCGGCGCCCTCGGAGATCTGCGCGCGGTCCCACAGCGTGCGGTCCTGCTCGTCGATCGGGACCAGGCCGCCGTCCGCGGTGCTGCGCGCCGTACGCCGGGAGTCCGTCAGCAGCATCAACGCCAGCAGTCCCGCCACCTCACCGTCGTCGGGCAAGGCCGATCGCAGCATCCGGGTCAGCCGGATCGCCTCGGCGGTCAGCTCGACCCGCTGCAGTTCCTCACCCGAACTCGCGGTGTAACCCTCGTTGAAGATCAGATACAGCACTTGGAGTACGACGCGCAGCCGGTCGGCCCGCTCGTCCTCGGGCGGCATCACGAACCGGCTGCCGGCCGCCTTGATGCTCTTCTTCGCCCGGCTGATCCGCGGCGCCATCGTTGCCTCCGGCACCATGAATGCCCGGGCGATCTCGGCCGTGGTCAGACCGCCGACCGCGCGCAACGTGAGCGCGACCTGCGACGCCGGCGTGACGGCCGGATGACAGCACAGGAAGAGCAGGGTCAACGTGTCGTCGGCCTCCGGCGGCCCGTCGGCATCGGCGCCTGGGGCAACCAACTCCTCCGGCCCGGCCATCGCGGCGACCGAGTCCTCGCGTCGCCGGCGCGCGCTCTCACTGCGGAACTGATCGGTCAGCCGCCGGGTCGCGACCGTGATCAGCCAACCCCGCGGGTTCGCCGGTACACCGTCGGCCGGCCACTGTGTCGCCGCCGCCAGCAACGCCTCCTGTACGGCGTCCTCACACAGATCGAACTGCCCGTGCCGCCGAGCCAGGAAGCCCAGCACCTGCGGCGCGAGCTCCCGCAGCACACCCTCCACACCGGCTCCGTCACTCATCTGCAAACCCCTCACGCATAGGACCAGCCCGACCAACCGTCCACGCGGATGGCGATCACCGGCCCCCGCGGCGGATCAGCCTCGTACTGCGGATACTTCGCCGCCAGCAACTCCACGGCCGCCGGTGCCTCGGTCAGCACCCGCGCGACCCCGTCGACCCGCACCCACCACAGATGCGTCCAGTCCTCGTCGTACTCGTCGACGAGCACCGCCACCCGTGAGTTCGCCGCGATGTTTCGCAACCGCTTCAAGTCCGTTGTCGTCTTCGGCTTCTGATCGACTCCGATGAACAACTCATCCCCGTGCACCGCATACGTCACCGGTACGACGTGAGGCCGCAGGTCAGCACCCGCCGTCGCCAATCGTCCGACTCGCGCCGCCGCGACTCGGGCTCGACAGGTGGCTTCATCCAGTTTCAACGCTGCAGATGCCGGAGGGCCGCGGCCGGGAGAGTGCGAGTGAGCGGACCGATGACGGACGCGTCGCGCAGGGCAGTGCGGGCGGCGAGATGACCGCAGGCGCCGTGGACTCCACCGCCGGGATGAATCGCGGAGCTGCCGAGGTAGAGGCCGGTGACGAACGTTCGAGGGCTGCCCAGCCCGATCGTCGGACGGAAGACGAGTTGCTGGTGAAGTTGCATGGTGCCGCCGCCGAGCGCACCGAAACCGAGCGCGGCGTTCCCCGACTCCAGCGCGGACGGACGCTGCAGGTCGCGGGCCAGGATGAGCTCCGTGAAGCCGGGCGCGAAGCGTTCGATCGCACGTTCCATCCGCCCGGCCAGCTTCTCCGCGGACTCGTCGTCGGAGATCCCGCGCGGGAGGTGTGAGTACGCCCAGACCGCCTCGGTTCCTGCCGGCGAGCGGGTCGGGTCCGACTTGGTGGTCTGGCCGATCAGCAGGAACGGCTGGGACGGCAACCGGCCGGTGTCGAGGTCGGCGGACAGGTGGACGAGGTCGTCGGCCGTTCCGCCCAGGTGGACCACCCCGGCAGAACGTGCCTCGGGCGATCTCCACGGGACCGGGCCGCTCAGCCGGAAGTTCAGCTTGACCGTCGGGTAGTCCCACTCGAACCGCTCGTCCAGATCCCGCCGCAAACCGGCCGGAATCATTGCTTCTGGCAACAACGAGCGGTAGAGCGCCGGCGCGGACGTGTCCGCGATGACGGCCCGGCTGACCGCGACCGTCTCTCCGGACGCCGTGCGTACGCCGGTCACCCGGCCGGATGACACGTCGATCCCGGCGACCGGCGTACCGGAGACGAGCAGGGCGCCGGCGCGTTCGGCCCGGCCGACCAAGGCACCAGATAGCGACGACGACCCGCCGGCCGCGACCGGGAAGCCGACGTCCTGCGCCAGCATCGCGAGCAGCCAGCCCATCGTGCCGCTGACGCTGCCCGACATCGGCGAGTCGGCGTGCATCGCGTTGCCCGCCAGCAGGGCCGCACCTCGCGGACCGGCGAACAACTCCCGGCCCATCCGGTGCATCGGCATCGCCATGAACCGCGCGAACCGCAGCAACTCCCCCGCCGACCCGAGCTTGCGCGCGAGCTTGATCCCCGCCACGACCGGCGGCCACGAGGTGAGCAGCGACTTCAGCAGCGGTTCGCGGATCGCGACGTACTGCTGGTAGAGCCGCAGCCACGCCTCACCGTCACCGGGGTGGTCCACGCCGATCGACTTCGCGGTGTCCTCGGGATCCGGGTGGACGGCGACCGCCGCACCGTCCTCCGCGTCGAGGAGGTGCACGAGCGACAGCGGCGCGTTCGACCATTTCAGCCCGAACTTCTCCAGCTCGAGCGCACGCAGTACCGGGGACGCCACGCCGAGTGGGTAGTTCGAACTGAAACGATCGCTGACCCAGCCGTCACTCTCGACCGACCTGACCGCCCCTCCGAAGGTCTCCGCGGCCTCCAGCACCAGGACGTCCCAGCCCGCGTCGGCGAGGGCGATCGCGCTCACGAGCCCGTTCGGCCCCGAACCGATCACCACGGCATCAACACTGCGCGGCAGCATGCCTACGACCTTAACTCGATCTCCCGCATCAGGTCTGTGACCTCGCGGGCGCGCCCCACCATCGCGGGGTCGACCATCCGGCCGTCCGGGAGGACGATCACACCACCGGTCGACACTCCGGTCTGCTCGACCGCGGCGAGTAGCGCTTCGGCTTCGGCCACCTGTACGGCGCTCGGCGTGAAGCACTCGACGATGGTGGCCAACTGTCGCGGGTGGATCGCCGTACGGCCGACGAAGCCGAGCTCGCGTCCCTCCAGCGACGTCCGTCGCAACCCTTCGACATCGTTCACGTGCGGGAACACCGACATCATCGGAGCACCCAGACCGGCAGCCCGCGACGCCGACACCAACCGTCCGCGAGCCCACGCCAACCCCGCGGACCCGTCCACGCCCAAGGCACTGGACAGATCGGCCTCACCCAGCCCGATCGCGACCACGCGCGGATCCGCCGTGGCGATCTCGAACGCCCGCTCCAGCCCGAGCGGCGACTCGATCAGCGCAGTGATCCTTGCCGACGGCACCTGTTCGAGAACGGTGTGCACATCGGCCGCGCTCTCCACCTTCGGCATCCGGATCCGCACCGACGGTATGACGGACACCGCGGCCAGATCGTCCTCGATCCACGGCGTTCCGAGCCCGTTCACCCGGACCTCCACCGGCCCGTGCGCGTTCGCCGCGATCCACGCGACCGCCCAGCCCCGCGCGTCCGCCTTGTCGTCGACGCCAACCGCGTCCTCCAGGTCGAACACGACCACATCGGGGCCCGCGGCAACCGCCTTCGCGAACCGATCCGGCCGGTTGGCCGGAACATACAGTGCCGTCAGCAACCAACGCCCCCTCGAACGAAAGTGTCAGACCACTCCGGCGGCCCGCAACGCTGCGAGCTGCTCCGGCGTGACACCGATCTCCGCGAGCACCTCGTCGGTGTTCGCCCCGTGCGGCCGGCCGGCCCACCGAATCGACCCCGGCGACTCGGACAGCCGGAACAGCACATTCTGCATCTGCACCGGTCCACCCAGCTCCTCGTCGTCCACGGCCACGATCGTGCCGAGTGCGGCGTACTGCGGATCGGTCATGATGCCGCGGATGTCGTGGACCGGGCCGACCGCGGCCTCGGCCTTCTCGAACTCGGCCATCACCTCGTCCAGGGAGCGCTCTGCGATCCAGGATCCGACCGCCTCGTCCAGCTCGTCGGCGTGCTGCGCCCGCTCCCGCCCGGTCGCGAACCACGGCTGGGCGACCAGATCCGCCCGGCCGACCAGCGTCACCACACGCTCGGCGATGCTCTGCGAGCTGGTCGACACCGCGACCCACCGGCCGTCGGCGGTCTTGTACACGTTGCGCGGAGCGTTGTTCGACGAGCGGTTCCCCAGTCGCGGCTGGACGTACCCGGTCTGCTGGTACGCCGTGATCCCGCCGCCGAGCATCATCAGGATCGGCTCGATGATCGCCAGGTCGATCACCTGACCGGCCCCGGACCGATCGCGTTCGCGCAGCGCGACCAGCACGGCGTACGCCGTCGCGAGCGCGGTGATCCCGTCCGCGAGCCCGAACGGCGGCAGCGTCGGCGGCCCGTCCGGCTCGCCGGTCACCGCCGCGAACCCGCTCATCGCCTCCGCCAGCGACCCGAACCCGGGCCGGCCGGACCACGGCCCGACCTGACCGAACGCGGTCACCCGGGCGATCACCAAGCGCGGGTTCGCTTCCAGCAACATGTCAGGCCCGAGACCCCAGCGCTCCAACGTCCCTGGCCTGAAGTTCTCGACGAGCACATCATGAGAACGAACCAGCTCGAGGAACACCTCACGCCCGCGGGACAGGTCGAGCGTCGCCAGCCGCTTGTTCCGGCCGAGCGTCTTGAACCACAGCCCGACGCCGTCCTTGGAAGCACCGTGCGTCCGCGCGGCATCCGGCTGGGCCGGATGCTCGATCTTCGTGACGTCGGCCCCGAAGTCACCCAGGAACGTCGCCGCCAGCGGGCCCGCGAACAGCGTCGCCGCCTCGAGCACCTTCACGCCTTCGAGCGGAGCAGATCTCATCCCGCACACCTGAAACCGATGGTCTCGGAGCGATCGAGACCACCACCGGTCAGCACCAGTTTGAAGCTCACGTCCGGCTCCTGCGGTCCGCCGTCGGCGTACCAGTCGGAGCCCTCGGCAACATAGTGCGAACCGCCCTTGAGAATGCAGAACCGGCTGCGTCCGTCCCGATGCTCGCTCTCGGTCAGGTTCCACACCAGCGGTTCCGAGCGGGCGAACTCATCCAGCCCGGCGGCCACCTGCCACTCGTCCTCGGTCGGCAACCGCCCACCCCGCCAGGTCGCGTACGCGCGCGCGTCCGGGAGGTCGACGTACGTCACCGGGTGGTCCTCGGTCCCGGCGACCGGTGCGCCCTCGACCCAGTGCGCGAGGAACCGGTTGGCCACCACAGGCCGGTACCCGGTCGCGGCCAGGAACTCGGCGTACTGCGCGTTGGTCACCTCGGTGATCGCGACCGAGATCCCCGGCAGCGATACCTCACGCTTGACCGTCTGGATGTCGTGCAGGCGTGGCGGCAGCGGCTTCCACTCCTCCACGTACGGCGCCTGGTCGTACAACCCGGTCTCGCGCCGCCGGTGCCGAACGGTCAGCGTCCGCTCCCCCGCCGGTACGGCGACCACCGGGCCGATCGACGCATCACCCGAGACGGCGGGGACCGGGACCAGCTCGGCCGGTGCCATCGGGAACGCGGAGTCGTTGACGTGCGGTCGTGGCATCGTGCCGAGCCGGCGCGCGGTCGCCCGGCACGACGAACCGGCGGTCGCGCCGACCCGGATGATGCCGGCGACACCACGACCCGGCACGACCAGGTGAACGCCGTCGTCGTCGGCGGTGATCGGCACCCCGGACGTCACGTCGTACCAGTCGCCGACCTGATCCTCCGAGCGCAGCACGATGCCGTCGAAGTCCTCCTCGCCGCGGTTGATCAGCGTCCAGAGGGTGATGTCGGCCAGGTCGAACCGCGAAGCGTAGACGCCATGGTCGCGCGCCTTGTCCGGAATCTCCGGGGTGAGCTGGATCCAGTCGCCGTTGATCAGCACCGGTGCGAACGCCCGCTGTGCCGCGACCATCCGCCGCAACGTGGCGCGGTCACGCGCGTTCCAGCCGACCCAGGCTGAGAACACCGACTCCCAGACCAGCATGCCGACGCCGTTCACCCAGGCCGACTGCAACTCGTCGCTGTGGTCACGGTTCCACCGGCGGGTGTGGTGCATCATGTGCCGGCGCTCGAACAGGTGCGCGCGCAGCACACCCGGCGCGTGGGTATCGGCGAACCACTGCGCCCAGGACAGCGCGTGGTCGCCGATCCTTGCCATCGGCAACCGTGACTCACCCTCGAAGGCGATCGCCGGATTCGCCGTGCGCAGCGCGCGGGTGAACGCCGGGTCGCCTTCCTTCAACGTGTCCAGGAAGACGCCGTCCACGTCGTACTCCGTCACCAGGTCGGAGAACTCATGGGCGTCGGAACGCGCGGACCGGCGGGTGCCGACGTCCCACGGGTTGTAGTCGAAGAAGACCTTCAGGCCGAGCCGGTGCAGGTCATCGATCAACGGACGCAGGCCTGGCACGCCGCGGTAGAAGTCGAACTGGTTGCGCGAGTCGATCCCGATCACCGGGTAGGCGTGCCAGAGCACGATCGCGTCGTACCCGCCGAAGTCGTCGACCCCGTGCTGGACGAACTTCTCCGGCGTGAACTTCCCGGTCTCCACGTCGTACAGCTGGTCGTCCCAGAGCCAGACGAGCGCCACCGAGTACGCCGTCTGGGTCCATTCGCGACCGGGTTCGTCGTAGTGCGAACCGTCGTACGGCGTCCGCTCGAAGGCTCCGAACCGCCACTCGGCGACCTTGGCGCGCCAGCGCGGCAGGTCGGCCGGGTCCTCCGGGGCGCCGAGGATCTTGGCGTCGTCGAGAAAGGAGAGGTCGGCCCGGAGCCCCAGATCCACCCGGGCGGGTAGGTCGATGGGCCGCGGTTCGAGCGGATTCACAGGTACACCTCCGCGTAACGCGCGTCGATCGCATCCCCGTGAGGCACGGAGGAAATGGCCCCCGCGGCCTGAACACTCAATGAAGCAGCAACGTTAGCGCGTCGGACCGCATTCGTCAGGTCGCTTGCCGTAATCGCTGACGCGGCAGCCAATGTCGCCGCGAGAACGCCGCAGAACGTGTCCCCGGCGGCGGTCGTGTCGACCACCTCGACCGGTACGCCGGGCACCGCGATCTCGTCGTCACCGCGGGTCAGGATCACGGCGCCGGCTCCACCCAGGGTGACCACCGCGGCCGGCACCTTCTTCAGCAGGGCCGAGCGGTCCGCGCCCGCGATCGTCTCGGCCTCGGACTCGTTCACCACGAGCAGGTCGACCTCGGCCAGCAGGTCGTCCGGCAACTCGGCGGCCGGGGCCGCGTTGAGGATGAAGTACGAGCTCGCCGCAGCCGCCCGCTGGACGGTCGCGATCGGGATCTCCAATTGGGAAAGTACGATTTTCGCTGCACCGACGGACGTGATCGCCGCGTCCGACAAGGTCAGTTCGCCGTTCGCGCCGGGGGCGACCACGATCGAGTTCTCACCGCTCTCCTCGACCGTGATGATCGCCGTACCGGTCGGGGCGTCGCTCGACGTGACGAGCGCGAGGTCGACACCGGAGCTGCCGAGGGCGTCACGGAGCAGGGCGCCACCGTCGTCGGCACCGAGTGCGGCGACCATCGCGGTGCGTGCTCCGGCTCGCGCGGAGGCGACCGCCTGGTTGGCGCCCTTGCCGCCCGGTCCGCGCGTCATGACTCCCGCGAGCACGGTTTCGCCGGGGCGCGGGATCCGCTGGACCGGGAGGACCAGGTCCACGTTCGCGCTACCCACGACGACTACTTCAGGCTTCACGCCGGGCCACCTCCACAGTCCTCCGCGCCAGCTCGGTGATCGCGATCTGGTCCATCCCCGGGAGGCTCGTGGCCATCCGGTCGTCTAGTGGTGTAGACCACTCTGCCGGAACTCCGCGCACTGCGCCAAACACCGCACCGACGGTGGCGCCGACGGAGTCCGTGTCCCACCCTCCCATCACCGCACGACCAACCGCGGTGCCGAAATCCGGAGCGGTCAGCGCGTACGCCGTGAGCGCGGTGTTGTTCACCGCGTGCACCCAGTGCAGGTCGCCGTACTCCCCGTGCAGAGCGTCGAGCGCGTCGTCCAGCTCGAGGTCTGACAGCGCCAGCCCGAACCTGACCGCACGCGCGATCGCACCGTCGGCCGCGATCACGTCCAGTCCGGCGAGGGCGACCTCGCCTGGCGAGTCCAGCACCATCGCAGCGGCCGACATCGCGGCCACCCAGAGTGCACCGTCGACGCCGGCGCCGGTGTGGCTCAGCCGGGCGTCGACCAGGGCGAGTCGTGCGGCCGCGGTACGGTCACCCGGATTCGCCCAGCCGTACGCGTCGGTGCGGATCTGCGCGCCGATCCACTCCCGGAACGGATTGCCGACCACGGCCGCCCGGGCGGGCTCGACGCCGTCCAGAAGATTGCGGTAGGCAACACGTTCGGCGGTGAACACCCGGCCGGCCGGCAGATCGTTCAGCCAGGCCTGCGCGACGTCGTCGGTGGTCAGCTCCGACCCGTGCCGTTCCAGCAGTTGAAGGGCGAGGATGGCGAAGTTCAGGTCGTCGTCCTCGGGCATCCCGTCGATGACCTCGCGCAGGCTGGTCGGCTTCGACCGCTTGTTCCACGGCCACCGCTGCTGCACCTCGTCCGGTACGCCGATCGCGGTGATGTACTGCCGCAGCGGCCACTGTCCGGACGTCTCCAGGATCTCCCGGATGCCCTCGCGCGGGATCTTCTCCACCGGCTTGCCGAGCAGATTCCCGGCCGCCCGCCCAAGCCACGCGTTCAGCGTCCGCCGCTCGAGATCCGCCGGCTGACCCAGCAGCGGCAGATCGGGGATCTCCGGCTCCTGCCAGGGCGTCGTCCGCGCATCCAGTTCGTCGAGCAGCTCGCGGGCCAGCGCTCGCAGCTTGGGTGACGCCGGCTGGTCGGAGGCGCCCGACGCCGGGGCGTCCGTCGTACCGCCGGCCGTGAGCCAGCGCGCCTGGACGTCGGTGACGTCGACTCCTTCGGACCGTGATTGGACCAGTTGGTGCGGCAGCAGGTCCTCCGGCTGCACCCAGGTCATTCTCATCGGGCTTGTTCCTTCCCTTGTTGCGCCAGGCGAAACGCACATCTGGTTCGTTGTCTCATTGCAGTCCGATACTCCAGCGCATGGCTACTCGCCGCAGCTTCCTGACCGCCACGGGCGCCGCCGCCGCGCTCGCTCTCACGGGCAACCTCCCCGACCTCGCCGATGCGATAGGAATACCGCACCGCACCGACAAGCGCCCGCTGTTCAGTCTCGGCGTCGCCTCGGGCGACCCACTCCCCGGCGCCGTGGTGATCTGGACCCGCCTCGCTCCCGGCCCGCTCGAACCGTTCGGCGGCATGGACGACCGCGCGGTGAAGGTCGAGTGGGAGGTCGCCGAGGACGAGACGTTCCGCCGCGTGGTTCGGCGGGTCACGCTGGACGAGTATCGCGCCCGGTACGCGCTGCACAAGACCGACCCCGACCTGCAGGCCGCGCACGCCGCCACGCCGTGGATCGTCACGCTCGACGATCACGAGGTCGAGGGCAACTGGGCCGGGTACATCTCCGAGGACGGGCTCCCGCACGACGAGTTCCTGGTACGCCGGGCCAACGGCTTCCGCGCGTACTGGGAGCACATGCCACTGCGACTCGACCAGTCCGCCGACGGACCGTCGATCCGGCTGCATCGTCACCTGCGGTACGGGCGGACTGCCGATCTGAGCGTCCTGGACACCCGGCAGTTCCGCGACAACCAGACCAGCACGGGTGGCTGGCTGCCTCCGGACGCCGTATCGACGGATCCGGCCCGGACCATCACCGGCGCCGAGCAGGAACGCTGGCTGCTCGACACGGTCGGCCGGTCCAGTAGCCGGTGGAGCGTCGTCGCCCAGCAGGTCGCGATGGCTCAACTCGATCGCAAGACCGGTCCGGACCTGGAGCTGCCGATGGACACGTGGAACGGCTACACCGCGTCCCGCGACCGGGTCCTCACTGGCGTCCGCGATCGCGCCGTGCGGAACTTCGTCGTACTGACCGGGGACCTGCACCGCAGCGTCGCGTCGGACCTGCGGGTGAACTTCGCCGATCCCTCGACCCCGGCCGTCGGAACCGAGTTCGTCACCACGTCGATCTCGTCCGGCAAGGACGGCGTCGACGCCGATGCCACCGGTCGCGCGCTGCTCGCCGAGAACCCGCACGTGAAGTACCAGAACGTCCAGCGCGGCTACCTCAGCTGCCGTCTCGACCGCACTCAGTGGACGTCGGACTTCCGCATCGTCGACCGCGTCACCACACCCGGCGGTACGGCGTCCACCCGCGCCACCCTGGTCGTCGAGGACGGCCGTCCCGGTACCCACCTGGCCTGAACGGATCCGCACATGAAACGCGCCGCCCTGCTCCTTCTGCTGGTCCCCGGCCTGGTTGTTGCCAGCAGCAACGACAAGATCGAGATCAGCGCCACTCCGCAGCCGGTCGAGGTCGTGCCGCTGCCCTGCTTCCCGTCCGGCAAGCTCACCCTCGGCATGACCAACACGGGCCGGAAGGCGACGATCGCGGACCTGCGGGTGAATGCGGACTCCGCGTTGACCCTGTCCCGGCACCAGTTCTCCAGCTACCTGCCCGTCGATCAGTTGGTGAAGGCGCCGCTCGAGATCACCGTCCCGCGCGGGACGGCACCCGCGACGCACACCGTCGATCTGACCGTCGGACGAGAGCACTTGAGCGTGCCGGTCACGATCCAGCCGGTGCCGGTGCGCGCCAACCTGCTGCTCGGTGAGCAGGCCGCCGCGTCCTCCACGAACGGCAACATGCGCCTGTGTGGCGGCGTCGACGGCAACGCCGACTCCGCGCAGTGGGGTGCGAGCGGCTGGCACGACAACACCAAGGGCGTCTTCCCCGACACCTACGGCGTCGACTTCATCACGCCGACCACCGTCGGCCGAGTCGTCCTGCAGACCCTCGACTCGACCACCTACCCGGCGGCGATGATGGGGATCCGTGACTTCGACGTACGGGTCCGCGCCGACAGCACCTGGACGACCGTCGGCGAGATCCGTGGCAACGTACTCGGCAAGGTCACCGTCAGCTTCGAGCCCCGCGCGGTCGACGCCGTCCAGCTCGTCATCCGCGACTCCAACGACCACGGCTACTCCCGCATCGTCGAACTCCAAGCATACAGCGCTTGATACTTCTCCCACCCCACCGCCCCGGTCAACTGACATCACACCAGGTCATCCAGCGCGGCCGTGCGCGTCGCCCACCGCTTCGCGTCGGCCGCTCGGATGTCCAGAGCCACCGAGGCCATCACTCGGCCCGGTCGCTGCAGATCGGTCTTGCTCGCCTGGGCGATGTCCGCCGCCCAGTCCGCCGGTACGCCGCTCAGTCCGTTGAGAGCACCCGTGATCGCGCCGGCCATCGACGCGATCGAGTCCGCGTCCCGGCCGTAGTTCGTGCCGCCGAGGACTGCCCGGCGTACGTCGCCCTCCGACACCAGGACGAACCCGAGCGCGACCGGCAGCTCCTCGATCGCCTTGGTCCGGCTCGGCCGCCGGGCGTCCAGGGACTGGTCGCGGTAGTCTGGCCCGACCGTGTCGTAGGGCTCGATCGCCTTGCGCAGCAGGGGAATCGCCTGCTCCCACTCCGTCACACCGTCCGCCGCCGCAACGACCGCCTCGACGGCCCTCCGAGTGCCGTCCTTGGCCAGGGCCAGCGCCGCGCCGACCGCCGAGGCGGCCGTTGCCCCCGGCGCCATCGCGGCGGCGACGGCGGCCGCGAACACGCCGGCCGCCTCCCGCCCGTAACTCGACTGATGCGCACCGGCCAGGTCGATCGCCTCGGCGTACGCCCCTTCCGGGTCGCCCGCGTTGGCGACGCCGACCGGCGCCACGTACATCGCCGCACCGCAGTTGACGATGTTGCCGACGCCGGCCTCGCGCGGATCGACGTGCCCGTAGTGCAACCGGGCGACCAGCCACTTCTCGGCCAGGAACACCCGCTGTAGCAACAGCGCGTCGGTCTCCAACTCGGGCACCCACCGGCGCCCGTTCACCATCTTCGGCACCAGGACGTCGGCGATCGCGTAGGCATCCAGGTGCGTCCGGCGTTCGTCGTACACCTCGACCAGCGCGTGCGTCATCAAGGTGTCGTCGGTGATGTGCCCGTCGCCCTTGTGGTACGGCGCGATCGGCCGGGCCGTGCGCCAGTCGTCGTACCACGGACCGACGATGCCGGTCACCCAGCCGCCGTGCCGCTCCCGGATCGCCTCCGGCGTCCAGCCCTCGACGGCCCCACCGATCGCGTCACCGACCGCGGAGCCGACGAGGGCACCCGTTGACTTCTGTTCCAGCAAGGACGTCACTGGTTGACCTGACCCCATCCGTCACTCAGCTTCTTGCCCAGCGCGGCCAGATCGGTCTTGTTCGCCAGGTACTCCTGCAGCGCCGGCGTCGCGATCTGGTCCTTCCACTTCGGGTAGTTCTCCACGCTCTGGAACGGCGCCTTGGTCAGGTCGTTGCCACTGGCCAGCGTCTGCTCCCAGCCGTTCTTGCCGCCGGTCGCCTTCAGGATCGCGTCCCGGGCGCCCTGGCTGGTCGGGATCAGCCAGTCACCCTGACCGACCGCGGCCAGGTTCTCGGCCTTCATGTAGTAGTCGATGAACTGCGCGGACTGCTTGATGTGCTTGCTCTCGGCCGGCACCGACAGGGTCTGCGGGTTCGCCGCCTGCTTGGTGCCGGTGCCCTTCAGCGGCGGCAGCACCTCCCACTGGAAGCCCTTCGGCGCCTCCTCGAGGATCTGCTGGGCGGCGAAGTTGCCTCCGACAACCATCGCGTACTTGCCGGCGTAGAACCCGGGCAGCACGTCGGAGCTGCTCTGGGTCAGCGACGTCGGGTCGATCGACTTGTCGGTGTAGGCCATGTCGTGGATCCGCTTCGGCACCTCGAGCTCGGGGTCGCCGATCTTCGCCGTCGCGTCCTTGCCGGTGCCCTCGAAGAACTGCGCGTCGAAGTTCATGCCCAGGTTCAGCACGGTCGCGGTCGGGCTCTTCAGACCCCAGCCGAGGCCGTACTTGCCACTCGCGGTCAGTTTCTTCGCGTCCGCGGCCAGGTCGTCCCAGCTGAGCGAGTCACCGGTCGCCGTGATCCCGGCCTGCTTGAGCAGCGCGGAGTTGGCGAACACGACGTACGACTGCAGCAGCGTCGGAGCGGCGTACACCTTGCCGTCGTTCGACACGCTGTCCCAGACACCCTGGGAGACGGCGTCCTTGGTCTCCTGGCTCAGGTACGGCGAGAGGTCGGCGAGGTAGCCCTGGTTGATGAAGCCGGTGATGTCGGCGGACTCGTCGTGGATGATGTCCGGCGCGGTCCCGCCCTGGAACTGGGTGACCAGCTGGTCGTGGACCGAATCCCAGCTGCCCTGGACGTACTCGACCTGGATGTTCGGGTTGGCGGCGTTCCAGTCCGCGACGATCTTCTTGGTCGCGTCGACGGTGGTCTTCTGGAAGGCGAGGCTCTGGAACTTCAGCGTCACCTTCTCGTTCGACGACCCCGAGTCACCGGAGCTGTCGTCACTGTTGCTCCCACAGGCCGCGAGCGCCACCAGTGCACCCGCCGCCATCAGGGCGGTTACTGCTTTCTTCATGTGTCTCTCCTCAGGGGATGGGGCTAGCCCTTGACTGCGCCGCTCAACAGACCGGACGTCAACCGGCGTTGGAGGAAGGCGAAGAAGATCAGGCTCGGGACGGTCGCGAGGACCGACGCCGCTGCCAGGGGACCGAACTGCACCTGCCCCTCGGCCCCGACGAAGCGGGCGAGGACCAGCGGCAGCGTCTTGAGTTGGGGGTCCTGGAGCAGGACCAGAGCGAAGAAGAACTCGTTCCACGCCGAGATGAAGGTGAACATCGCGGTCGCGATCAGCCCGGGCCGCAGCAACGGCATCACGATCGACACGATCGTGCGGACCCGGCTCGCGCCATCCACCGACGCGGCCTCTTCCAGTTCGCGCGGCACGGCCGCGACGTACCCCTGCAGCATCCACAGCGCGAACGGCAGCGACCAGACCATGTACACGATCACCACGCCGGGGATCGTGTTGGTCAGGTGCAGCGGCCGCAGGATCATGAACAGCGGGATCACGATCAGGATCACCGGGAACACCTGGCTGACCAGGATCCACCCGTTCGTGGCCGGCCGCAGCCGGCTGCGAAACCGGGCCAGCGCGTACGACACCGGCAGCGCCACGATCAGCACCAGGATCGTGCTGGCGATCGAGATCTGCAGGCTGTTCATCAGCCCGCGGACCAGGCCCTGCTCGTTCAGAGCGTCGCTGTAGTTCGAGAAGTCGACGTTCTTGGGCAGGATCGACGGCGTGATGCTGGCGAACTCCTGCGGCGACTTCAGCGAGCTGGAGATCAGCCAGAGCAGCGGGAAGCCGAGGAAGACCAGGTAGCAGACGACGGCGACGTACTGCAGGAAGCGGGCGGCCGGTCGCGTTCTCATGCTTCGCTCCTCAGCCGGTTCCGCAGGTAGAAGAACAGGAACAGGATGATGATCACGACCATCACGTCACCCATCGCGGCGGCCATTCCGAAGTTCCCGTACCGGAACGCCTCGTTGTAGGCGAACAGCATCGGCAGCATCGTCTTGCCGCCCGGGCCACCCGCGGTCAGCACGTAGACCAGGCCGAACGAGTTGAAGTTCCAGATCAGGTCCAGGCTGGTGATCGCGACGATCACGGTCTTCAGCTGCGGCAGCGTGATGTTCCAGAACTGGCTCCACGCGCTCGCGCCGTCCACCGCGGCCGCCTCGTACAGCGAGCGGTCGATGCCTTGCAGTCCGGCCAGCAGGGTCACCGTGGTCATCGGCATGCCGACCCAGATCCCGACCACGATCACGGCCGGCAGCGCCGTACTGAAGTCGCCGAGGAAGTTGACCGGGTGGTCGGTCAGGTGCAGCTTCTGCAGGATCTCGTTGACCGGGCCGTTGGTCGGGTGCAGCAGCAGGCGCCACATGATGGCGACGACCACCGGGGGCATCGCCCACGGGATCAGTGCGAGCGTACGGGCGACACCGCGGAAGCGGATGTTCGTGTTGAGCAGCAGGGCGAGTCCGAGCGCCGCGACGAACTGCAGGATCGTGACCGACAGGGTCCAGATCACGCCGATCCGGAACGAGTCCCAGAACAGGCCGTTGTGCAGGAGCTTGGAGAAGTTGCCGAAACCGATGAAGTTGGTGTCGACGTTGAGCCCGGCACGCGCGTCGGTGAAGCCGAGCGCGATCCCGCGGATCAGCGGGTAGACGCTAAGCAGCAGGACCGGCAGCAACGCAGGCAGGAACAGAAAGATCGCTTCCCGATTCTGCTTCGGCTTCCCGGTGCTGCGTACCGGCGTCGGCGCAGGCGCCGTCACGGTCGCGGTCATGGGGCCTCCCGGCCTGGACTGAGGAGTGTAGGGAGCGAAGCGACTGGAGCGACGAGGGAAGGCCGGGAGACCAAGCCCCATGACCATGCCGGCGCCGAAGGCCCGGCCAAAAGCACAGTCATGGGGTGGACCTCCGGACACTCAATCTCGGCTGTACGACGATCCGGCGCGGGGTCCTCGTGTTGTCCTCGATCCTTGCCAGGAGCAACTCAGCCGCCCGCCTCCCCCGCTCAGCCGACCCGAGGTTCACACTCGTGAGTGGCGGGAAGCTCTGCTCGGCGAGTTCGCTGTCGTCCATCCCGATCACCGCAACGTCCTTCGGGACCTCGAGTCCGTAGGCGGCGAGTTCGTGCATGACGCCGACGGCGAGCAGGTCGTTGGCGCAGATGACCGCGGTGGGACGGTTCTTCTTGAACAGCTTCTTCCCCGCGTCCCGTCCAGCGGCGAAGGTGAAGTCGGCGGCCTCGATCTCCCCCGCCGACTCGAGCCCGAACTCTTTCATCGCGTCGGCGAAGCCTTTCGCCCGCGCCGTACCAGGCACGGTGTCGGCGGGTCCGTTGACGAAGGCGATCCGCTCGCGTCCTCGAGCGGTGAGGTGCTCGACCGCCAGCAGGATGCCCTTCGGGGAGTTCGCGCGGACCGTGTCGACGCCGGCTTTGGCGGGGACGTTACCGGCGACAACCACCGGCACCTCACACTCGCGGATCGACTTGATCAGGTCCTCGTCGACGCGGAGCGGGCTGATCACCAGGCCATCGGCGTACCCGCGCGCCATCCCCCGGACCAGCGCGACCTCGTCCACCACATCCGGCCCGGTCGTCGTGACGACCAGCCGATAACCAGCCGCGGACACGACCTCCTCGACCGCTCGCATCATCGTCACGTAGACGGGGTTACCGACATCGGCGACCGCGAGCGTCAGCTGGAACGTCCGCCCGACCTTCAGCGACCGCGCCCGCGAATCCGGCACGTAGGCGAGCTCCTCGACCGCCCGCTGCACCCGCTCGACCATCTCCTCGGTCGCCGGCAGCCCGTTCAGCACCCGTGACACCGACGCCACCGAGACCCCGGCTGCCCGAGCCACCCCCGCGATCGTCGGACGACTCACGCCCGCCTCCTGTAATCGTTCTTGTAATCGTTTACACGCCAGACATTAGAACGCCGTCGCCTCTCGGTCAACCTCGGGCGGGCAACGACCACCACACGCAACCGGACCGTGACCCGTCAGCGGGGTCACGGTCCGGGAGTAGCGATCAGGCGCGGTACAGGAGCCAGGCGTCTGCCATCCGCTGGGACTGACCGGGAGTGAACTCCGTGTAGCAGGAGTCGAACGAGTAGTCCATGTAGTTGTGGATCGGGTCCAGACCGGGCGCCTGGCAGGTGTCCTTGCCTGCCGGGCATCCGGACGTCGGTGTCTTCTCCTTCGGGGTGTCGTCGACGAAGTCGCCCTTCGCGTTGCAGCCGCCGAAGAAGGTGTGCTCGAGGTTCAGCCAGTGCCCGACCTCGTGAGTCGATGTCTCACCCTGGTCGTAGCGGCCTGCGTACGTCGTCGACGTACCGAGGAACGACTCCCAGTCGATGACCACGCCGTCGAGGTATGCCTGGCCCGGCTTGGTCACGATGTCTGGCAGGTAGGCCCAACCGAGGAAGTCGCCCGCGGTCGTCGAGTACAGGTTCAGGTCACCCGGCCCGCCGGTGTGCAGCGCCTGCTTCATGCTGTGCTCATCGGTGCCACCCGGGCCTGCGGCGAACCACGCGGCGTTGTTGGTCCGCGTGACGCCGGCCAGCCGGAAGCTGAACCCGGTCTTGGCTCCGCCTTCACCACCGGCGTAGGTGTTGTTCAGTACGGCGATCTGCGCGTTGATCTGCGCCATCGTCAGGGAGCCGAGCGAACCGTCCGTGACCACATGGAAATAGACCGGCACAGTGGCCTTGAACCCCGGCTTCGCCTTGCCCTTCGCCGCGGCCGGCAGGTCCTGTGCGACCTGCCCGAGATCAGGCTCGCGGGGCCCGCCCCGCGCCTGCACAACGCTGTCCGCGGAAACGCACGGGCCGATCCACTCGTTGCCCGGCGCAGCCGCCTGGCTCTGTGCCCCGGTCAGCCCCGCACACGCCATCGCCGCGATCGCGACGCCGCCAACCTGCCTGTTCCACCACATCACGCCTCACCCCTAGGGGCGGTCTCGAACGCGCCGCCTGGTCCGAGATAAGCACTCGGACGCCCGGAGTGGAAGAGGTCATTCGTCGCCGTCGTCGGCGCCGGGGCGTTCGGCCCAGGGGGTTTCCTTGGCGGGGCGGACGACGATGAGCTTGTCGCCGGCGGCCAGAACCGAGACGTTGGAGTCGTAGTAGCGGTGCACCTTGCCGTCGCGGACGACGGAGACGACGCGGTCGGGTACGGCGGACGGCGGCTTGCCGACCTCGCGGCCCAGCACCGGGCGTTCGGCCACCTCGAGGCCCTCGCCGTACGTGAGCAGGTCCTCCATCACCTCGCCGAGGTTCGGGCTGACCGAGGTCAGGCCGAGCAGCCGGCCGACCGCCTCGGACGACGTGACGACCGCGTCGGCGCCGCTCTGCCGCAGCAGCGGAACGTTGTCCTCCTCGCGGACCGCGACCACGACGTGCGCGTTGGGGTTCAGTTGCCGCACCGCCAGCGTGACGAGGACCGCCGAGTCGTCACGGTCGGTCGTCACGATCACCTCGCGGGCCGTCATCACCTCGGCCCGGCGTAGCACCGTGCGGTTCGTTGCGTCGCCGTGGAAGGCGGCCATCTGATCGTTGCCCGCGTCACCGATCGCCTGTGCCCGCGGGTCGATCACCACGATGCTGTCGCGTGCGACCCCGTTGCTGATCAGCGTCTGTACGGCTGACCGGCCCTTGGTGCCGTAGCCGACGACGACGGTGTGGTCCTTCATGCGCTTCCTCCATCGTGTGTCCCGCATGATCCGGCGACCCTCGTTGGCCAGGACTTCCAGTGTCGTACCGACCAATACCACCAGGAACGCGATGCGCAGCGGTGTGACGATGAAGGCGTTCACCAGCCGGGCAGTGGGCGTCACCGGAGTGATGTCGCCGTACCCGGTCGTGGTGAGCGTGACAGTGGCGTAGTAGATGCTGTCGATCAGGTCGACATGACCGTCGTAGCTGTCCTTGTAGCCGTCACGGTCGACCACCACGATCAGCACCATCACGGTCAGCAGCCCCAAGGCCACCAGGAAGCGGCTGAAGAGCTGAAAGAGCGGCGAGCGCGTGCTCGCGGGCAGGTTGACCAGCAGACCGTGTGGGTTGCGACCGGTGGGGAGGGGTGGCACGTCCCTGACGATATTGCACCGGCGGCCGATCCACCGCATGCGACAGGCTCTGGTCGGACAGGGCGACGGTCACCATCAGGCTGTCACCGTCCCGGATCACCCTGGATCGCATCCGCAGCCGCTCGAGCGTCCGCAGCATCGCGTGGTTCTCCGGCTGCACCATGCACACGACCCGGTCGGCACCGAGCGCCCGCGCGTCGACGACCACCTGGCGCAGCAGCCGCAGCCCCAGGCCCTGCCCCTGCCAGCCGTCCTCGACGAGTACGGCGACCTCCATCGTCGTACTGCCGAGCTCCTCCCACGGCGCGGCCGTCGCCATCCCGATCACGGCGTCACCGACGGCGGCGACGACCGAAACGCCACCGGCCGGCGCGGACAGGTGCCGCGCGGTCCGGGTGGTCAGCTTCGGCATCGGCACGTGGTAGCGCCGGGTGCGGCTCTCGTACGAGCACCGCTCGTGCATATCGACGACAGCCTCGGCGTCCTCGACGCTCGCCTTCCGCAACTCGGGTACGCCGCTGCCCGGCCGCGGGCCCTCGACCACGGACCCCTCGAACCGCTCAGCGAGCCGGCCCGCGATCTCCACGAGCACGTCGGCCCGGGCCCACTCGGCGGGCGTGTACTCCTCGAACCCCTGCAGGTTGCCGAGTTCCTCGTCCACCGACAGCGGGTCGTCGATCAGCCGCAGTACGGCGCGCAGGTAGCGGGTCGGCGCATCACTCAGTACGTCGGCCTGGCACGCGCGGACCGTCGTACGCATGCACCCGGCTTCGGCCGCGAGGGCGGTCAGGTCGTCCGCGGTCCAGCCGACCCCGGTGGAGACCACCAGTTCGTCGACGGCGCCGGACTCGGCGGTGAACACCTCGAGGCTGAGGATGTTGATGTCGTCCGCACCACACCGTGCAGCGAGTTCGGCCAGGGCACCGGGCCGGTCGGCGAGTTCGGTCCTGATCTTCCAGAGCATGCGGACGCCCTCCCTCGTGGAAACGTCCTTCCACTGTGCGTTCCGCCTGTTGCCCCGTCGGGTCCGGAATGTTACGCCCGCGTCAACCTTCAGCGCGGGCGCCGGATCTTGGGCAGGTGCGGGGCGATCTTCGGCTTGCGGGCCGCGAGGACGACGGCGGGTTCGCGTTTGTCCAGGTCGGCGTGGCGGAGGAGCTCCGGGTAGGTGTTCTGCGGCACCGGCGGGTAGGTGGTGACGATGGCGTCGCCGGAGAAGACGAAGAAGATGGCCTGGCCGTCCTTGATGACCTTGAGCAAGGAGCCCTCGCGGACAGTGAGCGCGTGTTCGAGCGCCTTCTTCCGCGCCGACCGCTTCGCCAGCGCGGCCTGCATCGCCTGCTGAGCCGGTTCGCGCCCATGCCTGATCGCCTCGACCGCCAACGGCCCGTACCGCACGCCGTACTTGATCAGGTTCTTCGCCAACTGGCTCTGCCCCTTGCCACCTGCCATAAGCCGAGCGTACTGAGCCCACCGACCAAGCGGGCGTCTCTTGCACCCGGCCACCCTTCAATGCGCGACGTTTGTCAGCCTTCCACGGAACAGCGACAGAGCAGGATGACCCCGAGCGAGCCGCGCAGCATCGCGCCGTGCGAGTGCTCCGGTTCCGGTCAGCCTGGGCATCGAGTCGACGGCGCCTACCCAATTGGATCCCCTGCGTCGTACCCGACCAATTCGATCAGCGCCGCCCGGAGAACCTCCAGTCGGTCCTCGCCGAGCTGGTCGGCCCAGGTGCGCTCGACTCGGCCGCCCGCCTTGTGAGACATCGGTCGGATCGCAAGCCCGGCCCCGGTGAGTACGACGAGCCAGGCGCGCCCGTCGTTGGGGTCTGGACGGCGCTCGACCAGGCCGACCGTGATCAGTTGTTCGACGCTGCGGGCCATCGTCTGCTTGCGCACGTTGGCCTTGGTCGCGAGCGACTGGACGCTGATGCCCTGAGGCGGTACGAACGGGATCACTCGTGCGTGTGCTGCAGTGAGGTCGCGGACACCGAGCTTCTCGAGCTCAGCGTCCATCTCCGTGGACCAGCGCTGGTTCGCCAGACGCAGCAGGGGCCGAGCGCTACGCGTCGGTCAGCGACCGGATCGGCACGGCGACCCGTCGGGTGTTCAGCCTCTTCGACGCGACCCAGGTCGAGACGGCCCGCGCCCTTCTGCAACAGGTCGCCGAGAACGATCCGGCGACGATCGCCGCGATCGCATTCGACGAGGCGCCAGCGTGAGAAGGCCCACGCACCCGGCGCCCCCGCCACACGGCGTCGACGAGGCTGCGAGCGCCGGTTGCCGAGGATGGCTCTAAGGTCGACTCAGACCCTCAGTCGTCAGCGGCCGATACCGCGGCGGCGATCGGCTCGAGCCCCGCGACCAGCTCGTCGAGCTCGTCCGCGCTGAGCACGTCGTACGCCGGCGCCGCCAGCTCGTCGGTGAGAGCCTCGATCCGCTCTTTGGTCCCCCGGCCGGTGTCGGTGAACCCGCCGGCGGCGTCCACGAGGCCGCGGTCGCGCAGGCCGTCGACGACAGCGGCCAGCTGTGCCTTGGGTAGGTGGTGGATACGGCCGAACTCCTCTGCCCTCATTCCGAGGGAGAGCGCCATCAGGACGTGGGCCTCCGAGCCGCCGATGCCGTGGGCGACGAGGGCGACGTTGTGGCCGTCCCCGCGGTGCTCCCGCAGCAGTGTCGCCGCGTGCCAGAGCCTGGCTACCGGCTGCTTGGGGACGTCGAGCGCCCGGAGCCCGGCGTACAGTGCTCGGCCCTCGGTCGGCGCGCTGACCGCTGCTCGGGTGGCGAGGTCGGCCACCCGCACCAGACCGGGTGAGTCGGCGAGCTCCCCGATCATCTGCCGCAGCGCGGCGGCGCTGCCTCGCTCGCGCACGGCGATCGCCTCCTCCGGGGTGATCTTCCCCCAGACCCACGGGATGTGGCGCGCCACCTCGCCGTCGGCGAAGTTGTAGAAGATCGCGTGCACCACCCCGGCCGGTGCCGGCCCCAGCGGCGCGGCCCGGCCCGCGAAATATCCGTCCCAGTAGTTGCGCATGCCGACGGCCAGGAACGCGTCGTTCGGCACCTCGGAGAAGGTGACGGTGGCGATCGGCTCGACGAGCTCGAACATGCGGTGGACCTTGGCCCGTGGGTGCGACACCATCGGCGTCTCCTCTGGTCGTGACACCGCCCTCGTGGACGGCCTCTGACCCTAGCTACGAACAAGCTCGCCCGGATTCGACACTTCCGGTCGATTCAGTACGACGCTCACGGTCCGCGACCGGCCGACCCCCGGGGGACGACACGCACCGCTATGCGCGACAGTAAAGGCATGAACGAGACCTGTGACCGGTGCGGACCGCCAGTCCGCGCGGCGGTTCGCGCGGCGTACCGCACCGAGCGCGCCGGCGAGCTTTACCTGTGCCGACACTGCGGCCATCGGCTATGGCCGGTGCTGAACGCACGCGGCTGGACCATCTGGCCCGCCGGCGAGCACGCATTCGCCCCCCAGGCGACCTAGCCGACACCGAGCCCGAACGCCCGACCTCGACCCCCGCAACGGCTCGATCACGCCGACCGTAGGCCCCCGGGGAAGGGTGCCGAACGATCGATCCACACCGGGGGGTGCCGGTGCTGTGGAGCGCGATGAACGCCTGGGCTTGGGATACTGCGACCGTGGACTTCACGACCTTTGATGTCGAGTACGACGGGGTGCTGAACCGTGGGTTGTCGATGCCGCCTGCGGAGTTCGCGGTCGAGGTCGAGCGACTGCGTGCCTTGGCCGACGAGATCGAGCCCGCCTCGGACCAGGACAACGCCCACCGGCTCGTCTCGAAACTGGACACGATCCTGGCGCAACACCGGCCCACCGCGTCCGAGAGCATGACCACCGCGATCCAGATTCACCGCCGCGCACGCAATGCGAAGGGCACCCTCCAGCAGCGCATCGACCAGCTCCGCGCCGGCATGGACGAGATCGGACGTATCGCCGACGGCGCCGATCGCGAAGAACAGAGCCAGATCCGCCGCCTGACCGAGTCCCTGGGGATGCTCGCCGAGTCCTTGCAGATCACCGCCTCCGAGCCACGCGACTGACCGCACCGCTCCCCCACCCGGCGAGGTGACCGAGCGACCGCTGAAGCGCGGAGGTGATCGTTGTGGCCAGGACGTATGACGAGCTGCTCAAGGAGCAGGCGACGGCTGCGGTGCAGGTCCTCGACGCGCACCACACGTCGTGGAACCGCAGCGTCGAGATGCTCCCGCTCGACGATCCGCGCAGTGGGCTGGTCACCTGGGACCACACGATCAAGCTCCACCCCGACCGGGTGATCAACGACCTCCGGGAGATGTTCGACACCGCCGGTCAACGCCACGACGAAGCCACGCTCCGCCGGTACCGGGAGGCGCTGCGGGTCGTCCTGCACGAGAACATCCACCTGCTGGCCGCGGCCGGAACCTCCCACGGTATGGGAGCCGATGCCTATCAGGAGCCGGCGAACGTGATCCTCGAGGAAGCCACCACCGAAATCGCCACCCAGCAGAACCTGAACGAATACATCAAGGCACTCGATCTGGAAGCGGTCGCCCCCGGCATCAGCCGCGAGCGGACCGAGCCGGCGTACGGCGAGTACGTGCCGGCGGTCGAAACCTTCGCCGAGGAGATAGGGGACGCGAGTGGGCACTCGGGCCGGGAGGTCATCCGCCAGATGGCGGTCGTGAACGCCGAGAACAAGTTCTCCGTGGCCGCCGGCCTGCTCTACGACCAGAAACTGGCGAGCCTGGCGCCGGCACAGGCCCGCGAGGGCTCGGTCCAGGCGATCGCGGAAGCGATGCAGCCCGCGTTCGCCGCGATTCACGGATTCGACCCCGCCGATCCCCAAGACATCCAAATGTCCGAACTCGCCGGTCTGATGGCCGCCCGCGCCAGCGGGAAGATGGCCGACGAACTGACCAGGTACTGGCAGGCCAATCAGGATCTACGCCGGAGCATCGACGCCGGACTCAGCGCGAGTACGCCGCTACGCGGTCCCCAGACACCTGGTCACGGGGCAGCGCCAGGATGGTCCGAGTCCCCCGACCGCGACGGCCGCCGCCCAGACGCCGGCTCCGGCCACCCATCCAGCCGTCGCGCTCTCGGCGACTGAACCCGAGGCCTCGGTGCGGGCGTGCGTACGGTGACCGGCGTACGGGGTGGCGCTGCGTTGACCGATCGGGATCAGCGACCTCATCGGCGCGCGCTGACCTGGTCGACTGGGTTCAGCTCTCCCCGACGCCGAGGGCGGTGAGTAGGACCAGCACGATGGTCGTCACAGCGAACAAGCCGTGGGTGTACACGACAGGCTTGGGCAGACTGGACTCGACCGTGCTCGACGATCGCCCGCTGCGCCAGCGCAGGAACAGTAAATCCCCCAGGACGGCGACGGCGATCAGGAACACGAACGCCACCCAAGTCAGTGCCTCGGTGTCGGCGATCACGTAGACGATCCAGAGGATCAAGCCTGTCGCCGCGAGCGCGAAGTGGCCGAAGACCAGCCCGGGCGCGAATCGGCTGGAGCGCTCGGTGCCGCCTCGGGCAGCCTGAACGCCGCCGTTGGAGCCCACCCGAGCCGTGGCGCGGTGCCGGAGCAGGTAGCTGACGGTCTACGACGTCGTCACGGCGAGGTTCAGCGACATGTGCACCGCCGCGGTACGAAAGGCCCGTGTCCGAGGCGGGATGGCGAAGAAGTCCAGAAAGCCGAGCATTGCCGCCGCAAGAGCGCCCAGCACGCCGAGCGCGACTCCGGGCCGGCCGCCGGTGATGAGGAGCCGCACCCGGATACGACCAAGCCGAGCTCGCCTAGTACGACGAGCACAGTGACCGGGATCTGGTCCAGGATGACCGCCGATGCCGGCGCCGCGTTGTAGTCGGCCTACGCGGTGAACTTCTCGTGCGCGGCCATCGCCGCGCCGACGATGCCGGCGTTGTTGAGCAGCTGAGCCGGCTTCACCGGAGTGGAGAGCTCGAGTAGCGGCACCCACTTGTCGGCGTGCTTGCTGACCCCGCCGCCGACCACGAACAGGTCGGGGGTGAACAGGTTCTCCACGTGCCGAAGGTATCGCTGCACCCGCTTGGCCCACTGCTTGAACGACAGGCCCTCGTTGTCCTTCGCCGCCGAGGAGGCCTTCGTCTCCGCGTCGTACCCGTCCAGCTCGAGGTGACCGAGCTCGGTATTGGGCACGAGCTGGCCGTCGAGCAGCAGCGCGCTGCCGATACCGGTGCCGAAGGTGAGCAGGATGACCACGCCGTCGACGCCTTTGGCCGCGCCGAACCGGGCCTCGGCGATGCCGGCCGCGTCGGCATCGTTGAGCACGGTCACCTCGCAGCGGGTGATGTCGGTGAGGACCTCGTCGACGTCGGTCCCGATCCAGCTCGTGTCGACGTTCGCGGCGGTCTTGGCCACCCCGTTCTTGATGACGGCCGGGAACGTCGCGCCCAGCTCACCGGTCCACCCGGCCTCCTTGACCAGCCGGGCCACGACCGCGGCGACGGGCTCCGGGGTGGACGGATCGGGCGTCAGGTACTTCACCCGCTCCGTGGCCAGGTCGCCCTTCTCCAGGTCGACGATGGCGCCCTTGATCCCGCTGCCGCCGATGTCGACCCCGAAAGCGGTCGACGTCCTCATCCTGGGCACCTGATCTCTCCCCTCGCCCGCACTTGCCGCACCGGGTCAGCGTCCTCGCCAGGCGTCGAGCAGATCGGCACGGCTGGCCGCCGACGCGTATCGACCGCACATGCTCGCCAGCATGCCACGCGCCTCGGACGCCGTCAGCGATGCCGGCGGAATCACTCTCGACCAGCGCCTCGGATGACGCCGTCGGAGTCGGCGGCTGCCTCCTTGAGCCCGTCGAGGTCCTGGAGGTCGCCGCGGCGCGTCTTCGCGCCGAGGGCGGACAGCGCCGCTGCGGCCGTGTCCGACCGGGCCAGGCCGGTGACCTCGTGCCCGGCGGCGATGAGGTCGGAGATGATGTACGAACCGGAATGGCCGGTCCCACCAGTGACGAAAACGCGCAAGCTACTGCTCCTTATGAGTGATGCGGCGGAAGAAGTGGCGGTGCGAGTGCCCTCAGTCGGGGAGGTCGACGCTGAGGGCGACGTCGAAGCTCCCCGCGCCGTGGCGGGCCAGGCCCATCAGCAGCGGACCGACCCCTTCGAGCCAGCGGGCCATCTCCAGGCCACCGACATCGAGGGGACGCAGTCCGAGGCTCTCGATGAACGCCGACACGCTGGCCTTGGCCTGCGCGTCGTCTCCGGCGAAGAACACGTCCGACCGACGCCCCTGGGCCAGGACGTGGCCGAAGACGGTGTTGAACGCCTTCACGACGTGCGCGCTCGCTGGGGCGGCCTTGGCGATCTCCTGCGCACCGGAAGTGCCGTCAGGGATGACAAGCTCGGTGGCGTCGGCGTTGAAGGAGTTGGAGATGTCGATGATGACCTTGCCGGCCAGTGCATCCCCGTACTGGGCGACGACCGGCACGGCGCTGGTGTACGGCACGGCGAGGACGACGACGTCGCCAGCAGGGACGGTGCCGAATGTCCCAGCCGTGGCCCCGCTGCCGAGCGCGGCAGCCAGGCCCTTGGCCTTGGCGGCGTCGCGGCCGATGATCTCGACGGAGTTGCCGCCCGCAACCACGCGAGTGGCAATGGCGCGGGCCATGGCCCCGACGCCGATGAAACTGATGCTGCTCATGGGTGAGTACTCTTTTTCTCTAGTCTGAATCGAACGGCATGCCCACCCCGTCGTTGTTGACGGTTGAGCGAGTCAGTGATCCGTCAGCCATTGTCAGGGCGCACGGCGCCTTGTTCGCCGACTGCTCGGCGCCCGGGGGCTCAGCCGGTAAATTCGTTCACGCCGAGGGCGAAGTCCCAGTGGCCAACCCCGTTGCCGGCCAGGCCCACCGTGACCACGCCCATTCCCTCCAGCCAGTGCGCCATTTTCAGGCCGCCGACGTCCAGCGGGCGGAGTCCGAGGCTCTCGATGAATGCCGCCACGCCCGCCTTGGCCCGCGCATTGTCGCCAGCGATGAAGACGTTGGGCCGTCCCTTCTCCAGGACATTCCGGAAGATGGTGTTGAATGCCTTCACCACGCTGGCGCCGGCCGGGGCGACCTTGGCGACTTCCTGCGCGATCGAGGTCTCCTCGCTGTGGGCAAGTCCGTCGAACGTGGCGTTGAAGGGGTTGCTGATGTCGACGATGACCTTGCCCGCGAGGGCGTCTCCGTACTCGGCGACGACCGGAACGACACCGTCGTACAACAGGGCTGTGATGACGATGTCCCCGGCCGGGACGGCGCCCCACTTGCCCGTCGTCGCGCCGCCGCCCAGAGCCTTGGCCAGGTCATCGGCCTTGGACTGATCGCGTCCCATGACCTCGACGGTGGTGCCGCCCGCCACCGCGAGCGTGCCGATGGTACGGGCCATGTTCCCCGTACCGATGATGGTGATGCTGCCCATGAGGTGTGCTCTCTTGTTGTGGTGGTGTGCCCGCGGCGTTCCTGGTGTGTGGTTCAGATGGCGGTGGTGCCGCCGTCGGTGACCAGTTCCAGGCCGTTGACGTAGCTGGAGTCGTCGGAGGCGAGGAACAGGGCGACGGTGGCGATTTCTTCGGGGCGGCCCATCGTTCCGCGGGGGATGAGGGACTCGAATGCGGCCTTGGTTGCCTCGTCGAACAGTTCTTCCTGTTTGGCGGTGGCGACCTGGCCGGGGGTCAGGACGTTGACCCGGATCTTGCGGTCGCGCAGTTCGTTGAGCCAGACGCGGGCCCAGGCCTGCTGGACGGCTTTGCTTCCCGCGTAGAGGCTCCAGCCGGGGAAGGCGCCGAGGGAGGCGTTGGATCCGGTCATGAAGATCGAGCCGTTGTCGTTGATCAGCGGCAGTGCCTTCTGCACGGTGAACAGGGTGCCGCGCGCGTTGAGCCAGAAGGCGCGGTGGAACTGTTCCTCGGTGATCTCGCCGAGGACGGCGGGTTCGCCCATCCCGGCGCTGGCCCACAGCACGTCGATCGAGCCCTTCTCCCGCTTGACGGTGTCGTACAAGCGATCCAGGTCGTCCAGTTCGGCCGCGTCCCCCTGGACGGCGGTGACGTTGCGGCCGATCAGCTTGACCGCGTCGTCCAGTGCTTCCTGCTTCCGGGCCTGGATGAAGACGTGCGCTCCTTCTTCGACGAACAGTCTGGCGCCGGCCAGTGCCATACCGGTGGATCCACCGGTGATCACCGCTACCTTGCCATCGAGCTTTCCCACGATTACTCCGTTGAATTGATGGGTATCCGAAAAGAGTTCGGTTCTGATATGCGCCAGACCCGTCGTCAACGCCGTCGAATGACGTGATGGACGGGGCTCGATTGCTCACTCTGGTTTGGGTCCTGCTATCGAATCCCGATGCCGAATTCCCATACCGAATTCGCTCGGGCCCCATGAACGATGCCATTGGTTCGAGTGGGTGTCCAAGACCCTTTTCAGCCGTGGCGATACCCTGGAGGCATCGCCGTACCGGGAGGTTCCATGGATCTGGACCTGCGCAAGTTGCGCTACTTCGTCGCCGTCGCCGACAGGCTGCACTTCGGCCGCGCCGCCGATGAGCTGCACATCGCGCAGCCGGTGCTCAGTCGGCAGATCCGCGCGCTGGAACAGGATCTCGGCGCCTCGCTGTTCACCAGGGACAGCCACGGCGTCGCGCTGACCGACGCGGGCCGGCAACTGCTGGACGACGCCGGTCCGCTGCTTGCCTCCGCGCACGCGGTCCGGCGCCGGGTGTCCGTAGCCGCCCGCGGCAGCCAGCGGCTGGTGGTCGGCTTTCGGGCCGGCATCCCGGTCATCCCGGCGACGCGGGAGTTCGAGGCCCAGCATCCGGACGTGGTCGTCGACGTGCAGCGAATGGAATGGGACGACCAAGCCCTGATGCTGCTCGACGGCCGCGTCGACGTCGGCTATGTGCGGCTGCCCATCGACGAGACCGGCCTACGCCTGACTCCGCTCTACACCGAGCCGCTCATGGTGGTGCTGCCCGCCGGTCACCGGTTGGCCGGCAAGGAGGAGGTCACCGAGGCCGACCTGGCCGGTGAGCCGCTGGTCTGGCATGCCGACGCGAGCACGCAGCCCACCAGGCGCCCGCACCCCGACTCCGGGCTCCGGGTGCGCGGGGTGGAGGAGAAGCTCGAGCACGTCGCGGCCGGCCGTGGTATCTCATTCGTGGGGCGTTCGGAGACCGTGTTCTACTCACGTCCGGACATCAGCTACGTTCCCGTCCCAGATCTGGCGCCGGACCAGGTATTCGTCGCGATGGCGGCGTCGCGCACCTCGCCGATGGCCGACGACTTCTTCACCGCGGCGCAAGCGACGGCCGAGATCACGGCAGAATGTGGGAACTATGAGGCTTATCCAGGCGGTCGAGTCTAAAGCTGCTGTGGACTGCCGAAATGGGCTGCAAGCTGAGTTGCCCGGATACCACTTCTCGCGTTCGTGTTGGGCATTCGCTGTCCTGTCGGCGATGTAGGTGGTCCAGTCGGTGCGGGCAGCGGATGGGTCGGACCTGTGGTCCAGCTGTTGCCGCGAGTCAACGCGCTCGACGGAAGACCAGCGATTCCAATATCGGCAGACCGGTAGTCCGCGCGCCCGCATCGCGACAGGGGCATGCCGTAGTTCACTGGAGTGAGATATACCTGCGTTCATTTCATCGTTCACGTCGCGTTTCCGGGAGCCGAGGTGGCGGCTGAGTTCGTGGTCGACGAGGCGGTCGGGCCTTCGTGCGTCGACGTGCTGACCGACGCGCTGCAGGTGCGCGTCGACGTCCACCACACCGAGCGCAGAGTCTGGTTCGACACGCATGACTGGCGGCTGTTCCGGGCAGGGCTGCTGCTCGAGCACCACGTGCGGAAGCGCGAGTCGTGGCTCGTGCTGAGCGACGTCGAAGGGCAGCGGATTTCCCGACAGCCGACCGGCCGTACAGCGGTCACCGCGCACTCCCTTCCGGACGGTGTGACGCGAGACCGGGTCCTCGAACTGATCGGTATGCGGGCGCTGCTGCCGCGCGTAGTCGCGAGCGGTCCTGTTCAGGTGCTCTCGGTGCTCGGCCCCGAGGAGAAGACCGTCGCCCGGATCGTCGTCGAAGGTCCCACAGCAGTCCGGGACGGCGCGCCCGTCGGCCTGCGAGCCAGGATCGAGTCTCTCCGCGGCTACGACAAGGACGCCGCCAGGGTGTGCCGGACACTGGACGCCATCCCTGGGTTCGGGCCGGCCAAGGAGCCGCTCTTCGAGTCGGTCTTCCGGGCCGCCGGTCTCCATCCGCGCAGCTTCCGGTCGAAGCCCGACCTGGAGTTCACCCGGCGGATCCCGGCCACCCAGGCGTTCGCCGGCACGCTCACGCAACTACGAGAGATCGTCCTCGACAACGTCGAGGGCACGCTTCGCCAACTGGACACCGAGTTCCTCCACGATCTGCGGGTCACGGTGCGCCGTACCCGAGCCGTGCTGAAGTTCGCGCACGGAACGATCGACGAGGACATCCGGGCGAGGTACGCCGTCGAGCTCAAGTGGCTCGCCGATCAGACCTCGTTGAGTCGTGATCTCGACGTGTACCTGCTCGGCTTCGACGACCTGGTCAGCCACGTCAACGCATCCAGCGAGCTCGAGCCGTTCCGCGAGCAGCTCACGCGGCACTGCACAAGGGCGCACGACGTACTGAACCGCGCACTGCGGTCCGAACGATTCGCCGCGCTGCTCGACGGATGGCACCGTGAGCTGATGGTCCCGGGGCCTGCCGAGCGCCCGGTGATCGAGGTCGCCGACGAGCTGCTGAGCCGCGCCTGGAAGCGAGTCGCCAAGCGCGGCGACGCCATCACCGACACCTCTCCGGCAGCAGCCGTGCACGACCTCCGTAAGCGCTGCAAGGAGCTGCGCTACCTGCTCGAGTTCTTCGCCAGCTTGTACGGCGCCGACGCCCGAAGCGAGGCCGTGAGTGAGCTCAAGCTCTTGCAGGACATCCTCGGCGAGTTCCAGGACGCCGAGGCCCAACGCACCAGCGTCCACCAGTACGCCGTCGAACTCGCCAAGGCCGGGACGCCCCCGGCGACGTTGATGGCGATGGGTCGCCTCGAACACCACCTGCAGCTTCGTCAGGACGCCGCTCGTGCCGAGGTGGCGGACCGCTGGCATCGGTTCAACCGGAAACACAACCAGCGTCTCTACGCCAGGATGGTGACCAGCCGATGAGGATCATCGCGTCGTACAGCATCAAGGGCGGAGTCGGGAAGACGACCGCGGCGGCGAACGTGGCCTGGCTGGCCGCCGAGAGCGGACACCGGGTCCTGTTGTGGGACCTGGATCCGCAGGGCGGTGCGACGTACCTGTTCCGGATCCGGCCCAAGGTCAAGGGCGGCGGCGAGGCGCTCGTCTCCGGCAAGCGTGACCTCCACGACGCCGTCAAAGCGAGTGACTTCGACAACCTCGACCTGCTGCCGTCCGACTTCTCCTACCGCAACCTCGACCTGCTGCTGGACGCGCAGAAGAAGCCGACCCGCCGCCTCGGCCGGCTCCTCGACAGCATGGCCGACGAGTACGACGTCGTCGTACTCGACTGTGCGCCGAGCGTGTCGCTCGTGTCCGAGGGCATCGTGCGCGCCGCCGACCTGGTCCTCGCTCCGCTGATCCCCGCTCCCCTGTCGGTGCGCACGCTCGACCAGCTGCGGTCGTTCATCGCCGAGGCCAAGGGGCCTGCGCCAGACCTGCTCGCGTTCCTGTCCATGGTCGACCGCCGTCGCCGGCTGCACCGCGACCTGTCCGAGCAACTCCCGAAGGAACACGAAGACGTCGCGGGCACCGTGATCCCGATGGCCTCGGTCGTCGAGCAGATGGGCGTACGCCGCGCCCCGGTGGTGGCCTGGGCCCGCACCTCCCCGGCGTCGGTCGCCTACCGCAGCCTGTGGGACGAAGCCCGGGTGCATGCGAAGGTATGAGCCCACAACACGGGTGACGTTAGCCCGGCTGGAGCGTTTGGCGGAGGGTTCTGCGGCCGCGGTGCAGGCGGGACATCACTGTGCCGGGCGGGACGCCGACTATCGCAGCGATCTCACGGACGCTGAAGCCTTCGATCTCGAACAGCAGGAGCGCCTTCCGATACTGCTCCGGCAGGGACGAGAGTGCCTGCCGAAGCTGGTCGTCGAGCATCGAGCCGACAACCGTCGCTTCGGCCGACGCCTCGGCGTGCCGTCGATCAACGGCGTGGTGCGGCCAGGCCTCCGGAATCGTCCTCGGCTCGTGCAGACGCTTGCGGTAGCCGTTGATGAACGTGTTCCGGAGGATCCGATAGAGCCAGGCGGTCAGGTTCGTCCCGGAGCGGAACCGGGAGAACCCGCGGTAGGCCCGCAGGTAGGTTTCCTGCAGCAGGTCGTCCGCATCGGCCGGGTTCCCCGTGAGTCGCAGCGCGGCGATGTGAAAGCGCGGCAGCAGCGGTATCGCCTCGGCTTCGAACCGGGCCTTCAGGTCTTCCGGGGTGGAGGACATCACACTCCGAGACTCCTCCTGGCCGGCCTCTTTGTCGTCGCGGCGAGCCTCCATCCGACCCTCCCATTGACCGGACGTGGGGCTACCTGCTGGCAGGCATCCCGTCACCTCGGTTAGCGTTCGTCCAGGGAAAGTGTGGTGACATGGACCGTCGCCGGGCGAGTTCAGTGGTCGTCCACCGGCTGACTGGATTGCTCGCAGCCGGCCTGCTGGTCGCTGCCGTGACCGCGCTCATCAAGTTCGGCGAGCCGCACGTGCCGACCCTCAGCCTGCTGGTGCTCTACCTGCTCGCGGTACTGCCCATCGCGATCTTCTGGGGTACTCCACTCGCCGTCATCACGGCCGTGCTCAGCGTGTGGGCCTACGCGTACTTCTTCGTCACCCCACTGCACTCGCTGTTGCTCGCCGATCCCGAGAACGCGGTCGGCTTGGGCGTGTTCCTCGTGACCGCGGTGGTCGTGGGCGAGCTCGCGGCTCGGCTACGGCGGGCGGCGCTGGAAGCCCAACGGCTGTCCGCCGAACAGTCCGCGCTCCGGCGGGTCGCCACTCAGGTGGCTCAAGGGGTGCCGCCCAGTGTCCTGTTCACCGCCGTGACCGAAGAAGTGGGGCGACTCTGCGACGCCGATCTCGCGCGAATGGAGCGCTACGAACCCGACGGAACGGTCTCCGGCGTCGCGGCCTGGAGCCGGGTGCCCGTCCACTTGGCCGTCGGGGAACGGTTCGACCTCGACGGGGTGAGCATCGCCCGTGAGATACGCCGCCGCGGCGAACCCATCCGGCTGGACAGCCTCGCCGGTGCGTCCGGCATGATCGCGCAGGAGGCGCAGGCCCTCGGAATCCGTTCCTCGATCGGCTGCCCGATCATTGTGGGCGGCCGGCTCTGGGGCGTCGTCGCCGCCTCCACGACCAGGGAGACCCCGTTCCCGGCCAAGACCGAGGCGCAGATCGCGGGCTTCACCGAGCTCGTCGCGACCGCGATCGAGAACGCGGAGGCCCGGGCCGAACTGATGGCATCCCGCGCCCGGGTGGTGGTCACCGCCGACCGGACGCGCCGCCAGATCGAGCGCAACCTGCACGACGGCGCACAACAACGGCTCGTCTCACTCGCACTCCGGCTGCAGACAGCTCAGCGCAAGGTGCCGCCTGAGCTCGTCGAGCTGACCGCGGAGCTGGACCAGCTCCACGGCGGCCTGACCGACGCGCTGGACGAGCTCCGCGAGACAGCGCGCGGAATCCACCCGGCGATCCTCGCCGAGGGCGGCCTCACCCCGGCACTGAAGTCGCTGGGCCGCCGGTCGGCGATCCCGATCCGCCTGACGCTGCGCGCGGAGCCGCGCCTGTCGGAGCGGCTCGAGGCGAGCGCCTACTACTTCGTCTCCGAAGCCCTGACCAACGCGGCGAAACACTCGCGTGCCTCGCTGGTCGCGGTCACCACCGACATCACCGGCGACGCACTCCGCGTCGAGATCCACGACAACGGGCAAGGCGGCGCGGACTTCAGCCGGGGCACCGGGCTCCTCGGCCTCCGTGACCGGGTGGAAGCGCTCGGTGGCCGGCTGAACCTCGACAGTCCCCGCGGCGCCGGAACCACCTTGACAGCGGAATTCCCGCTGGCCGGCAGCTGACCGTTGAGTGGCCGAATGGCCGGAGAGGTCGCGTTAGCTGGAATGCGCCGGAGCACCCGGAGCGTGATCCTGGTGACATGGCGTTGCGCTGCTTCATCGTCGACGACAGCACTCATTTCCTCGATGCTGCCCGCTCGCGCCTCGAAAGTGACGGGCTCACCGTGGTCGGGGTCGCCTCGACGATCGAGCAGGCTCTGCGGCAATTGGACGCCGCTGAGCCTGACGTCGTACTCGTCGATGTGAGTCTTGGCAGCGAGAGCGGCCTCGACCTGGCCCGGCGGATCCAGACCGAGACGAACGTGGACCCCGCGCACGTCATTCTGATCTCCACCCATGCGGCGGACGACCTGATCGATCTGGTCGCCACCGTGCCGGCCGCGGCGCTCCTGTCCAAGACCAGGTTGTCGGGCAGCGCTATTCGCCGGATCCTCGACGTCACGTAGGTTTACCGTGAACACATGACGATCGAGTCGGCCGGCGAGGGCGGTAGGGAGCGAACCCGCGTTCTCCTGGCCGAGGACGACGTACTCCTGCGCCAAGGGCTGGCCAGCCTCCTGGAGCAGTCGGGGTTCGAGGTCGTCGGGCAGACCGGCGACAGCGTGTGGATCCTCCCGCTGGTGCGGGAGCTGACGCCCGACCTGGTCGTGGTGGACATCCGGATGCCACCGACGAACACCACCGAAGGACTGGACGCCGCCCGTGAGATCCGGCGCGAGTTCCCGGCCACCGGAATCCTCGTGCTGTCGGCCCATGCCGAGGTCGAGCACGCGATGGAACTGCTCGCGTCCGGCCAGCGGATCGGCTACCTGCTGAAGAGCCGGGTGACGGATGTCGGCGACTTCATCGAGACGCTGGAGCGGATACTCCGGGGCGGCTCGGCCATGGACCCCGCCCTGGTCCAGGAACTGGTCAGTGCCCGCCGGGCCAACCATCCGCTCGCCGAGCTGAGTCCGCGTGAGCACGAAGTGCTCGCCCTGATGGCCGAGGGTCGCTCCAACGGCGGCATCGCACGCCAACTGTGGGTGACCGAAGCGACCGTGGAGAAGCATGTCCGGCACATCTTCGCCAAACTGCGGCTCCAGGAGACCAGCGGCGACCATCGCCGGGTGCTGGCCGTGATCACCTACCTCGACGCCAACTGAGTACCGGTCAGCCAGCCGTGCAGATTCCGGTTAGCGGGTACTACATCTGGACGCTGGCCGTGCTGACGCCGGCCGTCCGATAGCGGATCGTTTGACGAGATCACCGGCCTGGGGACCCCACAGGCAGGCGGGCTTGGCGTCTTGAGAACCCCCTCCAACACCTCGGCGCCAGGCCTGCCCTCCACAGGAGTTCTGATGCGACAGATTCGGATCGCGAAAGTCAATCGCAGAAAAGACCGACGGTACGACGACGCTGTGCTCCCGCTCGATGCCAGGGACCCGGACATCGTCAGAGCCAAGCAAGCCGCCGCACAGCAGCGGGTGCGGAGTTCGGGCGACCAGGACTGACTGCGCCGGGTCGGCGTGCGGTGGTTCATGGCGTCAGGCACCATGGAGCGCGTGAGTACGCCCAACCCGCGCCGGCCGATCATGCCGGGCAACAAGCTGTTCGAGTCGCTGCCCGGTGCTGCCGACCCCGCCACCGTCACCGAGGTCGCGCACCGGACCGCCGAACTGCTCGTGCGTGGTGTCCGTAACTCCGAGGACGCCGAGGTGCATGCGCGGGTGGTCAAGCTGGCCGACGACTACGGCCTGGACGAGCTCGCCGAGCTGTGGTCCGACGCGCCGGCCGACTCGTTGCCGGGCTCGTTGTGGCGGCTGTACCTGCTGCGCTCCTGGGTGCACACCAACGCCGAAGAGGTCTCCCGCGAGTTCGCGGCCGGTCGCAAGTACGCGGAGGTGCACGCGGTGGTCGCGGGGGTCGCCGAGCCGCCGGGGCCGGCCGAGGTGCGGGACATGGTCGACGCCGTACTGCGGGGTGTCGCGACCGGGGACTTCGCCACGACTCTGGACCGGGCGGCCGCGTTCGCGCGGATCGTGGCGACCGGCCGGGCACACCTCGCCGACGACGGTCACGACCGGGTGCTGTCGGCCTCGAAGCTCGTCGAAACGGCCGATCAGTTGCAGGCGGCGGCCCGCTCCGAACGCGCCGGGCAACTCTGGTAGTTGCGCGCTTCCAATTCGGATGCTATGGCGTCTTACTGCCCGAGATCCCTACAGGACAAGGGGTTTGGGCACCGGTTACACTGTTCGAGGTGTCGGGCCGGTGCAAGCCCCGGGTCCCAAAATTAGCCGCTACGAGCGGCCACGCGCCGTGAGGCGCTTCCCGGTCCGGCACCACTTGAACCAAGTGAAGAACACCCCCGGTCGCCCAGGCCGGGGGTGTTCTTCGGTTTCTAGCTGATTCCGTAGAAACGGGTCAGGGTCTGCGTGACGGACTTGCCGTTGGTGTCGGTCAGTTCGACCTTCAGGGTGACGAAGTCGGTTGCCTTGGTATTGTTGACCAGGGCCACAGCTTTGGTGCCGAGGTTGACCACCGGGACCTGGGTCCAGCTGGTGCCGTCGTCGTACGACGTCCAGACGTTGGCCGACGTGAACCGGCCGGGTTTGTACCACTGGCCTGACTCAGCTGTGATGGTGATCGGGTAGAGCGGTACTCGCGGTGCGCGGTCGTTCAGGTCGACGGCGAGGTCATAGTCGGGGAAGAGCAGCGGCAACGGCTTGCCCGCGTCGGCGGCCGAGCTGTTCCACGTCCAGCGAGTCTCGACGTTCGACGGCGACTCCCACTTGTAGTCGCCGCGCTGCCACCGGTTCAGCTTGTAGACCAGCTCGAGATTGGTTACCGCGGCCGGCACGTCCCACACCCCCTGGCCGTAGTACCCGTACTCCCCCAGCGACACCCCGTCCGCGAGCAGTTCTGTCCCGCCCAGGTCGAGGAATCCTTGCCGCGAGAAGTGTCCCGGCTCGGCGTCCGCCCAACTGGCGAAGTTGCTCCAGACCGTGTTCCCCGCCCGCGCGGCCGGCACGAACTTCAGCCCGGTCGTCTGGTCGGTCACCAACCCCGGCCGCAGCCCCGCCTTGAACCAGCTCTCGCTGTGCCTACTCCCCGGTTCGTACGCCGTCGCCGTCGACGTCATCAGCGTCGCGAACGGCCAGGCCATCGCGTCCGCATGCCCGACCATCTGCGACACCTTCGTGTCCTGGTCGGCCGTGACCAGGTGCTGCACTCGCGTCGGCCCCGCCACTGTCCCCCGGTCCCCGGTCGGGATCAGGTTGAGGCTCCACGGCCGCCACACGTCGACGTACTCGGAGTAGTTGTAGGCCTTCCCCGGCGTGTAGTACGTCGCATCGATCGTCGCCAGGTCGCGATCGCGGACCCGATGGGTCGGTTTGCCCCTCACCTGCTGCTCGTGCGTGAAGGCCAGGCTGTACAGGTACGGCGACTTCGCACCGGCCGGCGATCCGAACTGCCACCCCTCGACCACTTCGAAGATCCCGCGGCGAGCCTTCGGCGTCGTGCCGAGGTAGATCGATTTCACCCCCGTGCCGTAGCTGCGGCTCGACGAGAGGATCCAGTTGTCGACAATCCGACCATAGGTCAGGCTGCCGCCCTTCGGTGCGCTCGGACGCTGGGTGATCACCCTCGCCTGGGCCGCCGTGCGGGCGTCGTACGTGATCGTGGTGTTCTTCGTCAGCGTGATCTCCGGATCGCCGAGGAACGCGTACGAGTCGACGAATCCGTCGGCGCCGTCGTGCGCGATCGACGCCGCCAGCGAGTACGTGCCCGCGCGCAGGTGCAGCGTGCGGTCCGCACCCTCGAAGCCGACACGCTGCGCCGCGATGCTGTCGAGGTCGAACACGTCCAGGCTGGAGATCGACGAGGCGGCCTTGCCGTCGCGGTCGATCAGCTTGAAGGTCACGTCGACGTACTGCGGCTCGAGGTAGAAGCCGAGCGGGGTCACAGTTGTGCGCCCGTTGCCAGTAGCAACCACGCGCGCGCTCACCGCGCCGTACAGGCCGTAGTCCAGGGCGGCGGACGGGTCGACGGTCACCGGTAGGTCCGCGGTGCCACCGGCCGGGATGGTCAGTGAGGTAGCACCGAGGCTGAGGAGTGACGTCGGCAACGGCTTCCCGTTGTTGCCGCGGGCATCGGTGGCGAAGGTCAGCGTGACCGGTTGCGTCCCGCTGTTGTGATAGGTCAGCTGCCTGGTGATCTTGTCCGACGACGTGTGCGGCCAGGCGAACGTTCCGAGGTCGATCGTGCCCGGCCCGGTCACCTGCTGCGTGATCGCCTGCGCGACGTCGAGCTCGCCGGCGCCCTGCTCGTAGATCCCGACCGTGCTCGCCGAGCGCACCGAGTTCTGCAGGGTCGCCTTCAGCTGCTGACCGTTCCAGTCCGGGTGCTGCTGCTTCAGGATCGCGGCCGCGCCGGCCACATGCGGCGTCGCCATCGAGGTACCGCTCATGTCGATGTACGCCGAGTCGCCGCGCCCGCCCGCCCGTGCCGCGGTGATGTCCACACCGGGCGCTGCGATGTCGGGCTTGACCGCGTGGTTGGCCATCACCGGACCGCGACTCGAGAAGTCGGCGGTCGTCTGGGTCAGGTCGGTCGCCGCCACGGTCAGTGCCGACGCCGCACACCCCGGGCTGGTGATCGCCTCGGCCGGTCCGCCGAGGTTGCCAGCGGCAACGACGACCAGGACACCGGACTCCTTGCTGATCCGGTCGACCGCCGCGGCCATCGGGTCGGTGCAGTCGACGGGTTCCGACGTACCGATGCTCATGCTGATCACGTCGGCGCCCTCGGCAACGGCCCATTCCATCCCGGCGATGATCCAGGAGAGGTCACCGCTGCCGTAGTCGTTCAGGACCTTGCCGGACAGCAGTTGCGCACCCGGGGCGACGCCCTTGTTGCGACCGTTCGACGCGACACCGCGCCCGGCCACGGTCGAGGACGTGTGCGTGCCGTGACCGTCGTGGTCGGCGACGTCGGGGCTGTCGGTGAAGTTCTGCTGGGCCCTGACCGCGCCAACCAGGTCCGGGTGCTCCGCATCGACACCCGAGTCGAGGACGGCGACCGTCGTACCGGTGCCGTCGTACCCGGCCTGCCAGGCCTGCGGCGCGCCGACGTACGGGACGCTCTGGTCGAGGGTCTTGTGCACCTTCGCGTCGAGCCAGAGCTTCTGGACGTCAGGACCGCCAGAGAGCGATAGCCAGGTTTCCCGGGCGCGTTCTTTGTCCGTCCGCAGCGCGGTAGCTCCGACGGAGGACAGCGTTCGGGTGCGGGTGGATCCGGTGGGAACCGCTTGCTGTGCGGCGCGGGCAGTCGGTTTGTACGTCGCGATGACGGGGATCTGGTCGGTGGACGCGTCGTCGTACCCCTGCCGGATCAGACCGCTCACGTTGAACAGCGCCTGGTCCACCTTGCCGCTGTTGACCAGGCGGGCGACGCTGTCGGGGACGACGTACAGGTCTTTGCCGACCGTACGAGTCTCATAGCCGCCATGGGCGGCGTCGGCGGGGACGAACCGCACACTGCTGCGTCCAGAGCCGGCTGGGGTGACCTGGACCTTGTCACCCGTGAGGAGCGTGACGACCTTCGCACTGTCCACCTGCACCGGCAGAGTGGGCTGAGCGGTGGACACCGGCGGCGCTGCGGTGGCGGGAACGGCGCTGCCTGCGACAAGAGCAGTCAGAGCCACGCCGATCAAAGCTTGACGGGCCAGATGCATGGGGAGAACCACCTTCGGGACGGTTGACGGGTAGTCCATCGCAAAACCGCCAGCGAAGGAGCCGTCGGTCCTGGCAAGATTGCGACAATTCGCCTACCCGCCAGGGCCGGGCCGCCACATCGCCGACTGCTGGGAGGCATGGTGCTCGACGTGCTCGGACTGGATGACTCCGAAGAACTCGCGTACCGCGCCCTCGTCGAGGTGCCGTCGTACGACGCCACCGAGCTCGCGACCCGGATCGGCTGCCACCCGGTCGAGGCCGCGCGCTCCCTGATCGCCCTGGAGACGCTCGGCCTGGCCGCTCGGTCCAGCGGCGGCACCGATCGGTACGTCGCCTCGCCGCCATCGGTCGCGCTTGAGGCACTGGCCGTGCAACGCGAGGAGGAGCTGCGGCGGGCGCAACGCGAGATCGAGTCTCTGGCCGAGGTTTACCGGGGTACCGACACCGAGCGTTCGGTCAGTGATGTCGTGGATGTGGTCCGCGGCGCGAAGGCAGTTGGGCAGCGGTTCGCGCAGCTGCAGATGTCGGCGCGCGAGGAGGTGCTCGGGTTCGTCCGGGCCGAGATCGCGGTGGTGCCGCCGGAGGAGAACAAGGAGGAGGACGCCGCGGTCACGCGGGGAGTGCGCTACCGCGTGGTGATCGAGCGCAGTGCCTTCGACCGGCCCGGGTTCTTCGCCGCCGCATCCGACTCGCTGCAGGCCGGTGAAGAGGTCCGGGTGGTGCAGGAACTTCCGATGCGGTTACTCATCGTGGACCGCCGGATCGCCCTGGTACCGCTGCTGTCCGGATCCGGCGGCAGCATCGGTGCACTGATCGTGCACAGCAGCGGCATGCTCGACGCCCTGCTCGCCCTGTTCGACCGGGTCTGGCGTGACGGACTCCCCCTCGTCCTGGGCGCCAACGGCATGGCCGAGGGCCCGACTGACGGATTGCCGGAACTCGACGCCCGCATCCTCGGCCTGCTGCTGGCCGGGCTCACGGACCAGGCTGTCGCCAACCAGCTCAATCTCTCCATGCGCACCGTCCAGCGCCGGGTCCGCGCCCTGATGGACGTGGTGTCCGCCGACACCCGCCTGCAGCTGGGCTTTCACGCCGCCCGCCGCGGCTGGATCTGACGCTGTCAGGGTTGATCCGGGGGAAACCCCCTATCGATCCGTTGCGAACGCGGGCAGACTCGATGGAAGTCGTTGACCGGTCTGCCGGGGGGTGGGCCGCTGATCAGCCAGGGAGGGCGATCGGCCATGGAGGGGACAGTTGCTGGTGTCATCGAGGTCGTGGACGCGACGGACGTCGTTCGCGTCTACGGCGAGGGGGACACCGCGGTCCGGGCGCTGCGCGGTGTGAGCGTGCAGATCGAGCCCGGCCAGCTCACCGCGGTGATGGGACCGTCCGGGTCGGGCAAGTCGACGCTGATGCACATCCTGGCCGGTCTGGACCGTCCGACGTCGGGCTCGGTGAAGATCGACGGTATCGAGATCACGACGCTCGGTGACGACGCGCTGACCAAGCTGCGCCGCCGGCACATCGGCTTCATCTTCCAATTCTTCAACCTGCTGCCGATGCTCACCGCCCGCGACAACATCCTGCTGCCGCTCACGATCGCCGGGGTGAAGCCGGACCAGGGGTTCGTCGACGGCCTGGTCGAACGGGTCGGTCTGGCCGACCGCCTCGAGCACCGGCCGGCCGAGCTGTCCGGCGGCCAGCAACAGCGTGTGGCGATCGCGCGCGCCCTGGTGTCGCGACCGACCGTGGTGTTCGCCGACGAGCCGACCGGCAACCTCGACTCCCGGACCAGCGGCGAGATCCTCACACTGATGCGGTCGTCGGTCGAGGAGTACGGCCAGACCACGGTGATGGTGACGCACGACGCCAAGGCTGCCGCGATGGCCGACCGGGTGCTGTACCTGGCCGACGGCGAGATCGTGAAGGAGACCGGCCGGTCCAACCAGCACGAGATCCTGCAGATCATCGACACGCTGGACCTCCAGTGATCCGGTTCGCGTTACAGGGCCTGCTGGCCCGCAAGCTCCGTACGGCGCTGACCGCGATCGGCGTCGTCCTCGGGGTCGCGCTGATCTCGGGGACGTACGTCCTGACGGACTCGATCACGTCCGCGTTCGACTCGATCTTCACCGAGAACTACAAGAACACCGACGCCGCGATCACCGGGAAGACCGCGTTCGATGCGGCCGAGGACGGGACCGTCACGGCGCCACCGTTCTCGGCGGACCTCTTGCAGAAGGTTCGTGACCTGCCCGAGGTCGGCGCGGCGGGCGGGGCGGTCGGCGGCGAGGCGCAACTCATCGGCAACGACGGCAAGGCGATCGTCTTCGGCGGCGCGCCGAACCTCGGGTTCAGCGTCGATCCCGAGGTCCCGCAGTTCAACTCGCTCGCGCTGGTCTCGGGATCCTGGCCGACCCCCGGCGAGGTGGTCATCGACACCCAAACAGCCGAGAAGAAGGGATTCAAGGCCGGCGACGAGATCGGCGTCCAGGCGCGCGGTGCGGAGGAGCGGATGCGGATCTCCGGGCTGGTCGAGTTCGGTGCGGTGTCGTCGATCGGCGGAGCGACGCTGGCAGGGTTCGATCTGGACACCGCGCAGAAGCTGCTCGACAAACCCGGCAAGCTCGACCAGATCCTGATCGCCGCCAAGGGCGGCACCAGCGACCAGCAACTCGTGGACGCGGTACAGCGCATCCTCCCCGAAGGAACCCAGGTCCGGACCGCCGAGGCGCAGGCCGCCGAGGACGCCGCCGGCACGACGGAGTTCCTGAACTTCCTGCAGACGTTCCTGCTCGTGTTCGGCGCGATCGCCTTGTTCGTCGGCTCGTTCGTGATCGCGAACTCGTTGTCGATCACGATCGCCCAGCGCACCCGCGAGTTCGCCACCCTGCGGACTCTCGGCGCGTCCCGCCGGCAGATCCTCGGCTCGGTCGTGCTGGAGGCACTGGTCACCGGTCTTGTCTCCGCCGTGATCGGTCTGTTCCTTGGGCTCGCCATCGCGACAGGCCTGTTCAAGCTGTTCGACGCGATCGGCTTCACGCTGCCCAACAACGGGCTGGTGTTCGAGACCCGGACCATCATCGTCGCGCTGGTGGTCGGCGTGGTGGTGACGGTCCTGGCCAGCCTGCGACCGGCGTGGCGGGCGACGCGGGTGCCGCCGATCGCGGCGGTCCGCGAAGGCGCGACGCTCGCGCCCGGACGGTTGCATCGCTACCGTCCGCTGGGGGCCGCGCTGCTGGCCGCCGCCGGAGTCGCGTTGGTGCTGGTCGGCCTGTTCGTCAACGGGTTGAAGACGAGCACGCTGCTGGCGATGCTCGGCGCCGGGGTGCTGCTGCTGTTCCTCGGGATCGCCGCGTTCTCCGCGCGACTCGTCCGTCCGCTCGCGGCCGTGTCGGATCCGATCGCGCGGTGGGCGGTCGTCGTACTGACGGCACTGATCTGGCCGATCATTCTGGTTCCCTTCTGGGCGATCCGGCGTCTGTTCGGACGGCATCCCGAGTTCCCCCGCGTACTCCCCGACGGGCCGGCCGTCACGATCGGTGGCCAGAACAGCCGGCGCGATCCCCATCGGACGGCGTCCACCGCGGCGGCACTGATGATCGGGCTGGCCCTGGTCACCCTGGTCGCCACGCTGGGGGCCGGCCTGATCAAGCCGTTCGAGGACGCGGTCGACCGGATCTCCAGCTCCGACTACGCGATCACCGCGCAGAACAACTTCAGCCCGTTGCCGCCGACGGCGGCCGCCGCGGTAGCCCAGGTGCCGGCGGTCGGGGAAGTGACCAGTGTCCGCGGTGGACAGGCCAGCGCGTTCGACAAGACCATCTCGATCACCGCCATCGACCAGACCGCGTCCCAGCTGCTCAACTTCGACTGGCAAGCCGGCTCGCAGGCGTCATTGTCCGAGCTGGATCCGGACGGCGCGATCGTGGACGCCGACTACGCCAAGGAGCACTCGCTCAGCCTGGGATCGCCCATCACCCTGACGATGGTGACCGGCAAGATGCTCCCGTTCCAGGTGCGCGGGATCTTCAAGCCGCCCGCGGGCGGATCGCCGTTCGGGAACGTGACGATCGCGACGAGCACGTTCGACTCCGCGACGCCCCAACCGCAGAACATCTACACCTTCCTGAACATGCAGGGCGGGGTGACCCCCGAGAACACCGCCACGCTGAACGCTGCCCTGAGTTCGTTCCCGAACGCCAAGGCGGTGACCATCGAACAGTTCAAGGACGCCCAGACCGACAGCATCAAGAGCTTGCTGAACGTGCTGTATGTCCTGCTGGCGCTGTCGGTGCTGGTCAGCCTGTTCGGCATCGTGAACACCCTGGTGCTGACCGTCTTCGAGCGGACCCGTGAGCTCGGAATGCTGCGCGCGATCGGTCTGACCAGAGGACAAGTGCGGAAGATGATCCGGCAGGAGAGCGTGATCACCGCTCTGATCGGCGCGGTGATCGGAATCGTCCTCGGCCTCCTGCTCGCCTCCCTCCTGGCCGCACGGCTCGACGAGATCTCCTTCACCATCCCTGTCTCCCAGCTGATCATCTTCGCCGTCGTCTCGGTGGTCGTCGGCATCTTCGCCGCAATCTGGCCAGCCCGCCGCGCCGCCAAGCTGAACCCACTCGAAGCCCTGCAGTACGAGTAGTTGTACGCAGGCTCGATAATCCCGGGCGGTGCTAGCTTCGCTGGCTGTGAAGCGAATCGCCGCCCTCGCTGTCGTACTTGTGCTCACTGGTTGTTCGACCGTCGAGTCGAAGGACATCCGGACCAGTGGGATCACCGCCAACCTCGTCGTCACGCTGCCCGAAGGGACCGACGCCGCGGACGTGAGTGCGTCGCTGCGGGTCGGCACGCTCACCTTCGTGGAGCTCGGCGACGGTGAGGAGATCAGCGCGTCGGGTGGCGGGAAGGACGCCGTACTGCGGCATCACCGGGCTGCCGGGGTCACCAGTTACAGCAACCGGCTCGACGGTGTGGTCGCGGCGGGAACTGAGATCACGTTCAGCCTCAAGCGCGGCGGTGACGACGACTCGGCCCCCACGTCGACGGTGCGCCTGCCCGAGCGGGTCCGGCTGGTCGCGCCCGCAGCCGGTACGTCGTACTCGCGCCGACGGGACATCGCCGTACGGTTCGAAAGTCAGCCGTCGCAGCTGCCGTCGGTGCTCACGTGGGCCGGCGAGTGTGTGCAGGAAGGCAGCCTCGACCTCGAACCCGGCCGTACGTGGGCCACCATCGCGGCCGGCTCGATCAAGCAGGTGACCACGACTCCGACACCGGGCCAGGACATCTCCCGGTGTCAGGTCCGGCTCACGCTGACCCGCCGTACCGAGGGCAAGCTCGATTCCGCCTTCAAGGACGGCTCGGTGACCGCGGAATCGGAGTCGGCCCGGGAGATCAGCTCCGTTCCGTAGCCGGGCGGCGACACGCGGCGGTCACCCGTTGGCCTTGAGTCGGCTACCTTCACGAGGACATAGGTATCCCTGGGCCAGCCAGCCTCAGGGGCGTCCGCCCATACCCTCCGGAAGGAACCCCTCATGCGACGCCTTCCGCGCGCGCTACTTCCGTTTGCCTTCATCGCGGGTCTGCTGCTCCCAGCAGGCCCCGCTGCCGCCAGCCGTGGCGACTTCGACGTCCAGGCCCACCGCGGTGGTCTCGGACTCACCGTGGAGAGCACGATCGCGTCGTTCTCGCACGGCCTCGAGCTCGGCGTCAGCACACTGGAGCTCGACGTCCAGATCACCCAGGACGGGTACGCCGTCGTGACGCACGACCGCAAGGTCACCGGCAGCAAGTGCCGCGACACCGCGCCGTACACCCCGAACGACCCCGAGTACCCGTACGTCGGCAAGTTCATCAACACGCTGACCCTCAAGCAGGTCAAGCAGCTGGACTGCGGTTCGCTGCCGCAGGCCGGATTCCCCGGCCAGCAGCCCGACCCGGGCGCCCGGATGCCGGAGTTGCGCGACATCTTCTCGCTGGTGCATCGCTACCAGGCGTACGGCGTGAAGCTGAACATCGAGACCAAGGTCGAAGCCGGTGCGCCGTCGGAGACCGCGCCACGCGAGCAGTTCGTCCAGGTGGTCGCCCAGGAGATCCGCAAGGCGCGGATCGCCCGCCAGGTGACCATCCAGAGCTTCGACTGGGGTTCGCTGATGCGGATGCACCAGGTCGCGCCGGAACTGCCGCTGGTCGCTTTGACGAACTACGACTTCCTGCAGGTCGGCCAGCCCGGCAAGTCGCCGTGGCTGGGCGGGATCGACATCGACGACTTCGGCGGCGATCTGGTCAAGGCGACCAAGTCGTTCGGTGCCTCCGCGATCTCACCGGTGCACGGCTTCCCGCAGGACGGGAAGGTGACGGATCCGGCGTACAAGCCCTATGTCACCGAGGACATGGTGAAGTCGGCGCACAAGGCCGGAATGAAGGTGGTCCCGTGGACGGTCGACGACCCGGCGACGATGCAGTCGCTGATCGACAAGGGTGTCGACGGGCTCATCACCGACTATCCGGACCGGCTGCGTTCCGTCGTACGGGACAACGGGTTCAAGCTCCCGAAGGCGTACGACGCTCCCGCCGTACGAGCGCTGCCCTCGGCGCACGCGCACAACGACTACGACCACCGGCGACCGCTGCAGGACGCACTGGACCGTGGCTTCAACAGCGTCGAGGCGGACGTCTGGCTGGTGGACGGTGAGCTGCGGGTCGCGCACGATCTGGACGCGGTCCAGCCAGGGCGCACACTGGAGAGCCTCTACCTGAAACCGCTGGCGGACCGGGTCCGTGAGAACCACGGGCAGGTCTACAAGCACGGTCGGGACTTCCAGCTGCTCATCGACATCAAGAGCGACGGACCATCGACGTACGCCGCTATCGACAAGGCACTGGAGGAGTACCGCGGCATCAGCACGGTGTTCGTCAACGGACGTGTGCTCAAGGGCGCGGTGACGTCGGTGATCAGCGGCAACCGGCCGCTCGACGTACTGAAGGCGCAGGAGATCCGGTACGCCGGGTACGACGGCCGGCTCAGCGACCTGCAGTCCGGGATGCCGGCGTCGCTGATGCCACTGGTGAGCGACAACTGGACGAATGTCTTCACCTGGAACGGTCTCGGCCCGATGCCGGAGGCCGAGCGGACCAAGCTGCACGACATCGTGGCTTCCGCCCACCACTCCGGCTACCGAGTCCGCTTCTGGGCGACGCCGGACACTCCGGGCGCGGCCCGGGAGGCGTTGTGGAGTGAGCTAGCCGCAGCGGGTGTCGACTACCTGAATACTGACGACCTGCACGGTCTGGAGGACTTCCTCCGCAGCTAAGGCGTCACTTCCGTGAGGGCGAGGACATCCCTGCCCTCACGGAAGGCCTTGCGTTGTTTGACCGCGCCGTTCCCGTCCACCAGTGCGCGTTGGATGCCATCGTTCACCAGTTCCACCGCGTCGAGCTCCTGAAGCGCCGGCTCGACATGCCGGCGCAGTCGCTCGATGACCTGGGCCATGGGCAGTGGTTCGCCGCTCCGCGCATCCAACCCACCACCGGTGACGCCATCACGCGCCGCCAGCCAGTGGGCGGCCCGTAGTACCTCCGGCTCGAGCTTCGGGCCTCGGCCGCCGTCGTCCAGCGCAGTCATCACGAGCGCACGGATCAGCGTGGCCAGCAGCACGGTCTCGTCAATGGTGCGCGGCACGTCGCTGACTCGGACCTCGACCGTCGGCAGATGTGTGGACGGCCGGACGTCCCAATAGACCATCCGTTCGTCGATCAACGTGCCTGCCGCCATGTGCATCGCCACCAGCGCGTCGAAGTGCTCGAACGACTCCAGGTACGGCGGCGGGCCGGCACACGGCCAGCGCGTCGTCATCAACCAGCGCCAGCTCGCGAAGCCGGTGTCCTGTTGCCGATAGATCGGTGAGTTCGCGGTCAGTGCGAGGAGTGCCGGCAGCCACGGCCGCAGGTGGTTGCTGACCTTGGTACCTGCCTCTTTGTCCGGCACGTCCACATGCACATGACAACCGCAGACACACTGCTCGCGCGCCAGCAACCCCCACTGCTCGGCCAGCTCCTGGTAGCGGGGCTTCTTCGTGATCGGCTGCGCCGCCTCACCGTGCGGAAGGACGCCGATCGCGAGCAGCCGGGCGCCCTGCTCCGCGGCGGCCTTGGCGAGCTTGGACCGCATCTCCGCCAAGTGCACACGCAACTCGGTCGACGTGTCACAGACCGGAGTGTTGATCTCGACCATGGCTCGCGTCAGCTCGAGCTCCACGTCCTGCAGGTCCGCCACGACCGCCTTGCTGCGCGGGAGCGGTTGGCCGGTGGCGGACACCAGCAACAGCTCTTCCTCGACTCCGAACGAAGGATGCCTCACCCTCGGCCGGTACCCGCTGACAAACCGGCGGCGGCTAGGCTCTGCGGCGTGAGTCTGCCGATCGTCACCGCGACCCGCTACGTGCTGCCGTTGCGGGAGGGCGGCTCGTTACCTGGTGTTGTCGAAGGCAACGATCTCGGCACCTACGTGATCAAGTTCCACGGCGCCGGACAGGGCCCGAAAGCGCTGGTCGCCGAGGTGATCGTGGGCGAACTGTTCCGCCGCCTCGGCCTGCGGGTGCCCGAGCTCAAGCTGATCCAGCTCGATCCGGCGATCGGCAAGTCCGAGCCGGACTTCGAGATCCAGGAACTGCTGATCCGCAGCGCCGGCCTGAACCTGGCAGTCGACTTCCTGCCCGGCTCCTTCGGGTACGACGGCTCGGCCGGCAACCCCGGCGACGACGCCATGGCCCGGATCCTCTGGCTGGACGCGCTCGTCGCCAACGTCGACCGGTCCTGGCGGAACACGAACCTGCTGGTCTGGCACAAGAACCTCTGGCTGATCGACCACGGAGCCGCGTTGTACTTCCACCATTCCTGGATGTCCGCGGAGAAGTTCGCCGGCCTCCCGTACGACGCCTCGGACCACGTGTTCTCCGTCGCCACACCCGGCGTACGCGCGGTGGACGAGGAGCTGGCCGCGGCGATCACACCGGCGCTGCTGACCGAGGTGATCGGGCTCGTGCCGGAGGAGTGGATCGAGGACGGGGACAGAGAGCGCTATCTCGGCCATCTGACCGCACGACTGGCAGACCGGTCGGCCTGGCTGCCGGGAGGACGGCGATGAGTTCGGACCTGGTGCCCTTCGACTACGTGATCCTGCGCGCGGCGCCGCGGATCCAGCGTGGTGAGTTCGTCAACGTGGGTGCGGTGCTGTACTGCCGGGCCATGGACTTCCTCGGCGCGGCCTGGGACGTGGAGCCGTCACGGCTGAAGGCACTCGACCCCGCGGTGGACGTGGACGTCGTCTGCGCGTCGCTGGAGCAGATCCGGGCCATCTGCGCCGGTGACCCGAACGGTGGACCGGCTGCGGCCACCCGGATCGGTGAGCGCTTCCGTTGGCTCGCTGCGCCTCGCAGCACCGTCGTACACCCCGGACCGATCCACAGCGGGCTCACCAACGACCCCGCCGCGGATCTGGACCGGTTGCTCGACGCCTTCGTCCGCTAGGCCAGCGCGGCCGACACGACGTCGCGAGCCTGCTCGAAGACCTGCTTGAGGTGGTCGGCGCCCTTGAAGGACTCGCCATAGATCTTGTAGAGGTCCTCCGTGCCGGAAGGGCGCGCCGCGAACCACGCCGACTCCGTGGTGACCTTCAGCCCGCCGATCGCCGCGCCGTTGCCCGGCGCACTCGTCAGCCGGTCCACGATCGGCTCACCGGCCAACTCGGTCGCGGTGACCGCATCCGCGGACAGGGCCGACAGTTTGGCCTTCTGCTCACGCGTGGCCGGCGCGTCCACCCGTGAGTACGCCGATGCGCCGAACCGCTCGACGAGCTTGGCGTGCGCCTGTGACGGCGTCTCACCGGTCACCGCGGTGATTTCACTGGCCAGCAACGCCAGCAGGATGCCGTCCTTGTCCGTCGTCCACACCGAGCCGTCGAAGCGCAGGAAGCTCGCCCCGGCCGACTCTTCGCCACCGAAGCCGACCGAGCCGTCGATCAGCCCCGGCACGAACCACTTGAAGCCGACCGGGACCTCCCACAGCCGCCGGCCCAGGTCGGCCACCACGCGGTCGATCAGGGACGACGACACCAGCGTCTTGCCGACGGCGACGTCCGGCCCCCACTGGCGGTTGGCGAACAGGTAGGAGATGGCGACGGCGAGGTAGTGGTTCGGGTTCATCAGGCCGGCGTCCGGGGTGACGATGCCATGGCGGTCCGCGTCCGCGTCGTTGCCGGTGGCCACGTCGTACCGGTCCCGCTGCGCGACCAGCGAAGCCATCGCGTACGGCGAGGAGCAGTCCATCCGGATCTTGCCGTCGTGATCCAGCGTCATGAACGACCAGGCCGGGTCGATCCTCGGGTTCACCACGGTCAGGTCAAGGCGGTGCCGCTCGGCGATGGCGGCCCAGTAGTCCACGCTCGCACCGCCCAGCGGGTCCGCGCCGATGTGCACGCCGGCCGTCCGGATCGCGTCCAGGTTCAGTACGGCGGGGAGGTCGTCGACGTAGTGGCCGACGAAGTCGTACTCCCCCGCGTGCTGACGGGCCTGCTCGAACGGCTTCCGCCGTACCTCGCGGTTGCCGCCGGCGATCAGCTCGTTCGCCCGGGCCGCGATCCAGCCGGTCGCGTCGGAGTCGGCCGGGCCGCCATGCGGCGGGTTGTACTTGATACCGCCGTCGCGCGGCGGGTTGTGCGACGGTGTGATGACGATGCCGTCCGCACCGGCGCCGGCACCGCGGTTGAGCCGCAGGATGGCGTGGGACACCGCAGGGGTCGGCGTGAGCCGGTCAGCGCTGTCCACCAGCGTCTGTACGTCGTTGCCCGCCAGCACCTCGAGCACCGTGCGCCAGGCCGGCTCGGAGAGACCATGGCTGTCCCGGCCGACCAGAAGTGGGCCGGTGGTCCCTTCACCGGCCCGGTACTCGCAGATGGCCTGGGTGATGGCCAGGATATGCGCCTCGTTGAAGGCACCGTCCAGGCTCGAGCCGCGGTGGCCCGACGTACCGAAGACCACCTTCTGGGCTGGGTTCTGCACATCCGGGGTGATGTCGTCGTACGCCTTGAGCAGCGCGTCGACGTCGACGAGGTCCTCGGGCTGTGCGGGCTGGCCTGCGCGTGGGTGCATGACCTCATGCAACAAGCCCGCGCCCCAGATCACAACTCCCGGGACGGGTGTCTCAGCTCTCGTACGGCGTGAGCAGCTGTTCGACCGGTGCGTAGTCGTCGGTCAGGATCGGCGCGTCGCCGACGAAGTCGGTCGGCTGGTCCCGGACCTCCATCTTCGGCTCCAGCCGTGAGCCGATCGCCGCGACGTCGATCGGCCGGTCCGACCCGACCAGCACGAAGTTGCCGCCGGTCTGCCCGGAGAACTCGTCCTTGCGCGCGATCACCGCGACGTACTCGAATTCCGCCTGAACGGTCTTGATCTCGGCCTTGGCGAACAGAGCATTGCCATGGTCGATCACGTTGACCAGGTAGACACCGTCCGGCCGCAGTACCCGGCTGATGTCGGCGATCAGCTCCCGAGTGGTGAGGTGCCAGGGCACCGACAGCCCGCTGAAGGCGTCCATGATGATCAGATCCCGGCTGTCCGTCGCTTCCGCCCGCACTCCGAGCCGCCCGTCCCGGACCGTCACCGCGAGGTCCGGACCGGTCTGCACCCCGAGCTCCCGCTTGTCCAGCTCGACCACCGCCGGGTCGATCTCGTACACCTGGTTCTTGGTCCCCGGCCGGGTCGCGGTCAGGTAGCGCGGCATGGTGAGACCGCCACCGCCGACGTGCAGCGCGTCCAGCCGCCGTTCGTCGGCCCAGCTGCTGTTGATCGCGGCCGCGAAGCTCTTGATGTACTCGAACTCCAGATAGGTCGGGTCCTTCAGGTCGACGTACGAATGCCGGAGCTCGTCCAGGTACAGCGTCCGTCCGCTCTCCCGATTCGGGTCCACGCCGACACGAGCACAGTGGTACGCCGTCTCCACCTCACAGGGCCGTGGTGCGACCAGAGTGAGCGTCGCGCCGACCAGTGCGAGGGCCACCGGCTTCACGGCGGCCTGTATACCTCGCAGTACGACGGTGAGCGCGGCTCCGGTCACCGCGAGTACAGCGCCGAGCGTGAGCACGATCGTGCTGATCGGGGCGGTCGCGACGAAGAGGAACCCGGTCAGTACGGTGCCGACGATCCCGCCGACCGTGGCATAGGCGGACAGCCGGCCGACCACGGTGCCGGTCTCGGCCAGCGTGGACAGGCGCAGCTTGGTCACCATCGGTGTGACGGCGGCCAGCAGTGACGCGGGTGCGAACAGGGTCAGCGCGAGTACGGCGAACACCAGGTCGTTGGCACTTCCTCTGACCGCATCACCGGTCCAGCGGACGACGGGGAGGATCAGCAGCACCAGTGCGCCGGCGGACAGGATCAGCGGGCCCAGTGTGCGAGTCGGCGGGATCATGTCCGCGAACCGCCCGCCTAGTGCGGCCCCGGTCGCGATCGCGGCCAGTGCGACCCCGATGACGGCGGTGTTCGTCTCCAGCGTCAGTCCGATGTACGGCGCGACCAGCCGCAACGACACGAGTTCCAGCACCATCACAGCGGCCGAACTGCCGAACGCCAGCGCGATCGCCAGCTTCTGGCCCACTGGCCCATCCTCACCCTTGCTCACCGCGTCACCCTACCGGTGCAATGAGACGGTGACCGATGCGAAGACCAGCGCCGACCTGTACCGCGCAAGCCGGGAGCGAGTGACCACTGCGGTGCGTGATCTCACCCCGGCCGAGCTCGACCAGCAAGTGCCCGCTTGCCCGCAGTGGAGCGTGCACAACCTCGTGTCGCATCTGACCGGCGTCGCGGCGGACTTCGTGGCGGGCAACCTCGCCGGCGCCCCACGACCGCCGTGGACCGCGGTTCAGGTGGAGACCCGGCGCAATCTGCCGATCGCAACCGTCCTGGATGAGTGGGCCGTTGTCGGACCGAAGCTGGAGGAGTTGGTCGTGAGCGGCACGACGTCGCATCCGCTCGTTTGCAGCCCGTGGGTGGACACCGGGACGCATGAGGCCGATCTGCATGGTGCGATCGGCAGTGGCAGGCCTCCGACGGAGGTATGGCTCGCCGTCCTCGACTGGATGCTCGACGAGCCGGGGCCGTTGACGGTAGTCACTCCGGACGGCACGTACTCGGCCGGTTCCGACGGTCCGGACGCTGTCGTGCGGACATCGTCGTACAAGCTCTTCCGGGCGATCTTCGGACGGCGCAGTGCTCGGCAGATCCAGGAGTGGGAGTGGGAGACGCCTGAGCATGCCGTCAACTGGAGTCTGGATCTCGCTCGGCTGCCTCAGACCTCGGTGCCGTTGGCCGACTGATCCAGGCGGGCGATCAGCGTCTTGGGTGCGATCTGGCGGAACGCGCTCTCGACCAGGTCCTCGAAGTGCTCCCAGTCGACCTCGACATCCAGGTAGACGCCGAGCCAGCCGCGATGACCGACGTACGGCGGCCGGAAGAAGTGCTCGGGGTCCTCCTCGACCAGTGACTCCTGCACGCCGGGTGGCGCCGCCATCCACACCGCGACCCGGTCGTCGTGGTGCTGGTCGGCGTACATGACGAACGTCTTCTTGTCCCGCACGAACCAGGTCGGCTCGCCGTGACTCGGTCGTTCGGTCGCCTCGGGCATTGCCAGGCACAGGCTGCGCACACGCTCCAGGACATCCATTTGCCTAGTGTCCCTTTGTTCAGTGTCCCTTTGTTCAGCGTCGCGGCCTTGGGATGACAACGCCTGCTTCATAGGCGTAGACCACGGCCTGGGCGCGGTCGCGGAGGTCCAGCTTGGTCAGGATGTTGCTGACATGCGTCTTCACCGTCTGCTCCGCGAGGACGAGCTCCGCCGCGATCTGCCGGTTGGACAGTCCCCGTGCGACCAACCGCAGTACGTCGGTCTCGCGCGGCGTGAGGTGCACCGGCGCGATCGGTACGACGGGTTGCGCCCGGGCGAAGTCCTCGACCAGGCGGCGCGTCACCGAGGGCGCGAGCAGTGCGTCGCCGGCCGCGACGATCCGCACCGCCGCGGCGAGCTCGTCGGGGGTTGAGTGCTTGAGGAGGAAGCCGCTCGCGCCCGCGCGGAGTGCGGCGTACACGTAGTCGTCGAGGTCGAAGGTAGTGAGCATGATGACGCGCGGCGAGTCGCCGGCCGCCGCGGCTTCCAGGATGCGGCGGGTCGCGGCCAGGCCGTCCAGCACCGGCATGCGCACGTCCATCAGGATCACGTCCGGGTGCAGCGCGGCCGCCAGTACGACCGCTTCGGCGCCGTCGCCGGCCTGGCCGACCACCTCGAGATCGGCCTGCGCGTCCAGCAGTGCACTGAACCCGGCGCGGACCATCTCCTGGTCGTCAACCACCAACACGCTGATCGTCACTCGCCACCTCCTCCCCGACCGGTATCGACACCGCCACCAGATAACCGCCTTCCGGGGTCGGACCCGCGTCCACGGTGCCCTCCACGAGCGCCACCCGCTCCCGCATCCCCACCAACCCATGTCCGCTGCCTTCGCGGTCCGGTACTGCTTCCCGCGCCCTCCCATTGGTTACGCTCACCTCAAGCGCGTCGCCGACCTGCCGAACGTCCACCCTCACCACAGATCCCGGCGCATGCCGGACGGCGTTGCTCAACGCCTCCTGCACGACCCGGTACGCCGTCAGCTCGACGGCGGGATCGAGTCCGGTCGGTTCGTTGGAGGTCAGCCGCACATCGGCTCCAGCTCGACGCGTGCTTTTCACCAACTCCGCCAGCTGCTCCAGCCCTGGCTGCGGTCCCAGCGTCGGTTTCTCCACGGGCTCCCGCAACAACCGCAACACCTGGCGCATCTCCGTCAGCGAAGCCCGCGCCGCCTCGGCGATCTCGGCGAACTCCGCGCGTACGTCGTCCTGCACGTCAGCCAACCGGTGCGGCGCACTGTCCGCCCGGACCACCACGACCGACAGGTGGTGCGCGACGACATCGTGCAGTTCGCGGGCGATCCTGGCTCGCTCCTGCAACCTCGCCCGTTCGGCGCGTTCGCTCTTGCTGATGTTCTCCTGCTCGACCAGCCGGCGGCGCGTCTCGCCCCGCGTCCGCAGCAGGTCGCCGACCACGATGGCGATCGCGGACATCACCGCCGAGGTGACCAGCCCTGGCCAGCTGCCGCGGTCCGGCGCGAGCGCCGTGGCAACAACGCCGACGATCTGCGTGCCGACCCACCAGGCCATGAGCTCTCGGCGTCCGAGGCCCCGCACGGCGGCGACCGCGAGTACGAACGCGTGGCCGAAAGCCGCGGTAGTCCCCCACGGCCATGGTTCGCTCGTGCTGATCGGCGTCGTCACCGCGGCCGTGATCGCCGTGGTCGCGAGCGAGACGATCACCGCGATCCGCGGCCGCAGCCAGGCCAGGCACAGCCCGAGTGCTCGGGCCATCGCCAGCGCGAGTACGGCGCCGAGCGAGACGCGGTAGTGCTGACTCAGATCCATGACCGTCAGCACCAGCAACGCCGCGACCCCGAGCCCGGCAACCCACGCCCACCGCCCGCGCGGCCACCCGATCTGCTCCTCCCTCACGGTTGGACCCTAGATCACAGCTGCTGCAGCCAGGACCAGAAGAACATCAAGCCCCCGGTCGCCACCGCGATAGTTGCCGGAAGCACCCACCGCGCACCCGCCGTCCCGTCAAGCCTTCGAACCAGCCGCGCCTGCAGCCCCGCGATCCCCCGCAATGCCAGCAGGAACACCCCGATCGCCGGCACCGCAACAGCCGCATGCACCACCCAAGCCCCCGCCTTGGTCGGCCCACCCCAAGTCCCGGGCCCGAACGGCCCATCCTCCACAAACCCGTAGAAGGGCCCCCGAACCACCGCCATCACGACAAGCAACCCCAAGAACCAACTAACCAGCCCCACCACCGAACTAACCAACCCAACCCCAAACACCCACCCCACCCCAACCGCCGGCTCGACCCGACCCCGCGCCTCAGCCCCGCTCGGAGCCGCGCCGCCTGTCGGCTGCTCTGGGTGCAGCAGTCGAGCCTGCCGTCGCCAGCGCCGGATCGCCGTGTCCTTCTCGTCGAGCACCGCGTCGGCCATCGTCAGTACGCCGGCCGGCACCAGCAGTACGTCGTACGCGATCGCCCGGCCCAACCGCCGCAACCAGCCACCGCCGCGCCGACCCGGCTGCGGGTCTCGGGCCGGCTGCGGGTCTCGGGCCGGCTGCGGGTCTCGGGCCGGCTGCGGTTGGTTCGTCGTGGCCGGGCGGTTGGTGAGCGTGTCCGTCATCGTCTCTCCTCGGGACTCAAGTCCTGAGATCGAGGCTAGGAATCAGGGGCCTCCGGCACATCCCGCCGACGAGCGAGATCATGACCGGTACCCGGGTAGGGGGTCGACTGTGATCCAGGTCACAGTGACCACGGTCCGTGTTGTGACGTTACACGGTCAGTGCCGGATTGGGCGTGCACGGCTCGCAAGTGCACACCTGGGGTGCCCGACGGCGCTAGCGGCGATGCCGCGTCCACCAGGAGGTTGGGACACCATGCGCATTCGGAACCTGGCAGTGACCGCCATGGTGCTCCCGGTTTTGATGCTCGCCGGCTGCGGCACCGACACCGCGTCCGGTGCGTCGGCCGCAGCGCCCGGCGCCGGCAAAGCATCCAAGCACGGCCTCACCGACGAGGTCACCGGCCAATCCGACCCGGAAGGCACGGACGATCCGGTCGTGAAGGCCTACTACGACTACCGCGTCGCGCTCGACCAGATGATGCGCAGCGGCGGCAGCAAGATCAGCCAACTCGCGCCGGCGATGACGCCGAAGATGCTCCAGGCGATCAGCGCCCAGGCGAAGTACTTCCGCACCAAGAAGCTCCACAACACCGGCACCACCACGGTCCTGTGGGCCAAACGCACCCTCGCATCGAACGGCGTCATCGTGAACGCCTGCTACGACACCACCGCAGCCCGCACCGTCAACGCCAGAGGCCACTCGGTCCTCCCCACCTCCACCCCCACCCGCTGGCTGGACCAAATGCGAGTCCAACAACTCCAAGGCCACTGGGTAGTAGACGGCGGCACCACCACCCCCACCACCTGCTAACCACCCGCCCACCTCACCCCAAACACCCCAGCACCACCCCGAACGCCCGCCAGTCCAGCCGCACCACTCCAACACCCGACAGCCCGTGCAGCATCACCAGACCGAACACCGCTGACCCGGGCCGCACCACCCCGGACGCCACCCAGCCGGGAGGGCGCCATCCACCTCGGGCACGTCGCCGCACCAACCCACGCCCAGCCGCCGGCCAGCGCCACCAGCTGAACGCCCACTAGCTCGGCCGCACACGTCTCCGGCTCGCCGCCACCCGGCACACCTCGCGACCGGAGCCCCGCAGCGCGGAGAGAGACCACCTCTCTCCGCGCTGCTGCGTCAGTGCTCTCGGCTGGTGCGTCAGCGGGGTTTGCGGGTGCGGGCGATTTAGTGGTGGCGGACCATTTGGTGGAGGAGGCTTTCTACTGCTCCTCGGAGGTCGGCGTCGTGTTCGGGGCCGGACCAGACGACGACGCAGCCTTTGTCGCCGAGTTTGGTGGCGATGAGTTCGCGGGCCGGGGTCGGATCGCCCTGGTTGAGTACGACGACCAGCCGCCGACCATCGCGCTGCAACCGGTCCAGCAACGGCGGGAGCGTCGACCCACGGAACACACCGGGATCGCTCTTCACCTTCGTCTCGACCATCACGCCGCGCCCGCGCACCACGAGCAGGAAGTCGGCCCGATCCCGGGTGAACTCACGATCGTGATAGATCCGCGCCTTCGGCCACAACCGTTGCAGTGCAGCGTCCACGTCGGCGTCGTACTGCGCTGCCAGCCGGCTCACCCGCGAACTCGTCCCGCGCGGCCGGAACATCTCGGGCGTACGTCGCCCACCGCGCCGGCGCCCGAACAACGGCAACAACCAACGCCCCAGTCTCGTGTCGATCATCGGCGGACCCCTGACCTAGCCGGCACTCACCCCGAGTCTGCCCAGGCCACCACGCCCGTACCCCGAACACACCCAATCGTGACCCCACCGCCACAAACCCGAAGCACTCCACCCACCCGCCGGCACTCCCCAACGGCTGGCCGCGGCTAGCCGGCATCCCACCCGCTCGACCAACACTGGTCGGCATCCACCACCCGCTCGACCACCACCCGTAGGCATCCACCACCCGCTCAATCAACTCTCGCCAGCACCTCGCCAGCTCAGCGATCACTCATTCAGCGCACCGCGCGCGTCTGTTCGTCTACGTGAAGATCCCGCGGTTGCCAATCGGGCAGCCGCGGGATCTCGGGTAGGGCGCTGGTCGAAGAGCTCAGCTGTTCCTGATGGCGGAGACCTCGATCTCCAGGGTTACCTTTTCGCTGACCAGGACGCCGCCGCCTTCGAGGGCCGCGTTCCAGCTGACGCCGTAGTCCTTGCGGTTGATCACCACGGAGCCCTCGAGCCCGAGCCGCTGGTTGCCGAACGGGTCGGTCGCGGACCCGGTGTACTCGAACGCGACCTCGACCGGCTTCGACACCCCGCGGATCGACAGGTCGCCGGACACCACGAACTCCGCGTCCCCGGTCTGTTTGATCCCGCTCGAGGCGAACGTGATCTCGGAGTTGTTGTCCATGTCGAGGAAGTCGTTGCTGCGCAGGTGCTCGTCGCGCTGGCTGTTGCGGGTGTTGATGCTCTTGGCCTGGATCGTCACCCGCCCGGACGAGTTCGCCGGGTTGTCGCCGTCGATGTGGATCGACCCCTCGAACTCGTCGAACGATCCCCGCACCTTCGTCACCATCGCGTGCCGGGCCACGAACCCGACCCGGCTGTGCGCGGTGTCGATCGTGTAGTCACCGGACAGTGCGGCGTACTCGTTGGACATACCGGAATCCTCCAGGGGCTAGAGTGAAACTTGGGGGTTAGTTGAAGTTTTCACTGTCCAGCTTTCACCCATCTGGTCCGGAAGTCCACCCCCGCCTCCGCCGTGTCCAGCCTGTGGACCCCGGACCACCGGCCACGCCGACAGCTGACTGTTGCCCCCAGCAACAAGCGACGGCGGTTAATCGGTTGCGGGCCTACGACGGCACCAGGTGTCATGGGTGGTCGAAAGATCGGAGAACCGTCGTGGAACCGCTCAGCGCTGACGAGATCAGACGCTCGTTCGTCAACTCGTCCAAGAGCCAGGTCAAGGCGATGACGCTGCCGCCGGGTTTCACCGAGCTCCCCTGGGAGTCGCTGGACTACCTCGGCTGGCGTGACCCGAAGGCGCCCAACCGCGGCTACCTCGTGGTACGCCGGGATGCCGAGGTCACCGGGATCGCGGTGAAGACCCAGACCTCGGGCGCACCACGCCGGGGCGCCGGATTGTGCGACCTGTGCAACACCGCACACCACCTCACCGACGTCGCTCTGTTCGCCGCTCGCCGAGCCGGTTCGGCCGGCCGGGACGGTAACACGGTCGGGATGTACATCTGCGCGGACCTGGCGTGTTCGCTGTACGTCCGCGGTCTGCGCGAACTCGACGTACCGCAAGGTGAAACCGTCACGCCGGAGGTCCGCGCCGTCCGGCTCGCGGCACGTCTTGAAGGTTTCGTAAATCGCGTCCTCGCGTAGCGGGCCGACCTGGCTCCGGGACACTACGCTGGGATCAGTAACACACCGGCCCGTGGTGAAAGGGAGAGCGAGTCGCGATGACGGAGTTCAGAATCACCCACGAGATCCACAAGGTTCACCCCGACATCCGCGAGCAGCTCACCGCCACCACCATCGAGGCGATCAATGAGACCAGCTCCCGCTCCGCCGAGGACGCCTCGCTCGTGCTGCGCCACAAGCTTGCCGAGATCGGCGTCCACATGAGCGAGCCGGCCTGCCTGGCGGCGATCGAACGGATCCGCTCCGGCAAGCAACTCCGCTTCGAGATCGAACGCGAAGACGACGACGAACAAGAACAGGTCTAGTCCGCACCCGGAGCTCAGCTCTGGGGCGTCAGATCCTCTGACGTCAGGAGGGCGTGGAGGGTCAGGCCGGCTTCGGTCAGCGGTGCCGGGGTGATGGGGTTGCGGTTGATGACGCAGAGGGCGTCGCTGATCTCGGCACCCAGTGCACGCAGATCCTGAGTGGACAGCACGATCTGCCCGCCCGTCGTGACGACGTCCTCGACGATCGTCACCCGCCGCCCCGCGGTCTCGGCCCCCTCGGCGAGCCGACGCGTCCCGTACGCCTTCGCTTCCTTCCGTACGAACGCACACGGCAGCCCGGTACGACGTCCGAGCGCGGTCACCACCGGGATCCCGCCCATCTCGAGCCCAGCCAGCACCTCAGTGTCCGCGGGCACGAGTGGGACCATCGCCTCGGCAACCGCGTCCAGCAGCACCGGATCCGCCTCGAAGCGATACTTGTCGAAGTACTCGTTCGTCGTCTGCCCCGACCGCAGTACGAACTCCCCAGTCAGATGAGCAGCCGCGTAGATCCGGCGCCCCAACTCTTCACGATTCACGCCCGCACCCTAACCGGCGAACCCGGTTAGCCGGCCCTCCGCTCATCCGCCGGCAGTAAGCGGCGGAAGTCCTCGGCCGAGATGATCGGGATGTTGAGCTCACGCGCGACCCGCGCTTTGACCGACAAGCTGTCGATGTCAGCGGCAACCACGAACGTGGTGTCCGGCCGAACGGCCTCCTGCGGGACGAACCCCGCCGCCACCGCCCGATCCCACCAGACTTCCCGCGGCTCCACCATGTCGCCCGTGAACACCATCGTGCTCCCCCGCGGAAACCCGCGTGCCCCCGGACGAGCCGGTACGACGTACCGCCCGCGACTCGCACGGAGCAGCGCCTCATCGACATCCGTCGCCCGCTGCCCGAGCATCACCGCCACCCGGTCGAGATCGTTCCGCTGATCCGCCGTGATCGCTCCATCAGCCCACGACACCTCCGCGAGCGCGGAAACGTAGTACTGGTGTAGGTGCTTCACCTCCGAGCGCGCGAGACCGAGGTCGGTCGCCGCCTGCACCAACTGATCCGCGTCGGCGGCCGTGATCTCCCGATTGGCGAGAATCATGTCGAGCAGGGCGAGGTACGAATCGGCCTGCGGCGGCTCGGGGACGCGCGGCAACTGGTCGACGAGCCGGCTCATCCACCCATGTCGCCCACCGGCATGCACCGGCCGAACGGTCGGCGCCACGTCCGTCCCCGGGAGCGGCGGCCATTGCAGCCGGCTGACCTCCTCGTAGGCCCACTGCCACGGCGGTGGTGACGGAAACGCCTGCAAATACTGACCGAAAAGCTCAGCCGTGGCCCGGGTGTCGGCCAGCGCGGAATGCCATCCCTCGATCGAGATCCCCGCCGCCGCACAACACGCGCCAAGCGTCCGCTTCGCGCCCGGGTAGAGATAACCGGCGAGCGCCATCGTGCACATCGACCGCTCGGTGATCAGCGGCACCGCGACGCCCAGCCGGGCGAACTCCGCCCGCAGGAACCCGAGGTCGAACTCAACGTTGTGCCCGACAACCATCCGCCCCGCGAGCAGCTCCCCCAACTGCTGCGCGACGTCCGCGAAGTCCGGCGCCGCGAGCACGTCGGCGGTGAGAATCCCGTGAATATGTTGAGGACCGAGATCGCGCTGCGGATTCAGCAACGTCACCCACTCGCGCTCGACCTGCCCGCGAGCGTCCAGCAGCACGACGGCGATCTCGATCACCCGATGCCGATGACTCGGCAGCAGGCCAGTCGTCTCAGTATCGATGACGGCGTACATTCCCAGGGCCCTCCTCCGGCTCGATGACCGACTGGAACAACCCAATCACACGGCGCCGACAGTTTCCGTCGAGTCAGGCATCGGGGATATCGACGGCGATCTCGTCACCCAATCGGGCGCCGTGGGCCAACTCGAGTTCGTCACCACTCCAGAACCGTCCCGGGTCGTACCAGTTCGGCCGCCGTCCGCTCAGCAACCCCATCTCCTCGTACGTCACCGCGACCACCTCAGCGCAGTACGCCGACTCCAGCTCGAGCTCCCGCGATCCGCGCCGGATCGCCGGCACCCGTCCACGCACCCATCGCGACGCCAACCGAGCCGTCGACGGGAACGGCGTACCGTCCAGCCTTGCGACAGTCCGCAGTACGGCGTCCTCCATCTCCCGCGTGACAGGGTGATCGAGCTGCCGCAACCAGGCGCGTTGACCGTACTTGCGTCCCCACACCAGCACCGCGTCGCGCAGATCGTGCAACTGCACGCCACGGTGGTGGGTCCCGGTCCACACGTCCGGCAGCGAGCGACCCAGTTCGGCGTGCCACATCAGCGGCGGCAGATCTTCGATCACGATCGCCATGCCGACGTGGTTGACCGGGCTGTTCGTCGTGAGCTGGATGGCGCGATCCGCAGCGCTTTCGCCACGGAACAGCCAAATGTCACCTGTTCGTGTCAGTTCCGTAGCGTCATCCAGTGAAATCCGGCTGTCCACAGTCGCTAGATTAGTCCGCATGAAGGTATGGAAGGTGGTAGGACTTGCGGGGCTCGTCGGCGTGGCCGCAACGGGCGTAGTGGTCGCGCGGGGCGAGCGGAAGCGCCGCGCTTACACGCCGGAAGAGGTTCGCGACCGGCTCAAGACGCGGGTCAAGGAAGCAGCGAACGCCTGATCTCCCGGTCGAACGATCGGCCGGGGGTGCGAGGTACGCCGTAGCTCGGTGGTACGGCGCTGATCCCGCACGCCCGGCCGAAGTCGTTGCCCTGGTCAAAGGTTGTGGAGAGCAACTTTCTCGAGGCGACCGGCCGTGATGGTGGCGGTCTGGTAGGTGCAGTACGGCTGCCGGCGCCGATCCGTCGGCGATCCCGGGTTCAGCAACCGCAGCCCACCGGGGCTCGTCGTGTCCCACGGGATGTGGCTGTGGCCGAACACCAGCAGATCCACGCCCGGATAATCCTTCTCGCAGCGCTCCTCGCGCCCCTTGGCCGGCCCGGTCTCGTGCACGACGGCAACCGACAGCCCGTCGAGCGTCACCCGTGCGACCTCGGGCAACCGCGCCCGTAGCTCCGGACCGTCGTTGTTGCCCCAGCACCCGATCAACCGGGCCGCACGAGACTCCAACTCGTCCAGCAATCCGACGTTCACCCAGTCCCCAGCATGGATGACCACGTCGGCACGCTCGACCGCGTCCCAGACCGGCTCAGGCAGCTTCTTCGCCCGCACCGGCAGATGAGTGTCCGAGATCAGCACCAAACGCATGCGCCCACTCTCTATGCCTGCAGTGACTCGATCAACTCCTTCTCCTTTGCGGGACTCAGCCCGGCGCGCCGCTCTCGATCCAGTCCGAGCTCCCGCTCCCAGGCCAGCGTGTCCACCAGGAACTCTCGCCGCGACCGGTGCGTCAACCCGGCCGCGAGCGCCGCAGCGCCGCTGCGAGACGACCAACCCTCGTACCCAGGCTCGGTGATCCACATCGCCAGCGAATCCGGCCCCATGTACTGCTCGACCTTCTGCTCCTCCAACCACGCCCGCGGCGCGAGCACGACCGGTCCGGTATGACCACCGACCTCGCGCACGAGCTCGATCCACTCGCCGAACGGCACCACCGGTCCGACGGCATCGAACGTCCCCGTCCGGCCCTCCGCCGCACAATCCAGCAACCACGATGCGAGGTCCCGCACGTCGATCACGGAAGTCGCGAGATCGGGCGTGTCCGGCACGAGCATCGGCTCCTCCGGCGCTCGTGCCGCCCGCGCGACCCACGCTCCGGCCCGATCGCTCTTGTCCCCCGGCCCGCCGATCAGGCCGGCCCGCGCGATCACGAGCCGATCCCCCACTGCTTCCCGCGAAGCCAGTTCGCTGGCGACCTTCGCCTCGCCGTACTGCTCCCGCTCGGCCACGTCCAGCTCGGTCGGCTCCCGCAGTACGGCGGACTCGTCGGCGCCTGGCGTGTCGAACTTCTCGTACGCGTTGCCCGATGACACGTAGGTCCAATGCTTCGCCCGCGGACCGAACGCCGCCAACGCGCCACGCACGAATCCCGGTTGCCACGACACCTCGAACACCGCATCCCAGTCCTTCTCGGGCACAGCGCCGTACGCATCCGGGCGGCTGCGGTCGGCCGCGATCAACGTGGCCCCGGCCGCGACCTCGCCACTCTCACCACGGGCCACGCAGGTGACCGAATGCCCGCGCGCCAACGCCTGCGTCGCGATCTCACGACCGAGCCACGCCGTCCCACCGAGGATCAGAATCTCCATGCGGGCAAGCCAATCAGGCCTCGCCGACAAAACCCAGACATCTTTGCCGAGGGCAGAAACAACACCGCGTGATCCGTCGCCAGCGTCAGGTCACCGTAAGCCTCGACCCCTTGCAGTACGGGCGTCGCAGGCGCACTGTCGGCAGCAAGAGGCACCCGAAGTGGGTGCCATGGGCAAGGGGGAGAAATGGCTGGTTTCGTTCAGATCATCGAGTACCGGACGCAGAAGCCGGACGAGATCACGGCGCTCATGGACGAGTTCCAGAAGACCCGCGAGGCCTCCGGCGACGGCCCGGCGCCGACCCGCGGGATCACCTGTGCCGACCGCGACGAGTCGGGGCGCTACTTCTCGATCATCGAGTTCGCGTCGTACGAGGAGGCGATGGAGAACTCCAAGCGAGCCGACACCACCGAGTTCGCCGAGAAGATGATGGAACTGTGCGACGGCCCCACCAAGTTCTACAACCTCGATCTGGTCCAGACCGTCGAGTACAGCTGACCGCAGGACTCAGGCCCAGCCGGACTCGCGATCACGACTGGGCCTGAGGCAGGGAATGGCGGCCGGTGCCGCAAGGGAGGTCGGCACCGGCCCACCCCGATCAGTCCGGGTCCGCGGCGCCGGACCCGTACCGGTTCATCGGAAGACCCGGTACGACGGCCAGGCGGTCGGCGGGGCAGCGCCGTACGAACCGAGTTCCTGGTCGTTGTGCAGGGGGTCGGGATCCTGTGGCTCGGGGGCGGAGTGGAGATCCGGCCATGGTCTGGGCGGAAGGGTCTCGCGGGGTGGCAGTTGCAGGTCGGGGTCCGGACCCGGGTCCGAGTCGATCCACTCGACCTCGGTCGCCCCGCCGTGACCGTGGATGGCGACGACGGAGTCGATCCCGTCCCAGACGGTCGTGGTCGGATAGTCGCCGTACCAGCGGAGCGCGACCGCCCCGTCGGTGAACAGCACGCCCTCGGCGACAGGTCCGGTGCCGCTGACACCGGAGACATCATGATGGCGGATCAGCCGGAAGCGACGAATACTCATTTCGGGGCTACCTCCCACAGCCGCTCGCCCGGCAGCTTGCGATCCGGGCCGGGGTCGGCATCGGGGATCGGATCACTGGTCACGCGCAACCCGGCGAACCGGCGCGACATGGCAGCGGCGTAGCGCTCGGCCAACTCGGCCTCGGCCCGGTAGTCGGCGACGACGTGGTCCCCGAACCACACCCGCACGCGCCGGCGTTCGACAACCCTGACCGCAGCAGGGTGAGGGTCCCCATCAGCGTTGTCAGTCATCTCAATGCACCCGACGCCCAGTCGAGCCAGTTCCCATCAGCGACCTCGAAGTACAACCCTTCACGTCAATCACTTCCACTTCCCTGTGGGGATGGGTTCACAAGAAGTGACGAACCTCCCACCCGTTCATGACGCGATTCCCCAAAGAACTTTTCGCCCCGCCGCGTCACTCCCCTGAGGCAACCGATCGCAGCACACGAAAGCCGACCCGCAGGGCTGTGTGGAACTGGTGGGCTGGGACAGGAACCGGTGGGCCGAGACACGTTATTTCCTGTCTCAGGCCCCCAGACGGTGTCCCCACCCCCGAGAGGCGTCAGGGCAAATCAGCTACGACGACATCAGGCGATTGGGTGAAGGGGTGGGTTCCGTGCGCTCAGCTGATGCGCTGGCGGATCTGTTCTGCGGACAGGCTGTCTGTCAGTTCGACAGTGCGCATGGAGCCCGGCTCGATCAGATGCAGACCGCGCCGTCCGGGACAACCGCTCGTACGAACCACTCCGCAAACTCCGCCGCCGCCTCAGCATCCACCACCGACTCAGGCTCCTCGAGCGGCGCAAGCACGTACGACGCCATCAGCCGACGACCCACGGGCGCCAGGTGTCGAGGTCTGGGTCGTCGAGGGTGGTGCCGGGGGCGAAGGTGTGGGTTCCGCGGCCTGGGAGGTGGGCCGCGACGAGGATCTCGACGTTGTGGGACAGCAGCGCTGGTACGTCGCCGAGTGCGTCGACCAGGGATTCGAAGGCCAGTCGGGTTTCCTCCGCCTGGGCGTCCTTCCGGTTGCGGGACTGGACGTCGACGACCACCGCGTATCCATCCATCGCCTGCAGCTCATCCGACTCAGGCTGGAACGTGTTCAGACCGAGGTAGACACCGATGACACCGTCGAACGTCCGCGCACGCACCTTGTACTGCAACTCGCCCGTCTCGGCTCGCAGGTCGCCGTTGAACTCAAGTCCGAGCACTGCGGCGACCCGCTCTGCCGCCACCTCGAGCGGTTCGTCCAGCGCCAAAAAGATCTCATCGCTATCAGCCATCAGGACCACGCCCTCGTCGCTATCGGTCGCTTGTCATCGCTCGGCATCAGGCCTGTATCCAGCTGCGCCAGATCTCGATGTCAGCCGCATCGGGGCTGCACCACGACGCCCAGCCACGCATCGACCGAAGCCGCGCGCATCCGCAGGCGAATCGCAGAGCTTTCGGTCCGGACGACCTCGCACCTAGTGGCCCTCACCAGCCACCCAGCCACCTGTCCCGGTGTCTCGGAAACTGCGGCGAACACAGACTCGACAACAGACACGTCGGACTCAGCTCACGACCCAGGGGCGCCAGGTGTCGATGTCGTCGGCGTCGAGGGAGGTGCGGGGCGGGAAGGCATGCGCGCCGGCGCCGGGCAGGTACGCCGCCACGATCCAGGCCATGTCGTGACCCAGCACCAACGCAACGTCGGACTGCGCCGCCGCCAGCTCGTCGAACACGGCACGGGCTTCCCTCTCCTGTGTCTCTTCGTCCTTCAGGCCCGCGAGGCGCACGTCGACGACGCCCGCGTAGTGGTCGATTGCCGAGACGTCCTCGGGCTCGGGATCGACCTCGCCGTAGACGTTCGGGCCGACCACGAGCAGAACCTTCCCCTCGATGGTCCGGGCAGGCCCGCGGAAGAAGTGCTGGTTCTCCTTCAGGTCGGGATCCTCGATGCGCTCGAGCCCGAGGATGCCGCGCAGCCATCCGGCCACCTCCCCGAGCGGCTGGTCCGCCGCAAGAAAGATGTTGTCGTCGGTCGACATCACTGCTCCTTGGTAAAGGTGACCAAACGTCCGTCACCGAGAATGACATGTACCACCGCAGCCACGGTGGAGCCCGGCTGACCGCAGGCCCTGCGAAAGGACCGCAGAGCGGTTTCCTCCGTCAGTCCGACCGGTCGGCCGTCGACAACCACCTCGCGTCCCATGGTGAGCTCGCGCGCGGCCTTCAGCGCCTGGCCGCTGGCTTTCAGCATGCTGCGCTTCACCGTGTTCGACGCGCCGCTGGTGAGCGTCTTGAACTCGATGATCGAGCCCTCGTCGGAACCAGACCTTCGCAGCATCGCGTCGGGGTTCTTGTGGCCGTCGACGGTGTGATCCGGAGGTCTGGCATCGAGACGCCAGCCTTCCGCTACGAGTCGGTCGGCGATCAGCCGCTCCTTCGGCTCGAACGATCCTCGCGGATCGAAGACTCCAGGAGCGAAGTCAACGCCTATTGGTCGGACATCGAACGCGAAGTCGAAGTCGAGGTCGGCTGCGGTTGGCAGATCTGGGAGGTCGATGTCGACCACGATCGGCTGTGGCCGGTCGTTCTTCGGGTAGTCGAAGGTGGCTTCTATGTGGTTGGGGGTGATGGTGAGGGTGGCGTGTTGCCATTGTTGGTTGGCGGATTCGGCCATGGCGGCCAGGAGGGCTTTGACCGGCTCGGTGAGGTCTACGGCGATTTCGAAGTCGCGGGACAGTCGTTCTTCGCGCTTGTCTTCTTCCTTCTCGTCGCGTTCTTCGAACTCGAGGTCGCCGGTTTCGGTGACGGTGATCTCCACTTCGAGCGGATCTTCGAAGCGTTCCTCGTCGTCCTTCTCGTGTCGCTTGCGGAACTTTTCGAAGGCTTTGCGGGCGACCGTGATCAGAGGCGGTTCGTTGTCCTCGGCAAGGTCCAGGTCTTCGAAGGTGGCGGTGAGGCGTTTGGTTCGGCCCTGCGAGTCACGTTCGGCGACGTCGCCGAGGCCGCCGGTGGACTTGTTGCGGTCGGCCGAGTCGGCGGACGGGCGGTTGGTAGTGGGTCCGCCGATGCCAACCAACCCCTCAGCCCAGGCGCGGGCCTTCGGTGGCGCCAGGGTGAGGTAGTGGGCAGCGGCCTCGCAGGCGCGGGCGGCGGCGTCGAGTTGCTGGGCGGCGACGGTGGCGCGCCCATGGGAGGCGATCAGCGCGACCTGGGCGTTCTCCCGGCAGCGGTCCGCCGTACGGCGCAGGTGGGCAACGACGGAAGGCACCTCGTCGAGGCTGTCCACCAGCCCCCGGGCGACCCGCTGCAGCTCCGACGGCACGACAAACCCATCAGATCTGGTCGGCGTAGCTCTTGCATCCGGCCGACGCGATCTCCAGGGCCTCGGCGGCCTGCTCGACCGCCTTGCCGGCCGCGTCCAGGATCTCCGTGATGTCCCGGTCGACGCCGGTCGCCGTACCGGCGATCAGGCTCTCCACCAGCTGGCTGTGCTGGGTGAAGCGCAGCTTGAAACCGGCCAGGCCGCCCGCTGCCTGCTTGGCCTCCATCGAGACCTGGTGCAGCTGTTCCTTGAGCCGCTGTACGTCGGACACCTGAACTCACTCCCAAACCTAGTTGCGCTTCTTCGGCAGCACGATCGCCGTACCGGCCACGATGACCGGCACCAGGATCGCGAGCCACCACGGCAGACCGGCCGCCATGGCGACGACGACCGCGACCGCACCACCCCAGCCCCACCAGCGCGCACCGGGCAGCCTGGGCAGCCCGAGCGCCCGGGACGCGGCCAGCATCGTGACGGCGGCGATGGCCGCGGCCTCGACTCCGGCCAGGAACGACCCTGTCAGCACCCACACCACCACGAACCCGACCAGCATCAAGACCGCGCTGATGGTACGTCGCTTCCGTCGCTCCTGCTCAGCCCGGGCGGCCGCACGGACCTCTTCGAGCTGCTCGACGGTCTCACTCAGCTGTTTGGTGATCCGGACCGCGACCGTCTCGATCTCGTTCAGTACGCGGATCTCGGGCAGCGCATGGTTCACTCGCTTGCCGTCAGCGGGCAGTCCGGCCCGCTGCAGGCTCGCAGCGGCCTTCTCGGCCAGTGCGTTCAGCCGGAGCTCCAACAGCCGCCCGCGCTCGGCCATGGCGTCGGCCTCTGCCATCGCAGTGGCCTCGGCCTTCGACTTGTGCGCGGTCAGCCGGTCCTGCGCCTGCTGCGCGTCCGCACGTGCTCCCGCGACCGTCCGCAGCGCCCGTGCGTACTCGGACCACGCCTTCTCTTCTACCTTCATCGCCGTACCAACTCCACCGCGCGGTCCACCTCGTCGGACCGCAATGCGGCAAACGGTACGACGACCTGTGCCTCAGGGTGGAGCCCGTCCCACAACAGACCCCGGTGTGGTTCCGAAGCCCACCGCACCAGCGGCCCGGCCACCGCGCGTACGCCGTCCTGTGGGTGCCGGAGGAACAGGTGTGTCGCCACGTTCGCGCGCCCGTACCCGAGCTGCTCTGTGCACACATGCAGCCGGTTCCACCACCCGAACGTGATGAGCCCCTGCGCCGGCCCGTCGCGCACGATGTCCTGCAGCGCGTTCGCCGGACTCTCGAACAACCCCTCCGCGTGCAACTGCATCCGCGGCACCCCATGGAACCCGAACCCGAGCAGATAGGTCTCGCCGACGTGCCCATTGCGTACGGCGTCCCGCAGCGAGAACAACCGTGGCGCGATGTCCGCATGCTTGTCGACCGTCTCGACCTCGCAGCCGAGCTGCCGCAACGCCTGCACCAGCGCGTCCTTGCCCTCGGCAACAGTCGGTGACGAGTCGGTGCCGTCCATGAAGATGAACTGCGGCGGATCCACAGCCGCGGCCGCCGTCGACAACGCGAGCCCACTCAGTACGCCGAGCGCATCCGCCGGACCGTCACCGAGCACGAGTACGCCCGCTCCCGGCTCGGGCCGTACTTCGACCTGCACGGGCTCCTCCGTCACCGCGATCGGCAGTCCGGTCCACGGCCGCCCCAGCTCCGGTTTCACCGCAACCGCGGTGTCCGTCAGCCGGGCCGGCTCGGCCAGATGGAAGATCCGCGGGGGGCGCGCCGTCGTACCCGCGCGCTCCCACAGTTCACGCCGCAGCGAGTCCAGCACGGCCTTGTCCGCGAAGCTGACCAGCACATGCTGGTTGTCGTCCGGAGACCCGAAGTTCGCGTTGAGCACGGCCTCGCCGCGGAACTGCAGCTCAGCCGCGGCAGTGTTCCCGCTCCGCAGAATCGCTTGCGAGTCGGCCGGCGTCGTCTTCAGCGCGATCCGGTACGGCACCTGGCCGAAGATCGAGTCGCGCCGGGTCGCCAGCCGCTTGACGCCTTCGATCGTCTGCGTCGCCAGTACGACATGCACGCCGTACGCGCGTCCCAGCCGGACCAACCGCTCGAGCAACTTCGCCGCCTCGTCCGCGAGCTCGTCGTCGTCCTCGAGCAGCACCTGGAACTCGTCGAGGACGACCAGGATCCGCGGCGGCCGATCGGGGCCTGGGGCAAGCTCCGCGATATCGGCAACGTTGCCGTGCGACTTGAAGATCTCGCTGCGCCGCGCCAACTCGTCCGACAGATGCCGCAGTACGGCGAGACCGAACGCCCGGTCGCTGTGCACACCGAGCACGCGCACCTGTGGCAGCCAGTGCTCCCGCTCCCCCGCCGGACCGAGCGCGGAGAACTCGACACCATGCTTGAAGTCGAGCAGGTACATCGCCAGGTCCACAGGGTCGTAGCGCGCGGCAAGACCGTGGATCATCACAAGCAGCAGGTTCGACTTGCCCTGACCGACCGCGCCCCCGACGAGCACATGCGGGAGCGCTGGGTTCCCAGAGCGCAACCGCACCAGCGCCGGCGTGCGGTCGTCGTACCCGATCACTGTGCCGATCTCGTCCTTGACCGGCTGCCACCAGGTCGAGCGGTCCGGCAGGGTGCGCTCGAAGTCGATGGTCGGGAGTACGGCGGCCTCCGCGAGCTCGGCCACCACGTCACAGATGCCGGCGGCAACGTTCGCGTCGAAGGGCGGATCCAGCTTCGCGGCCACGCCGGGCAGTTGCGTGACCTCGACCCTGTCTCCGCCGATGACCACCGGATTGAGGAACTCGAGCAACTGCTTGGTCTCGACGTCCATCTCGGAACTCGTCGACGGGTCGTGGTGAACCAGGAAGCAGATGCCGCGCTCGCCGGCGGTCGCGGCCAGCCGGAGCAGGTCGCGCTGGGCGAGCGAGTCGATGCCGGCCGGGTAGTCGAACAGGACGACCAGCCGGTACGGATCGGTGACCTGGCCGGTCTCCCGGATCAGATCCTCGAACCGCTGGTGCCCGAGCTGCGCCTGCCGGCTGGCCCGCAGCGACGACACATCGACGAGTCCGGACAGCACGGTGTGCAACTGCTCGGCGGTATGCGTTGCCCTGGGCACCAATTGCGGGTACTTCGTGGTCAGGTGACCGAGCAGACCCATCATGCCGGTCAGCCGGGGGTCGAACGCGTCGATCCTGAGCCGGAAGGGTTCGGCGGCCGCGACCAGCCGCAAGGCGATGCTCTGCAGAAGTCTGCGCGCGGACTGGTTGCGGTCCGCGGTCACCTTCCAGCCGTTCGTCCGCAGCAGCGGCGCGACCACCGGCGTACCGGGGTCGAGCTCACCGATCCGGACGTACGACGGGATGCCTGCGCCGACCAGTTGACGCGAACGCCAGCGCGCGTCGTTCGGCGGAATCGACGCCAGGCCGGGCGCCAGCCGGTCCGCCAGCAGACGCGCCTTCGGCTCGGCCGTCGAGAGCGCTTCCGCGGTCTTGGAGTCGACGAGGGCACGCGACTCACGCCGGGCGATCGCGGTCTGCTCCTGCAGTTGACGATGCAACTGCACAGCCCGCTGGTGCTCGCCGTGCGTCAGCCGGCGCGCATTCTCCAGCAACTGGCCGAGCGCGTGCTGCAGACCGCGGATCCGCGCTTCCAGGAGCTCCGGTGAAACCGGTCCGGGCGTACTTCCCCCGTCAGGCTTCTCCGTCACGAGCACCGTCCTTCCACACTTGCCCCGCGACTCCATATTGCCTGGAGTAACCATGTCATACGGGTAGTCCCAAGCGTCACTCCAGGCATCAGTAGTCTCACCTGCTAATCAGGAGCGACGATCTCGAGTTCGTAGCCGTCGGTGTTGTGGAGGAAGGCGGCGTAATGCTGCGGGCCGCCGGCGTACGGGTGCCGGTCGGCGAACATCAGCGTCCAGCCGTGCCGGGCGGCCTCCGCGACGATGGCGTCCACCTCGGCCCGGCCGGCTGCGTTCAACGCGAGATGGTTCATCCCGGGCCGCATCCGGTCGTGCTCGCCGGCCGACATCGCCGGGCTCTGCTCGACCACGACGTAACTGCCGTCAGGCGCCGCCCAGGTCATGCCGCCGGGCCAGCCGTCACCGTCCTTCCAGCCCAGCCGATTGAGGATCCAGCCCCAGCTCTCCTGCGCCCGGGACAGGTCCGGGACCCAGATCTCGACGTGATGCACCGCAGCGACCATCGGAGCATTATCTGTGCTCGTCGAAATGGTTCGACACCGCCACCGAGATCAGCCCCGACAGCACCAGCCAGACCAGCGCCGCGACCAGCCACGGCCACCATTCGCGGCTCTGCGCGGCCTCGGCGACGGCCTTGCCGAACAGGCCGCCGGCCGGCGCGAAGACGAGCACGAGCAGAACCCGCGCGATCGTCGTCTCCCTGGTCATTTCTTCATTGTGAGAGCCGAACGCGGCCCCTGCAGAAAATCTTGGCGTTTCGCGCCCCGTCATCTTTCTGTCCGTGGCAGGGTTTACCGTCTGCGATGACAGTCAACGGATCGGGGGTTGCGGTGAGTACCACCCGGATCGAGAGCACGGCGTACGGAGCCGCCGCGCTCGAAAGCCTGCAGGCCGTGGTCTCACGGCTGAAGGCGGACGATCCGATGACCCCTGTCACCCTGCTGCTGCCCAACAACCTGGCCGGCGTCATCGCCCGCCGCCATCTCGCCCGGTCGGGCATCGCAGGCCTCTATCTCGCCACCTTGGAGCGCCTCGCCGAGCAGCTCGCGGCCGGAGTCCTGTCGCCGCGCCGCCCCGCGACCCGGCCGATCGTCGCGGCGACCTGGCGTACGGCGCTGTCGAAGGCGCCGGGCATCTTCGACGAGGTCGCCGAGCATCCGTCGACCATCCAAGCGCTTGCGTCAGCCCATCGCGAGCTTCGCGATCTCAGCGACCCCGCGCTGGACAACGTCGCCCATGCCTCCGCGCTCGGTCCCGACCTGGTCCGTCTGCACCGCCACGTCACCACCGATCTCGCCGCCGACTGGTACGACGAGACCGATCTTCTCCGGGCAGCGGCCGCGCGCCTCGCGGACGAGCCTGGCATCGCCGGCGAGCTCGGCGCCCTTGTCCTCTACCTACCCCAGGAGCTCACCCAATCGGAGGCGGCGTTCGTCGAAGCGCTCGGCAGCGCCGCGGCTGATCTCACAGTGATCGTCGGTCTGACCGACGTCCGACGAGCCGACCGTGCCGTCCGCAGGTCCCTCGAACGCATCGGTATAGACCTGCCACCGTCGATCTCGAAGAACTACCCGGTCGCCACCGAGATCCTGAACGCGTCCGACGCCGACGACGAGGTGCGCTGCGTCGCCCGCGACGTCGTCGAATCGCTCGAGCACACGCCGGCGCATCGGATCGCGGTGCTCTATTCGGCCGCCTCGCCGTACGCGCGGCTCCTGCACGAGCACCTGGCCGCCGCCCGGATCGAGGTGAACGGACCCGGCACGCGTCCCGTGCACGAGCGCGCGATCGCGCGGACCCTGCTCGAAGTGCTGGCGCTCGTCGATCAGGACCTGCCGCGCGCGGATGTGTTCCGTGCGCTCGCGAACGCGCCAACGCGCGACTTCACCGGCGAGCGGATCCCCGTGCCGCAGTGGGAGCGGATGTCCCGGGTCGCCGGTGTGGTTCGAGGCGACGACTGGGATACCCGGCTCGCACGGTACGCCGAGGCTGAGCAGCGTACTGCTGATCAGGAGGAAGCGGCCGAGGACCCACGGCCGGCCGCGGTACGGCGCGCGCAGTACAACGCATCCAAGGCCGAGCGGCTGCACGCGTTCGCTTCGGAACTCCGTCGCCGGTTGAGCGCCCTGGCCTTGCTGGAGACCTGGTCCGAGCTTGCGGACGGGGTGCTGCAGCTTTTCCACGCTCTGCTGGGCGACTACTCGTCCTTGCCGGTGGAAGAGCAGTACGCCGCGGCCGCGGTCGAGAGCTCGTTGAAGGGCCTGTCCACGTTGGACGAGCTCGGTACGCCGGCCAGCCTCGCCGTCCTGCGCGACGTACTGGATCTCGAGCTGCAGCAGTCGCTCCCCCGGGTCGGGACGTTCGGCACCGGTGTGCTGGTGGCACCGCTGTCGGCGAGCATCGGGCTGTCGGCGGACATCGTGTACGTCGTGGGCCTGTCGGAGGACCTGCATCCGGGGCGCGTGCACGAGGACGCACTGCTCCCCCATCGCGTGCGCCAGGCGGCGGCGCCGGAGCTGGCGTCCTTCCGGGATCGCCTCGACGAGAAGCAGCGGCATCTGCTGGTCGCGTTCTCGGCCGGGTCGCGCGTCGTTGCGTCGTTCCCGCGAGGCGATCTGAGGCGGTCGTCACGGCGACTGCCGACGCGTTGGTTGCTGGGGTCGTTGCGCGAGCTGACCGGCGATCACGGGCTGCCCGCGACACAGTGGGACAGGTACGGCGAGTTGCTGCGGACGTCGGCGTCCTACGCGAGATCGTTGACAACGGCAACCATGCCGGCGACCGAGCAGGAGTGGCAGGTCCGGGCCGCGGCGGCGCGGTTGTGGGTGAACGACGGGGTGCTGGTGCGGGCGCGTGAGCTGTTGCGCGGGCGTGGGAGCAACGCGTTCACGCGGTTCGACGGGGATCTGTCCGGGGTGTCGGGGCTGCCGGAGTACGCGGTGGAGGACCGGATCGCGTCGCCGACGTCGCTCGAGGCGTATGCGACGTGTCCGCATGCCTACTTCGTCGAGCGGCTGCTTCAGGTGGAGCCGCTCGAGGCGCCTGAGGACCTGTTGGTGATTTCGCCTTTGCAGGTGGGGAATCTGATCCACTACAGCATCGACGCCTTCGTGTCGCAGCTGAGGGGATCGCTCCCTGAGCGCGGCGAGCCGTGGACGGCGGAGCAGCGGTCGCTGTTGCTCGCGATCGGGGCGGAGCTCGCGGATCGGTTCGAGGCGGAGGGGCTGACCGGGCATCCGCGGTTGTGGCAGCGGGAGCGGCTGCGGATCCTTGGCGACTTGATGGTGCTGCTGACCGACGACGACCGCTGGCGGGCGGACCGGGACGCGTCGGTGGTGGCGAGCGAGCTGCGGTTCGGGTTCGACGGTGAGCCGCCGGTGGAGATTCCGGTGCCGTCCGGGCGGGTGCTGCTGCGCGGGTCGGCGGACAAGGTTGATCTCGGCGCGGACGGGACCATCTATGTGACGGACGTGAAGACCGGCGGGTTCTCGCGGTACGAGGCGATCGAGTCCGATCCGGTGGCGGGCGGGACGAAGCTGCAGTTGCCGGTGTACGCGTATGCGGCGCGGGCCCGGCTGGGAGAGGAGTCGACACCGGTCGAGGCGTCGTACTGGTTCGTCCGGCGCGGCGGGAAGCGGATCCCGGTGCCACTGACGACCGAGGTCGAGCAGCGGTACGTCGACACGCTCGACGTGATCGTGTCGTCGATCGCGGCCGGGTACTTCCCACCGAAGGCGCCCGAGATCCCCGACTTCTTGTGGGTCCAGTGCCCGTACTGCAACCCGGACGGACTCGGGCACAGTGAGGTGCGGGCGCGGTGGGATCGCAAACGTCACGACCCGGTCCTCGACCGCCTGGTTCGCCTGATCGACCCGACCGCCTTGGATCCGCTCGATCCGACTGCCCCCGCTTCGGAGGCCGGCCATGAGTGAGCAGTTGCTGGACGGTCCGGCGCGGGAGCGGATCCGGTCGGACACCGACTCCACACTCTTCGTCGAGGCGGGCGCAGGTTCCGGCAAGACCCACGCCCTCGTCGACCGCGTGACCACACTCGTTCTGCGCGACGGCGTGCCCCTGCGCACGATTGCGGCCGTCACCTTCACCGAGAAGGCCGGCGCGGAGTTGCGTGACCGGCTGCGCGTCGAGTTCGAGAGGGCCCGGCGAGGCCCGGCCGGTGCGCTGGCGGACGCGGCGCTGGACGACCTCGACTCGGCGTCGATCGGGACGTTGCACGCGTTCGCCCAGCAGATCCTGCTCGCACACCCGATCGAAGCTGGGCTGCCGCCGCTGATCGACGTACTGGACGAGGTCGGGTCGTCGGTCGCCTTCGAGGAACGCTGGGCGGAGTTGCAGCAGCAGTTGCTGGACGACGACTCGATCGCGGAGCCGTTGCTGCTGGCGATGGCGGTCGGGGTCGAGCTGAAGCATCTGCGGTCGCTGGCGCGGCTGTTCGGCAACGATTGGGACCTGATCGCCGAGCGCGTACTCGTGGATCCGCCGGAGCTGGTGGCGATGCCGGATCTCACCGGGCTGGTCGCGGCCGCGGCGCAGATCGGTGGCGCGGCCGAGTCGTGCCTGGATCCTGAGGACCGGTTGCTGCCGAAGGTGGTGCAGATCCGGGAGCTGGGTCTGATGCTCGACGCCGCATCCGACCAGGAGACGCAGCTCGCGATCTTGCAGACGTTCCGCGGTCTCAAGGTCGGGCGGATCGGGCGCAAGGAGAACTGGCCGGACATCGGTCGTGTGCGCGGTGACTGCACCGAGGTGGTCGAGGTCGCCGGGTCGCTGGTCGAACTGCTGCTGGATGCTTGCCTTCGGCACCTTTCACACTGGATCGCTCGCCGGGTGCTCGAGTCGGCTCGGCTGCGCCGGGAGGAGGGGCGGCTCGAGTTCCACGACCTGCTGGTGCTGGCGCGGGATCTGCTCCGGCGGGATCCGTCGGTGCGGTCGGCGCTGCAGGAGCGGTTCGAGCGGTTGCTACTCGACGAGTTCCAGGACACGGATCCGATCCAGATCGAGCTTGCGGTCCGTATCGCAGGGGGCGCGGAGGCGGAGGCCGAGGACTGGCGTGACGTCGAGGTTCCTGAGGGGCGGCTGTTCGTCGTTGGTGACCCGAAGCAGTCGATCTACCGGTTCCGGCGGGCCAACATTGCGACGTACCTGACCGCCCAGGACCTGCTCGGCGAAACGGTCGCGCTCACGACCAACTTCCGGACGGTGCCGCCCATCCTGCGGTGGATCAACACGGTCTTCGAGACTCTGATCCAACCCCAGGAAGCCGCCCAACCGTCGTACCAGTCCTTGTCCCCCCACCGCACCGGTCCGTCCGGCGCCACGGCCCGCACCGGTCCCGCCAGCGGTGCGACCGCATCCCGCCCAGGCGCAGGCGCTGCCTCGCGCCGGTCTCGCCTCGACCCCACCACCCCAGCCAGCGGCGACCAACTCTCCCTCTTCGGCGACTCCGATGACGAGCCCACGCTCTTCGACGACATCGCATCCGACTCCGCCGCCGCCACGCTTGGCGACCGAGGCTCCTCGGCCGACCCCTCAGGTTCCGGCTCGCCCACCTCCGGCTCGGGCGACCGGCTCGGCGACCTCGCCACGGTCCTGCCCTTCCGGCGGGCCGGCGACTCCGCCTCGGCCGCCATACCCACGGCCGACGACACCTCAGCGGCGTACGACGAATCTCTGACCGGCCCCTCCGTCACCATCCTCGGCGCGGAACCCCATAACGACCTCCCCCGCGCACAAGCCTCCGTCCTCCGCGAACGCGAAGCCATCGACGTCGCCGCCGTCGTCGAGCAGGCCCTCCGCGACGGCTGGCAGGTGTACGACGACCACGCCGGCTACTGGCGTCCCGCGGCAGCCGGCGACGTCGCCGTACTGGTCCCCGCGCGTACCTCGCTGCCCTTCCTCGAAGACGCCCTCGACCGCGCCGACATCCCGTACCGCGCCGAGGCCAGCTCGCTCGTCTACCAGACCGCGGAGGTCCGCGACCTCCTCGCCTGCGCCCGCGCCCTCGGCGACCCGAGCGACCAACTCGCCCTCGTCACGACACTGCGCTCACCACTCTTCGGCTGCGGCGACGACGACCTGTTCGTCTGGAAGCGCTCCGGCGGCTCGTTCACCCTGACCGCACCGGTCCCGGACCAGCTCCTGACGCACCCGGTCGGCGAAGCGATGGAGTGGCTCCGCCGTACCTACTATGCCGCCCGCTGGCTCACCCCGAGCGAAGTCCTCGCGAAGATCGTCGCCGACCGCCGTATGCTCGAGGTCGCCGCCATCGGCCCCCGCGCGCGCGACGCCTGGCGCCGGATCCGCTTCGTCGTCGACCAGGCCCGCGCCTGGTCGGAGGTGGAGCACGGCGGGCTGCGTTCGTACCTCGCCTGGGCCGCACACCAGGGCGAAGAAGCCTCCCGCGTCGCCGAAGCCGTCCTCCCCGAAACCGACGCCGACGCCGTCCGCGTCATGACCATCCACGCCGCTAAGGGCCTGGAGTTCCCGATCGTCATCCTGTCCGGCATGACCGCGGCGCCGAACCGGCAGCGCGGCGTCCAGGTGCTCTGGCCGCCGGACGGCGGGTACGCCGTGAAGCTCAAGTCATCCGTGCAGACCGAGGACTTCGACCTCGTCCAACCGGTCGACGAGCAGATGGACGACTACGAACGCCGCCGCCTCCTGTACGTCGCCGCCACCCGCGCACGCGACCACCTCATCGTCTCGATGCACCGCTCCGGCAACCGCCGCCACTCGAGCAACGCCGAGCTCCTCGCCTCCGCCGGCGGTGTCGAGGCGCCGCACGCCACGCTTTTCACCAGCCCACCACGGGTGGAGCGCGAACCGCGGATCACACCCGACGTCACCCCGCCGATCTCCCGCACCGACTGGGAGTCCCGCGCGACTGCGGCCCAGGCCGCCAGCCGGGCGCGCTCCGCCCAGAGCGCCTCCGGCCTGGAAGGCACCGGCCCGGACGTCGCCCTCGCCGACGTGGATCCCGGCACCGCCAAGGCGCCCCGCGACCTCGAACTCCCACCCTGGTCCAAGGGCCGCTACGGCACCGCGATCGGCCGCGCGGTCCACGCCGTACTGCAGGTCGTCGACTTGGAGAGCGGCGCGGGCCTGGACGCCGCCGTGTCCACCCAGTGCCTCGCCGAAGGCGTCCTCGAGTACGCCGACGTCGTCACGGCACTCGTCCGCTCAGCTCTCGCTTCCGATGTGGTGAAGCGTGCCGCCGCCCGCGAACACTGGCGCGAGTCGTACGTCGGCACCGCCCAACCCGACGGCACCGTCCTCGAAGGCTTCGTCGACCTCATCTACCGCGAGGACGACGGCCGCCTCACCATCGTCGACTACAAGACCGACGCCATCCCCGCGGCGGCGTTGGAGAGCCGAGTCGCCTACTACGCACCCCAGTTGCAGGCGTACGCAGCCATCCTCCCCAACACCGGCCCGCCGGTCCTGTTGTTCCTCAACCCCACCGAGGCGATCGAGCGCCGTCTCTAGACGACCAACCGCACCGCCAGTACGACGATCACCACGCTCGAACCGATTGCCGTCAGCAACCGACCGAGGCGCCCGGTCAACGCCCGCCCCAGCAACGCGCCACCACCGGCAAGCAACAGTTGCCAACTGGCCGACGCCACAAACGCCGCGGCCACAAACACGGCCCGCTCCAACACTTGTGGATCGGCAGCCGCCCCGGGTCCGCTGGCAGCGATCCCCGACCCGCCAGCCGACCCCGTCCCGGATCCGCCGAGCACGAGTGCGGCGAAGTAGATCACGGTCATCGGACTGAGCAACGTCATCCCGAGCATCCCGACGTACGCCATCCGCGCACCCACCGGCACGTTCTGGCTGATCCCACCCAGCCGATGCGCCCGGTACCGACGTACCGCCTTGACCGCGCCCATCACGGCCAACCCAACCAGCACCACCACAGAAACCCACCGCAGCGGCCCCACCACCGGCACCAACAAGGGCGCCAACGCAGACCCCGCCACGGCAGCCACCAACGCATAGAACCCGTCAGCCGACGCAACCCCCAGCGCCGCACAGGCCCCCACCCGCAACGAACTCCGAGCAGTCAACCCCACCAGATAGGTCCCCACCGGCCCGACCGGCATGGCAATCCCATACCCAGCCAACACCCCGGCGACCACCGCCGCGATCACGATCGACCGCGGCAGAACCTCCCCCAACGACCGCCCTGCTGCTGCACCCGCGCCGCCCAACCGGCAACAGGCATCAACAGCAACACTCCAATGGTCGTAATCATCCCCCCATGATCAGCACCCCGCCCCACCCCCACAACCCAATTACAACCCCTCGCCCGTGAGCTCACAGTTCAACGGCACGGCGACGAGCAGGTCAGCGACTGAGCGCGGCAGGCATCGGGTTGGGCATGGTTGCCTCCGCTCAGTTGATGGTTCGTCACTGAGAGTCTATGGAGATCGGAGGCCTTGCGAGGGGATGGTTACAGGTTGTGGATAACGGGAAGTGACCCTGCCGTGTGGATGAGCGGCGGGTCGCCTACGATCTGCGGAAACAGTGAGGGAATCGTTCGGATGATGGTCCGCCCGCTGGCGGGTCTGCCACCAAGAGTGTGAGGGTGTGGCTCATGAACATCGGTACTCGGAAAATCGTCGTTGACGAGGCGATCGCGCAGTTGCGGCTGTACGCCGAAACCAACGGCGCCGTGTTGCAGTACTACGACGGTTTGCCGGGGTTGACCTGCGTCGGCGGTTCGGACCCGAACCAGGTGACGCTGGAGGACTTGGCTCGCACCATGGTGATCGGCGCCGACCTGCGGGCGATGGACATCCCGTGGCTGCTCGAGGTCGAGGCGGAGAAGGAGTTCGCGGCGATCCCGGTCGACGCGCGGCTGGAGGACGCGAAGCCGGGCGGCGACCTGTTCGAGGCGGCGATGGCGCTGGACGACAAGTTCACCGGCCACCGCGGCTTCGGCCACGCCAAGAAGTCGAAGCTGCTGCACCTGAAGCGGCCCTACCTCTTCCCGGTCACCGACAGCTTCATCCGGATGACCTATGGCACCGCGTCGGCAGGTGCGGAGTTCCTCGCCGCGATCCACCGCGACCTGGTGAACCCGGCCAACGTCCGCGACTTCAAGCTGCTGCAGGTCCGGCTCATCGCCGAGCCGCCCACCTCGGCCGCACGGCTGCTCGGCGAGGTCCCCACGCTTCGCCTGCTCGACATCCTCGCCTCACTCCTGGGTGAAGCTAAATAACCCCCAGCCGCGCCAGCGGCTCCACCAGTTCACGCTCCTCGTAGGACAGATGCGAGAGCAGCGTGTCGTCCAGCAGGTCGACCGCTGCGCGCAGACCGTCGATGGAGCCTGAGCCGTCAACCAGTGCGACCAGTGCCTTGTCCACACCTTCCAGTACGTCGTGGATGATGTGGTGCTCCTCCTGCAGCCGGTCGACAACCGGCGCCAGTGCGGGGTCGGCTCGCCGGATGTGCGGGAAGAGCGAGGCGTCTTCCAGCGAGTGGTGTGTGGTCACCAGACGGCAGTAGGACTCGCAGTACGTGCCGAGGGTCCAGTTGTTCTGCCGCATGGTCATGGTGTTGATGTGCGACCGAGCCTGTCCGACACCGAGCGACCCCGCGGCCACCTGCTCGACCAGATCACGGATCTGCTCGAGCTCCGCACGCAGATGGTCGTGTACGTCGATCAGGTGCTGACCCGACGACAGTTGGTACGACGTGTACGTGCGCGACGGGTCGAACGCGGGACCCGTGGGACGCTCCGACTCGTCGAGCAGCTGTACGGCGCTCCGCCGTACAGCCGGAGGTGGAGTCGGTACGACGGTGAATCCGCCCCCAGCGACCACGGGAGCAGCCGCGACAACAGCACCTGAGCGCGCAGCCTCCACGGCTTCACGCACACCAGCGGCCACCTCAGCGAACCGGCGAATGTCGTCCGGATCGTCGGAGCCGAGGATGTACGTGCTCATCCCCTCGCCCAAGGTCAGCTCAGCGAGCTGGTCGATCCACAGCTCCTCCGGACCCTGCAGGAACCCACCACTCCCACTGAATCGGCCGGAGAGGTTGTAAAGCCGTCGTACCGAAGCCGGATCGCGACCCGCCTCGACGGCTGCCTCGTCGATGATCTTGTTCATGGACGCGAGCTGGTCAGGGCCGGCGTACCCACTGCTCGGCAACCAGCCGTCGGCGAGGCGTCCGGTGACGGCGAGCATGCGGGGCTTGTAGGCGCCCAGCCAGATCTCGACGTCGTGAGCAGGCTGCGGGCCACGCTTGGCGCCGGAGACGGTGTAGTGCTTGCCGGGCAGCCGGATGCCGCCGCCGGTCGGCGTCCAGACCTCACGCATGATCGCGATGGCTTCTTCGAGCGCACTGATGCTCTGGCCGGCGGTCAGCCGCGGACCCGCGTTCGCGGCGACCGCATCCAGGAAGCCGCCCGCACCGAGACCCAGCTCGACGCGACCGCCGGAGATCAGGTCCAGCGTGGCGACGCTGCGTGCTAGTACGACGGGATGGCGGAGCGGGAGGTTGGCGACGTTGGTGGCCACCTTCACGCGCTGGGTCTGCGCGGCGACGACCGACAGCAGGGTCCAGGCGTCCATCAGGCGGGGCTGGTACGGATGGTCCTGGAACGTGACGAGATCGAGGCCGACCTGCTCGGTCAGCTGGGCCAGCGCGATCACCCGCGCGGGATTGTCGACCGCTGGGGTCAGGAACGTGCCGAAGACCAGCTCGTGGCCGTAGTCCATGGTTCACCTTCACCTGTCGGAAGTGCGCTCGCGAGCAAAACTACTTCGCTGAACGAATAATCTCAACCACAGAACATCTGCTGGCGGACCGAACCGGCTAGACCAAACTGAAGGCCTGTTCCGGAGTCAGGGTCGTGCCAGTGGTGTACGCGGCCTCGTAAGCCGACCGGCCCAGGGCGGCTGAAGCCGCGGCGATCGCTCGGTCCAGGTCTGAGGTTTCGGTTGCGGCGATCAGGTAGTTCTCGGTGGCTCGGGTGGCCGCGGCAGCGCCCAGGAGCGTGGCAGCCAGGGTCTTGTCCGGGTGGCAGGCGGCGATGCCTTCGAGGGCCCAGCACATGCCGCGGAGAGACTCGAAGTCGACGGAGATCCGGAACGCCTCCTCGTGGAGCTCCAAGGCGGCAACAACGTCACCCTCGAGCTCGCGGACGAAGCCGAGCTCCTCCAGGACGATCGACAGATAGAGGACGGATTCGTTCTGCCGGCGAGCGACGTCGATCAACGCTCCCAGTCGCTGCGATGCCTCGGCCAGCAGGCCGGTACGCCGGGCCGCGAAGCCGAGCACGAGTTCCGCCAGGGCCTGGGTCGAGCGCTGGCCCTGTTCGGTGGCCAGCCGCAGTGCGCGCTCGCCGTGGGTGCGGGCCAAGTCATAGCGGCCCTGCCGGATCGACGTCCACCCGAGCATGCCCAGCGCATTGGCGACCTCGGGCCACAACCCGATCTCCTCCGCGGCCTGCGCGCCTTCGAGGTGAAGCCGCTCTGCCTCGTCGAAGTCGCCGACGAGTTCGGCATGCGCCCCGAACCAGCCCGTTGCCTGCAGCACACCCCACCGATCTCCCAGCGAGCGGAAGATCCCGATGCTCTCGCACGCATCGTCGAACAAGGCCGGCAGATCCGCCCGCACGTGCGCATGCTTCGCCCGCGCGGCCAGCACGGCCGCGACACCCCACTGGTCCCCGTCGGCCTCGAACCTCTTCAGCGCCCGGTCGAGCAGGGACTGACAAGTCGGGAGGTCACCGGCATCGCTCGCTGCATAGGCGATCCACCACAGTCCAAAAGCGTCAGCCGCATCAGTCCACCGGTCTCGCTCCGCCGCCGCCTCGCTGTCGCCCAGCAGGTACTTGAACCCAGCCCGCCAAGCCCCGACCCGCGCGGACCCCTGCACGGCTTCCAAAGACCGCAGAGCCTCCACATGGCGCCCACGCAGGAACCAGTACCAGGCCAGTGCGTCCACCAAGCGCTCAGCCAGCTCCGACTGCCCTGTGGCCACAGCGCGGTCCAGTGCGGTCCGCAAGTTCGCGGAGTCCTCGTCAAGCAGCTCCAACCACCGACTCTGATCACCACCGAAGAGTGCAGGCCGGGCCGCCTCAGCCAATGACGTGTAGTACGACAGATGCCGCTGCCGCACCGACTCCAACTCACCGGCCGCACGTAGCTTCTCCACGCAGTACGCCGCGACGGACTCCAGCAACCGATAGCGCGGCCCATCCACCCCTTGCACGGGTACGACGAGCGACCGGTCGACGAGCCGTACCAGCACATCGAGAACGTCGGCCTCATCGCACACCACGGCCGCAGCCTCCGCCGTACACCCGTCCGCGTGTACGGCGAGACGTCGCAGCACAGACTGCTCTTCCGGATCGAGCAGCTCCCAACTCCAGTCGATCATCGCCAGCAGCGTCTGCTGACGCGGCGCAGCACCGCGGTGTCCGGTCGCCAGCAGCCGGAAGCGGTCATCGAGTCGCGAGACCAAACCACGCACTCCCAACGCACGCACGCGAGTCGCAGCGAGCTCCAACGCCAGTGGGATCCCGTCAAGCCGCCTGCACAGCACCGACACATCGGCCGCGGTTTCCGCAGACAGAGTGAAGTCCCGAGAGGCCGCAGCGGCACGGGTCACGAACAACTCGACGGCACTGCACTCGCTCAAGGCCTCCAGCTCCAGAGCAGGCGACGGGACGTCCAGCGGCGGCACGCTCCACACCACTTCGCCGGCGAGACCAAGCGGCTCACGACTCGTCGCCAGTACGCGCAGACTCGGCGCGGCCGCCAACAGTCGATCGGTCAACTCGGCCACCTCTGCGACGACCTGCTCGCAGTTGTCGAGGACCAAGAGTCGAGACCCCATGACCGCAGCCAGCCGCTCGACCACACCGTCGCCGGAACCACTGGCGTCCCGCAGATCCAGTGCCGCCTGTACGGCGTCTGTCAGCGAACTGCTGACCGACAGCGCATCTGGTGTCACCGCGGCCAGCTCGACCAGAACGACGCCATCCGGGAAGCGGTCCGCCACCTCACCGGCCGCTGCGAGCGCCAGCCGAGTCTTGCCTACTCCCCCAGGGCCAGTCAGCGTCACGAGGCGTGAGGAGGCCAGACACGAGCTCACGTCGGCCATGGCGTCCACACGTCCAATGAGCTCGGTCAGTTGAGCCGGGAGGTTGCTGCGGGCGTGCGGGAGCTCTTGCGTGAGGATCGACTGGTGGAGGGCGACCAGCTCTGGGCTGGGGTCCAGACCGAGGTCGTCCAGTAGCAGGCGGCGCAGCTGCTCGTAGCTGTCGAGTGCCTCGCTCTGCCGACCACTCCGGTAGAGGGCCTTCATGTGCGAAGCCCGCAGCCGCTCTCGCAACGGATAGGCGGCGACGAGGTCGGCGAGCTCACTGACCGAGCCAGGCCGCTCCTCATGCCACGTCTCCAGTGCGGTCAGCCGCTGCTCGGTCAGCCGGGCCACGCTCGTCTCCACGAACGCCTCGTCCGCGAAGTCGGCGTACGCCGGTCCGCGCCACAACGCCAGCCCCTCAGCGAGCTCTCCTGCCGCAACCCGGTCGGCGAACTCCAGAGCGTCGTACGACGAACTGTCGACGGTGATCGAATAGCCCGCGGGGCCGGACTTGACCAGGGCACGACTGCCGGGCTCGGCGTCCTCGAAGGCACGGCGGAGCTGGGAGACCTTGGCGGAGAGCGTGCCCGACGGGTTGCCCGGCAGCTCTGAACCCCACAGGTCGTCGATCAGGCGGTCTGCCGGCACAGGGCGGCCCTCGTGCACCAGCAGGTCGGCCAGGAGCGCACGGACCTTCAGGCCCTGGATGGTGACGGGCGTCCCCGCGTCCGTCCAGGCAGTGACCGGTCCGAGCACCCCGAAACGCATGGCCGCACCTTATCTTTCCGCCGACTCACGCACTGACCGGAAAGAAACCGTAAACGGTCTCCGGCAGAGTCTGTGTCACCGGAAAGGAGGCAGGACATGCGACTGGCAGTGATCATCGGCAGCACCCGCCACGGGCGGTTCGGTCCGACCGTGGCGCACTGGCTGGCCCGGCAGGCGGCCAAGCAGTTCGAGATCGACCTGGTCGACCTGGCCACCGCGCATCTGCCGAGCACACTGCCCGATACCGACGACGAGACGCCGGCGGAGGTCGCAGTACTGGCTCCGAGGCTGGCGGACGCGGATGCGTTCGCAGTGGTGACACCGGAGATCAACAGCAGCTTTCCGGCGCCGTTGAAGACCGCACTGGACTGGTACTACGACGAGTGGCACGCCAAGCCGGTCGCAATCGTCAGCTACGGCCGGGAGACCGGCGGGCGGTGCGCCACCCTGCAACTCCGGCAGGTCTTCGCCGAACTCCACGCCGTCACCATCCGCAACACGGTCGCGCTCCCCTGCTACTGGGAGCAGTTCACCGCGAACGGCGACTGGCCACGACCTTCCGCCGGGTACGAGGCGGAAGCCAAGCTCATGCTCGACCAGCTCGTCTGGTGGGCCGAAGCGCTCCGGGACGCGCGCACCAAGCGTCCTTACCAACACTGAGAAAGGGAAAGACCCATGAGGAAGCTGATCGAGACCACCTTCGTCACCCTGAACGGCGTCATCGACAACCCGCAGCGCTGGAGCCCGCCGTATTGGGACGACGAGCACGCGGCCTACTCCCAGGGGCTGATGGAAGGCGTCGACGCGCAGGTGCTCGGCCGCGTCACCTACGAAGGGTTCGCGGACGCGTGGTCGCAGCGCGGCGGCGACCCGTTCACCGACCACTTCAACGCCATGCCGAAGTACGTCGCCAGCCGCACGGTGACCGAATGGAAGTGGAACGCCCAGCCGCTCGAGGGCGACGCCGCCGAGGCGGTCAAGCGGCTCAAGGCCGAAGACGGCGGCGACCTGATCAAGTACGGGACCGGGTCGTTCTCGAAAACCCTGCTGGAGAACAAACTGGTCGACGAGTACCACTTCTGGATCTTCCCGGTGGTGGCCGACGGCGAGAACATGTTCCGCGGCGTCGGCCTCGACATCACCCACCTCGAACTGCTCGGCACGACCACCTTCAAGTCGGGCATCGTCGTGCACAAGCTGGCTCCGAAGGCCTGAACCAACCGCTCCCAGCCGGCCACCGATTCGTCATCGGTGGCCGGCTGCACGCTTGTCTGCCCAGACCGTGGGTACCGGTGCGACTTCGGGGATGTGAGGCGGCACTGGGGACCGCCTGCCGCAGGTCCTCGCGATCGGCTACGCCAGATCGCAAGGTCCGCACACGATTCGGACTGGAGGTCTGATGGGTACCGTCCTGACCATTGTCATCATCGTCGTCGTCCTGCTCGCGGCGGCCGCGCTGTTCTTCGTCTATCAGCGCAGACAATCGGACCAGCTGCACAAGCGGTTCGGCCCGGAGTACGAGCGCACGCTCGAGGAGTCCGGTGATCAGCGCAGCGCCGAGCGCGAGCTGCGCGAGCGCGAACGCCGGGTCGCGAAGCTCGACATCGTGCCGTTGAGCGGCGGGTCCGCGGCGCTGTACCGCGAGGAATGGGCCGAGATCCAGCAGAGCTTCGTCGATCAGCCGGCCGCTGCCGTCAGCGATGCCGATCGGCTGGTGCTGCGGATGATGCGTGAGACCGGGTACCCGGTCGACGACTTCGACCAGCGCGTGAACGACATCTCGGTCGAGCATCCGCAGGTCGCCACGCACTACCGCAACGCGCACCGGGTCGCGGTCGCACAGGCTCGCGGTGAGACCGACACGGAAGAACTTCGTCAGGCCGTCACGTCGTACCGCGCGCTCGTCGACGCGTTGCTGGCCGGCAGCGAGGACGACCACGAGCGGCACCGCACCCAACCGACAGACGCCAAGGAGCAAGCATGACCATGAACGATGACCGTCGCTTCGAGACGACGGACGACGACCGCATGATGACCGACACCGACCGCACCGACACCGGCCTGTCCACGGACGACCGTGCGAGCGACGCCCTGGGCGACCGGACCGACTATGCGCGCGACGACCGTACGAGCGACGCCCTGGGCGACCGGACCGACTATGCGCGCGACGACCGTACGACGGACGAGCCGGCGAGCGAACGAGCGTCCGAGGAGCCGTTGGTGGCGCCGGATGCGGTGGTCGACTTCCGGGCGCGCTGGGAGGTCATCCAGCAAGGCTTCGTGGACGATCCGCGCCAGGCCGTCACCGAGGCCGACAACCTCGTCGACGATCTGCTCAAGCGCCTCTCGGACACGTTCGAGCGCCAGCATCAGGACCTGGAGAAGCAGTGGTCCGACGGAGAACCCTCCACCGAGGACCTCCGCTCCGCCCTGCAGCGCTACCGCGCGTTCTTCCAGCGGCTGCTGACCCTCTGACGCAACCACGGCCGGCCCGTACGGCGCACGCCGTACGGGCCGGCCGTTTTGTTGCCTAGGGCGCGATGTTCTGGTTCAGGTGGAACACGTTGCCCGGGTCGTACTTGCGCTTGACCTCGACCAGCCGGTCGTAGTTGTGCTTGTAGTTGTCGCGGATCCGCCCCTGGTCGTCGCCGGCCATGAAGTTGATGTACCCGCCCGACTCCGAGTGCGGTGAGACGTCGTCGTAGTACGACTTGACCCACTCGACGCCGGCCTCGTTCTGCGCCGGGTCCGGCCACATGCCGGCGATCACGGTGGCGAAGTTCGCGTCCCGGTAGGCGAACGCGGTGCCGTCCGGAGTCACCCGGTGGCAGGCGCCGTCGATCGGGTAGATGTGCACGGTCGAGTTCACCGCCGGCAGGCCGGGCGCGTGCCGCAGGTGCGCCTGGATCGCGTCGTCGGTGAGCTCGGTGACGAAGTTCGCCTTCCAGTAGTGCTGCAGCCCCGGTGGCACGAGCCCGTCGAAGGCGGCGTTGAGCGCCGGGTACGGCATCGGGCCGACCATCTCGGCGACCACCGGCGCGAACTCGCGGAACTTCGAGATCTGCGCCTCGCCCTGGTCAAGATCACCGGCCCAGCAGCCGACGATCGCGGCGAACGGCTCGCCGTGCCGGTTCTCCGGGATGAACGGCAGCGGCGGCGCGATCTGGAACGCCGGGAACCCGCCGAGCTGCTCCGGCGCATCCCCGATCATGTCGCGGAACCCCGACAGTACGGCGGCAGCGTCCGACAGCTCGAAGAACATCGGACCTCCGTAGATCGTGGACACCGGCGCCAGCCGGAACTCCAGCGCGGTCACCACCCCGAAGTTGCCGCCGCCCCCGCGGAGCGCCCAGAACAGGTCCTCGTTCTCCTTCTCGCTGGCGATCAGGAACTGCCCATCCGCCGTCACCACATCGGCCGAGATCAGGTTGTCGCAGGACAGTCCGAGCCCGCGGGCCAGGTACCCGATCCCGCCGCCGAGCGTCAGCCCGCCGACGCCGGTGGTCGAGATGATCCCGCCGGTCGTCGCCAGCCCGAAGGCGTGCGTGGCCGCGTTGAAGTCACCCCAGGTCGCGCCGCCGCCGGCCCGCGCGGTCCGGCTGACCGGGTTCACCCGGACGTTCCGCATCCCGCTCAGGTCGATGACGACACCGCCGTCGACCGTGCCGAACCCGGGCACGCTGTGCGATCCGCCGCGGACCGCGAGATCCAGCTCGTTCGTCCGCGCGTAGTCGATGGCCGCCATCACGTCGCCCGCGTTCTCACAGCGCACCACGACCCGTGGCCGCTTGTCGTGCATCGCGTTGTGGACCTTGCGTGCCTCGTCGTACCCCTCGTCACCTTCGGTGAGGATCAGCCCTCTGGTGCGTTCTCTCAAGTCGTCGATCGTGCCCATGTTCTCTCCCCGACAGTTCCAGCCTCAGAGCGGCGTGCGTACTACGCAGGCCGCGCAGACCGGTCGCCACCGTCGAGCGCAGCGCGAAACCTCACCCCAGAGAGCGTCTGATCCCCCGACGGGCAACGCGGACCTCCCCCAGACCCCGCCCGTTCATCCCCGACCTTCCCGCGCGGCCCGACTTTCGTCAACCCTCAAGAATCCGCCGGGAGATCTCCGCGGCCGATGTCAAAGACGCCATTCCGGTACCGACCAGAAGCTGCCGGCAGAACCCCGACGAGCACCGTCCTGCTGCGTCACGACCTGGTCTGATCAGTCCTGCTGCAGGGTGCTGAGGAGGCGGTTCTGGGCGTGGTCGAGGTGGTAGGCCATGTGCTCGGCCGCGGCGGTCGCGTCACCGGCGCGGATCGCCTCGAGGATCGCGGCGTGCTCGGACGCGACCGTCGACGGATCGGCCTTGCGATGCGCCTTGTACTGGCCCATCGTCAGGTGCATCTCACCCAGGATCAGCTCGTGCATCCGCGACAACCGCCGGCTCCCGACCGCCGACACCAGCGCCGAGTGGAACGCGATGTCGGCCTCGACCTGATCCTCGAACAACCGGTCGCGGGCCGCGTATTCGATCGCGACCTGGGCCCGCGCGGCGTCGGCCGGCACCTCGCCGGTCGCCGCCAGGGCCGACACCGCGGCCTTCTCGATCGTGACGCGGCTGAAGAACAGGTCCCGGATCTCGTCCTGGTCGAGCACCGGGACCACTGCCGTCTTGTGGGCCGTACGGCGTAACAGGCCGAGCCCGGTGAGCCGCTCCAGCGCCGCCTTCGCGGTCGGCCGGGCCACGTTGTACTCGGTCGCGAGCCGGACCTCGGTGAGCTTCTCGCCCTGGGGGATCTCGCCGTTCACGATCCGCTTGCGGACCGACTCGTACAAGGCGTCCGTCAGCGACGACGGCCCGAGCTCCAGGCGCGTATCCGTACCCACTCCACCCCCTCCAGGAGCAACTGTCTGGCAAGTGTACTGGTCTAATGACCGGCACTCTTGTCAACGACATTGTGCAGCGTTTCGCCGGCCACGAAGCGGCGTACGTTCTCGGCGACGATCTCCTGGCTACGGCGCCGCGTACCGGTGCTGGTCGCGCCGTTGTGTGGCGTGACGATGACGTTGGGCAACGACCAGAACGCGCTCTCCGGCGGCAACGGCTCGACCCCGTGCGCATCCAGGCCGGCGCCGGCGATCTGCCCGGTCCGCAGTGCGTCGAGCAACGCGTCGTCGTCCGCGATCCCGCCGCGCGAGATGCAGATGAAGTACGCCGACGACTTCATCCGCGCGAACGCCTCCCGCCCGAACACGCCGGCCGTCGAAGCCGTCCGCGGTGCCGTGACCACGACGAAGTCCGACTCCGCGAGTAGCCGGTCCAGGTCGCACAACTCATCGACGTACGGCGAGGGCAGCTCGGGCCGACGTCGTACGCCGAGAACGCGCATGTGGAACGCCTTGGCCTTGAGCGCGAGATCGAGTCCGGAGTTGCCGAGGCCGTAGATGCCGACCGTGAGTCCGGCCAGCTCGCTGTGGACGAAGTGGTCCCAGCGATGCTCCGCCTGGGCACGCATCCACCGCGGCACGTCACGGTTCAGCATGAGCATCAGCAGCAGCGAGTGCTCGGCCAGTGAGATCCCACCGTTGCCGGCGCTCGAGGTCAGCACCACCGGCGACGCCAGCATCTCGGGTGAGAGGTCGGCGTCGACCCCGGCCGACGGGCTGTGCACCCAGCGCAGCCGCGGCGCCTTCGCCAGCACCGCCGCCGGAACCCGGCCGATCACCGCCTCCATCTCCCCGAACACGTCCGCGGCGTCGTCGAGCGTGTCGACGAACCGGATCCGGGCGGCACCGGCAGCCTCGACATACGCCGGCGATTCCTTGCCTACAACAACGATCATCATTTCAGTCCCGTCGTGGCGATTCCGCGGATGAGGTAGTACAGCAGTGACTCGCGGACAGCATGCCCACCCCACGGGCCCATCACGCCGAGTCCGACGAAGCCGATCCTCATGCGCCGCTCCAGTCGACGTGCACGACCTCGAGCAACCCCGCGGTCGGGATGACCACCTCGGCCCGGCCGTCTGCGACCGTCGGCTCGACGTCCACGCCGGCGACGAGCAGCCGCACCTTCAGCGGCCGATCGGGTACGGCGATCGACACGGTCTGCGGCGGCAGCGGGAGGGTCTCGCGGATCGGACCGCGCATCGCCATCGGGTTCGTGAGGTTGACCAGGGCAACGGCCACGCCGGTGTCACCGCGATATACGGCGACATCGACCAAGCCGGCGCCATCGACGGTCACCTCGGGCGTCTTGCCGAGCGCCCAGCCGACCGCGTTCGCGATCAACCGGCCGTGGTCGGATTGGAGCGCTTCCCAGAAGATCGCGCCGAGGTTGAACGGGAAGTAGACGGTCCGGCCGCCGTTCGCGTTCTCCGTGCAGATCACCGCCGGCCGATCCGGCGTCTCCCGCGGGTACACCTCCTCCATCGGCAAGTCTGGGAAGTCGGGAATGAACCGGAACGGAATCACTCCGTTCGCCTCGACCCCGAGGATGTGGGTGCCGCCAATGATCCGGGTCGTTCGTTCGAACCCGGCGTTCAGCGGATGCTCGCCCATCAGCGCGATGTAGTTGTTCTTGATCGCCCGACTCGGTTCGGCCAGCCTCACGCCCAGCACGTCGCCGAGCCCGAAATCCGCCCGCGCCTCGCCGCGTTCGTCGTACAAGGAACTCTGGTACGCCGCCACGAGCGAGCCGCCACCAGCGACGTACTCGCGCAGGATCGCGCACTGCTCGTCGCTGAGTTGCTCCGCATTGGCGAGGACGACCACCTTGAACGGGCGCAGCCGCTCGGCCGTCAGCAGCTGATCGGAGACGAACTCGAACGGGGCCCGTGCCTCGACGAGCGCGTGGTAGAAGCCGTCGTCGTGATCGTGATCGCCGGCGCGGAGCTGTCCGCTGCGCGTCGGATCCAAGACAGCGATCTCTGCGGTGATCCGCAGGTCCTTGAGCACCGGCTCGACGGTCGCGTGCAGGTTGAAGGCGTCGACGATCGGCTGCACCCAGCGGTTGTCCGGCACGCTCGCGTTGAACTTGGTGAACCAAGGGAGCGCTCCGTGGGCGAACCCGTCGACGATCCAGGTCTTGGTCTCTTCGCCGGGCGCGACCGAATCCTTCCAGCGGTACTTGTGCTCGGGTCCGACCGACGTGATCAGCCGGATCGGACGATCAGGGAAGACACCACGGTTGCGCTTACCGTTGCGGCCCGCCGCCCACGGCGCTTCGGTCCCGGAGCGGCCCTGCTTGTCGATGATGAACAGCGGGGAGATTGGTTCGGCCAGGTCGCGGGCCAGATCCCGTGCGGCGAGCGCTCCCAGGTTCGGGACGAACCGCGCGTGCGGCCGCAGGTCGCGGACCGCCTGGTCCCAGATGCCGACGAGTTGACCGAGCTGCCGGCGTCGCCAGCCGACGTACTCCGGCCAACCGTCGGCGTGGTCGGCGGCGGGCAACTCGAGACCGGTCTCGTCCCGGAACGACTTGCGAGCGCCCTCGCTGTACGAGATGCCGTAGTACCCCTCCCAGCGATTGGCGAAGACCGCGTCGACGCCGTACTCGCGAACGATCTCGCGGATCACCTCGGTGATGAACTCCCGGTGGTACGGCGTGAACGCGCACGTCAGCCAGATCCCCGGGTACGCCCAGTGCTCGATCGGATTGCCGTCGCGGTCACGGGCGAGCCACTCAGGATGCGCGGCCGCGGCGTCGGCGTGGACCGCGTGGGGATCGACGCGGGCCATCACGCTCATGCCAAGACTCCGGGCGCCGTCGACGAGAGTGCCGAAGGGGTCGGTGTCGCCGAGGTACTTGCTGCGGTAGTGGTACTCGAGCTGCGTCGGGTAGTAGGCGACGTAACCGCCGGCGCTGATGCAGGTCGCGTTGGACTTACTCTCGCGCATCAGCCGGAGCCAGAAGTCCGCGTCGAAGTGTGCGGGATCGACCTCGGCCAAGGTGATCTGGGCCCAGCGAGTCGCCGCCAATGGCCAGTCCGGATCGGAATCGACTGCTGGGGCCTGCTGCTCGGGCTCGGTGTGCATCGCGCCTCCGGAGTCGTCGGGTCCCCAAAATTGTCAGACAAGAATGCACGCCTGGCAAGAGCGGCTGTCAGGCCTTTGGGTCTAACGGCTTTCGGCTGCGGCGGCGCGGAGGGCGTTGGCAACTGCGGCTACGGGCGGGGTTTGCGTACGACGGGTGAGCAGGAAGACCTCGCGTCCGACAGCTCCCTCGGCCGGTAGGCGGACGGCAACGCCGGGAGCGCCGTGGCCGAGGACCAGGTCCGGGAGGAGTGCGCCGGCTCCCGTCGTACGGACGAGCTCGAGCAGGATGAGGAAGTCGTCGGAGCTGTAGCGGAGGTCGGGTTCGAAGCCGCCGAGCTCGCGACAGACTCGCACCTGCATCTCGCGGTGACCAGTGCCGGGTTGGCAGCAGGCCCACGCGATGTCGGCCAGTCGTTTCATTGGCACCCGGTCGGCGGCGGCCTCGGGGTGGTCGGTGGGCAGGACGACGCGGATCTGTTCGCGCAGCAACGGCTCGCGATGCAGGTCCGCGTGCACCGCTCGGGGCTGGCCGTCGTACTCGTCGCCGACGACCACGTCCAACTGCTGCAGTCGGAGTGCCGGTACGGCCTGCTCCACCTCGGTCTCGGTGGCTTCTACCCGGATGTCCGGGTGCGTGGCGGCGAGCGTTCGGATCGCTGGTGCCACGACGCGCAGGAACGCGGATTGGAACGACGCGATCCGGACCACGCCGGCCACTCGGCCGGCCGCGACCGTTGCCAGCTCCGCTTCGGCAGCCTCCACGCCCTCCAGCAGCGTCGAGGCATGCCGCACCAGGACCTGCCCGGCCGCGGTCAGCCGGACGTTACGCCCGACCCGCTCGAGCAGTGGCGTTCCCGCCTCGCGCTCCAGAACGGACAGCTGCTGCGAGATGGCGCTGGGGGTGTACCCGAGGGCGCGGGCGGCACCATGGACCGTGCCGCGGTCGTGGACTTCGCGCAGCAGGCGGAGGCGGTGCAGATCCAGCATCTGTTCAGAATAGCTACACGATCCTGTCCAAGAAGCCGCAATGGACGTGAACAATCCGCAGCCCCGACCATCGATGTCGTGGGCGCCCTCTTCTGTCTTCTTTCCGCCGCCGCTTTCGGGGCGATGGCCGTGTTCGGCAAGCTGTCGTACAACGCAGGTGTGTCTGTGGACGCTCTGTTGCTGGTCCGCTTCGGACTGGCCGGGGTTGTGTTGCTGACCGTCACGCTGGCTCGTGGTGCATTCCGGGGTTTGTCGCGTCACGCCGTACTGGTGGGGCTGGGGATGGGGGTGTTCGGGTACGCGGCGCAAGCCGGTCTGTACTTCTCCGCGCTGGCTCGGATCGACGCGTCGCTCGTCGCGCTGATCCTTTACGTGTACCCGGTGCTGGTGATGGCTGGGGCCGTCGTACTCGGGCGGGAGCGCGCGTCGCGGCGAAGGGTGTGGGCGCTGGGCCTGGCACTGGCCGGGATCGGACTAGTGCTCAGCGGAGCGGCGACAGGTCATTTCGATGTGCTCGGTGCGCTGCTGGCGCTGGGGGCAGCGATTGTCTACACGGTCTACATCCTGACCGGCGATCGCGCTGAGGTCCCTCCGCTCGCGCTCGCGGCGCTCGTCTGCACCGGCGCGTTCGGCTCGTTTCTGCTCACTGGGCTGCTCCGGGGCGGCGGAGGACCGCTCTTGAGCGGCACTGGGTTCGACTTCGCTCCCGTGGGCTGGCTGTGGCTCGGGGCGCTGTCCATCGTGAGCACGGTCGCGGCGATCCTGCTGTTCTTCGCGGGCATGGCTCGAGTCGGCCCGTCGGTCGCCTCGATCCTCTCCATCCTCGAGCCGGTCGTGACGGTCGTCGCGGCGGCCGCGGTCTTCGGCGAGCACCTCACCGCAACCCAGTGGTTCGGCGGCGCCCTGGTCCTATCCGCCGTACTAATCGTCCAATGGCCAAGCCGATCGGCGTCACTCTCACCACGCCCGGCCGACTCCTTGGTCAGCAGCTAGCCTGCGCGCTTCTTGCGGGTTGTGGCTTTCGGCTTGAGCGAACGCGCGTACGCGGCGCTCACCGCGAAGTGCTCGCGCAGCTCGTCCGTGTTGACCAGGAGGGCGTCGGGCACGACGACGTACTCCTTCTGTACGACGCCATGGGCAACGTTGAGGGCCGTGTCGTACCTGGTCAGGAACGCGGCGCGCTCGACCTCGGGAAGACGCAGGGCGAGGGTGCCGTTCTCGTTGAGCATCGAGAACATGTTGCCGTTGACCGAGGTATAGGGAAAGCCGGCGCCTTTGCGTTCGACGTCGGGGAACAGTCCGACCAGCGCGTCGAACAGGGCAACCTTGTCGGCCGGAGCTTTGGCCATGCACGTCTCCTTGTGTTGATGCCCCCTGTCAGGCGGGTTGGCAGGTCGGGGCTTCGGCCAGGGTTGCGTTGGCACGGGCGGCTGCGTTGAGGTTCCTCGGGGCGTGGGTCCAGGCGGCGACCCACATCTGCTGGGCGTGTTCCGCACCGAAGTCGCCGGCCGCGTGGGCGGCCATCATCGCGAGGTGGTTGGCCCAGTCGCCGGCGGCCGCGCGGTCGGCGGTTGCCGCCGCGTCGAGGGCCGTCAGGCGCTTGGTGCACGCCGCCGCGGCGGTGCCCGACAGTTTCGCGCAGTCATTCGTTGATTTCGCCTGCGCGGCCAGAGCGGCATTCAGTGCGGCGATATCGCCAGGTCCGGCCAGTCGGGTCCGCTTCCAGATTGCTTTTGTGGTCGCCTCGGAGTTCTTTCCACTCAGTAAATCGGTGCGTGCCTGAACGTGTTCGCGCCAGTGCTCAGCGGCAGTACGCGCGGCCGCCACCACCGCCTCGGTCGTCCGGATCTCCGCGGCACACGCGTCCGCCGATGAGCCCGCGCCGTTGTTCGCCGCCGGCACACTGGCCGACGTTGTTGCCGGCAGGGAATGGCTTGCACTGTGGGCAGCATGGCTCGCGCTCGGCGGCGGCTGACTCGCCTGTTTGTCCGCCGATCCCCACTGTGCGATCGCCACGCTCGCCGCCACCGTCACCGCGGCGACCACGCCCACGACGACCAACACCGGTCCACGCCGCCGATGGATGGCTCGTTTGGCTCGCGACATTTCAAGGGCCCCCCAGCCTGAAGAATCTGTCCGGCCCAAAATGCTGCCACGCCAACCACGAATGCGCGAGCTATTCACGGTACGCACCAGTAATCCTGCATTCCGTACGACACAATGACCGACCGGGTCCACTCGGACACAGCGGGCGTTGCCGCAATCGTTGTGGGAACTTTCGACCGGGTTGGGCGGGTACGACGGCAGACTGGACGGTATGGACCGGCGGATGGCGTGGGCGGGAGTCGTCGCGTTCGTGATGACGGCCGCCGTCGCCTGCAGTACTGACGACGCGGCGCCCCCTGCGTCCACTCCGAGCGTGACCTCCTCGACCCCTGCCGCGTCATCCGCCGCCCCCACGCCGTCCGCCAGTTCAGCACCCGGAACGCCGTCCGCTCCCCCGGCGACTCCGACCGTCGCCCCGCATCCGGTGTCGCTGCAGGCGTTGATGGCGAAGAAGTACAACGGCGGCAACCTCCGCCTCGGCCGGGTCCTCCTGCGCAACGCCGCCTATACCCGGTACCACGTCACGTACACCAGCGGATCGTTGACAATCTCCGGGATCATGAACGTCCCGACCACACCAGGACCGCACCCTGCACTCGTCCTGAACCACGGCTATATCGACCCCGCCGTGTACACCAACGGCCGCGGCCTGATGCGCGAGCAGGACTACCTCGCCAGACGTGGGTACGTCGTACTGCACACCGACTACCGCAACCATGCACAGTCTTCGGACGATCCACGCTCAGAACTGGACCTGCGACTCGGCTACACCGAGGACGTGATCAACGCGGTACTCGCGCTGCGGACCTCGCAGTACGTCGACCCCGAGCGGATCGGACTGCTCGGCCGGTCGATGGGCGGCGGGATCACGTACAACGTGCTCGTCGCCCAACCCGGCCTCGTGAAGGCGGCCGTAGTCTTCGCGCCGGTGAGCTCGGACGCCATCGACAACTTCAACCGCTGGGTGCGGAACGAGCGCCCGATCGCGACCACGATCCTGCGCGCGTACGGCGAACCGTCACGCAACCCCACGTTCTGGCACAACCTGTCCGCGGTGAACTTCTTCGACCGCGTCACCGAACCCCTGCTGATCCATCACGGCGAGACGGACTCGACCTGCCCGATCGCCTGGTCCCGGGAGAGCCTCGCCGCGCTGAAGGCCGCCGGCAAGAACGCGACCATGTACACCTATCCCGGCGAAGAGCACGCCTTCGGCCCCGCCTGGCCGACCTCGATGGCCCGCACCGTCACCTTCCTCAAGCAACACGGCCTCTAAGGTCAGGTTGAGCCGTACGTGACTCGGCGAACAACCCACGGGCCCGTACGCCGACCTCCGGCGTCAGCACCTCACCCGGTCGATTGCCGTAGGCAAGCAGTTCACCGCCCCATCGCATTCCGAGGTAGTCCGCGATCAGCCGCAATGTCCCCAGCATCGGCTCGACCTCAGCCAAATCCTTGGCCGTATGCGCCGTCACAGCCCACAGTGTCTTGCCCGCCATCCGCGCCCGGAAATCCACCCCTGGCACCCGCATCCAGCCCGACCAGTGATCGAAATACTCCTTCACACTCGCCGACACCGTGAACCAGTACAGCGGCGAGGCGATCACCAGATCGGTCGCGTCCAGCGTTGCCTCCAGCAACATACGGTGATCACCGCCCGGCAGTGGATACACACCGTCGCCGTCGTGCCGGACATCCCGGAACGGCTCGACCTCGAGGTCGCTCAGCCGAAGCCAGGTCTGACGCACGTCGTCCGGCAACTCATCCGCCGCGAGCCGCGCCAGCGCCTCGGTGTTCCCACCCGGCCGCGTGGTCCCCAACAGGAACAGAAAGCTCCGGCTCATCAACTCACTCCCCTACTCATGCACGTGCAACTATTGCATGAGCGTACAACAGGCGCGAGCTGCGCGCATCAGGCCGGCTTGCGCGCTGAGACGGCGTACATCGTCAGCGACAGATGAAATGCTCCCCGATCGGCCGCCGCGGCGAGGCCCTGGGCGAATGCGTCGGCCTCGGCGGGCGTGATGACGCCGGCCTGGGCGGACGTCAGATGCATCATCGAGACGAATCCATGGCGCGCGCCCTCCTGCGGCTCGATCCAGGTGGCGGCCGTCTCGCCGGTGATCTCGAGTCCCGCGTCGGCGAGCAGACCGCGCAGTTGCCGGCCGGAGAACGGGTTCGCGGACCCACGGAGGAAGTAGTCGATCATCCGTTGCCGTACGTCGGGATCGGCCGGATGGATGATCGCCGTACCCCAGTCCGTGTCGATCAACGCGATCCGCCCACCAGGGCGCAGTACGCGCGCCATTTCCGTGACCACCGCCGTCGGATTGTCGACATGTTGCAGGACCCGCTCACTCCGCAGCACGTCCACGGACTCATCGTCGAACGGCAGTGCCTCCGCGTGCCCATCGACGTACTCGGCCCGCACCCCGTCGGAACGCCGTACCGCTTCCGCCCGGAGCCCCGGACTCGGCTCGACCCCGACCGCACGACCGTCCGATCCGACCAACTCCGCGAACGCGACCACGTCCTCACCCGTCCCCGAGCCGACGTCGACCGCGGTCTCGCCGGCTGCCGGTTCGACGTGGGCGAGCACCCACGCCTTGAGCGTCCGTACGGCGGGTCGCGCGGCCATCTCGTCGAGGATGAACGCCTGCTGCTCGATGTTCTGTTCGCCGACGTGCTTCAGCCGGAAGTTCCCCCGCCTCGGGTCGACGGCGGGCTCGTCCGGCACCTGAGTCTCGGCCATCTGATCTCCCCCTCCAGTACGCAGAGAGTAGCGCCGGACGAGCCCACCCCCGAAGGCCCTTCCCTAGGTACAACCCTTTAGGGCAAGGGCTGCCATTCGTCGTCGCTCATCCGGAGGATCGCCCACCCCACCGCGGCGAACCCGGCTGCCTGCAGACCCCAACCGAACAGGTCCAGCGTGTGATTCGGGATGATGATCGCCGCGACGAAGTGGATCGGCTGCGACACCATCACCGCCACCGCGGCCCACCGGGCGACGATCCGGGACCGCCACATCGCGATCCCGAGCAGGACCGTGCCGACCACGTGCCCGATCACGAAGACCGCTCCGGCCAGGTTCATCGATCCGTGCGTCACGTCGACCGCCTTCGCGATCGACGCAGGGTCGAGCCCAGCCGTCCCCGCCGACCAGGTGAACAGGTCACTCGACGCCGTCCACGGCAACGACAGATACCCCGGTACGACGAGGAACAGCGCGATTGCGGTCAGCCAGGGCGCCCCTCGCCGGGTCAGCCGGCCGACGGCGTACGCGCCGGGAACCAGCGTGAGGATCCCGATGTATCCGAGCCAGATCACCAGTGAACTGCGATCCAGATTGTCGACAATCTTATTGACGATTGTCGGAACGTCGTCAACCGTGTCGTAGGGCAGGAAGTACCGCAGCAACGCGATCGCGGCCGGCCCGATCGGCAGGATCAACGCCGCGACCCACCGGGACAGCGGTCGTACGTCGGCGCGCGTCGTACGCGTCATCGTCTGAGTCATCGCGCACCTACCAGCTCAGGCGACGGCAGGAGCACCGCCACGACACCGAACACCGTTGCCGCTACACCGACACCCGCAGCTGCCACCGCGGCGGCCGGGACATCCGACGCGAAGAACGCAGGTACGGCGAGCAGCGCCGACGCGAGCCGCAGCGTGATCAGCGGAGCCAGCGCCCACCGCTTTCCCTGCCAGACGAAGGCGAGGAGTACCACGCTGACCAGCCCGACCACCGACCCGCCGATCGCGATCTCCATCGGCGGGTGGTCCCCGTCGGTCAGCAGCGGCCCGAACAGATCCGCCACTGACAGCAGTCCGAGCACGACCAGACCAGCCCTGTTCATCCGAGACATCTTGTTTACCCCCTAGTCAGGTTTCTCGATGCCTCCACCGTCGGGGCTCACCCGGGGATGGCGCCCGGGCGCGAGATCCCAGCCGCTCAGGCACTTCCCCGGCCTCCGCGGGAACCCAGTCCCGAGACGCCGGGACACTTCCGGGAGCACACTGCCGATATGACCTCACCTGCCGGCAGCCCGCACCCGGGCTCACCCGCCGCGCTGAGTTCAGCTGCGGACCTCGCGGCGACACCTGTCACGAGCCGTCGCGGGCCAGCCGCCGGGCTTGGTGCGTTCGCCGTCGCCGAGGTCGTCGCCGCCCTGGTGCTCGGCGCGATGGTCGGGTGGGGCTGGCGCGAACTGGTGGACGGGTTCGTGGTGACGAACGGGCTGATGGGCCTGACGTTCGGGCTGTGCGGTGCGGTGATCGCGTGGCATCGACCGGCGAACCCGATCGGCTGGCTGTTCATCGCCGACGGCATCGGTCACGCGACCACGGCCCTGGGCGGCACCCTCGCCCCGCTGATGGCCGACGCCGGCGCCTCCACGACCGTCCAACGTCTGATTGTCACCATCGCGTTGGCGTCCTGGCCGTGGTCGATCGCTCTCTTCCTCCCACTGGCACTGTTGCTCTTCCCGACCGGCCGGCTGCTCAGCCCTCGCTGGCGTTGGGCGGCGATCGGCATCGTCGTCACGGCGCCGCTGTTCGTCCTCGAGATGGTCGGGAGTGGCGACACGATCTCGCCCGGCCTCCCCCACGGCTACCTGGCCATCTCGTCGTACGACGACCTCCAGCCACTGTGGACCGCCGCCGAGCTGCGCAACCTGGTCGCGTTGCTGCTGGCAATCACCTGCCTGCTGATCAGATACCGGCGAGCCGACGAAATGGGCCGGCGGCAACTCCTGTGGTTGCTGCTGGCGTCCGTCATCGCGCTCCTGTTCGTCACTCCGTGGGCGTTCATCGCGGGGACTCCGATCCTTGTCCTGCTGACGATCCCGCTGATCCCGATCTCGGTAGCGGTCGCGATCGTGCGCTACCAACTGCTCGACATCCGGCTGGTCGTCTCCCGCGCGCTGACCTGGGCGCTGTTGTCATTGGTTGCCATCGGCGCCTATGCAGCCCTCGTCGGGCTCCTCGACTCACTCATCGCATCCCAGGTCGGCCGCTCCGCCGCGGTCACCGTCTTCGTCGCCCTGATCATCGCGCCGGTCCTCCCGCGTCTCCAGCAACTAGTCGACCGAGCCCTCTACGGCGACCGCCACGACCCCGCCCGCGTCGCGTCCCGCGTCGGCGAACAACTCTCCGCCGGCCTCCCCGGCGTCATAGCCGCCATCCGCACCGCCCTCCGCCTCCCCTACGCCGCCCTGATCGTCGACAATCAAACGATCGCCCAAGACGGCACGCCCCTGCAGACCGTCGTGCGGCTGGACTTGGAGTACGGCGGGCAGGTGGTCGGATCGCTCGAAGTCGGACTGCGCTCGGGCGAGTCCGGCTTGTCCTCAGCGGACCGCGATGTGCTCGGGCTGGTCGCCGTACCGCTCGCCGTCGCCGTGCACGCGACCCGCCTGTCGACCGAACTGCAGTCGTCCCGCGAGAAGCTCGTCTCGGCCCGCGAAGAGGAACGCCGCCGCCTCCGCCGCGACCTCCACGACGGCCTCGGCCCGACACTGACCGGCGTCGCGTTCACCGCCGACGCGGCCGCCAACCTCGTCGCCACCGATACCGAGCGAGCTAGAGAACTCCTCGCCACCCTCCGCGCCGACACGCGCACCGCGATCGCCGACGTACGTCGCCTTGTCGACGATCTGCGTCCACCAGCCCTGGACGAGCTCGGCCTGATCGGTGCACTGCGTCAACGCGCGGATCAACTGTCGTTCCGTGCCGACGGCGCGTCCATCCAGGTCGAGGTCTCGGCAGACGGCCTACCGACCCTGCCCGCCGCATTGGAGGTCGCCGCCTATCGCATCGCGACGGAGGCGCTGACGAACGTCGTACGGCACTCCCGCGCGACATCCGCCGTACTAGCGTTGCGCTGTGACGCCGACCTGGAGATCGAAGTGACCGACAACGGCCCGCCGAACGGGGCCTGGCGACCGGGCGTCGGCCTGCATGCGATGCGAGAGCGCGCCGCCGAGCTGGGTGGAAAGTTCGAGGCCGGTCCGACCCAGCGCGGTGGGGTCGTTCGGGCGCGTTTTCCCTTGGAGCGCAGATGATTCGTGTCGTGCTGGCTGACGATCATCCCGTGGTGCGGGCGGGCCTTGCGGCATTGCTCACCTCGCTGGACGGCATCGCGGTGGTCGGTGTCGCGTCGACCGGGCGCGAGGCGGTTCGTGAGGTGATCACGATGCGCCCGGATGTCGCCGTACTCGATCTGCAAATGCCCGACCTCGACGGTTTCGCGGCCACGCGTGAGCTGGCGCGGTCAGCTCCGGACGTCGCCGTACTGGTGTTGACAATGTTCGAGGACGACGACTCGGTCTTCGCCGCGATGCGAGCCGGCGCCCGCGGCTACCTGGTGAAGGGCGCCGAGCAGGAAGAGATCGCCCGAGCAATCCGTGCGGTCGCAGCCGGTGAGGCAATCTTCGGCCCCGGCGTCGCGCGGCGCGTACTCGGCTTCTTCTCCGCACCCCCGCCCGCCGCCGAACCGTTCCCCGAACTCACCACCCGCGAGCGCGAGATCCTCGACCTCCTCGCCGCGGGCCTGTCCAACACCGCCATCGCCGACCGCCTGAACCTCGCCTCGAAGACCGTCGCCAACAACGTCTCCACCATCTTCACCAAACTCGGCACCGCCGACCGCTCGGCCGCCATCATCCAAGCCCGCAACGCCGGCCTCGGTTCGGACGCCGACTAGCGGATCGCCTGGAGATAGCGGTTGCCGATCGTCTGCAGATGTTCGAGGAGGGCGGGCGGTCCGTCGACGTGGAAGTCGAGGCCGAGCATTCCGATGTAGACGGCAACGATCTCCAACGACTCGCCGCCGGTGACGAGCACGCTCGTACTGTCGTCCACCGATTCGACCACTCCCACGGCCGCATGGATGCGCGACAGGACTTCCTCAGCCGGAGCGAACACGGTGATCCGGGCATGCACCTTCCACCCGGTCGACGCCACATCGCGCAGTACGAAATCGGTGTAGTCGTCACCGGGCATCGGTCGTGGTTGATAGCGACGACCTGTTGCCATTCGCAACGACATCCAGTCGACCCGGTACGTCCGCCACTCGCCGGCTTCGTCACGTGCGACCAAGTACCAGTACCGCTGCCAGCTGACCAACCGATACGGCTCGACCAGCACCGGCAGCTCGTGGCCGATCCCCGACCCCGCGCTGCGCATCGAAACACCGTCCGGCAGCGCATAGTCGAAGCGCAGTTGGTGCTCGTCGCGGATGCACGCGGCGATCGCGGTCAGTACGGCGGGTTCGATCTCGGGAGCCTCGACGTTCGATCCCGTGATCTCCGGGCCTTTCTCCATCGCGCGGTGGACCGCGTTCACCTGGCGCCGGAGCCGGTGCGGCAGGACCTGCTCCAGCTTCGTCAAGGCCCGCGCACTGCTGTCCGCCATCCCGGCAATGCTGGCGCCGGTATGCAGCCCCACCGCGACCGCCACCGCTTCCTCGTCGTCGAGCAGCAGCGGCGGAAGCTTCGCGCCGACGCCGAGCTGGTAATGACCCGCCGGCCCACGCGTCGCGTCCACCGGGTACCCGAGCTCACGGAGCCGGTCGATGTCGTTGCGAACCGTCCGCGTGGTCACCTCCAGCCGCTCGGCCAGCTCAGTGCCTGTCCAGGCCGGCCGGGTCTGCAGCAGCGCGAGCAGGGACAGCAACCGCGACGAAGTTTCCAGCACATCCGTCTCCTAAATAGGAATCTGATGTTCCTATACGGATTCTACGGTAGAGCCATGAACACGAACGAGAGCATCCGGACCTTCACCGTCGACATCGCCCAGGCTGACCTGGACGATCTGCTCGCCCGCCTTGCGCGGACGCGGCTTCCGGAGCCCGTTCCCGGCGACGACTGGGAGTACGGCACCCCGAACCACTATCTCCGCGAGATGGTCGACCACTGGCAGGCCGGGTTCGACTGGCGCGCGCAGGAGGCGCGGATGAACGAGTTCCCGCACTACCTGACCGAGATCGACGGCCAGACCGTGCACTTCATCCACGTCCCGTCCAAGGTCGAGGGCGCGACCCCGTTGCTGCTGGTCCACTCCTACCCGGGGTCGTTCGTCGACTTCCTCGACATGATCGGCCCGCTCACGGATCCGGTCGCGTACGGCGGCTCGGCCGAGGACGCCTTCTCGGTCGTCGTCCCGTCGATCCCCGGCTTCGGATTCAGCGCGCCGCTCGTCGACCGTGGCTGGACGATGGCCCGGGTCGCTCGGACCTTCGACACCCTGATGCGCCGGCTGGGCTACACGTCGTACGGCTCGCACGGCTCCGACGGGGGCGCGATGGTCTCGCGGGAGCTCGGCCTGCTCAACCCTGAGGGCTTCCTCGGGCTGCACGTGCTGCAGCTGTTCTCGTTCCCGTCGGGCGACCCGGCCGAGTTCGAGAAGTTCACGCCGGAGGACTATGCGGCGCTGGAGCACCTGAAGTGGTTCCAGTCGGTCGGCGGATACAACGCGATCAACTCCACCCGCCCGCAGACCGTTGCCGTCGGCATCTCCGACTCACCGGTCGGGCAACTGGCCTGGAACGAACTCTTCAACAGCTTCGGCAACGGCACCAGCCTGGTCACCCGCGACCAGATCCTGACCGAGGTCTCGCTGTACTGGTTCACCAACTCGTCGGCCGCGGCCGGCCGCTACCACTACGAAGAGGCCCACGCCGGCACCGAGCCCCAGCTCAACCACGCCCCCACCGGCGTCGCCGTCTTCGCCGACGACTTCAAGACGATCCGTCCGCTCGCCGAGCGCGACAACACCAACATCGTCCACTGGTCCAACTTCAAGACCGGCGGCCACTACGCCTCTCTCGAACGCCCCGAGGACCTCACCACCGACATCCGAACCTTCTTCCGCAACCTGTAGGCCACCCACCCCGGGCCGGCTCGCTTGACGAGCCGGCCCATCACGTTGTCAGGCTGATAGTGCCGATGATCTTCGGACCGGCGGTATCCAGAACCAAGATGCTCGACTGGTAGATCCGGTTGACATAGATGCGCTGACCGTCCGCACTGACCGCCAGACTCGTCGGCAGCGACATGTCATCCGTCAACGTGGCCACGACCTCGCGGCTGCCGAGGTTGACGACCCGGATGGCATCGCCGTCGTCAGCGGTTCCCAGGACGAACAGACGTTTGCCGTCCGAGCTCAGTCCGGCAGCCTGCGATCGACCCGGCAGCGTGACGGGCGTCGGCCGGGACTGCTCGACGTTCGTGTTGATGACGGCGTACGTCGTACTGCCGATCACGTAGAGGGAACCGTCCCGGCCGGGGGCGAGGTCGCTCGGCTCCGCGCCCACTGTGATCGGGCTGCGCGCGGGTTGCCGGGTCTTGACGTCGATGACCGCTACCGTGCCGGAATCCCTGCCAGCCACGAAGAGCCGATCGCCCTTCTCGCTGATGGCGAGGTCCGACGCGGTCGGTCCGCTGGCCAACGGTCCGCCGACCGTTTTCATCGTCGCTGTATCGACCTCGGTGATCGTCTCCGCCTGCTGGCTGAGCACGTAGAGGCGTTGGGTGGCGGTGTTCAGCGCGAGATTGGTCGGCTTGGGCGCTACGGCGATCGGCCCCCCGACCACCTGCCATGCTGAAGTGTCTATCACGGAGACCGAGTTCGCTCCGCCGTTGGCGACGTACAACCGCGCGCCGTCCGGGGACAGCAACAACCGGGTCGGTTGGTCGCCGACCCGGAGTGATTCACCGACCTGAGTGCGGGTCGTCGTACTGACCTTCACGACTCGGTCGTTGGAGTAGTCCGCGGCGTAGAGGAACTCGCTGTTCGGGCTGATCGCCAGCCCGAGTACGAGCGGGTTCTGCAGCGCCGGTGGAATCGCGGCGACTGCCGCGGCGCCGAGGACGGCGGGGGCCAGCAACGCTGCCGCGATCACCCAACGGCGGGTCGACCTGGTGGTGGTCTCTTGCTGGACTCGGCCTGTCCGCATCACGACGAGACCGAGGACGAGCCAGACAACGAAGAGGGCGATCACCGCGAGCTGTGGGGATACGATTCCGCTCGGACTGTGCAGGAGGCCGATCCAGACGGCGAATCCGCCGAGTATCCATCCGGCTAGGACCGATCGTCGTAGGCCAAATAGTGGGCCGGCGATCGCCAGTTCGGCAGCCAGGATGCCGAGCGCCGCTGGGTAGACCGGGCGTGGGGCAATCGATAGGTGTCGGGCGACGCCAGCGTTGTGATGGTAGTCGTAGGTCAGGATCACGAGGATCAGAAGTGCCGCAGCTGCTCCTAGCGCGATGAGGAGCATCTGGGGCGGACGTCTCAGCTCACCAGTTCGCAGCAGCATGAGCCATCCGACAGCGCCGGCCGTCAGCCATGCTGCATGCGCTCCTACGGTGAGTCCGGTCGACAATGCGCCGAGACCGCCCAGGCCCGGCACCTGGTGGGTAAGCCAACCGATGACGAGGGCGGCGCCGGCCAGCGCTGGAGCTGCAAGGCCTGCCGTGAAGGCAGCAGCTGAGGATCGGAATCGGATCTGCGCCGCGACGGCGCAGGACAGGACGGCAGCGACCGCGATCAGATACCAGGGCTGCTGGTGGAAACCCACGATTGCAGCCGCGATCGCCGCTCCCGCTGCGACCAAGGTTGGCGTGACCACTTGCCAGACGACCTGCGGCGGATGGAGATGTGCCTGCCACCGTCTGGCTGTCGCCCGCCATCGTCTGGACGTCGCCTTTGCCGCCGCCCCGAAGGTCGGGCCGGAGGGACGCCGCACCGGCTGAGCACGGTCGACCGCCACCGGGAGCTGCCGGACGGGCGCGGGCGGTGCGTCGAGGAGGGCCTGCGCCGTGGCTGAAATCGCTCGGCTGTCGTCGTCGAGGAGTTGTTCCAGCCGGGTCCGGGCAGTCCGCCGTACGAGCTCGTTGTTTGCCCGAAGCAACTGTCCGAGCGATTGGAGCGCGGTCTCGCGGATCGCCGGGAGCGGACTGTCCAACGCCGTGGTGATCTGCTCCGGCAGTGTCCACCGCACGTTGGACGCGATGATCGTCCGGCCCTCGACATCGGCGAACTGCTTCGGCCGCTGACCCGGCTGCTCGGCGACGACCGCGTCGTACACGTAGCTGTAGAGCTCGTCGACAGTGATGTCACCATCCGCATCGAGATCGGCGGCACCACTGCGCAATCCCTCCACGACGTGCCGGGTGAAGACCGACTGCGCCGCGTCGCCGTGAATCGTGCTGCCCTCGAACGCGTACTGAGTGGAGTCCGTTGCCGTCAGCACCGTCCGCCCGCGACCGCCGAGCTCGGCCCCGGTGTGCACGGCCGAGTCCGCCTTCGCGAACTGCTGAACGGCATACGCCCCGCTGTAGCAGCAATCCAGGATGAGGATCTTCTGCCGCGATGAACTCTCGGACACCGCCTCGTCGACCAGATGCGCCGGCAGCGCGCTGAACCGCAGGCTGTCGCGCTTGGTGTTCTTCATCGCCAGATAGAGCCGGCCGTTGTCGTCCTTCAGGCCGTGCCCACTGAAGTAGAGCAGTGTCAGGTCATCGCGTTCACTGGCTGCGTAGAAGTCCGCGATCGCCTCGCCGACCCGATGCGTCGGCTCGTTGATCAACATCTGTACGTCGAACCCGGCGACCGCCGGATCCGCCAGCACCGCCGCGAGGGCCTCGGCATCCTGCGCCGGCGCCGTCAGCTGCCGCAGCCCGGTGTCGTTGTACTCATAGGTGGCCACCAGCAGAGCCCGCCGACGCCCCACGACTCAGCTCACTTCGTGCGTGCGCAGGAACGCCTCGATCAGCTGCTGCTTCTCCTCGGTCGACGCAGCATCGACCTCGATCGAGTCCCCACCGATCGTCAGCTTCACGCGCTGCTCCGGCGCGCGCCGCCCCAGCCAGTCCCGCAGGATCGCGATCAGCAGCGGCACCATCCCGCCGGCTCCACCGAGCGCCACCGCCACCGCGCCGACCGCGGCCGCATCGCCTTTGCTTCCCTCCGGCGCGGTCTCCGGCACAGCGCGTGTCTCGAATTCCTGCAGCTCCCGCCGCAACTGCCTGATCCCCCGATCCGCCAGCTCCGGATTGTCATCCAGCAGTACGACGTCCACCCAAACCCCCACGACCATCCCTCCCAGGATCGCGCTCTATGATCCCGGTCCGGAAGTGATCCCGCAACGGTCCGTAGCCGTCCGCCTGCGGTCAGCGGGGAGTCCTCCCGTGACGTAGGGAGCCCGGGGGGCTCGCGCACCCCGGGCTCCTTTGGGCTCCACCCTTCTGGAGGGACGTCCGGGCAGAGCTTCCTCCTCCGGGCAAACCTCAGGCGCTGTGGCCCTGCTGCCACCAGGTCCGATGCAGCCGAGCGCCGTACCGCTGCCGATCGCGCCCATGACCGCAACGAATCGCTCGGTGAGCGAGGTGTGCCCGAATCCTGCACCGGCCCACACGCCGGTGCTCCACCGAAGACCTCATGACCCTCTCCCCCTCGGAGATCCCCATCCCCCGGTCCGCCCCTCGCACCGGGCGGTCTCCTCGCGGCACGATCGCGCGTTTCCCCCCGCGCAATGATGCGGCTCACGCTCCAGCGTGTTCCGCACCCCGGCCCCCAGCCGGCCACGTCGCCAGAATCCCACCGCCGACGCTACGCCCGGCCCACCCACCCGACAACGCCTGACCCCGGTTCAAACGCCCGTCCGAGCTACTTCTCCTGATGCCGGCTCAAGAACGCCTCGAGCAACTCCGCCCGCTCGTCGAACGTCGGCCGCTCCATCTCGATCGAGTCGTCCCCCAACGTCACCACGATCTTCCCCGGACTCTTCCGCCGCTGAATCCAGTCCCGCAGTACGGCGACCAACGTCGGCACCACCCCACCCGCCCCCACCAACGCCACCGCGATCGCAATCGACCCGTCATCCTGCGACAACCCACCCGGCCGCCCCGCCACCACCTCCTGAGTAGGCACCCCTTCCTCAGCCAGCTCCCTCCTCAATTGCTGGACAGCCTTCAAACACCTCTTAGCATCCACCCCCGCCCCAGGCACCACCCGAACCTCAACCCAATGCCCTTCACCCATCCCGAACTCCCATCGTTGCCCAAGGCCCCCTGTGGATAACTCCCCACACCAACAGCCCGCCACTCCTATTCTGATCGGACCGTCCCATCACCGGAAGGACCACCATGGAGCCCGAGGAAACGCCGTACCTCCTCCCCGACGGCGAACGGGTCTGGGTGATCAACACCCCCACCGCCAGCGAACTCCTACCCCAAATGCTCGACCGCTTCCGCATCGGCCACCTGGACCCCCTCGTCTTCGGCGACGCCGGCCAGCCCGAGGCTGTAGTGGTCCCCTTCGAACTCTGGCGTGCCCTGGACACCCGCATCTTCGACGAAGACGGCTTCGACACGACGTACGCCATCGCCCGCGCGAGACTCGCCGACCCGCGCCCCTCGATCCCCTTGGAACAAGTCGCCGCCGAACTCGGCTGGGACCTCAACGAGCCCATCGACGACTCCGAGTTCAAACCGAAGCCCAGCCACTGAAGCGCACTGTGGATAAGTCCAGCCCTCGCCGGCCCCACCCTCCTATGCTGATCAGGATGCACCCTCGGGAAGGACTTCGATGAGCTCCGACGAAACGCCCCACATCCTCAGCAGCGGTGAACGCGTCTGGGTGATCGGCACCCCGTCCGCCGCCGAGCATCTGCCACAGATGCTCGAACGTTTCCGCGCCGGCGAGGCCGGACCATTCATCGTCGGCGACGCGGGACAGCCGGAAGGCGTCTTCATCTCGTGGGATGCCTTCCAGCGCCTCGCCGTACTCTCGGCCGAGACCGAAGAGTTCGATCATGTCTATGACATCGCCCGGGAACGCCTTGCGGACAACGAGCCGTCTGTGCCGCTGGAAGACGTGGCGGCGGAGATCGGCTGGAACCTCAACGAGCCGATCGACGACTCGGACCTGCCGAAGAAATGACGGCGCGATTCCGCATGCTCGTCGATGCCAAGCTTCGGCGGAAGATCGTGGAACTCAGGCAAGCCGCCGCGTCGCGTCCTGACAGCCTGCGCGCCCGGGAACTCCGCGCGCTGATGCTTGGTCTCCAAGCGCTCGCCGAAGGCCGCGAGGATGAGTTCGGCAGCAAGCGTCTCGGGTACTCACCCAACCACCACGACCTCCGGGACTGCGCCGAGCTCAAAGTGCCGGTCATCCCCGAGTCACGCTACGGCCATGACCTCGGCCCCTCACATCGGCTGGTCTACCGTGAGTTCGAGCCCGAAGACGGCGGTCTTCCGTACCGCGAGGCTGTCTGCTTCGAACCCCGCGGAGACGACCGCCCTTTCGAGGTCGCCGGCTCCCGCCTCCAGCGTGAGGTCGGCCGGCCGGCTCCCGAACTCGCCCATCTACCCAACTACCGCCCAACTTTCCAACGCGGCGCCGCCGAACCTACCGGCCCACCCCGTCTGCGTCTCCCACCCGACCTCCGCAAGGCCCTCGCCGCAGCCTCCGATGTCGCACCCGCCCGCGGCGCCGTCACCGGGCAACCGGCTCCCGGACGACTCGCCCCACGAAAGAGCGACCGTCCGCCCGGCCGCGAGCTCTAGTCAACCTTCCCAGCTGCCCGATGGAACCGATCGCCAACTGCCTTCACAGCCGCCGCCAGTTCCGGCGCATCCAGTACTTCGAAATCCGCGTCCATCAGCGCCAACCACAGAGCCAGCTGATGCGGATCATCAGACCCGAGCTCAACGATGCAGGTGTTGTCGTCGACCACCTCGGGCTCGATCGGGATCGGCATCCGGTTCTGGACGTAAAGCGACGACGCCTCCACGCGGATGCGCGCCCGGTAGTGCCATGACGCCTTCCCCACAGAACGCCGTACGAACTCCGTCACATCCTCCTCAGGCAATTCCCGCGGCGTGAACCGAGCGCCGTTGGGCGTCCTGAGGTTCATCCGATCCACCCGAAACGTCCGCCACCCATCACGGCCGTTGTCCCAGGCAACCAAGTACCACCGCCGCCCCCAAGCCACCAACCGATGCGGCTCCACGACGCGCGGCGGCACGATCTCCCCTTCGCCGGCCGCACCCTCATCCCCCCGCGGCTCGCCTTCCCAAACCCCGCCATCCGACCCACCCGCATAGTCGAACCGCAACCGCTCCCGATCCCGAATCGCCCCCGCCACCGCAGTCAAAACCTCAGCATCAACCCGAGGCCCACCCCCACCCACCGCAACCGTCGCCCCAGCCACCGCCCGCACCCGCTGCCGCAACCGCCCCGGCAAAACCTGCTCCAACTTCACCAACGCCCGTACCGACGTCTCCTCAATCCCCGCCACACCCCCAGCCGCCGCAGTCCGCAACCCCACCGCCACAGCCACCGCCTCCTCGTCATCCAACAACAGGGGAGGCAACTCCCCACCAGCCCCCAACCGATACCCACCCGCCACCCCCGACCGAGCCTCCACCGGATACCCAAGAGACCTCAACCGCTCAACATCAGTCCGCAAAGTCCGGGTAGAAACCCCCAACCGCCCCGCCAACTCTGGCCCACCCCAGTCCCGCCTGACCTGCAACAACGACAACAACCGAAGCAACCGAGCCGACGTCTCCAACATCCCCACATCGTCCCACTAATCGCGGAAGGCTTCCTTCCGCGATAGCGTCGTCCAGCGGGCGCCGCCCCGAGCCAGTCAGCAGCGGCCCGGCGCGGTAACGTCCCCCTGCGCGAGACCTTCGCGGTTGTGCTGACGACACTCTGGAGATCTGTTGCCTGCTCGCCCGTACGTACTGCTGTCAGTCGCAGCGTCGCTGGACGGCTACATCGACGACACAACCGAGCAGCGACTCCTGCTCTCCAACGAGGAGGATTTCGACCGCGTCGACGAAGAGCGATCATCCGTCGACGCGATCCTCGTCGGAGCAAACACCATCCGCCGCGACAACCCCCGCCTCCTCGTCAGAAGCCAAGCCCGCCGCGAACGCAGACTCGCCGAAGGACTACCGGAGTCTCCACTCAAGGCAACGATCACAGGCTCAGGCGATCTGAACCCCGCGGCGAACTTCTTCACCGCCGGCAACGTAACCAAGGTCGTCTACACGTCCACCACCGCCGCATCGAAGACGAGCCAAGCCGTCGGCAACGTGGCCGAGGTAGTCGACTCCGGCGATCCGCTCGGCCTGTTGGCCGCACTGGATGACTTGTCCCAGAGAGGAGTACGACGCCTGATGGTCGAGGGCGGCGGGTCACTACACACCCAGTTCTTGTCCGCGGGAGTGGCGGACGAGGTTCACCTGGTCGTCGCACCATTCTTCGTCGGCAACAGCGCCGCTCCGCGCTTCGTTCGCGACGCCACATTCCCTCAGAACCCGTCAAACCGGATGCAACTAGCCTAAGTACGCCAAATCGGCGACGTCGTACTCCTCCGCTACCTGCCAAAGGCCGCCCACCATGCCTGACCTCGACGACCGCCACTGGCTCCAGCAGGCGATCGACCTCTCCCGCTCCTGCCCGCCCTCCCCCACCGCGTTCTCCGTAGGCGCCATCATCGTCAGCTCTGACGGCGAAGTCCTAGCCACCGGCTACTCCCGCGAAACCGACCCTCACGACCACGCCGAAGAAATCGCGCTCACCAAGATCCCCGCCGACGACACCCGTCTCCGTCACGCCACCATCTACACAAGCCTGGAGCCCTGCAGCAAGCGAGCCTCCCGCCCAAGAACCTGCACCGACCTAATCCTCGCCGCGGGAATCCCCCGCGTGGTCCTAGCCTGGCGAGAACCCTCAATCTTCGTCGACTGCGAGGGCGTAGAACTCCTCACGGCAGCCAACATTGAAGTTCTCGAATTTCCCGACCTAGCCGAGAAGGTCAAGGAAATCAACGCCTACCTACTCGGATGACCAACACCCCAGCCATCGACGGCTGAAGGGATCGTCGGCGATCCCACAAGTTTCGTGCCGAGACACTCTCGCCGCGGGTTGAAGTTGCGTGACTGTCGGACTCGTCTGGCAAGCTGCGTTGGGAGGGGTGATAGTTGCATGGAGCCAGGGATCTACGACGCGCTGGTTACGAATGGGCTGCGAGATGCGATCGAGCGGTCTGATGACTATGAATCGGTGCTTCACAAGGTTGACGAGGCTGATCAGCCGGAGGTTTTGGCTCGGCATGTTCGGGACGCGGTGCGGCGTGCTCTGAGCAGTACTGGTGATCCGGCACGCCGAGTCAGCCTGGTCAATGACCTGCTTCGCCAGGTGGCGACGCACGAGGATTTGGTCTCGGAAGGACCACGGCAACTGCACGCGCTGAACGCTCCACTCGGGCCGGGCGTCACCGCTTATGGCGCAACTCGTCCGAGTACTCCGCTGTCTGAGGCCGCACTGCTCACCAATTCGGCGGGTGAGCCTTCGCTCGGTCCCGAACTGCGGACAGAGATCGACACCTCGGACGAAGTTGATCTGATCTGCGCGTTTGTGAAGTGGTACGGCCTCCGTGTGCTCGAACCTGAGCTCCGACGTCTGAGGGAACGCGGCGCCCCGTTCCGGGTCATCACCACGACGTACATGGGCGCCACCGATCGGATGGCATTGGATCGGCTCGTCAACGACTTCGGTGCCGAGGTCAAGATCCAGTACGACGCAGTGCGGACACGCCTCCATGCCAAAGCATGGCTGTTCCGACGCAACACGGGCTTTGACACTGCCTATGTCGGCTCGTCGAACCTCTCGCACGCCGCACTCTTGGATGGCATCGAGTGGAATGTCCGTCTCTCTCGAGTTGCCACACCAAGCCTCCTGGACAAGTTCCGCGCGACCTTCGACACGTACTGGAATGACTCGACCTTCGAGACTTATGACCCAGAACGCGATCGCGACCGACTCGATGACGCGCTCACGCAGGATAGCGACCGAAGGTCATCGGGCAACGTCACCATCTCGCTGTCTGGTCTCGAGGTCCGGCCACGGCCGTATCAGGCTGAGATGCTCGAAGAGATCGAGGTCGAGCGCGAGGTCCACGACCGGCATCGCAACCTCGTCGTGGCAGCGACTGGCACCGGCAAGACAGTCGTTGCCGCGCTCGACTATCGGCGTCTACGCGACGCGGCCATCAGCCGTGGTGAGCCGCCACCGTCGCTGCTCTTCGTCGCCCATCGACGGGAAATCCTTCAGCAATCGCTGCGGACATATCGCGAGGTCCTCGGCGATGCAAACTTCGGCGAGGCATACTTCACTCGCGCGCGGCCGGAACGCTGGCAGCACGTCTTCGCGTCGGTGCAAGCCCTCAACGCGTATGACGTTAGCTCCATCCCAGCCGATCATTTCCAGGTCGTCGTCGTCGACGAATTCCACCACGCCGCCGCGTCGACCTACCGTCGGCTCCTCGATCATCTGCAACCTCGCGAACTCCTCGGCCTCACAGCTACGCCGGAACGCACCGATGGCATCGACGTGCAGAGCTACTTCGGCGGCCGGACGGCGGTTGAACTGCGACTTTGGGACGCGCTCTCAGCAGATCTTCTTTGTCCCTTTCACTACTTCGGAATTGCCGACGGCACGCAACTCACTGACATGCAGTGGACTCGCGGAAGGTACGACGAACGCCAACTTGAGCAGCTCTACACTGGCAACGATGCTCGCGCAGCCATCGTGCTACGGGAGCTCCGCGACAAGCTCACAGATGTGAACACGATGCGGGCGCTGGGTTTCTGCGTGACGGTGGCGCACGCCGAGTACATGGCGAAGGTCTTCGCCAAGGCAGGCATCCCTGCGCGAGCGGTGTCTGGTCAGACTCCGATCGCCGCGCGTGAGGAAGCCTTGCGTGATCTCCGTGAGCGGCGGGTCAACGTGCTCTTCGCCGCCGACCTCTTCAACGAGGGGCTGGACGTCCCCGAGGTCAACACCGTCCTATTCCTCCGTCCAACCGAGAGCCCAACAATCTTCCTGCAGCAACTCGGCCGCGGTTTGCGGCAGGCCGACGGCAAGCCAGTGCTCACCGCACTTGACTTCGTCGGCCATCAGCGGAAGGAGTTCCGCTTCGACCTCCGGTTCCGCGCACTCACAGGTGACACTCGGCGAGGCCTAGAGCGTCAGGTCGAGAAGGGCTTTCCACATCTTCCGTCCGGAAGCCAGATCGTCCTCGACAGGGTTACGCAAGACGCCGTCCTGTCCAACCTCCGCGGGCAGATCGCCGGCCGATGGCGGGACCTGATCAGGGAGCTCAAGACCCACGGCGATCAGAGCCTGCCAACTTTTCTCCACGAATCGGGTGCTGAGCTCGCAGACGTACTTCGTCGGCACAGTTGGACGGACCTTCGTCGCCAGGCCGGCCTCGCCACTCGCGAAGGTTCAGACCGCGAGTCAGATCTACTGAAGCGAGTGCGGGCGCTGGCGCACGTCGACGATCCCGACCGGCTCGCTGCATACGAACGACTCCTGCACGACGACGGACCGTCGTACGACGAGCTCTCAGCAGCAGATCGCGCGTACGCACGAATGCTGTTCTTCTCCCTATGGCCCAGAGGCGGCAGTTTCGCCTCCTATGCGGACGGCCTCAATGCATTGCGCCGGGAGAGGGCTCTGCGCGACGAACTGCGCGAGGTCATCCAACTCTCGATGGATCAGGCCCGCCATCGCACCTTCAAGCTCGCTGGGCCTTTGGCAGATCTACCACTCCGCGTGCATGCTCACTATCAGCGCGAGGAGATCCTCGCCGGGCTCGACTACGCGAGCCTGGATGGCCTGCGGCCCGGCACCTTCAACGCTGGTGTTCTGTACTCTCAGGAACACCAGGCCGACGCCTTCCTGGTGACTTTGATGAAGTCCGAGGCCGACTACTCACCGACCACGTTGTACCGGGATTACGCGATCAGTCCCACGCTCTTTCACTGGGAATCGCAGAGCAACACCTCGGTCAGCTCCCGCACTGGTCAGCGCTATCTCAACCATCGCGAGCTCAGGACCAACATCTTCATCTTTGCCCGTCAGCACAAAGGCAACGATCTCGGCACGTCGCCGTACCTGTTCCTGGGTCCAGCCGCGTATACCGCACACACCGGCGACCGGCCGATTGCCATCACCTGGAAACTGACCTACCCGATGCCGACCGAGGTCTTCCAGGCTGTATCGGTGGTGGCGTGAACCGCTACTCGGTGGCAGGTCATGGGACTGAGTGACGTTGGGCCCTGGCCCGCACCTTAGCGGGTTAGGTCGGCGGTGAATTGGTAGGCGTCGCCTCTGTAGTGGTTGGTGCCGGAGAGGAGGGGGGTGGTGTCTTGGGTGAAGGCTATTTCGGTGGCTACGAGGATGGCGCCGCCGGTGGGGAGGTTGAGGAGGGTCGCGAGGGTGGAGTCGGCGTTCTGGGCTTGGACGGTGTAGCGGGAGTAGGAGAACTCGAGGCCGTGGGCTGAGAAGAGTTCGTAGAGGGACGCATCGGTTAGGTCGACGGTGGCTAGCCAGGGGGCGATGGCGACGGGGATGACCAGGTCTTCGACTGTGACGGGGCGGCCGTCCATGCCTCGGAGGCGGCGGATGGCTACGACCGGGGTGGTGGGGGCCAGGTGGAGGCGGTGGGCCTCGTCGAGGGTGGCTGGGCGTTCGCGGCGGTCGAGGAGTTCGGAGCTGGGTCGGAAGCCCAGCTCGTGAGCCATTTCGGTGAACGACTGGAGTCGGCTCGGAGGTTCGCGGAGCACTAGGTCGCGGACGTACCAGCCTCGTTGGGGTGACGGGACGATGAGGCCGTCGTCGGAGGCGGCCTGGAATCCGACCCGGACGGTCATTCGGCTGAGGCCGGTCTCGAGGGCGAATTGCCGTTCGCTCGGCAGCCGGCTTCCGCTCGGGTAGCGACCGCTGACGATCCCCTCGCGGATCCGTTTCTTGACCCGCTCGATGGCGGAATCCCCTGTCGTCACGACCGCCACTATACCAGTTCCGGGCCCAACTGACCGCAAAACTCCAAACTGGTTGGGACTGGCATAACTGGTTTGGGCGTCGTAAGGTGGCGAGAAATCACGGGACACGGTGAAGGAGTCACGATGGTCAGCAGGCGGACGGTGTTGAAATCGGGGGCTGCGCTCGGCCTGTTCACGGTGGCTGGTTGCGCGCCGCAGGGCAGCAAGGCCAGTAGCACCCCGTCCACGCCCGCCAAGTCGATCGACGTCGCCAAGGCCGGCGCGGTGACGCTGTCGATGCTGGATTGGTGGTCCGGTGACGCGGCCCAGTGGGTGGCCAACGCGGTGAAGGCGTACCAGGCGAAGTACCCGAACGTGACGATCAAGCGCACGTCAGTCGACTGGGGTCAGCTGACGCAGACGGCCAATCTGCGGTTGAAGGAGAAGAACCCGCCGGACATCATCACGGTCAACAACGGATGGCAGTCCCTGGGGACGCTGTCCAAGGCAGGGCTCGTCCTCAACCTGGACGGCTACTCGAAGGCGTTCGGCTGGGACAGGTTCCCGAGCACGATCCTCCGTCAGACTCAGTTCACCCCTGACGGCAAGGAGATGGGCTCCGGATCACTGTTCGCCACACCTGTTGCCAGCTCGTCATTGATCGGCCTCTACTACAACAAGACAGTCCTGGGTCGCCTAAATGTAGAGCCGCCCACGGACCTCGCCTCCTTTGAGGCCGCGTGCGAGAAGGCCAAGGCTGCGGGCGTCGTACCGATCGGCTACGGATCGCAGGACAAGGGCTCGTCGACGGCGATCCTCCTGGCCCTGCAGGATCTGTACGGCGACCAGAAGAAGATCAACGACTTCGTCTACTCGACGGGCTCGGTGCAGGCCGCCGAGATCGGGCTAACGGAGGCGGCCGAACGCCTCAAGTCCTACCAGGACAAGGGCTGGCTCACGCCCAACCACGCAGGCATCCAGTACGCCGATGCCGCCGACAACTTCCTCAAGGGGAAGTCCGCGTTCCGGTTCGAGTACACCGGATCCCTTGCATTCAAGGGCGCCCAGAAGCAGGAGTACGGGTACGTGCAGCTCCCCCAGGCCACCGGCGGGAAGGTCGTCGGTACGGGCGCATCGACCGCCGTCGCACTCGGCTCGAAATGCACGCATCCGGATGTCGCCGCCTCGTTCCTCGACTTCCTCGCCGGCCCGCAGACCGCGCAGTACGTCGTCGAGAACGGTCTCCTTCCCCTCCTCAACGAGGTCAAGGCACCGTCGGACAACCCTGAGTTCGGCACCGAGATCGCCGGCCAGCAGGCGCTGGACAAGGACAACGGCTACGTTCCGTACTTCGACTGGTCCACGCCCTCGATGCTCGACACCCTCGGTGGTCAGGTGCAAGTGCTGCTGGCCGGCCGGGCCGCCCCGGACGCGTTGGTCAAGGCGGTTCAGGCCGACTACGACAAGTTCCAGGCCGGACGACGATGACCGTTCAGACCTCTCGTCTGGCGGTCGGCGCGAGGACGCGAGTACGAACGGTTTCGAAGCAGACGCAGAAGCGGCGCTGGATCGGACTGCTCTACCTGTCGCCCGCACTCTTGCTGTACGCCGCAATCGTCCTGGTGCCGCTGCTCCAGACCGTGAACTACTCCTTCTACAAGTGGGACGGAGTCAGCGAGCCGTCCTGGGTCGGACTGCAGAACTACCTGGAGTTCGGACGGGACCCGCGGATGTACGCCGCCTTCGGGCACGTGCTCGTGTTGATCCTGATGTTCGGCCTGATTCCGCTCGGCCTTGGACTGATCTCGGCCGCCTTGCTCAGCAGGGCAAAGATCCGTGGCGAGGGCATCTACCGCTGGTTCCTCTTCCTCCCGCAGGTGTTGACCAGCGTTGTGGTGGCCATCATCTGGAAGCGCATCTACGCGCCTGACGGCCCCTTGAACAGCACACTGCGCTGGGTCGGCCTGGACCACCTGACCCGCAACTGGCTCGGTGACTTCACCTGGGCCCTGCCGTCGCTCGGCATGATCGGCGTCTGGGGTGGGTTCGGCTTCACCATGGTGCTGTTCCTGGCAGGCATCCTCGCCATTCCGGACGAGCTCTACGAGGCCGCGCGGTTGGACGGTTCCACGCGGTGGCAGGAGTTCAGACTGATCACTCTCCCCAGCCTGCGCGGGCAGATGGCCATCGCGCTGACCCTGACCATCACCGGCGCGCTGCGGACCTTCGACATGGTCTACATCACGACCCAGGGTGGACCCGGGTCTGCCACGACCACCCCGGCACTTCTCCTGTACCAGTTGGCCTTCGTCAACCCTGATGTCGGCAAGGCCTCGGCGACCGGCGTGGTACTGGCCGTCCTGTGCCTCGGTATCGCGGTCGCCATCACGCGGATCATGGAGAACAAAGACCGATGATCTCCAGGTACGAGCGCGCTTCGAACTACGTGATCGTGATCGCGCTGACGGTCGGGGTGCTCTTCCCCGTCGCGTGGTTCGTCCTCACCTCCCTGAGCCCCAACACCTCGGGCGCCTTGGACCTCTCGAGGATCTCGTGGGGCAATTTCGGAGCGGCCTGGCGTGACGGCAACCTGGCCCACTCCATGTACGCGTCCCTGGTGATCACCGTGAGCGCGGTTGCCGGACAGACGGTGCTCGCAATCCTGTCTGGCTACGCATTCGGCATCCTCGGAGTCGTCGGGGAGCGCTTCCTCTTCCCGGTCATCCTGCTCGGGATGATGGTCTCCACCGAGGTGATCGTCATTCCGCTGTACTACGAGTTCGAGCGCATCGGACTCACCAACTCCTGGTTGGGACTGGTCATCATTCAGCTCGGCATGGGAGTCCCCTTCGGGACCTATTGGATGCGGGCAACCTTCAGAGCGCTCCCCCGCTCGGTGATGGACTCCGCAGCCGTCGACGGAGCGGGAGTGTGGAGCACGCTGTGGCGCATCTTGGTTCCGATGGCTCGTCCTGCGGTTCTTACCTTGGTCCTGCTGTCGTTCATGTGGACCTGGAACGACTTCTTCCTGTCCCTGATCTTCCTCGGCGATCCCGAGAAGCAGACAGCAACCGTTGCCTTGGGCGCCTTCCAGGGACGGCACGTGCTGCAGGTCAACCTGATGGCAGCCGGTTCCCTGATCGTCTCGCTGCCGGTCGTGGCTCTTTATCTGTTCTTCCAGCGCGAGTTCATCAGCGGCGTCATGGCCGGCGCGGTCAAGGAGTGATGTGACCACCCCTATCACCGTGCTGTCCACCGCAGCCGAGATCGGCGAAGTCATTGCCCGGCAGATTCTGGATCAGCTCGCCACCAAGGATCGGTACGTCGTCGGCTTCCCCGCCGGTCGCAGTGCAACCCCAGTGGCAGCCGCTTTGACCCGGCTGGCGCACCAAGGCGGCGCACGCATGGACGGCCTGCGGGTGGTGATGATGGACGAGTACGTCGAGGGCCAAGCCGGACAGTGGAAGCTGTTATCGCCACACACCCCGCACAGCTGCATCGGATGGGCCCAGCGCAATCTGGTGACACCCCTCGGCCTTCGTCCGGACAGTGTGATCGCCCCGGATCCCAACGAGCCCAGCGCATTCGAGCAGGAGGTCGTTGAACTGGGCGGCATCGATCTCTTCCTGCTGGCCAGTGGTCAGGGCGACGGCCACGTCGCGCTCAACGGACCGGGTACGCCGCGGGACGCGCCCACTCGGGTCGTAACGTTGCCTCAATCAACACGGACAGACAACCTGTCCACGTTCCCCCATCTACGGTCCCTGGCGGACGTCCCGACGTACGGCGTCACGATCGGTACGGCGGAACTGGCGGAGCTCTCGCACTCCGCGGTGATGCTGCTGTGGGGTTCGAACAAGGCGTACGCCTTCGACCGTATTCGCGAGGCCGACAGCTACGACCCGTTGTGGCCGGCAACCATCGTCCACGACTGCCGCAACGCCTTCATCTACGCGGATGAAGAAGCCGCACAGAAGTCAGAACGAGAAGGAGTCTCATAAGACATGGCTCGCATCAAGATGGCCTACATCGGCGGAGGATCCTCCAGAGCGGCCGGCACCATGGCCTCGTTCTTGTGGCACGGCCCTGAGTTCGCGGGGTCGGAGGTGGTACTCGTCGACAAGGACCCGGACCGTCTGGAGACCGTCCTCAAGATCGCGAAGAAACTCGCCGCGGAGGGCGGGGACGGCATCACCGTCACGGCGACCACGGACCAGCGAGCCGGCTTGGCTGACGTCGACGCCGTACTCACGAGCTTTCGCCCCGGCAAGTTCGCCGCCCGCGCGCTCGACGAGCGGATCCCGCTGAAGCACGGCGTCATCGGGCAGGAGACCCAGGGGCCCGGCGGCTTCTTCATGGCGCTGCGTTCCATCAACGACATGCGCGGCATCACCGATGACCTGCAGGCCGTTGCGCCGAACGCGGTGATCTTCAACTACACGAACCCGGTCAACATCGTCTCCCAGGCGGTCGCGGACTACACGCCGATTCCCATCTACTCGATGTGCGAGGGGCCGATCGTGTTCCCACCCGTCGTACTCAAGGCTGCTGGGCTCGACCCCGATCGAGCCAAGGTCACCATGGCCGGCGTGAACCACAACTGCTGGAGCTACGAGCACCTGTACGACGGGCAGGACGTCATGCCGCTGCTCGAAGCGGCGTGGGAAGAGCGCAAGCACGACCCGACCCTCGACGACAACTCGAAGCGAGCGCTGCACCTCGCCGTGGTCATGCAGTCCATCCCGTCGGACTACTTCAACTACTACTACTTCCGGAACGAGCTGTTCAGAGCACAGCAGGCGTCGCCGACAACCCGTTCGGAAGACATCATGAACGCCGTTCCCGGTTATTGGGACCACTACCGCGAACAGGCCGAGGCCAGCCATCCTCATCTCGACCCGGCCCGGTCGCGCGGCGGCATCCACGAGCTCGAGCTGGCGATCGACGTGATGAGCGCGTACTACAACGACACTGGCGCCCGTCTGCCGGTCAACCTTCCTAATGTTGACAATGCACTCCCGGGCTTCGACGCGGAGACTGTCGTCGAGGTCTACTGCACCGTGAACCGGAAGGGTTGCCACATCGACCCGCAGCAGCCGCTGCCGCTTGCCGTTCGGGGCATCACGCGTCAGCTCGCCGACTACCAGATGCTGGCGGCGAAGGCTGCGTGGGAGGGCACCCGGGCCGACGCCATCCGGGCGCTGATCGCGAACCCCTTGGTGCCAAATCTGTCCGTCGCCGAGAACTTGTACGACGAGATGGCCGCCGCGCACTCGGCGTACCTGCCGGAGAGACTTCTGCGGTGAGAGATCTCTTCCTTGCCGTCGACGCCGGCAACACCAAGACCTGGGCAGGCTTGACGATGGCCGACGGTGACCTCATCGGCCTCGCCCGCGGCGGGGTCGGCGACATCTACGCGCCGGCCGGGGCTGAGGCCGCCAAGGACGTCGTCCTCAGCCTCGTCGGCGACGTACTCGCGTCCGCCGGGATCGAGCCGTCCGACGTCAGGCATGCTGCCTTCCGGTTGGCGGGTGTCGACTGGCCGGCCGACGCGGAGTTCTGGACCACGGCGCTGAGCCCGCATTTCGATGTGAGGCGCTTCAGTATCAAGAACGACGGATTCGCCCTGATTCGGTGCGGCCGCCTTGATGGACAGGGCATCTCCGTCGTGCTGGGCACCGGGGCCGCGCTGGCCGGCAGGGGGCCGGCGAAGGAGTGGGCGCTGTCGTGGTGGCTGCAGCACCCGCTCGGCGGTGCGGGCCTGGTGAGCCAGGCGTTGCGAGCGGTGTATCTGTCGGAGCTCGGGCTGGCCGAGTCCACGAAACTTACGGCCGTACTTCCCCCACTGCTCGGCGCATCGACGCCGGAGGAGATGCTCGAGACCACGACCGAGCGGGGCAACACGTTCAACTTTGCGGCGCTGGCGGCGTACGCACCGGCGGTACTGGCGCTCATCGATGACGACCCTGTGGTGGCTGAGTTGGTCGACACGCAGGCGGAGCACCTCGCCGACTACATCCTCAGCCTCGCGCGTACCTGCGGACTGGCCGATCCGGTCTCCGTGGTGGTCGGCGGCGGTCTCGTCCGGGAGCCGAACGCGCCGATGTTCGCCGCGCTTCGCCGTACCTGCGATCGTCGGAATCTCGGCCTCGATCTTCGGCACACTCAGGACCCCGCCCTCGTGGGAGCGCTGCTGGACGCTCTGGCTGAAGGTGGGGCCAATCCGACCGAGGCGGTGCGCGACAGGTTGACTCAGAAGCTCAGGTGATGGCACTGACCTGATTCTTTTGTTGGAAGAGTTGGCGTCCGCGCGTAAGGGTGGAGGTATGGACTTCACTCATCTTGGGCGTACTGGATTGTCGGTTAGTCGGATCGTGTTGGGGACGATGAACTTCGGGCCTCACACCGAGGTGGGGGACGCGCACGCGATCATGGACGCGGCGCATGACAAGGGCATCAACTTCTTCGACACGGCCAACGGGTACGGGCGGGCCATCTACCCGGGCCGGACCGAAGAAATCATCGGCGAATGGTTCGCGAAGGACCCCGCGAACCGGCACAAGACCGTGCTCGCCACCAAGGTCTACGGCGACATGGGCGAGGGCTGGCCGAACGAGGGCAAGCTGTCGGCGCTGAACATCCGGCGCGCGCTGGACGCGTCGCTGAAGCGGCTGCAGACCGAGTACATCGACCTGTACCAGTTCCACCACGTGGACCGCGCGACGCCGTGGGACGAGATCTGGCAGGCGATCGAGGTCGCGATCCAGCAGGGCAAGATCCTGTACGCCGGGTCGAGCAACTTCGCCGGATGGCACATCGCGCAGGCCCAGGAGGCCGCGGCGCGGCGCAACTACATCGGCCTGGTCAGCGAGCAGTCGATCTACAACCTGCTCGTGCGCGACGTCGAGCGTGAGGTTCTGCCGGCGGCGGAGAACTACGGCCTCGGCGTGATCCCGTGGTCGCCGCTGCAGGGCGGCCTGCTCGGCGGCGTCATCCGCAAGGAGAACCAGGGCGTACGCCGGCTCGAGGGCCGGGCCAAGGAGACGCTGGAGAAGCTCCGTCCGCAGATCGAGCAGTACGAGGCGTTCGCCGAAGAGCTCGGCCACGAGCCGGGCGAGCTCGGGCTGGCCTGGCTCCTGCACCAGCCGGTCGTGACCGGCCCGATCGTCGGCCCCCGGACGATGGAGCAGCTGGAGTCCGCCGTACGCGCGGTCGACATCAAGCTCGACGAGAAGGCCCTCGCCCGCCTGGACGAGATCTTCCCGGGCTACAAGACCTCCCCCGAGGACTACGCCTGGTAAGAGCAACACAGAGGCCGTCGTACCCGCGGGGGGTACGACGGCCTTCCTCTGCCTGGACCGCTGCCTGTTGCTAACCGCCGATGCCGGATTCGTGGGCCTTCAGTGCGGCGGCGGTGCGGTCGGGGACCTGGAGCTTCGTCAGTACCTGGGAGACGTGGTTGCGGACGGTTTTCTCGGACATGCCGAGGCGCCGGGCGATCTCGTGGTTGCGGCAGCCGGCCGCCAGCAGCTCGAGGACCTCCCGCTCCCGCGGGGTCAGGTCCGGGAAGGCGCGCGCGACCGGAGATTCGACCTGGCGGCCGGAGTAGAAGGCAACGATCCGCCGGGCGACGGCACCTCCGTACACGGCCTCGCCGGAGGCGACGGAGTACACCGCGCGGACGATCTCTGCACCGTCGGCGCCTTTCACCAGGTACCCGCGGGCCCCCGCGCGCAGAGCGGCGAAGACGTGCGCGTCGTCCTCGTGCATCGTGAGCACCAGGATCGGCAGCTCGGGCTGCAGACCCAGTAGCTGCGCGATCGCTACCACCCCGTCGAGGCCAGGCATGGACAGATCCGTCAGTACGACGTCTGGCGACAAGTCCCGGACCGCATCGACCAACGCGGCACCGTCCCCGACGCTGGCGACGACGTCGATGCCGTCGGCCTGTTCGAGGACGGCGGTCAGCCCGTAGCGGTACATCGGGTGGTCGTCGGCCAGGACCACGCGAACCGTCATGGCGCCTCCAGCGGCAGTACTGCGGTCACGAGCGTCCCCCGCGGTTCGGCGAGTTCCACGCAAACCTCTCCCCCGATATCGGCGGCGCGTCGTCGCATCGAGTCGAGCCCGTGCCCGGCGGCAACCGCCGTACCCAATCCGCAGCCGTCGTCGAAGACCCGGACCCGAAGGTCTCCGTTCGCCTGGTTGAGCCGGACCGTGCAATGGTCAGCGGCCGAGTGGCGCGCGACGTTCGTCAGGGACTCGGCGACGATCCGGAACGCCGCCTCCTCCACCTGCGGCCGCAGGAGAGGCAGCGCTTCCGTCCGGAGATCGAAGGCAGGACCACCGGGCCGACCCATCCCGAGCGACGACGCGGTGTCGCGCACCGCACCCTCGAGCCCGTGCAGATCGAGCGAGGTGGGTCGCAGCCCATCGAGTACGCGGCGGATCTCGCTGACCGCGAGCTCGGCCTCGGCACGAGTCCGCTCGAGCAGGGCCGGCACGGCCTCAGGGTCAGTCCGATGTGCGGTGCCGGCGGCCTGAAGGCCGAGCGCGATACCGGCGAGAGAAGGACCGAGCCCGTCGTGGAGGTCCCTGCGCAGGCGATCGCGTTCCGCGAGGGTTGCGGTGGTCACGCGATTCCGTTCGTGGGCGAGTTCCTCGGCGAGGCGCGCGGATCGGATCACGACCGCCAAGTGCGGCGCCAAGGCCGTCACCAACCGCGCGTCCTGCTCGGTCACCTGCGTCGCACCGCGGCGCGGTCCGATGGTCAACGTCCCGAGCTGCACTCCCCTGTGCCGCAGCGCAACGTCGAGACCTGGGCCGTCTGACGACCCCACCTCAGCGACCGGTCGGCCGTCGACATCCCGCACCACCGCGTACGACGTACCTGCGGCTGAAGCGACTGCCTCGAGCATGGAGACGACCGGATCATCATGCTCGATCTCGAGCCCGGCGCCGACTCGGTCGACGAGGGCGAGTGGATCGGCGCGATCACCGAGTACCAGACGATCGACGAGGGGTCGCAGGCGCGCTGCCACGGGAATCACCAGTACGGCCACCACGGCCGACGCGGCGAGGAGTGGCAGCGGTCCCTCGGGTACCAGGCGGGCAATGATGGTGGTGAGTCCGCCGACGACCAGGGCGACGAGCAGAGTCAGCGGCACATAGAGCAGCGTGCGACGCAGGGCGACCTCGATGCCGAGCAGGCGGTAGCGCAGTACGCCGATCGTCACCGCGACGGGAACCAGGCAGTAGGCGATGGCTAACAGCACCCGGTACTCGGTGAAGACCGTCGCCAACATCGCCCCGATCACGCTCAGCAGCCACAGCAACTGCTGCCGCTCCGGTGTCTTGGCTCGAACTGCGCGGATAAGTGTCCCGACGACAGTGACAGCCGCCGTGGAGATCAGGAGCGCAGCCGCCGACAAGCCGACGCCCCAGTTCCACCAGGACGGCGTGTCCCAGGGCAGCCGGGTCCCGCGCACGGTGTCGTCGACTCCGCCGGGACCGGTGGCAGCCGCCAGCACGACCAGCCCGATACCGAGGAGCGCCACCCGGACGTGCCATGACCAGAAGGTCGACGGCGGTCGTCCGGTCGGGTAGAGCGGCGGGAGCACGATCACCGGCAACAGCAATGACGGGATCCAGGTCCACGATGCGAGCCACACCGCTGCGAGACCCAAGGGCAGCGAATGGTCAGGGTCGGTGAGCGCACGGGTGGCGTACGAGTCCACGGCCACGTTCGTCACCTGGAGCAACCCCGAGGCGACCAGGATCCAGCCGATCCAGTTCCTTGGTCGCAGGTGGATCAACGCCCCACCGGAGATCGCGAAGCAGGCGACGATCAATCCGAGCCACAACTCGGGGCCCGAGGCGACCACCTCCGGGCGCGACATGACTCCGCCCGAGAGTGAGAAGGGGATCGTCCCGAACAGGGCGAGGGTCAGCGCAGCGATCGACCAGCCGCCGATGCGGCGGACCAGATCCTCGTCACGCAGCGTTCCCATGGCAAAAGTGTGCGCCCGATCGGGCCAGATGTCCTGGGACAGAGGTCCCGGTCCACGCGGGCAACTCTCCCGGCCCGACCGCGTCCCGTGACAGATCCGTCCCGCCGGCCAGTGGTGGTGCGCTCGAGGCAAGCACATCTCAGACCCGAGGGGGTTCCCATGATTACCACCACGAACGCCTCACACCGACTCGACGTACTCAATCCGCTGTGGGCAGCGGCGACCGGCGCAGTGATCTATGGCCTCGCATTTACAGCCGGCGGGGTCCTCAATCTCAACGCCGACGCGGACGATGCACCGGCCACAACGGCCGGGGAGATCGCGCTGTACGTCGGGATCGTGGTTGCTGCCGGCGTCATCGCGGTGTGGCTGGGCCTGTGGGCCCGGGCGGGATCGCCCGGGCGGCTCGCCGGGACCGCGCTCGGCCTCGGCATCGCGGCCGCCGCGACGTACGTCGTCTTCTGGTCGGGGTGGCCGCTCGTGTTCGGCGCGGTCGCCATCGTCCTGGCCCTGGAGTATCGGCGCCGGGTCGGATCGTTCGAGGCTGTCACGATGACCGCACTCATCCTCGGCGCGATCGCTCTGGTTGCTGCTGCCATCACCTGCGTAGTCGGCTGAGGGGGCGGCGATGAAGCACAAGCTGGCTATTGCGTTGGGCGCTCTGGCCCTCGTCGGGGTCTCCGCTGCTCCCGCATCCGCGGATGGGGCCGAGCATTCGTTCCTCATCGAGGACTACGACAACTCCGAACCCTTCGCGGCGGGCGACGGTCCTTGTGTCTCCTGGCCGGGCACCTTCCACGAGGTCCGGTCGGGCGGGTATCGGCTGGTGACGCCACCGGGCGGACAACTGGCCGGGGAGTTCCACGTCAACGGCGTCATCGACGGCCGGGTCGAGCTGATCCCGGACGACCGCACCCTGCCGACGTACTCCGGTACGTACCGCGAGAAGGTGAACGGGGTGGTGACAGCGTTCACCGATGAGGGCGATGTCTCGCGAGTCGCGCAGTACCGGCTCCGCAGCACCCTCCGCGGCACCGACGGCACGGTCCTCGACCTCCGGCTCGCCGGCAAACTCACCCTGAATGCCAACGGCGTCGTCGTCGTATCCCGCGGCACCTTCTCCTGCGGCTGAAACACCCACCGGTTCGGCGTCCTCGCACCATCATGGCGGACGCCGAACCGCTCTGCTCAGAGCCAGTGCATCGATGCAGGGACATAGGTGATCGATCAGTTTGTGCTGGTCCAGGTGCGCAATGCGGCCCTCGCGAACGTCACGCCCTGCGGTGTGGGTTTGGCGGACCGGCGGTGGATGCCTGGCGCGTTGACGAAGGCTCCGAGCCGGTGCAGTACAGCCCTGGTATCCCAGGCCGCTTGGCCGGCCAGAGATGGCGTCATCGGTGTTCCATTGCTGCTCATCCAGCCGATCGCGCTGAGCAACTCCGCGATGGTCGTCTCCGGCTCATCAGTGGATCGCGCGGCGAGAGCGGCCAAGAGGATGAGCCCGGCTTGGGTTTCGCAGGCATCCTTCGAGGCCGGTGGCATCCGCTCGGCCAGGTGCCACCACAGTGCGAGCGGATCATTGCGGACAGCATGTCCCCGCCGTGTGAGTAGAAGTGTTCCGCGGTGCTTCCGAAGCAGACCCATGGCCTGTGCCGACTCTCGGAGGGCCAGTACGGGCAGGGTCTGGATCTCTCGATTGCCCTTGCCGATCCATTCTTCGTTCAGTCCGAGTTCGGCCATGGCGGCTTCCACGTGGACGGGCGGCAGGTAGCCGGCGCCGGTCAGTTTGATGCCGTCATCCCCAACGCGGTCAAGCAGCCAACGGTACGGCGAGACCATCCGCGTCGCGGTATCAGCGGTGATATCGACAGACGCGTCCAGGTCCGCCTCGACGATCATCCGCTGGAACAGCTTCCTGTGCGCCGTGGAGCGGATCGCCAGGACGAGTCCGCCAAGCGGTCCAGGAAGATCGGGTTCACCGTCGCTGAACCCGGCCAGCATTTCGTTGATCTCCTCGGGGTCGAACGGGGAGGGCTCGTAAGCACCGGGTTCGGCGTCTTCACCGTACATGCGGGCATAGTCAGCGACCGCTTCGACATGGTCTGGATGAGCGGGATCGAGGGCGGCGGTGATCAGCTCGTAGCCATATACCCCGCCACAGTCCTCGCTCGGGCCAGGACCTCGGCCGCCGATGCAGACAGCCTTGGCAGCGGAGTCGTCCAGGGGCTGCACGGCTTCGAGCTTGATCACGTGCATCCAGTTGTCGCCGAAGTCGTACAGGTAGAACAACTTGTCACCCGGCTCCGCGAGTACCTCATCGAGGCGTACGTCCTCTTCGGGCACGCCGATCCGCCCCTCGCCGGCTTCGAACGGGCAGAGGTAGTGCTCGGTCGCAGGATGGTAGTAGTCCTTGCCCGAGGCGAACTCGTGCAAGTGGCTGTCGGTCCAGCCGAACGCAGCCTGAATGACTTCGTGGACCTCGTTCAGGAACAGGTCGGAGGCGAGCTCCAACCGCCGCCACAGCGGGGGCTTGGTCCCCGTGAGATCGACGCGCACCCGGAAGGTGACCACGTCGGCGCGACGTACTCGCCGCCGCGACGGCGGTGGCGTCTGTTCGAACGGATCCAACCCGGGCATCGCGGCACCCAGCAGCTGCGGAAGCAGTCTGCTCAGCTCATCGGAGCCCTTGCCCGCAATGACCGCGTTGAGCTGCTCCAGCAGCTCGGCCTGACTGACCGAAGCCACCTGGGGATCGTGGTTCTGCACCATACGGAAACGCTACCGCCCGCCAGGTGTGACGGTGCGGGGAAGCCTGCGTAGTAGGTGCGCAGCCCACTCGGGCCCCGCGGGAATACAGCGCACGGGACGCACGGTCGTATCGCCGAGGTTCGCGGCCGGTCGTCGTACTGGCGAAATCACCCGATGGAGTCGACGAAGAGGCGGACGACGTCGCGGGGGTCGTCCCGGCGCCAGGCGATGGCCAACTCAGTCGGTGCGAGGTCGGGGACTGGGCGGAAGACGAGGCCGGGGCGTTTGTAGAGGTGCGCGTTCCCCTCGGCGATGAGGGCGACGCCGACACCTGCACTGACCAGTTCCAGGACCTCGTCGGCGGCGGTGGCCTCTGCTGCGATCAGCGCCGGGCCGCGGCAGGCGTCCAGCGCCAGCCAGAAGTCGCGGAGTCGGCCCGCTGCGACCGGCAAGGCGACAAATGGTTCGTCGAGCAGCGAGGCGAAGGGGATCTCGGCGCGGTCGGCGAGCGCATGTCCTGAGGGCAGGGCTACCCAGCGGTCTTCGCAGATCAGGACTCGGGTCGCCAGCCCGGTAGGTACCGGGAGCCAGACGAAGGCAACGTCGCTGGTGGCGTCGGCGAGGCCGGCGGTTGGGTCATCCCAGCCGACGAGCCTCAGAGCGACCGTCCAGCCGGGGGCGCGTTCGCGGAAGCGCTGGACCGTGGGGCGTTGGAGGTCGCGGCCGACGGCGGTTTGCATGCCGACGACCAACTGCTGAGGGTGGCTGAGTGCCCGCGCCTCGACGTACCCGCGGTCCCAGGTCTCGAGCATCGCTCGTACGACGGGGAGCAGAGCACTCCCCTGGTCGGTGAGGGCCAGGCCGCGCGGCAGGCGCTCGAACAGCTCGAAGCCGAGCCGGCACTCGTCGGCTAAGGGCGAGGCCGAGTCAGGAAAGCCGATCGGGCCTGGTATGCGTAGCGCTGGTGGGGAGCATGCCGATGAGGGCGTCGGCGGCTAGGGAGGCGGCGGTGCCGGTGGGGACGGCGACTGAGACCTGCCAGTCGGAGGCGCTGCCCGGGGTCAGGCCGACGGTGACGTGGTCGCCTCGTTTGGCGGCGATGCGTTCGGGGACCAGGGCCACGCCGAGGTTGTGGGCGACCAGGGCCAGCAGCGTGTGTACGTCGTTCACCTCGATCGTCACCGGGTGAGCGACGCCGGCGGTGGCGAAGGCCCGGTCCGAGATGGCGCGGGCGCCCCAGGTCGGGTCGAAGTCGACGAACGACTCCCCCGCCAGGTCATCGAGCGTGACCGCGGTCGCGTTGGCGAGGCGGTGGTCGGGGGCGCAGACGAGCACCATCGACTCGCGAGAGAGCGGGCGGAGGTCGAGGCCGTCGACCGGGTCGCCCGCGGTCGCGACGAAAGCGACGTCGAGCCGGCCGGACGCCAACTCGTCGAGCATCGGGGTGGAGCCGGCCTGGCGGACCTCGATCTCGACGCCGGGGTAGGCAGAGCGGAACTTGGCGAGCAACGCCGGTACGTCGACCACCCCGAGGCACTGCTCCAGCCCGACCGTGAGGTGACCGCGCAGCAGACCCTGGACCGCGGCGACCGCGTCCTTGGCTGCTTCGGCGGCGGCGAGCGTACGACGTCCTTCGCACAGGAGCGCCCGCCCTGCCTCGGTGAGCTCGACGCTGCGGGTGTTGCGGACGAACAGTGGGGCGCGGAGCTCACGCTCGAGCGCGCGGATCGAGGCGGACAGGCCGGACTGGGAGATCGACATCGCCTCGGCGGCTCGCGTGAAGTGCTTCTGCTCGGCCACCGCCACGAAGTGTTCCAAGTGCCTCAGCTCCATGACTAAGAACTCTAGTCGATCGAAGCAAAACGATTCACCTATCCCGCATGTTGGCCACCCGCCGCCAGAACCGGACTGGGGCGGATTTCTGCCCGATTCGGGGGCAAAGCCCTCCCCGCTCTCGAGGTCTGGGGATCGGTAGGGTGGTGGGCATGGCGGATGAGGAGTTTCGGGTTGAGGTTGTGCTCGGGAGTGAAGAGCACAGGTTGTCGTTCTGGGATCGGTTGCGGGCACTGGATCTGGATGACGATGCCAAGAAGCGGCTCGGGAACCACGTGACCGTGACCCGGGACGGGAACCGGATGCTGATGTACACGCACACCCTCGCGGATGCGCAGGAGGCCGAGCGGACCGCCAAGGAACTCGTTGCCAAGGACAAACTCGATGCCGAGTACACGGTGACGCGGTGGAATCCGGCCGAGCAGGAGTGGACCGACCCGGGCGTGCCAGTGGGTGAGCACGACGCGGCCAGCGACGCGGCGAAGAATGCGGGCATGGAGGTCCCGGATCCGCACTACGTGGCGATGCAGGCCTACAAGCCGCAGTTCCTGCGCGACCTCGGCCTCTGACAGCCGCACCGAGTACGACGGGTGGTCCGGGAGTCACCTAATCTGAACCGCATGCGCGTTGAACTGCGGCCTGCGGTGGAAGAGGATCTCGGGTTGTTCCGGCGGTTCTCGGTCGAGCCGTGGTTGGTCGGGCTGGACTGGGGTGGGTTCCGTGACGCGCAGGCGTCGGTACGGCGGTTCGCCGAAGACGGGTTCCTGGGTAAGGACGACTCCCGGTTGATGGTCCGGGCCGACGACGAGACCGCCGGGCTCGTAAGTTGGCGGACCGGGTCGTTCGACGGCAGGACGTCGTACTGGGAGATCGGGATCGCGCTCCTGCCGGAGTACCGCGGGCGCGGGATCGGGTGGCGCGCGCAGGCGATGCTGACCGAGTACCTGTTCCATCACACGCCGGTGCAGCGGATCCAGGCCGCGACGCATCCGGAGAACGTGGCCGAGCAGAAGTCGTTGGAGAAGGCGGGTTTCACCCTCGAAGGAGTGATCCGCGCGTGTGAGTTCCGGGCCGGAAAGTACCGCGACGGGTATCTGTACAGCAGGTTGCGGGACGACCCGGGGCCTGTGGTCGACAACGGTTCGGTGACGGGACCGGGTCAGCACGCCTGCGGGGAACCCTCGGAGCACTAATCTCGGCGGGTCGTTGCAGGCTCACTCGATGAGGTTCTGCGACCCTGAAAAGTGCTCGAGGGAGAGGGGAATCGTGTCTCGTCGACGTGGTCTCGTTGCCGGTGCCGTCGTACTGGCCTTCGTACTCGCGGGGTGTTCCGATGTGGCCGCGAGTGAATCGACGCCATCCCCCTCCAGTACGCCGACCTCGAGCACGCCTTCCGCTTCCGTCAGTACGCCGAGCGCGAAGCCGACCACGACCCCGACGGCCAAGCCGAAGCCCAAGGTGAAGCAGAAGCCGCAGTACTACGCGCTGCGCGTGGAGCGGCAACTCGACAAGCTCGGGTACCCGGTCGGCGACATCGACGGCGACATCACCGTCCGCGCCAAGCAGGCACTGTGCGCGTGGCGCGAGACCAACGGCCTGCCGGTCAGCCGCGGCGGCCTCACGCTGACCGACGCATACTCGGTGCTCAACGCAACCAAGCGCCCGACGCCGACCCGCTCCCCCGGCATCTACGTGAACAAGACCTGCCAGATCCTGTACCAAATCGTCGGGAAGACCTACAAGCGGATCGTCTGGGTCTCGACCGGCGCACCCGGGTACGAGACCCCGAACCGCACCGGCAAGGTCTGGCGCAAGTGGGCCGGCGCGCACGAGAGCAGCCTGTACGACGACGCGTTCATGTACGACTCGCTCTACTTCCTCCGCGACCGCCCCGGCATCGCCCTGCACGGCTCCCGGGTCAACTCCCTGATCAAGCCCTACCCCGCCAGCCACCGCTGCGTCCGCGTCATGCGCCCCGAGATCCACCAAATCTTCGCCGACACCCCCATCGGCACCAAAGTCCAGGTCTACGGCGAGTACTGACGCTCACCGGCTAGTCGTGGGGGTGGAGGCGTTCTATGTGGGGGCGGGGGGCGCCGTCGTAGGGGTTTGGGGGGAGGCCGGCCAGGAGGTCGGGGAGCTGGAAGGTGGGGAAGAGGCTCAGGTCGAAGAACGCGATGGCGTGGATGATGCCGGCGGCGGTGAGGGTGAGGACCTGGATCTGGAAGGCTCGGTGGATGTTGTCGGTCGGGTCTCGCATGTAGACGGCGAAGGCCGGTTGGCGGTTGGCCTTGACCGGGACGAGGATCTGGTCGCCGGGCCCCTTGGCCGGGCAGTGGGTCGAGATGAGCCGGCCGATGTTGCGCGCCCCGCGGAACCATGAGGTGAACGGCGGCATCTCCCAGATCGCGTCGTCCCCGAAGAGCTCGACGATCGCGGGTACGTCGTACTCCTCGAAGGCGCGCGCATACCGGCCGAGCAACTCGGGCTGGTCGAGTTGATGACCCGGCGCCGGGCGGAAGTGTGACCTGGCCTGGCGGATGTCGACCTGACCGAGCAGATCGGTGATCCGTGGCACGGGCCAACCTTCGACATCGTGCAGGATGACCGCTGCCCGCTCGTGTGCCGGGAGGCGTTGGAGTGCGGCGATGAGTTGCAGGTCGATCAGGTGGTCGTCGGCGAGCGTGTCGGGGATGGGTTCGAGCCAGAGCACCTCTGAACGGCGGCTCAGCTCTCCCTCGGGATCGCCGCTCGCGGGAGCGAGGTCGGTCGGGAGCGGGCGCGCGCCGCCTCGGTGGAGGCACTCACGCGTCGCGACCTCGTAGGACGAGGCACTGTCGGCGACTTGGATCGCCTCGGTGACGGAGCCGAGCATTCGGTAGCAGTGGGAGATCAGCCCGCGCTGCAGTGGGTCAGCGCGAACCGCCACCTCGTCGAACACGTTGCCGTCCATCAGCCCAAGTCGTCACCCCACAGGCCAGTCTCGCCGCTCGGTCTGCTGGCTGTCGAGATACCCGGCCAGGGCAAGTGCGGTCAGATCCTGATGATGCGGTACGGCGAGCTGCGCGCCGATCGGCAACCCCGAGGAGGACCAGCCGACGTTCACCGTGGTCGCGGGATGGGCGGACATGTTGTACGGAACGGTGAACCCGATGTGCTCGAAGGGTCTCGACGGGTCGTCGGTCGGGTACGCGAGCTCGGCCGCGAACGCGGTGATCGGCGCGACCGGCGACAGGATCACGTCGTACGACGTGAACACCGTAGTGACCGCGGATGCCATCGCGCCCATCTGGCTGTACCCGTCGAAGACGTCGAACCCGGACAGTTCGCCGGCCGTCGACACCCAGGAACGGATCTGCGGGAGCACCTTCGCACGGCGTTCCTCGGGCAGCGCCGCGATGTCCGCCGCGGACCGTACCCGCCAGAAGCGGTCCAATCCATCCAGCATCTCGCGAGTGATGACAGGAGCGATCGGCTCGACGATCGCCCCAGCTTTCTCGAGTACGGCGGCCGCCGACGAGACCGCCGCGGTCACCTCGGGATCCACGGGCAGACCAACGCCTGCGTCCAGCAGGAGTGCGACGCGGAGACCGTCGACGTGCACGTCCTCCGTGTACTCATCAGACAACGATGGGAACGACGTGTGGTCGCGCGGGTCGTAGCCAGACGTGACCAACAACGCCAGCGCAGCGTCGGCCGCCGTACGGGTGAGCGGGCCGATCGCGCGACCCGGGTACGGGTTACCGACGGCGATCCGGCCGTGCGTGGGCTTGAGTCCGACCAGGCCGCACCATCCGGCGGGCAGGCGGATCGAGCCGCCGATGTCGGTGCCGAGGTGGATCGGTCCGTACCCCGCCGCCGCGGCTGCCGCGGCGCCGGCGCTCGAACCGCCTGCCGTCTTCGACAGGTCCCACGGATTGCGCGTCAGCTGATGGAAGGTCGACACGCCTGACGAGAGCATCCCGTACTCCGGCATCGTCGTCTTACTGAAGATCACCGCACCGGCGTCGCGGAGTCGCGCCGCGGCCGGCGCATCCTCGGTGGCCGGGATCAGCACGGTGGCGGCGGTGCCTTGCGGGATCGGGGTGCCGCGGGTGGCGATGTTCTCCTTGACTGTCACGGGTACGCCGTCCAGCGGACCGGCGACTCCGTCACGCCAGCGGCGCTCCGAGTCCTGCGCGGAGGCCCGGGCGCCGTCCGGGTCGAGTGCGTACGTCGCGCAGATCCGTGGCTCCAACTCCTCGACCCGCGCGAGCACGTCTTCGATCACCTCGACCGGTGAAATCGAACGGTCGCGATAGCGAGACAGCAGGTCGGTCGCGGTCAGATCAGCGAGACTCATGCAGGCTCCTCAGTGGTCGGAAATCGAACGGCCGTCCCAGTTCGGCGGACGACGCCGCAGTCTCAGTTGGATCGAAGCTCGTCTCAGTTGGGTGGGTCGAAGCGGCCGTCAACCGCGGTCCAGCCGCCGTCGACGGCGAGGACACTGCCGGTGACGAAGCTGGCGGCGTCGGAGGCGAGGTAGACGACCGCGCCGGCGAGCTCGCCCGGCTGGGCCCAGCGTCCGAGCGCGCCTTTCTGTGCGTACGCGTCGTACCACGCCTGGTTCGCCTTGATCTGGGCGGTGAGCGGTGTCTCGACGACCCCGGGTGCGATCGCGTTCGCGCGTACGCCGTACGGTCCGAGCTCGGCAGCCGCGGTCCGGAGCAACTGGACGAGCCCGGCCTTCGTTGCCGCGTACACCGATTGCCCCGGCTCAACCGTCGTACCGCGGATCGAACTGAACCCGATGATGCTCCCGCTCCCCCGCGCCGCCATCTCCTTGCCGAAGGCCCGGATCAGCTGAAACGACGCCCGCAGATTCAGCGCGATCACCCGATCGAACTCCTCACCGGAGTAGTCCACGATCCGCTTCCGCACATTGGTCGCCGCCGTGAACACCAGCACGTCGACCGCCCCGAACTCCACCACCGCCCGATCGATCGCCGCATCATCGAGCACATCCAACTCGTAGGCCGTCAGCCCACCAGCGTCCGCAGATCCGCCGAGCGATTCGTTGCCGCGGGCCACCGTTTCGTGGGCGGCCGTGAGATCGCGGTCGGCGCAGGTTACCCGGGCGCCGTGAGCGGCGAGGGCGAGAGCGCTCTCTCGACCGATTCCGCTGCCGGCGCCGATCACCACGGCGTGCTTACCGTCAAGCCGGAACAGCCTCGAGTAGTCCGTCACGTCGTCACCTCTCGTCATGGGCGCGGGCGGATGATCGCCATGCGGGTGGTGGTGAGTTCCTCGATCGCGAAGCGCGGGCCTTCGCGGCCGATGCCGGAGTCCTTCACCCCGCCGTACGGCATCACGTCGGAACGGAACCCCGGCACCTCGTTGATCACCACTCCCCCGACCTCGAGCCGGTCGATCGCGGCGAACGCCGTGTCGAGCGACGATGTGAACACGCTGGCGTGCAGGCCGTAGCGTGTCTCGTTCACCATGCGGAACGCGGTGTCGATGTCCGGCACCGACCGTACGGCGATCACCGGTCCGAAGATCTCCTCGTCCCACGCGAGTTGACCGGACGGTACGTCGGTCAGGACGGTCGGACCCAGTACGTCGCCGTTGGACGCGTAGGCGATCGTGGCACCCGCGTGGACCGACTCGTCGACCCACTCACGCACGCGGGCCGTGGAGTTCGGGTCGATGAGCGCAGAGACGCGCGTCGACGGGTCCCGTGGGTCGCCAACGGTCACCGTGGGGAGACGCGCGCCGAGCTTCTCCAGCAGCGCCGGCCGGACGGATTCGACGGCGATGACTCTTTGGACGGAGATGCATGCCTGACCGGACGCGTAGTACCCGCCGCGCACGATGGCATCCGCGGCCGCGTCGAGATCCGCGTCCTCGGCGACGACCAGGGCGGAGTTGGAGCCCAGTTCGAGGAGGACTTTGGTCGGGGCCGCGTCACGGGCGATCCGGTGGCCGACGGCGGCGGATCCCGTGAAGGACACGGCACCGATCCGCCGGTCGGTGGTGAGTGCCGCGCCGACGTCGGGACCACCGGTGATCAACTGGAGGGCGCTCTCTGGTGCTCCCGCCTCGAGCAGTGCCGAACGCATCAGGTGAACCAGCCAGAGGGTGGCGAGTGGAGTCTGCGGCGCGGGCTTGACGATGATCGGGCAGCCGGCGGCGAAGGCCGGCGCGATCTTGTGGGCGGCGAGGAGCAGCGGGTAGTTGAACCCGGTGATGCCGACGACCACGCCGATCGGCTTGCGGACCCAGAAGCCGAGCAAACCGTCGCCGCTCGGGAGCAGGTCGAGCGGAACTGTCTCGCCGTGCAGCCGAGCGACTTCCTCGGCCGATGTCTCCACTGTGAGCAGGGTACGGTCGATCTCGACCAGGCAGTCGACCAGCGGCTTCCCGGTCTCGAGCACGAGCAGATCGGCAAAGTCATCCCGTGCGGCCAAGACCGCGGAATGCACGCTCTGCAAGACTTTCCGGCGCAGGTACGACGGCAATCGGCCGACGGTCTCGCGGACGGCGAGGGCGTGGTCGAGGGCCTGCCGGGCGAGGTCCACATCCCCGACGGGCGCGTCCGCCACCGTCGAACCGTCGTACGGGAAGATGACCGGAGCGGTCCACGGGGCCTCGATCCAGGACTCTCCGATGGGCAGGCCGGCTGGGAACGTCACGCGGGTTCTCCCTTCGTCGTGAGCAGGTCGGAGGTCGTTGCCCCGGACAACGCACGGGGAAGCGTCGGGATCGCGGAGACGAGGCGTTGGGTGTACGGGTGCTGGGGAGCGGCGTACACGTCGCCGGTGAACCCGGTCTCGACGATCTGGCCGGCGTTCATCACGGCGACGCGGTCGCAGACGTGCTTCACGACGGACAGGTCGTGGGAGACGAAGACCAGGGTCAGGTTGAGCTCGTCGACGAGATCCGAGATCAGGTTCAGGACCTGGGCGCGGACGGAGACGTCGAGAGCACTCACCGGCTCGTCCGCGATCAGGATCCGCGGGCGTGGAGCGAGGGCGCGGGCGATCGAGATGCGCTGGCGTTGACCGCCGGAGAACTGGTGCGGGTAGCGCTCGCCCGCGTCCGCCGACAGGCCGACCGCTTCGAGCAGCTCCCGGACGCGTTGGCCCGAGGCCGGATGTCCTTGCACGACGAGGGGTTCGGCGATGATGTCGCGAACGCGCATGCGGGGGTCGAGGGAGCTCATCGGGTCTTGGAAAACCAGTTGAAGGTTCTCGCGGAGGAAGCGCAGGCGGCGCTCCGGCAGCCGGGTGACGTCAGTGCCTTCGACGATCACGTGTCCTGAGGTCGCGCGATCGAGGGCGGCGATGATGCGCAGCAGAGTCGACTTGCCGCAGCCGGACTCCCCCACGATGCCGAATCGCTCACCCTGCTTGACTTCCAGACTCACCCCGCGCAACGCATGGACGACGGGAGCCGGCCGAAGCAACGACGTCCGCGGCCGCGGGTAGTCCCGCACGACGTCAACCACCTGAATAGCCGCCGCAGCATCAGTCATGACCATCACCCACAGAACGCTGGGCAGCGGTTAGGTCGTTAGGTGTGTTGGCTGGGTGGTGGCAGGCGTAGCCAGTTGTGGAGGTGCCGGTCCAGGGAGGGGCGGTGGCGCAGAGGTCGGTGGCGTGGGGGCAGCGGGTGCGGAAGACGCAGCCGGAGGGGAACTGGCCGGCCGGGGGGACGTTGCCTGGGATGGTGGGGAGGCGGCGGTCGGCTGTTTCGAGGTCCGAGGCGGCTAGGAGGCCTTCGGTGTAGCGATGGCGGGGGCGGGTGAACACCTCGGTGACGGGGCCTGATTCGACGACGCGGCCGCCGTACATGACCATGACGCGTTCGCAGACGGTGGCGACTACGGCTAGGTCGTGGGTGATGAAGAGCAGGGCGGAAGATCGGGCGACCACGCCTTTGACGATAAGGTCCAGGACGAGCGCTTGTACGGTGACGTCCAGCGCGGTGGTTGGTTCGTCGCAGATCAGCAGCGCGGGATCGTTGGCGAGGGCAAGCGCTAGTACCACTCGTTGCCGTTGGCCCCCGGAGAGTTGATGCGGGTAGGCGCGCAGCGTCTCTGCTGGCAGCTGGACGCGTTCGAGCAGGTCGGTCGCGGCAGTTCGCGCGGCGGCGCGGCCGGACCGGGTGCGATGGATGAGCATCGCCTCCGCGATCTGGTCGCCGATCCGCATGGTCGGGTTGAGCGCGGTCATCGGCTCCTGGAAGACCATCGAGATCCGCAGCCCGCGGATGCCCGACATCCGGCGTTCGTCGGCGCCGATCAGGTCATGGTCGACCCCGGTCAGGCGTACCGAGCCCGAGGCGATCACATCCTCGGGAAGCAGTCCGAGGACGCTCAGGGCAGTCAGTGACTTGCCGGAGCCGGACTCCCCGATCAGACCGACCCGCTCTCCCGGCCCGACCGTCAGATCCACATCCGACACGAGCGTTCGGTCCCGCACCGTCACGGTCAGACCGCTCACACTCAGCACGTCATCCGGGCGACGGTCAGCCACGTCATCCCGCACGCGGTCCTCCGCGTCACTCAGCACGTCATCCGCCTCATCGGTCCGCACCTGGCTCGCCCGGTTAGTCATCGGCGGTCCTCCAGTTTGGGGTCGAAGCGGTCTCGGAGGCCGTCGCCGAGAAGGTTGAAGCCGAGGACGGCGATGGCGATCGCGACGCCGGGGAAGATCGCGAGTCGGGGCGCGGTGAAGAGGAACTCCTGGCTTTCCTGGAGCATCCGGCCCCACGAGGGAGTCGGCGGCGGGGTGCCGTAGCCGAGGAAAGAGAGCGCTGCCTCGGCGAGTACCGCGATCGCGAACGACACCGATGCCTGGACCGTGATCAGGCTGGTCACGTTCGGCAGCACGTGCCGGACCGCGATCGGCCACGGTTGCCGTCCGGCCGCCCGTGCCGCGAGTACGTACTCGGTCCGCATCACCTGGAGCGCTCCACTGCGGATCACCCGCGCGAAGCCCGGCACGGAAGCGACGCCGATGGCAATCATCGCGGTCAGCGTGCTCGCCCCGAACACCGCGCCGAACATGATGGCCAGCAGCAACGCCGGAAACGCCAGCAGCAGATCGTTCGTCCGCATGACGAGCTCCGAGGTCCACCGCCGCGACATCGCCGCGAGGATCCCCAGCGGTACGCCGATCACCGCCGCCACGCCCACCGCGACCACACCGACGAACAACGTGGTCCGGGACCCGACCATGATCTGGCTGAACACGTCCCGCCCGAACTTGTCGGTCCCGAACCAGTGCTCCCACGAGGGCTTCAGCAACCGCGCAGCCGGGTCGACCAGGGTCGCGTCGTACGGCGTCCAGACGAACGACACCAGCGCCATCAGCACGATGATCCCGACGATCACGCCGCCGGTGACCAGACTCGGGTTCAGTCGCCTCATCTCGACCCCGTCCGCAGTCGCGGGTCGAGCGCGACGTACAACAGATCGACGACGAAGTTGACCAGCAGCACGGCGACCACCAGAACCATCACCACGTCCTGGACGAGCAGCAGATCCCGGTTCGACACGCCATCAAGCAACAGGCTGCCAAGCCCCGGGATGACGAACACGCGCTCAACGACCACCGCCCCGATCAGCAACGTCGCCAACTGCAGACCGAGCACCGTCACCACCGGCACGGCAGCGTTACGCAATCCATGTCGCCACAACGCCTGGAACGGACGCAGACCCTTGGCCCGCGCAGTCCGCAGATAGTCCTCACGCAACACGTCGAGCACAGCACTACGCACGTACCGCGTGAGGACCGCGCCCTGCACCAGGCCGAGTGCCAACGCGGGAAGGATCAACTGCTTCAAGAACATCCCCGGATCCTGCGCCGGCGGCGTCCAGCCGTTCGCGGGCAGCCAGCCGAGCTTCACCGCGAACACGACGATCAGCAGGATGCCGGCCAGGAACGCCGGTACGGCGACGCCCAGCTGAGAGAGCGCGGAGAGCGCGAACCCGGAGACTTTGCGGTGCCGCGCGGCCATCACCGTGCCGGCCGGTACCGCGACCGCCAGCGCGATGATCATGCCGGCGACGACCAGCCACAGCGTCACCTGGAGCCGGTCGAACACCTGCGGCGCGATCGCCACCTTCGAGATGTACGACGTCCCGAGGTCGCCGCGAAGCAATCCGCCGAGCCAGTCGAAGTACTGCGTCGGCAACGGCCGGTCGAGGCCGAACTGCCGGCGCAGTTCGGCCACGGCCTCGTCCGACGCGTTCACACCGAGCGCGACCCGGGCCGGGTCGCCAGGCAGCACGGCCATGAACGCGAACACCAGCACCGAGCTCACCGCAAGGCTGACCAAGAACACACCGGTGCGCTCGATCAGGCGGAGGATCAACTCAGGTCACCTCGATAGCTTGGAGAGATCGAAGTTCTCGGTGATCGCGTTCTGCGGCAGGCCCTTGATGTTCTTGTCCGCGACGATCAGGTTCGGGAGCAGGAAGAGCCAGTCGCCCGCGGCCTGCTCGGACAGCCGCCGCGCGGCCTTCTTCATGTTGTCGACCTGCGCGGCCTCGTCACCCGAGTCCGCCGCCGCCAGATAGCCCTGCAGCGTCGGGTCGTCGTACCGGGTGTAGTACTTCGGGTTGAACACCGCACCCAGGTCCCGCGGCTCGACATGCGCGATGATCGACATGTCGTAGTCGGCGTTCTTGAAGACCGTCGTCAGCCACGCCGCCGGGAACTCGAGCTGGTCGATCTGCACCTTCAGCCCGGCCTGCTCCAGCTGGCTCTTCACCACCTGACCGCAGGACGTTGCGTACGGCAACGTCGGCAACCGCAACCGGAGCGTTTGGCCGGCCGCGCCCGATGCCTGCAGCAACGACTTCGCCTTGACCGGGTCGTACGGCGCGATCCCGGTGAGGTCCTCGTACCACGGGTCGGTGGGCGGAACCATGCTGCCGATCAGCTTGCCGCGACCCGCGAAACACGTGTCCAGCAAGGCCTTGTGGTCGATCGCCTGCCGGATCCCCTGCCGCGTCCGGATGTCCTTGAAGACCGGCCGCGAGTTGTTGAACGACAGCAGGACCTCACCGTTCGTCGTGCCCTCGATCACCTGGTACTTGTCATTGCCGCTGAACTGGCTGAGGGCCTCGGGCGCCTGCACAGTGCCGACCACGTTGATCGTGCCGGTCAGCAGCGCATTGTTCAGCGCAGTCGGGTCCTTGAAGTACTTCAGCGTGATCTGGTTGAAGAACGGCTTGGTCCCCCAGTAGCCGTCGTTGCGCTGCAGCACGATCGAGTCGCCGCGGTTCCACTTCGTGAACTTGTACGGCCCGGTGCCGATCGGCTCGGTGGCCAGGGCGCTGACACCGCTCTCCGAGAACATCGCGCCGATCCGGGTCGTCATCCGGAACAGCCAGTCGTTGCTCGGCTTGCTCAGCGTGACCTGCAACTGGGTCGGAGAGAGCGCTTTCGTCTCCGAGACGACGTCCATCGCGGCCTTCAGCGAGGTCGTCCAGGCGGTCTTCACCCGGTTGATGCTGAACACCGCGTCGGACGCGGTGAAGGGCTTGTCGTTGGTGAACTTCGCGTTGTCGACCAGGTCGAACGTGTAGGTCTTGTGGTCCGGCGAGACGGTCCACGACTTCGCCAGCGACGGCACGATCTTGCCGGAGTCGTCCTGCTTGACCAGGCTCTCGTACACGTTGCCGAGCAGCACCTGCGGGATCGCGGCGCCGTCGGTGGTGGTGAAGTCCAGGCTGGCCGGCTCGGCGACCAGGCCGATCGCGAGCGACTGATCACCTCCCGGCGAGCTGCCACCCGTCGTACTCGAACCGGCGGAGCAGGCCGAGAGGGCCAGAACTGCCGCAGCGGCGACCGCGACCGCACGGGTGCGAAACGTCTTCACGCGAACTCCTCCAGTGCCTCGAGCTGTCGCCGCATTCTGACGATCCCGGTCCGCCCGCGCAGCCGGGGCCACGCCGTACGGCGGACTTCGCCGTCCAGCTGTGACTGGTCCGACCAGTGGACTAGGTATCAGTGGGGCACTAGGTTTGTCGCACCACACGGGTCTGTCAAGGCGAATGGGGTGCACCGGATGGCGAACGGCCCGCAGTTCCAGCCGGTGCAGACCGTGCGCGCGTACCAGCGGATCGTCGAGCAAGTCGAGGAAGCGCTCGCTCGGGGCGATCTCGCGCCTGGGCAACGCCTGCCGAGCGAGCGGGAACTGGTGGCGCAGTTCGCGGTCAGCCGGTCCACCGTGCGCGAGGCGCTCCGGGTGCTCGAGAGCAACGGCGTGGTCCGGTCCCGCCCCGGTGACCCGAACGGTCCGGAGATCCTGCCGTTCTCGCATTCGGCGCTGCGCAAGCAGATGGTGCGGCTCGCGCGGGTCGACGAGCTCACGCTCTCCGAGCTGATCGGGTTCCGGATGATCATGGACGGCGCCGCGATCCAGGTGGCGTCCCGGCTGCGCACCCCCGAGCAGCTCGCCGAGATGGAGGAGACGCTGATCGCCATGCGGGAGGCGATCGAGGTCGACTTCGCCGCGTTCAGCGAGGCGGACCTCGCCTTCCACGACGTGATCGCGCAGATCAGCCGCAACTCGCTCATCCAGACCTGCAACGAGGTCGTCCGCGGCGTCGTACTGAGCCTGATCTCGGACAAGATCGCGCACGCGCCGAACAGCCGGGCGCTGATGCTCGAGTCACTGCACCACCACGCCGAAGTGGTCGAGGCGATTCGCGACGGCGACGGGCACGCCGCGGCCCGGCTCGCCCGGCAGAACATGTACGACTACTACGCCGGGTACGTGCCCGACTCCGAACGGGAAACATTGCACGCGCTGATCGAGGACTGAGGCAACTGTCCCTGCCGCGGCCGTGGATCTCGTGTCATTCTGACGGGACTGGGTTCACTGCTGTGGGAGCACCGCGTGAGCAAACCTGCGATTCTCACCGTCGATGACGACCCGATGGTTTCGGCAGCCATCGCCCGAGACCTGCGCCGGCGGTACGGCGACGACTACCTCGTGGTGAAGGCGACGTCGGGCGACCAGGCGCTCGCCGCCCTGACCAAACTCGCCTTGCGGAACCAGCCGATCGCACTGATCGCGACCGACCAGCGGATGCCGGGGATGACCGGCATCGAACTGCTCGAACGGGCCCGGGAGCAGGCTCCCACGGCGAAGTACCTCCTGCTCACCGCGTACGCCGATACCGATGTCGCGATCCGGGCGATCAACGACATCGGCCTGGACTACTACCTGCTCAAGCCCTGGGACCCACCCGAGGATCAGCTGTTCCCCGTGGTCGACGATCTGCTCGACGACTGGCGACATGCCAATCCTGAACACACCTCGGACCTCCGCGTGGTCGGCAACCGCTGGTCGGACCGAGCGCATGACATCAAGACGTTCCTGGCCCGCAACCACGTGCCGTACGTGTGGTACGACGTCGAGCGCGACGCCGAAGGCCAACGGCTCCGGGGCCTCGCCGACGCGTCGGACGACGACCTGCCCCTGGTCCTGATGCCCGAGGGCGACACCCTCCGCTCCCCCTCCACGGTCGACCTCGCCTCCGCTCTGGGCCTGCGGACCCGAGCCGAGCAACCGCTTTACGACGTCTGCATCGTCGGCGGCGGACCAGCGGGCCTGGCGGCCGGCGTCTACGCGGCGTCCGAAGGGCTGAGCACGGTGATCGTCGAGCGCGAGGCCCCCGGCGGACAGGCCGGGTTGAGCGCCGCGATCGAGAACTATCTCGGGTTCCCGCGCGGGCTGACCGGCTCCGATCTCGCGCAGAGAGCGGTTGCTCAGGCGTCCCGGTTCGGTGCCGAGATGGTGCTCGCCCGTTCGGTCGTCGGACTCGAGTCCCGCGGCCCGGTGCACGCCGTACTGCTCGAAGGATCCGGCGAGATCGAGGCCCGTGCGCTGATCGTCGCGACCGGCGTCGCGTACCGCAGCCTCGACGTCGACGGCCTCGGCGACCTCACCGGCCGCGGCGTGTACTACGGCGCGACGGCGAGCGAGGCCAGTCAGGTGCAGGACGAGGAGGTGTACATCGTCGGCGCCGCGAACTCGGCCGGCCAGGCGGCCCTCAACCTCGCGCGCTACGCCAAGCGGGTCGTACTGCTGGTCCGCGGGGACACCTTGGAGTCGTCGATGTCGAAGTACTTGATCGACAAGATCACCAAGGTCACGAACATCGAGGTCCGGTGCCGGACCGAGGTGGTCGGTTGCCGGGGCTCCGGCCATCTCGAGGGGCTGACGCTGGCCGAGCGGATCTCCGGCCGGGTCGAGGAAGTGCTGGCCAGTTGGCTGTTCATCTTCGCCGGCGCCTCACCGCGCACGGAGTGGCTCGGCGAAGCCGTCGTCCGGGACGACAAAGGCTTCATCATCACCGGGCCGGACACCGTCGCGCTGGAGCGCTGGCCTTTGCGGCGTCCGCCGTACGCGCTGGAGACGAGCGTGCCGGGCGTGTTCGCGGCCGGTGATGTCCGGCTCGACTCGATGAAACGGGTCGCATCGGCCGTTGGGGAGGGCGCTATGTCGATCTATCTCGTCCACCGCTACCTGGCGACGATCTGATGAACGTCGACGACCTGCGGGGGATCGCTCTCTTCGCCGGAGTGACCGACGATCAGCTGGCCGAGCTCATCGACGGCAGCACCGAACTGCCGATCGAGCCAGGCGTCGACCTGTTCCACGAGGGCGAGCCGGCCGACTTCTGGTGGGTGCTCGTCGACGGCGCGATCGCCCTGCATCGCAAGATCGGCCGCGAGGACACTGTGATGGCCAAGATCGACGTTCCGGGTCGCTGGGCCGGCGGGTTCCGCGCCTGGGACGAGCACGGCGTCTACCTCGCCAGCGGCCGCGGGGTGACCGAAGGCCGGGTACTACGGGTGCCCGCGGAGGTGCTGCGGGACCGGGTCGACGCCTGGTTCCCGCTCGGCGGGCACCTGATCAAGGGTGTCTACGGGACCGCTCGGGCGATCGAGTCGACCGCGCGGCAGCGGGACGCACTGATCACGCTCGGCACGCTCGCGGCCGGGCTGGCGCATGAGATCAACAATCCCGCCGCGGCTGCGGCACGCTCGGTGAGCGCTCTCGACACGGCCTGTGTCTCGTTGCTGTCGGCGCTGCGGCGGCTCGCGGCCGGCGAGGTGACGGCCGCCCAGTTCGGCGCGCTCGACGACCTGCGGCGCGAACTCGGCGCGCGCGCAACGGTGACCGATCCGGTCGACCTGGCCGACGACGAGAACAAGATCTCGGACTGGCTCGACGCGCATGGCGTCGACCAGGACTGGTTGATTGCGCCGCCGCTGGCCGCGGCCGGGGCCGGAGTCGAGTGGTGCGACCGCGTGGCCGTAGTACTGGGTGATGCTGTGGAGCCCGGCCTGGAGTGGGTCGCGAGCACGCTCTCCGCGGCCACCTTGCTGGGCGAGGTGAAGGAGTCGACCCGGCGGATCACCGAGCTCGTCGCCGCCGTCCGCTCGTACTCGCAGATGGACCGCGGCTCGATCCAGACGATCGACGTGACCGAGGGGATCGAGAGCACTCTGGTCATGCTCGGGCACAAACTCCGCGACGGGATCGAGGTGATCCGGTCGTACGGCGCCGACGTACCGCGGATCGACGCCTTCGCCGGCGAACTGAACCAGGTGTGGACGAACCTGATCGACAACGCGGTCGACGCGATGAACGGCGCCGGGACGCTGCGGATCAGCACCCGAACCGATGGTGACCGGATCGTGGTGGAGTTCACCGACACCGGACCCGGCATGCCGGCCGATGTCGCGGCGCGCGCGTTCGAGCCGTTCTACACGACCAAGGACGTCGGCAAAGGCACCGGACTGGGGCTCGACATCGCCCAGCGGATCGTCGCCGACCACCACGGCGGGACGATCACGATCACGTGCCACCCCGGTGAGACGACGCTGCAGGTCCGGCTGCCGCGTCAGCCGCCGACGCGATGACAGGCACCGAACGACAGGAGGTAGTGGCGGCGCTCGCCGTCACCACGGAGCCCGCCCGCTCCACGTGGTGACTACCTCCTGTCGTTCGGAACCTGTCGGTCAGGTGTCATGCTCGAGGATCCGGACCCGTGGGACCTTGAGGACCTTGCGTGCCTTCGTGATCCAGTCGGAGCAGACGAACCTGGCCGCCGTCTCCGGCCAGGCGACCACCACGACTTCGCGACTATGGGTGCTCTTGACCAGGGTCATCAGGGCCAGCAGCACCTCGCCATGCGTGATGGAGACGTTGAGCGGGTAGCCACTGGCCGCGCGCAGCCGGCGCGAACTGTGCTCGATCACCGAGGCCAGATCGACGTCCGGGTCCGCGAGGGCGGCCATCGAGGACGTCCGGACCGGAGCGGCCGGCGCACTGACCCTGGCCGACGGGCCGGTCGCGGATCCGACCACGGTCGTCGAGCCGGTCATCCCGGCCACGTCCGCGAAAGTCGAGCCGAGCAATGCCATCGGGCCACCGAATCCGCTCTCCGGATGGCTGGAGACGAGCAGGTGGTAGTCCACGGGCTCTTCATACCTTGCATGCAGGGCGGCAACGCGGCGCGCGTCGCCCTCGCTCATCTCCCGCTCGATGAGCACCACCACGTCGTACGTCATGCGTGGCTCCCTTCGCAGTCACTTCCGTTGTACTCCTGCGCCGGAGCACACCAAAGGACCCGCCGCGCCACCGACACGGAATTGTCAAACTCCTCTCAGGTTCCTGCCAGACTCGCCCGACCGCGCGGACCGGGGATCCGCGGCTCAGGTAGGGAGTGGAGCGTGGGCGCGGGAGTCGGGCGGCAGCGCAGCGAGCAGGTGCGGCGCGTCGATCAGGTGGTGACTGGTGTGGTCCAGAAGGTGCGGGTGGAGCGCGTAGATCTCCGCGCCCCGGCGGGCGGTGATGTCGCCGGTCAGGACCGCGACGAAGTCGGATCGCGCAGCCACATCCTCGTCCCAGACGCGGTCGGGCTCCAACCGGGCCGTGAGCCGCCGCGCGAACGACGCGAGGTCTTCGGCCGGGTCACGCCGGTAGCCGACGACCGACCCGTCGGCACACCGTACGGCGATGTCGTCGGAGCGGGCCGCCGCGTGCCAGCAGCAGATCTCCCACAGGCTCACCCGATCCCCGGAGCCGTGCACTTCCTCCAGGGTCGCCGCCATCAGCGCCAGATAACCGCCGTACCGCGCGATGTTGTGGCCGTAGCCGGCCGCGCTGAGGTTGACGTCGTACCAGCGCAGTTCCTTGGTCAGCAGATCGATGCCGAACGGCAGCAGGATCTTCGCCGGACCCGCGAGGTCGAACCGCTCCTCGACCGCCGCCGGGTCGAACAGCCCGGTCGGCTGCCGCAGCACCCCGATGAACCCGCGCTCGAGTTCGTCGAACGGCACGTTGTTGTAGCTGAAGACCACCGGCAGCACATACCGCCCGCCGACCCGCCGCACCGCGCGCAGGTCGAGATCGACGAACTCGGTCGACCCATCCGGCGCGGGCGCCGACGTCAGGTCACCTGAGTGCACCAACGCGTCCTGATCGAACCGGAGCCGCGTGTAGTCGCACAGCCCGACGAAACCCCACTCCTCGTCGAACACCGCGATCGACAGATCGAGATCGACTCGCCGGCCGCTCGGCTCGACCCAGTGCAGGAACAGCCGCAACAGCTCGTCCTGCGGAATCGGCACCGCACTCCCCCGGGTCATCCGCAGCAGGGTCGACGACGAGCTCCGCTCCGAACCAGGCGCCACCAGCCGGGTCAGCTCCTCGTCCAGGAACACCCGTCGCCACCGCGGCAGATCAGTTGCCCGGCGCAACATTTCGCCGACCAGTACGCCGGCCAGCGCCGCACTCAGCTCGGACGGCAAGGGCTCCCGCTCGTCCACCGCCGTCCAGATCCGCGCCGTCCCGCCGCGCGGGAAGAACAACCGCAGATCGCCCGGCGGCGTGCGGACCTGACCGAGCGCGGCCGTGATCACCGCGGGCGACACATCCGAGACCGCGGTCGTCAACGCATCCATCAAGGCGCCGTGCTGATCCGACGGCAGCGCCCGCGCCAACTGCACGAGTCGCCGCACCAAGTCTCCCGGCCGCTGACGCAGCAGGTCGAGCGCATGTCCCGGTCGCCCGTTAGCCAACGCACCCTCGACCCGCGACGCGAACGTACTGGTCGCCAGCCGCCCGCCCTCCAGGCGCACAAAAGGACTCCGCGCCGCCTCGCCCGCCACCGCCCGCCCCGCCGCGGTCGCCAGATCCACATCGGTACGGCGCAGAATCGCGAACGCCAGCGCCGCCACCGGATACCGGGCCGCGAACTCGAACGGATGCAGGTTCTCCGCGATCCGCTTCCATGCGCGCTCGTGCCGGAGCATGTCCTCTACGAGCGCCTCGACCGGCAGCCGATCGAGGCGCTCGAGGATCAGTCGACGCGTTGCCCGAGGCAACGACTTCCGCCGGCCCGGCGGCGTCCGCAACCCGGGGTCGGCATCCATCAGCGCGTAGAGCAGCCGCAGTACGTCGGTCGCGGTGCCGGCGCGATCGATCAGCTCGGGGTCGTCGGCGAGAAAGTCCGCGATGACGAGCGCCAGCGTCTCGCGGACGGGGATGTCGTCGGGCAACCAGGACGAGTCGGCTCCGGCGAGCAGCACGCGCAAGTCGGCACGATCCACAGCCGACAGCGGAGAGCGTCGTACCAGTAAGGCCTCGAGTGCCTGGCGGGCGGAATCGGACGACGCGAGGGAAAGCAGACGGAGGCGGTCGGACCGCACGTGGGCCGACTGCACCTCGTCGAACGACGGTTTGAGGAACGGGTCCCTCGGATCGATCCGGCGCAGGCACAGCGGGCACGCGCTGAGGTCCGATCCGTCCCAGCACGTCCGGCAGACCAGATGCGCGCAGGGCGAGACCGCATGCACAGCCTTCGCGTCGCCGCACAGTACGCACGGCTGCTCGGGCTCCTGCAGGAGTCGGGCGAACACCCGGTTGATGTAGAACGTGTCCGTGTTGCCGGGAACGCTCTCCGGGAAGCCGCGGAACAGCGGTGTGTGCTCGGTGTCGTGACCGGACTCGGCGTCCAGCAGGTCGAGCAGCGCGCCGCCGAATCCGGCGAGTGCAGGCGCTGACAGGGAGGCGCAGTACCGGTAGAGGCTGACCGACAGCAGGAAGCCGCGCTGGACCAGGTCGGCCTGCAACGCGGACAGTCCGAGCTGGATCGTGAGTGGGCGTCGAAGCCACTGCCACGCGGAACGACGCACCGGCGGTGTCAGCGCGGTGGCGTCGACGAGGCGCCGGCGGCGCAGCAGCACTGCGGCGGTGGCGTCCGGGTTCAGCTCTGGCATCGCGTCTCCCCACTGGCGCGTCGTGGACGAAGGCGCCAGGGGCGGAGAGCGGACGCGCTACTTGGCCTGGTGAAGGAGAAGGAAGCACGTCCAGGAGCCGCCCCTGGCACTGAGAACGCTACCGGTCACCACCGACAGTTTTCTCGCGCCGAGCGGGCCCCACAAAGAAGAGCTCCGGTAGCAGGGTCGGGGCCGCCCCGCCCAGACCCCGCTACCGGAGATCTCCAGAGTAGAACGTTCACCCAAATACGGCGCCACCGGGTACCCGATCTGGCACTGATGCGCCGTGATCAAACCCTTGAACCACGGTCATCCCGGTGCAGGGAAACCCTTTCAGTTACAGCCGGGAGGTGTCACGCCACGGATTGTGGTTAGGGTCGTAGGTATGGAGGGTGGGGTGATCCAGCGTGCACGCTGGCGCGACGTGTTCGGGCACGCCGAGTTCAGGGCTCTGTTCCTGGCCGGGGTGCTATCGGTCGCAGGCGACCAGCTGGCCCGGGTGGCGTTGTCCGTCCTGGTCTTCGACCGCACCGCCTCCGCGGGACTGACTGCGCTCACCTATGCCCTGACGTATGTGCCGGACCTGCTGTTCGGGCCACTGCTGGCCGGGTTCGCGGATCGGTACCCCCGTCGCACCGTGATGATCGTCACCGACCTCGCACGGGCGATTCTCGTTGCAGCTATGGCGATCCAGGCCTTACCGCTCGTCGTCGTGATCCTCCTCTTGCTCGCACTGCAGGCGTTCGGCTCGCCCTTCAACGCAGCACGAGCAGCGACGCTCCCCGCCGTACTCCCGGGCGATCACTACGTCCTGGGCAAGGCTGCGAACGACATGGTCGTGCAGTTCAGCCAGGTGCTCGGCTTCGGGACCGGAGGCCTCGTAGTGGTCGCCGTTGGAACGTCAGGCGGCCTGCTGCTGGACTCCGCTACCTTCCTGCTCTCCGCGGTGCTGATCGCGGCCGGTGTACGACGTCGCCCGGTGCCTGCCCGTGACACTGATGAGCCATCGACCAACTACTTCAGGGACTTGGCCTCCGGCTTCACACTGGTCGCCCGTACGCCGGAACTCCGCACACTGGTCCTTCTGGCGACGATCGCCGGGTTCTACGTGACTGTGGAGGGCCTAGCTGTCCCCTACGCACACGAGATCGGCATGGGCACCACGGCAGCCGGACTCCTCCTGGCCGCCAGCCCAGCCGGCGCGGTCGCCGGCATGTGGCTGATCACGCTGTGGCCGCCCGAGCGCCGGATGAACTTCCTCGGCCCGTTGGCCATGCTGGCGTGTGCGCCGCTGATCGTCAGCTTCCTGGCGCCAGGGCTCGTGCTCACCATGGTCCTGTGGGCGGTTTCAGGCCTCGCGTCCGCGTACCACCTGCCGACCAGTGCGGCGTTCGTCCAGGCCGTGCCGGACGCGCAGCGCGGACAGGCTTTCGGAGTCGCGAGTACGGCTTTGAAGAGCAGTCAGGGCGCAGGCATCCTGATCGCCGGACTGATCGCCAGTGCGGCCTCGCCGTCGGTCGCGCTGGGCGTGATGGGCGGCGCCGGAACGATCGCCGCCCTGGTGGCGGGCGCCGCGTGGTCGCGCGCCCGCCGATCCAGGGCCGGCGCCGCCGAAATGGGTGCCGGATGAGCTGGCCGGAGATTCAGGGGAATTGCCTCCGGACAGACTCCGTAAAATGTCGGTAAAGAAATTACGGGGGTCAGCCCCAGATCACCATTCGTTGCCGTCGGTGAACCACTCGTTACCGGATCCACCGGGCCGGCGGAACCACTCGTTGCCACCCTGCGTGAACCACTCGTTCCCACCGTGCAGCCACTCGTTCCCGCCGCGGAACCACTCGTTGCCGCCGCCGGTGAACCACTCGTTGCCGCCGCGGAACCACTCGTTGCCGGTGCTGATCTTCGACATGGTGCTGGATCCTTCCTTCGCCATCCGCCAGATGGAATAGATGCGGGTCGGGGATGACCTCGCGTGAACAACCAGTTACTATTCAGGAATAGCCGTTCAGGTCTATCTGTGTGAGGCCACCATGATTCTGATCGGTCGGAGCAATTGGGTGCCACCCCGCCGGTGGAAGCTCTGGTCGTTGTCGCGTCCTGCGCTGAGTTACGTGCTCGGTGTCGACGCGGTTGCAGTCATGATCACCACCTTGGCTGTGGCCTCGACGGTGTTCGGCGCCCACAACGGCATCAGGCCGGATGAGTGGGTCGCCTTCGCTGTGCTCGCGGCCGCCTCGGTGCTTCACCTGGAGTCTGCCCGCGGAATCGAGCGCCGACGCGAGATGGCGGCGAACACTTCGCCGTACACGAACCTGAAGAGCCTCTGGGTGTTCGCTGGCCTGCTGCTGCTCCCGCTCAGCCTGGTCGTCGCACTGGTCGTCGTTTCGTACGGATACTCATGGATCCGGGTCTACGGCCGGACCATCGCGCACCGCAAGGTGTTCTCCGCCAGCACGTTCATCCTGGCCAGTGCCGCGGCCGCCGCGGTGCTGCGGGCCGGCGGTCTGCTGACCGAGCCGCGGGTGCCGACCGGGCCGTGGTCCCTGGTCGTCGTGGTGGCCGCGGCGACCACGTGGTGGCTGGTCAACTTCGCACTGGTGATCGGCGCGATCCTGCTGTCGTCCCCGGACGCCACTGCTCGCGGCGCTCTGGGTGATCTGGCCGATCAGCTCGTCGTGGTCGCGGGTCTCGGCCTCGGTGTGGCGGTCGCCGCGCTCCAGGCGTCGTACCCGTGGGTGGTGCCGATCCTCATGGTCACGGTGCTCACGCTCCACCGCGATCTGCTGCTCCCGCAGTTCCAGCGGGCTGCGGGGACCGACGTCAAGACCGGCCTCGCGACTCCGGCGTACTGGGCTAGCGCAGTGCCGGCCGAGTTGGCTCGGGCGGAGACGCTGCGCAGCAATGTGGGTCTGCTGATGATGGACCTGGACAGGTTCAAGGAAATCAACGACACCTACGGCCACCCGGCCGGAGACCAGGCACTGCGCGCGGTCGGCGAGAGCGTCCGGGCAGAGGTCCGGCAGGGTGACCTCGTCGCCCGGGTCGGTGGCGACGAACTGGCCGTCCTGCTGCCCGGCGCCTCAGAGACCGAGGTGCTGGAGGTGGCCGAGCGGATCCGCGCCCGGCTCAGCACACTCAGCGTGCCGGTGGACACCACGACGGCCACCACGGCCGTGATCACCGGTGTGCCGGCGTCCTTCGGCGCCGCTGTCTATCCGGATGTCGCGGAAACCATGGACCAGCTGATCCTCGCCGCCGACAACGCACTGCTGAGCGCCAAACGGGACGGCCGGAACCGCATCGTGACCGCCCGGCCGAACCCGCCTTCTGTCACCGACCACGCGGATCAGCCGGTCAGCGACTGACCCTGATCAGGGCTTTGCCGCGGAGAGTCCGGTTCTCCAGGGCGGTGTGCGCATCAGCCACGTGGTCGAGGTCGTAGACCTGATCGATCACGGGCTTCAGGTCACCGACGGCGGCTCTCCTGATCACCTCGGCACCGGTGACTGTCGTGGACGTCGTGTCGGCGCGGAGATCCATGATGCCCTTCACCGTGATCCCGCGCCGCTGCGCCTCGGCTGCGTCGTACGCCGCGAAGCCGCCGCTCGGAGCTCCGTGGGCGGAGAACCAGCCACCGTCCCGCACCACCGTGAACGCGGTCACACCGAGCTCACCGCCGGCGCCTTCGAACACGATGTCGGCCCCGTCGTTGTTCGTTGCCGCTAGCACCAATTTCTCCCAGCCCGGCGTGCCGTAGTCGATCACCACCTCGGCGCCCTGGGCGCGGCTGAGGTCGAGCTTCTCCTGGCCGCGAGCAGCCGCGATGACGTGGGCTCCGGCCTGGTGCGCGAGCTGAGTCAGGAGCAGTCCCATGCCGCCGGCAGACGCGGTGATCAGCACCTCCTTGCCGTGCAGCGGTGGCGCCAGTTCCTCGAGCATGAGGGCGGTGAAACCGTCGCCGAAGACTGCGCCCGCGGTCTCGAGATCGAGTTCGGCGGGCACCTCGATCGGGTCTTGCACCAGGGCCAACTCGGCGTGCGCGCCAAAGCCGATCGAGCGACCGACGATGGTCTTGCCGAGCCACTCCTCAGACACGCCGGCGCCGACCGCCCGTACCCGTCCACCCAGTGATCCGCCTGGCACATAAGGCGGCTTCACGTCGAAGAACTGGCTCTGCTGTCCCCGCCGGATCGCTGTCTCGACGAAGATGACGTCTGCCACCATCACCTTGACCAGGATCTGGCCATCCGCCGGCACGGGGTCTGGCCAGTCCTGGGTCTTGATCACATCCGGACCGCCGAACTCGGTGACTACTGCTGCGCGCATATCTGCTCCTTCAGGCTGTGTCCTGGAGTCTCCGAGACTGCAACCTCAACGCTGGTTCAGGTCAAGTCGGGTAGTTGTCCACAGGCCTGGTGTGACGGGCGGGAAGTTGTCGGTGGTCCGGCGTACTGTGCAGGGCATGTTCGACGCCGTCTTCGTCCCCGCCGACCCGCCACGCGCGGGCCGGCTGGCGTTGTACGGCGATCTCGCGGCGGCCGGTGAGGTTGCCGATGGGACCGTGGATCTGGTGCTGCCGAAGGGGTCGGCGGTGCGACGGACCACGGTCCCGGCGCGCCTGCTGCGGATCGACGAGGTCCTCGAGCGGCTGGGGCTGACCGGTTCGACCAGTTGGGAGGCGTGGCGGTCGGCGGCGTTGGCCGGTCTGGGGTTGATCGGGCGTGGTCGGCTCGTGCCGGATCGAAGCCCGAGCGGGTACGGCGCTTGGCGGGTGGCGCCGCTGGATCTGTTGGACCGCGGCTGGTTGCGGAATCTGGGTGCCGCGATGCCGGCGTACGGACATGCGTTGGCGATCGAGGGGACGCGACCGGTGCGACTGGTCGATCCGGAGCAGTTGGTCCGGGCGTTCTGGGATGCGTTGGCGGACACGCTCGTACGGACGCCGGCCGCATCGGTCGCCGTACGTCCGGGGGCGGCGCCGTTCGCGTCGTGGGATCCAGCCGAGTTGAGCGGACCTGCGGGGTGGCTGGACGAGACTGCCTTGAGTGAGGAGGCCGGGGCTCGGCTGGTGCTGCGGATCGAGCCGCCGGCGGAGTCGGTCGAGGAGTTCCGGGCCGTGCTGCAGTTGCGGAGCGGCGTGGATCCCAGCCTGCTGGTTGACGTGTCAGACGTGTGGAGTGCGCCGGCGGCTGTGCTCGCCGCGCTTGGGGAGCGGGCGGAGACCGATCTGCTGCTGGCGTTGCGGCGTGGGGCTCGGGTCTGGCCGCCGTTGGGTGCTGCCTTGCGGGACGCTGCGCCGGCGGATGTCGAGGTCGACGACGCGGCGCTGGAGGAGTTGGCCGAGGGCAGTACGGCGTTGGAGGGCGCGGGGATCGAGGTGCTCTGGCCGACCGAACTGTTCGCGGGTGAGTTGGCCGTGCGCGGGACAGTCGCGACCCCGGCGCCTGGTGCGGTGACCGGGCCGGACTTCAGTCTGACCGACCTGGTCGCGTTCCGATGGCGACCGACGCTGGACGGACAAGAGCTGACCGAGCATGAGGTGGCGGCGCTTGCGGAGGCGAAGCGGCCGATGATCCGGATGCGGGGTCGGTGGGTCCGGGTCGATCACGACCTGGTTCGGAAGCTGCGCCGTGGCGGCACGCGGAAGCTGACCGGAGCCGAGGCGCTCGGTGCGGCGCTGACCGGGTCCATCGAGGTCGATGGCGAGCTCGTGGCGTTCGACGCCGATGGATCGCTGGCCTCGATGCTGGCTCGGTTGCAGGCGGCCGAGGAGCCGGCGCCATTCAGCTCGCCTCCCGGGCTGGAGGCCACTCTGCGGGACTACCAGCGGCGCGGGGTCGCGTGGATGGCGCAACTCGCGGATCTCGGTCTCGGTGGCTGTCTTGCCGACGACATGGGTCTCGGTAAGACGATCCAGGTCATCGCGTTGCATCTTCAGTTGCTGGGCCGCGGCCGTGGCCCGACGCTGGTGGTGTGCCCGTCGACGTTGCTTGGGACGTGGGAGCGGGAGTTCGCCCGGTTCGCGCCTTCCGTGCCGACGCGGCGCTACCACGGGGCCGGGCGGTCGTTGACCGATCTCGCCGCGGACGAGGTCGTGCTGACGACGTACGGCGTGGTGCGGCAGGACCACCGGGTTCTCGGCGAGGTGTTCTGGGGGCTGGCGGTCGCGGACGAGGCGCAGCACGCGAAGAACCCGTTGTCCCGGACCGCCCGTTCGCTCCGGACGTTGCCGTCAGCAACAAGGATCGCACTGACCGGGACACCTGTGGAGAACCGGTTGTCGGAGCTGTGGTCGATCCTGGACTGGGCGGCGCCCGGGTTGCTGGGGACGCTGGAGCGGTTCCGGCACGACGTCGCCGTCCCCGTGGAGCGGTATCACGACGAGGAGGCGACGGCTCGGCTGGCGCGGGTGACGCGGCCGTTCCTGCTGCGGCGGCGGAAGAGTGATCCCGGGATCGCGCCGGAGTTGCCGCGCAAGACCGAGCACGATGTCGTCGTACCGCTGACAACCGAGCAGGCGACGCTGTACCAAGCGGTGGCGAAGGAGACGCTGGCGAAGATCGAGTCGGCGGAAGGGATCGCGCGGCGCGGTCTGGTGCTCAGCCTGCTCACGCAGTTGAAGCAGGTGTGCAACCACCCGGCGCAGTTCCTGCACGAGCCTGGTCCGCTGGAGCGACGGTCGGGCAAGCTCGCGGCGCTGGACGAGCTGCTCGACGTGATCCTGGCCGAAGGCGAATCGGTCCTGATCTTCAGCCAGTACGTCGAGATGTGCCGGCTGATCGAGGCACATCTGGCGGCGCGGCAGGTCAAGTCGTTGTTCCTGCACGGCGGGATCGGGGTGCGGAAGCGGGAGCAACTCGTCTCGCAGTTCCAGGACGGCGAGGCTCAGGTGTTCCTCTTGTCGCTGAAGGCCGGCGGGGTCGGGCTGACGCTGACGCAGGCGACGCACGTGGTGCATTACGACCGGTGGTGGAACCCGGCGGTCGAGGACCAGGCGACGGACCGTGCGTACCGCATCGGCCAGGACCGGCCGGTCCAGGTGCATCGACTCGTCACCGAGAACACTTTGGAAGACCGCATCTCCACGGTGATCGCCGCCAAACGCGACCTCGCCGACGCTGTGGTGGGGTCTGGCGAAGCCTGGCTGAGCGAACTGTCGGACGCCGAGCTGACCGAGTTGGTCGAGCTGTCGACGACGCCGCTCCGGGCCGGCGCGGCCGGGCCGCTCAACCCGTCCGCCGTCGGGCGCGTCACTCCGGGCGGTGAGCTCCATGAGTGAACAATCCCCGAAGGAAACCCCAGATCCGCGGGCCGCGCGCGAGACGGCGGAGTCACAGGAGACGGCGGTATCGCCGGCCGCGCGGGAGGCGGCGGACGGGCGGGAGGCGGCGGACGGGCGGGAGGCGGCGGACGGGCGGGAGGCGGCGGACGGGCGGGAGGCGGCGGGTTCGCCTGCTGCGCGGCAGGCGGCGGACAGGCGATCGCCGGGGAAGGGGGCCGGTGGGTCGGGGTCGCTGGAGTTGCGGTCGGGGTCGCTCGAGCTGAGGGCAGGAGCGCGGGAGGTGCGGGCTGCGGGTGAGCGGGCGCCGTGGCAGGGGTGGCGGCGGCCCGGGGACGATGCTGGGTTGCCGGCGGCGAAGGGGCCGGGTAGTCGGCGGCCGTTCGGTGCGACGTGGTGGGGGCGGGCTTGGCTGGACGCGTTGGAGCACCGGGCCCGCCTGGACCCGAACCGGCTGTCGCGCGGACGCTCGTACGCACGGCGCGGAAGTGTGCTCGAGGTAACGGTCACCCCGGGCGAGGTCGAGGCAGTCGTCCAGGGCAGCCGCGTCACGCCGTACCAGGTGACCGTTCGGATCCGCGCGTTCTCGACCTCCGAATGGGAAGCCGTCCTCGACGTGGTCTCGGCCCAGATCGGCCGCGTGGCCGCACTCCTCGACGGGGAGCTGCCACCCGAGGTCGTCGACGACGTGCACGCCGCCGGCCTGGACCTTCTCCCCGGAGCGGGCGAGGTCCTCACCAACTGCAGCTGTCCCGACTTCGCCGTACCGTGCAAGCACTCCGCCGCCGTCTGCTACCTCGTGGCCGACGCTCTCGACGACGATCCGTTCGCCCTGCTGCTCCTCCGCGGCCGCCGCAAGGACGAGCTCCTCTCCGCCCTCCGCTCCCGCCGCTCCGCCCCAGCCGTCGAGACCCGAGTCCGCGCGCCCGCTCCCCCAGGTATTCCCGCAATAGCAGCGTTCGCTCGCTACCTCGACTCCGACGACACGTCCGGCCCGGTTCCAGTGCCCGTTCCCCCAAGGCCGCTTGCGTCCCCCGGTGTCCCGGCGGCCGTGCGCGTGCTGGATCCACCGCGGTCGTCGGGCGTCGACGTACGGGATCTGGTCGCGCTGGCGACCGACGCCGCCCGCCGCGCCTGGGAGGTCGCGTCCGGCGACGGCGACGGAGGTCTGGGCCTGACCGTCGATCAGGACCTCACCCGCCGAGCAGCCTTGCTCCTGGGTACGCCGGAGCTCGCCGACCTCGCGCATCGAGCCGGCGTACCAGCCCGTCAACTCACCAGCTGGGCCGTCGCCTGGCGCGAGGCCGGCCCCGGCGGTCTCGCCGCCACGGTCGACGAACCGACCGACGTCGACCCAGAATCCCTCGCCGAAGCCCTCGAGGCGCTCCCCAACGCCACCACGGATTCCAACCGCGTCACCGCCGGCAAGATCCAACTCCGGCTCGGCGCGGACGCCCTCTGGTACCGCTTCGACCAACACTTCAACGACTGGACCCTGACCCGCCCACCCTCCCCCGACCCCCGCGACCTCCTCACGGATTAACCGCGGGCGGCGAGGAAGGCTTGGGTCAGGCGGGTGATGAGGTCGTAGGGGATGGGGTCGTTCAAGGGGAACTTGAGGGTGCCTTTGCCGGAGCGGTATGGCTCGATCGCCGCCGCGAGGGCGTCATCGACGGGTGGGATCGGGTAGAGGGAGATGTGTTCTTTCCAGCCGCTGAAGTAGAGCAACGACTTCCCGTCCAGGGTGATCGTGGGGATCTGGTAGCTGATCTTCTCCCCTGCTCCCGGTACGACGGCATGGATCGTCCGCCGTACCTCCTCCAGCACCTGCCGGATTTCCACCGGGAACGACGCGATGTACTCATCCACACTCCCGAACTTCTGCTCCGCCACCCCGCCATCCTCACCACCCCCATCCCTCCCGGCAACCCACCACCCTGGCGCGGCGGCGGGGACCCGGTCGCGGGATCAGCTGGGGCGGCGGAGGGTGGTGTGGGTTTCTAGAGCGGGGATCAGGTGGGCAGCGATCTTGGCGTGGCCGGCGACCGTCGGGTGGACCTGGTCGGTGCAGTCGTCCTCGGTGATCCAGCCGGTCGAGTCGATGCAGACGAGGTTCGCGTCGTCGAGGGACTTCACCGCGGCCTGAATGATGTCGGCGTGCTTGCCGCTGAACGGGGTGAGCGCCACGATCGTGCTCTCCGGGTACACCGAGCGCACTCGCGTGACGTAACCGGCGTACTCCTCCGGCTCCAGCGTCGGGTCGTTCACGCCGAGGTTGATCACGACGACGTCAGACGGCTCGACGCGTTCGGCGGGCGAGCCCGCGAAGTTCCAGCCGAACGAGTCCACCCCGGCCGGCACCTCGCCGTTCCCGGGCTTGCTGATCCCCTGACTCCCGAACCCGACCTGGTACGACGTCGCGCCGAACGCGCGGGCGGTCAGATACGCGTACGTCGTCGTACCGTCAGCACCCTCCGACTCCGAATGCGAGCTGAGTGACCGCACCCCCTGCGTGATCGAGTCACCGTAGAACTCGAGCCGCGGACCGCCCGGTCGCCCGCTCAGCCGCAGGCGCGAGTTCACGTCGAGCACGAGACCGGCGAACACGACCGCGCACTCGAACGGCGGGTTCCACCGGTTGGCGTGCTCGTTCACGTCCTTGACCACGACCTCGACCCGGTGCTGTCCGGTCGGCGCGGACAGCTCGATGACCGGGTCCTCGATCAGGTGGAGCTCGGGCTCACCGTCGTCGACCGTGATCCACAGGTGCGGCGCGACGGTGAGGCCGTTGGTGTCGAACAGGAGCTGGAGCCGCTCGCCGGCGTACGAGAAGGAGATCCGCGACCCGGAGTTGACGGTGATCGCCACTCCGGGCTGCTGACCCCACTGGCCTTCCAGGACGATGCGCGGATCTGACGGGGCGACGACCTCGCCTGGTTCGAACGGCACTGGCTGACTCCTTGGTTTCGGTGGCGGGTGCAATTCTGCCTGGCCCGTCACCAGCCTTCCTTGCGCGCCCGCGCTTCGAACAGCAGGATGCCGGCCGACAGCGCGACGTTGAGCGAGTCCGCCTGGCCGAGCATCGGGATCGACACCGCGCCGAACCCCTGCTCGTGCCACTCACGCGACAGGCCCGCACCCTCCGAGCCGACCACGAAGGCCGTCGGTCCGTCGTACTGCGGGACCCGGTAGCTGCCCGTCGCCGCCGGATCCGCGAGGTGAACGCGGAAGTGGTGGCCGCGCAGCCACGTTGCCGCCGAGGCGATGTCGTCGAACTCCACGACCGGTGTGGACAGGACGGTTCCACGACTCGCGGAGTACACGGCCGGGTGGCTGGGCCGGGCGCGCCGACTGGTGAGGACCAGGCAGTCGACGTTGGCCGCGTCGGCGGTACGGATCAGGGTGCCGAGGTTCCCGGCGTACTCGACGCCGTCGGCGACGAGGACCAGTGACTCGTTGGTGAACCGGAACGTCTGCGGCGTCCACACCGGCAGGCGGGCGATCGAGATCAGCCCATCGGAACGGGTCTTGCGGGACAGGCGGGTGAGCAGCTTCTCCGAGATGCGGTACACCTCGGCGGCGCGCTCGGCGATCCGGTGTACGGCGTTCGTCGTACCGGCCTCAGGGCACCAGAAGAAGGCCTCGATCGTGGTCACTGTGGCGAGCAGGCGGTCGTGTTCCCAGCTGCCTTCGACCATGATCCGGCCGGGAGACGCATCCTTGCGGACAGTGAGCAGGTCGCGGACACGGGGGTGTTGCGCACCGATGGGGCGCGCGTCATGCACGGTCATGTGCAAAGCTCCGTCAGGAGAGAATCAGCAAGCGCGCCGGGGACCCTGTCGTGGGTCCACGCCGGCGTGGCGAACGCCCACGGTCATGACTGACCTAGGGCGCCGTGGTACGGACGCGGTCTACCTGGACCGCATCAGCCAAGGATTCTCTTCACGTATCGGATGGTAAGACGCCCACCTCACCCCGTCATCCGGTTTTCCACAGGGCTCCGTCCGGCCGGTCTTTGCGGTTGTCCACAGCTACCTGGCAGGTGAGTTTTGGCTTGTCGGTGTCGGTGGTTAGAGTCCATTGCTCTGGTAGGCACGTCTGCTATCACACGGGAGGGACGGGGATGGACGCGACACTGCTCGATGCCGAGGCCGAGGCGGCTGTCCTCCGCGTCTACCGTCAGGTGTTCGCGGTGCTCGCCCGCGAGGCCGGCGCGATGATCGTCGACCCCGACCTGCTGGACGTCGACCAGGCGATCCTGGACGCGTTCGCCGAGGCCGGTAGCGATGGGCTCACGGTCGAGCAGGCGACGCTCGCATGCCGCGCCTATCCGCATGACGTGATCGTGCGGCGCTTCGACGTCCTGCGGCAGTACGGCGCGATCACCAAACTCGTCGACCGGCCGAACGAGCTGCGGCACCGCGCCGCGTTCGCGCCGTACGTGATGCTGATGTTCCTGCGCCGGATGTCGGTCCAGGGCGGTCAGGCCGAGCTGCACCAACTGCTGACCCTGGAGGCTCACAGCGTCAGCGACCCCAGCGCGACCGAGGACGACGGGCTCGCCTCGATCCAGCGACTCACGAAGGTCTTCCGGCTGCTCGGCAACGAGCTCGCCATCCTGGTCTCGACCAGCACGACCGCCCAACTGCGGGAGAACGCGCAGCTCGCCTGGGGTAACGAGCGGCTGATCGAGCAGGCCGAGAAGGTGCACCGGATCGTGCTGGACCGGTGGCCCGGGCTGCACCGTGCGTGTACCTCCTTGCGGATGGCGCTGGCGGCGTACGCCGATGCCGTGCAACTCGCCGCTGGGCGCCTCGTGGAGAGAGCGGGTACGACGCGCGCACTTGGGCTGCTGCCGATCGAGACGTGGCTGACGTTCACCCGGAGCAGTGAGCCGGAGGTGCTGGCCGGGGTGCTCGATGGGCTGTTGTTCGACGCGGCCGCACCGGACTTCTCGCCTCAGACGATGGTGGAGGCCGTCGAGACAGGACGTCGTACCGGCACGGCCCGGATGGCGCCACCCCGCCCGACCGGCGACGTCGAAGCACCGGAGTCGGCCGCCGCGACGGACCGGGAGGAACTCCGCGCGGAAGCCGAGCGCGTGCTGGCCGGACGAACGTCGGTGGACATCGTCGAGGTCCTCGACGACGCCGGCGACTGGATCACCGCCCGCCGCGTCCTGGCAGAGCTCACCGCGGCACACCTCCACGACGAACTCGACTACGAGCTGGTCTGGTCCGACGGAATGCGCATCGATCCGACAGCCGGCACCCCTTGGGCAACCGAGGGCACCTTCCGCCGGGTGACTGCATGAGCACCCCGTCTCCGGACGCCGTGGACCAACGCGCGCCGGACGCGCAGCCGCGGCGGGGGTCGGAGGCTGTGGAGCGGCGGCTGTACAACGCGTTGTGGTGGGCGAAGGTGCAGTCCGCCGGCCCGCTCGAGGTCGAACCGGACACACCCGCCGTCGCAGGCCTGACCCGGGCTGTATCGCCGGACGGCTCGACGGTCTGGCTCGTGCCCACCCTGCCCTCCGGCGCCGGTCACGCCGTCCTCGAAGAGCTCGGCACTCCCCCAGTCGCCGTCGAACAGCCGAACGAGACCGCCCGCGTACTCGCGATCTGCGTCGCGTGCTGCTGGACCGACCGCAGCGGACCCGCCTGGCCAGGCTCCACCGGCACGCTCGCGCAGATCAGATCCGTGTACGCCGGAATGCGCGGCCGCCCCGAGCAGTCCAGCGACCTGACCCTGATCATCGGTAGCCTCCGCCGCCTCCACGCCACGCACTGGCTCCTCTGGAACGAGAAATCCGGCGAGGTCCGCCTTGGCCCGCGAGTCATCACCTGGACGCCCGGCGACGAAGCCACCCTCCGAGACCTCTGCCGCCACCTCCCCGACCCACCCCCCGCCCTCCTCACCACCCCCACCACTCCAGAAACACCCCCAGACCCCCTCCCACCCGACGCCAGCCCGGCGGTCGATTCGACGGGCGCTGGCATCCCCACCGCCGCGGACGCCGGCTCCGCGGACGAGCGGCGTACGGAGGTGTCGGATGACTGAGCAGCATGTGTTGTTCGATCCTCTGTTGCAGGACTTGAGTGATCGGGCTCGGGACGAGGTGCTGGCTGCGTTCAGCGCGGTGCAGTACGCCGCCCACCCGGTCGCCGAGGTGCAGCTGGCCGGCCTGCGCGACGTGACGCTTCGTCGACATGTCCAGAAGATGCTGAAGCTCATCGGCCGGACTCTGGTCCACGTCGACGGAACGCATTGGACCTCCGGGTACGCCGACGACATCGCCGCCACGCTGACCACGCAGGGCTGGCAACCCCTGTCCGTCATCGACCGCGCCGTACTGGTCCTCGTGCTGATCCACTCGGTCGCGATCCCCCGCAGCGAAGGGATCCTGACCGGCGACAGCTGGAAGTCCGCCCGCCCGACAACGGTCGACGAGCTGCGCACAACAAGGATCAGCGGCGAGGAACGACGCCTCGCACTCCAGCGCCTCCGCGCCGCCGGCCTGATCCAGCTCTCCGGCGATCACTCCGGCGGCCCGAGCTACATCCCCGGCCCACAACTCCAGCGACTCACACCGGCTGCCCGCCGCCGCCTGCAAGACCAGTTGATCCTCGCCGCCGCCCCCGCGAGCCCAATAGCCGAAGCCATCCGAGCCCGGAACGGCACGCCAAGTACCACAGATGAAGGCAGCACAGACGAAGGCATGACGGACGCCGGCACCACGGAAGAAGGAGCGGTATGAGCAGCACTGTTGAGGACGGTCCGTTCGACATCCTCGGGTCCAAGGTGCTGCTCGGCGTCCAGGTCGTCGACCTGTCGCGCCTCTCGACGCACCCGATCCCGATGGTCGGCCAGGGCCTCGTCACGGTCGCCGGTCAAGGCCCGACCGACTCGAACGGCGCCGGCAAGTCGTCCTGGATCGCAGCGCTCAGTCTCCTGCACGCGGACGACCAGTGGCGCCTGACCAGCGGTGCTCCCGGCTCCGCCGAACTGCTGTTCACCGCCGAAGCGGCCGGCCAGGAAGGCAACTGGTCCAACGTCGACCGCGGGTACATCGTCGGCGTTTTCTCCGACCCCGACCTGACCGACCTCGCCGAGATCGAGGCGGCCGCGATCACCGTCTGGATCCGCATCAACCGCAAGGCGTCGTACATCGACCTGCGCTGGAAGAACGGCTTGCACGTCCCGTACGGCGCAACCGAGGCGGAGCGTGCCGCCGGCGCCGACGCGTTGTGGGCCGCGCTGCCGCACTCGAACGGCCGCACCGACTTCCACGCCAACAAGCTGTCCACAGTTCTGTACGGCGGTCAGGTCCGGTGTGTCTCGTTCTTGTCCACCTCGGTCCGATCCAGTCCGACCGCCAACCTCCTGGCCGAGCCACTCAACGAGCTCGGCCCAGCGCGGATCTTCAACGCGATCGCCACCCTCACCGGCCTCGATCACGAACTCGAGCAGGAGCAGGCGCACCGCTCCGCCGAGCACACCCAGCGCGAGGCGACCAAGCAGGCGACGGCCGACCTGCAGCGCTGGGAGCAGGAGATGGCGACGGTCGAGGCCGGCATCCTGCAGCGCGCCGCCGCCCGGGAGGCGCTCGCCGCGGCGAAGGAGTCCTGGCAGGCTCGTGGCGCCCGGCATCTGATCGACGGCGACGCACGCAACAACGAGATCCGACAGGAGTTCGCCGTACTGGACGAGCGGGTGGCCGAGCAGGAGGCGCGGCGCGAGGCCGTCGACGCCGAGGTCGATGCGTTTGGCAACGAAGAGGTCCTCCTCCGGGACGCTCAGCTGACCCGGCAGGAGCGCGACAAGCTGGACGCACGCGACCGGGAGCTCGACCTCGCGCAGCGCTCGGTGCGGGAACAGTTGGAGCGGCTCGGACAGGAGCATCGCCGGCTGGTGGACGCGGGGCGTTCGGCGGACGGGCGTGACCTGGCCGCCGCGGCCGAGGAGCAGACCGAGGCTCGCGCCGTTCTCGAGGAGCACATCGGCCGGGATCACGCGGCGCGATCCGCGATCGATTATGCGACCGCCGAGCTGCGGGAGGCCGAGAGCGGCCAGACCGTCTCGGCGCCGCAGCAGCAGGTCCTGGAGAACGCAGGCATCGAGTGCGGTGCGCTGACCGACATCACCGAGCTGCCGTCGTCGGACCGAGCCGAGTGGGAGCCGCGGCTCGCGCCGTACCGCGAGGCTGTCGTCATCGACGCCGGTGACGCGACGGTCGCATCGACTGCGCTGGCCGATGCCGGGTACGCCGGATTCCTGCTGGTGCTCGCGAATCGGCCGGGTGCGCGCACGGGTCAGCGCGGTGGCCCGAAGTCCGCCGACAAGCGATTCACGCTGGACGCCTTCTTCGCGACCATCGGCGAACGCGCGACCAAGGACAACATCGACGACGTCGCGGGCGTCCTCGCGGTCGGCCAGTTCGACGAGCCGCTGACCGGCCGGACCGCGCGGATCGAGGCAGCCCGTCGCCGGGTCGAGGCCGCGGTCGAGGCCCGGGCCGTCGCATCCGCGGCGCTCGAGCAGGCCCGATCTCGGGTCGACCAGGCAGAGCGCCGTACGGCCGCCGCCCGCGCACTCGCCCACGCAGAGTCGGTGCAGGAGCAGATCCTCGCCCTCCGCGAGACAATCGACCGCCACGAGACCGACCGTGATGCGCTCGCGCCGGAGCTGCAGGCCGCCAAGGAGTCCGCCGAGGCCGCCGCCGGACAGCAGCTCGTCCGGGACGAACGGCTCAAGAACCTCGAATCGACCCGTCGCGACCATCAGCGGATCCTCGACGACCTGACCGCGCGCCGGCTGACGCTGCTGGAGGAGCAGACGTCGCTCGACCTGACGAGCAGAGCCACGGCCTGGGGCGGGACTCCTGCCGAGGCCGAGGAGTTCCTTCTCGGACTGCCGGACGACGCACAACGCCGTACGACGGCCGACTGGAACCACCAGGCCTGCACACAGCTCGACGACGTCATCCGCCGGTGCTTCCCGAACGCGCGCTCACGGGAGGAGATCCCGACCGAGCTCTGGGAGATCCTGAACGGTCCGGACGGCTGGTCGAACGGTACTCTCGGCGCCCGCGTCGGCCTGGTCCCGGCGCTGCATCGGACCCTGAGCAGTCACCTCGCGCAGCATGAGACGTTCGACAGCCTGCAGCAACAGCAGATCGCGAGCCAGCGCGCCGAACGGAACGCCGCCCTCGAACGGGCCCGCGAAGGACTGGACGAGGCCGAGAGCACCGCGCGCGCACACCGCGCGTCGCTTGCCGACGGCATCAAAGCGCGCCTCCGCCTGGTCTCGCAGGAATTCGACCGGCTCGACCAGCAGTACGGCGGGTACGGCGCGAAGCTCGAGTTCCCCGAGCCCGACCCGCCGGCCGAGCCGGACAAGCCGTGGCGCTGGACGGTCACGCCGAAGTGGCGGCGTTCGGAGGGCGGGCCGTTCTCCGCGTTCAACGTGAAGGGCAACACGGCCCAGATGGACGAGAAAGCGGTCAAGCTGGTCTGCGCCGCCGCGCTCGCGGGTGGTTCGGACCGGCCACTGCTGCTGATCCTCGACGAGCTGGGACGCAACCTGGGTTCCCAGCACCGCCGCGAGGCCGTGGCGTTGTTCGAGCAGATCGGCCGCGACCGGAACATCACCGTCATCGGCGCCCTGCAGGACGACATGGAGCGCTATGCGCTGGCGTCTTCGCGGCTGTACGTCAAGCTCCGCCGGAGCTCCGACACCATGGCGTACAACCAGGCACCCGTCGTCAAGGGCAACGAAGAGTACGCCGGCCGGGTCGAGCTGCTCCGGGACTGGCTGAGCTCCTACCGCGGCAAGACCCCGACACTCGAGCTCGCCTCCCCCACCCTTACTCCTTGACAGTTGTCCAGACTTTGGCCGGGTGGTTACCTAAATCGGACCCCGGTGCAGACCTCCTACCCAGGGGTGCCTCAGACTGGACCGGTGACCGCTCCAGAGATCCGTGCCGCCCGCTCACACCGAGTCCGCGGAGCTCTGGTCAAGCGCTCGACTACCGGCGTACCGTCTCCAGTTCGGGTCTGGTCGTCTCACGATCGGAGGGCGTGAATGGCATCGTGGCTGCTCCGCGCCCAGTGGACCCATCGTGACGAGTCCGTCGAACACCGCGCGCTCCGCGTGGGCCGCACCCTGACCGCGGTCGCTGTCGCGTTCCCCGACGTACACAACTGGACTCAGGACGAACGCTGGGGGTACCACGTCCTCGAGGCCGACGGCTCCAGCCCGCTCCAGGAGATGGTCGAGGCAACCACCAAGGTCCTGGCGAACGGCTCCAGCACGACCCGGCTGCATCTGCAGAGCACCGGCGAGCTGCCGTGGCTGTTCGACCTCTCGATGGGCGGCACGCTCACCACGGTCTCCGACCAGCTCACGCTGCACTGGAGCGACGAGGATGCACTCGCCCAGTCCGAGCGGTTCGCGCAGGTGCTGCGCGCGGTCGTGACGATCTGGGAGCCCGAGTGGGCCAGCATCGCCGACACCGAACTCGCGGCTGCGGCCGGCGTGTTCCGTCGCGGGATCCCGATGATGGGCTGGCTCACGTACGTACGCGGTCTCGTGGCCGGTGCCCACGGCATCGATATCGGACTGACGCCGTTCGAGCGCGGCACCTTGCTCCAGGCCCCGGTCGCCCCGGCCGACCTCACCCCGGTCCACATCTGCGCAGCCGCCGCCCTGGTCGGTATCGCCCCCGAGGCTTAGCTCGTCACCACGGTCTGGCGATCCCACCGCGCTACTTCCGCGGCACTCGGCACCTCGAACATGGCGGCGTACTCCTCCAACTCCTGCCGACTGATCGCGAACGTCCCGGCCGGCAATGCCGCATTACGAGCCTCGAGCCGTTTCCACAGCACGTCCAACGGCAGATCCAGTACGACGATCTCCGCGTCCGCCCCGAGTTCGTGGGCCCGCTCCCGGAACAGGTCCCGCTCAGCCTCGGACCAGCACCCGTAATCCAGGATCACGCTCACGCCCAGCGTCAACGCCCGAGCGGCGAGCCCCCAGAACAGCTGTGACTCCAGCACCCAGCGCCGCCCGTTGTCCTCACTCACCCCGAGCAACGCCTCCATCCACTCATCCGGCGTGAACCGAAGCGCCGCTCGCTCAACCTCCAACTGACGCGCCAACGTCGTCTTCCCGGCTCCCGGCAACCCCACGATCAGCACCATCACCGCACGCTCCATGCCCAGACCCTACGCACCCGGCCGTTGATCATGGCAACGGGTTTCCCGAGCTTCCGCGGTGGGCAAGCGTCCTACACACCCGCCCCACGGAGGACCGCCATGCTCATCAGACTCCTGACCAGCTCAGCGCTGCTTCTCGCCACTGTCTCAGCACCTGCAGCCGCCGCTGCCCCGCCATCGGATCCGGCTCGCGCCGAGCTCCGATCGATCGTCGAGAACGTGAGCGGCGCGACCGGCAAACGCTATGCGGTGCAGGACGATGCCGGTCACGTGATGGACACAGTCAAGATCATTCAGGACACGACCGGCGGCTACCTCGCCGTCTCGCACCATCTGGCGGCAGACGGCCACTTCCGGGTCAACCTCGCCACCTCGACCGACCTGCTGAACTGGCACTGGGTTCGCGAGCTGGCCGGCAGCAACACTGGACCGGCATCGCAGCCGACGATCGCGCAGGCGTCCAACGGCGGCTTCGTGCTCGCCTGGGAGCAGGAGCAGCCCGGAGGTGGAAACAATCACCTCGCCTTCCGCTACTTCGCCAGCCGCACCGCCCTGCTGGCCGGCCAGGTGACGCGGTCCTTCGACGCTCCCCGTCAGTTGTCGTCCTGCGCCGAGGGTACGCCGAACATCTACGGGATCACCCTCTCTCCCGACATCGACCACTCGACGATCGACATCGGTGGGCACTATTGGTGGAACTGCGACCGGGACCGGCAGCAACGCGGACGCCTGACCAACTTCAGCTCCTGGAGTACGGCGGCGCAGCCGAACTACGCCCTCCTGTACTGGGGCGTCGGCGGCAAGATCGGCGACCGCGACCAGGCTGTCTTCCGCGGTTACAGCTTCGGTCTGATCGAGGGCCAGTACACCAAAGGTGACTTCGGCTCCTGGCGCACATTCGTGTACGACTATCAAACCGGCAATGCCGACCGAACCACCATCCACACCGACGGCGGCAGCACGGCCTTCGCGAATCCGACCGTGACTGCTCTCCGAGCACCGAACGGGCAGCCGGCCATCCTGGTCACGCTGTTCATCCCGAGCCAGGGCGCCGCCCCTGGTGAATCTGGCGAACTCATCTACTACCAGACCTACTGAGTCTGGTCTGGACCTGATCAACGTGTGTCCGAAACCTTCAAGACACCGGACCCAGCGCGGGTGACGATCGACAGATGCCAACCACTCGAGACAGCACGAAAGCCTCAGATCTGACGACTCTCATGAACGTCGGCCGGGCCGTAGCCGGCTACCTGCAGCGCGCCGGTATCACCGAAGTCCACCAGCTGGCCGGCCGGGACCCGGTCGACATCTACGACAAGATCTGCACGGTCGACGGACACCGCCACGATCCGTGCCTCCTCGACACCATCATGTCCGCCGTGGACCAAGCCAACGGCAACCCCGCTCGCCCGTGGTGGTCCTACACTCCCACCCGCAAGCAGCTGCTTGGGGAGAATCATCGGTAGAAATGTTAAGGGCCACCCCTTGCGGGGTGGCCCTTAACAGTGTGAATGTCCGGCGGCGTCCTACTCTCCCACGACCTCCCGGTCGCAGTACCATC